>JAFQBX010000032.1 GCA_017399535.1 Clostridia bacterium | reverse complement strand
TATAATGACAACAATTCAATAACTCATAAACGCAATGACGAGGAGCGGCAGATCAATCCCGCATCAGAGAGCCGATGGTTGGTGTGAATCGGCGGACGGATTTATCAAGGCTAAATCACCTCAGAGCGGCGAGCCTGAAAGAATTTTTGAGTAAGGCAGACGGAGCCCGACCGTTACAGCGGGGAGCGATGTTAGTCGTGTTTTTTGTAGTTTACTACCATAAAAGCTATGACGAGGAATAAGCGGTTTGTACCTGCTTCAGAGAGTTGACGGATGGTGCGAGTCAACGGAAGGTCTTATTTGCGAGCTCTCCTCCGAGCAGCCTACCCGAACCAATCTTTTGATACATAGGGAGGACGGAGCCTGACCGTTACAGCAGGGCGCGATGTTGGTCGCAGTGAGTGGTCGCCTTTCGGGGCGGCAAGAAGAGTGGTACCGCAAGATTTTTAATTATTTTGTATTAGAAATCCTGTCTCTTTACTATTTATTAGTTCAGAGGCAGGATTTTTTGTTTTTCTGACTGCCGATAAAGGCGACGGAAACGCCTTTTCCCCTTCGACGTATCCGCATACGTCCTCAGGTGAAAAAACGCCCCCGTCATCCTTTCTCAACAGCCATAATTATAATTTGTACGGATTGGAGTGTAGTGAAATGTTGACGCTTGACAAGATTTTTGAAGCACAGGTGGTGCTCAAGGACATTATAAGAGCAACAAAGGTTGTTCCCTCAAACGGAATTGCGGCGGATTGCCGACTATATCTGAAACCCGAAAACCTACAGAAAACAGGCTCTTTCAAGCTGCGAGGCTCAGGCTATAAAATAGCTACACTTTCCGATGAGGAAAAGGCAAGAGGAGTTATAGCCTGCTCGGCAGGAAATCACGCTCAGGGCGTTGCTCTTGCGGCATCGAAGCACGGGATCAAATCTCTGATTTGCCTGCCCGACAGTGCTCCGATTTCAAAGGTTGAAGCAACAAAAGGCTACGGCGCAGACGTTTGCCTTGTCAACGGTTGCTATGACGACGCTTATGCAAAGGCACTTCAGCTGAAGGATGAAATGGGTTACACCTTTGTTCATCCGTTTGATGACGAAGCGGTGATTGCAGGACAGGGAACAATCGGTCTTGAAATTGCAAGCGACCTTGATGACGTTGATGCGGTTATCGTTCCGATTGGCGGCGGCGGTCTTATTTCGGGTGTTGCTTATGCACTAAAATCAATCAGACCCTCAATCAAGGTTTACGGCGTTCAGGCGGCAGGCGCTCCGAGTATGTTCAACTCGCTGAAAAGCGGAAATATTGAGTGCCTTGATTCCGTTTCCACAATCGCAGACGGTATTGCCGTCAAACAACCCGGTGAACACACCTTTGAGTTAATCAACAAGTATGTTGATGATATCGCACTTGTAACAGAGGATGAAATCGCAGGCGCAATTCTTGAACTTATCGAAAAGCAGAAAATGATTGCCGAAGGTGCGGGAGCTGTTTCCGTTGCGGCGGCAATGTTCAATAAATTTCCGATTCAAGGGAAGAAGGTTGTAAGCCTTGTTTCGGGCGGAAACATAGATGTTACAAGCCTTTCAAGAGTTATCAAACGAGGCCTTATCAAATCGGGCAGGACTTCAAGTATGCTCATTGAACTGATTGATAAACCCGGTCAGCTTAAGGATGTTTCAAGAATTATTGCAGACTGCGGCGGTAACGTCACATCTGTACACCATGAGCGCGCAGGCAGTACAAAGAGTATTAATGG
>JAFQBX010000031.1 GCA_017399535.1 Clostridia bacterium | reverse complement strand
AGCATAGCAAGAATACCGATGTATCAAACATTGGATACCATTATAATTGATACAAACGCAAAGGATGTGGCTGTGATTGCCAATGAGATTAAGCAGTTGTAATACTGACAAATTCCAATTTGACGGAGTGTATTATGGGAAAGAAATTATCAGAAATGAGTTTGGAAGAACTGTGGCAGTTGTTTCCTATCATTTTAACGAAACATCAAGACCATTGGAAGGAATGGTATTTTGAAGAAGAAAACCTATTGAAAAATATTCTTCCGCAGGTTAAAAAAATAAGCCATATAGGAAGTACGGCAATCCCTGCTATATGGGCAAAACCAATCATTGACATTCTTGTAGAAGTTCCCAAGAAAAGCAACTTGCTTGATTATAAAGATTCGATTGCAAACAACGGGTATATTTGTATGTCGCAAAGCGAAGATGGAATTTCTTTTAATAAAGGATATACCGAAAATGGATTTTCCGAGAAAGTATTTCATTTGCATTTGAGATATGCAGGGGATAACGATGAATTGTATTTTAGAGATTATCTTATCGAGTTTCCCGATATTGCAAAAGAATATGAAAAATTAAAGCTCTCGTTATGGAAAGAATACGAGCATAATCGAGATGCTTATACAAACGCAAAGACCGAGTTCGTAAAGAAATATACGGAAAAAGCAAAAGCTTTTTATGGTAATAGGTATTGACAAATTTCAATAGGTCGAACAGTTAGGAAAATTAGAATTTGACGGTCAATTTATACCATACAGGAGGTCTTTATGAAAAACAAATACAAATTATTATCCTTTTTTATTGTTATCGCTATTATAATAACTTCTCTGCCTTTGGCTTCTTCGGCAGCGGAAACAACCGTGTCTGATAACGTTTTTCTTTTCGGTTCTTATCCGCAAAGCGAGGTTATAGATTCTGAATTGCTATCTGTACTTAACGATATCGAGCTTCAGTGGAAAAGCTATGATTATTACTGTGGTACGGGCAAATGGAATGACGGAAAAATGCACACTGCTGACTATATGCAGTATGCTGATGTAAACTTTGACGGCAACAAGTACAGAGCAGTAAAGTTTGACTCGTACAGACCGTATTTTACAGGCTTTGAATCAACAACCGTCGGTGACACATATCAGGACAACAACGGCTACGAATGCGACAAAATATACTGGTTCATCTACGAACCGCTTAAATGGCGTGTTGTTGACGAAAAGTCAGGATATGCAATATGCGACTCCATTATTGATTCACAGCCGTTTCAGAATATGATTTATTACAACGGATGGCAGTATTTTTCCGATTATCAGTATTATGATTGTTCAAATTATTATGTTGTCAGCAGTATAAGGAATATGCTGAATAATGAATTCCTTAACTGTGCGTTTACGGCAGAGGAAAAAGCAAATCTTGAATATAACTATATTGACGATTTATGGGCTCCTTTTGAAGACAGGGTTTTTCTTCCGTCAGTGAACGAGGTGAAAAACAGTCAAAACCAAGAAAGAGTCGCAACCGGCACGGATTATGCAAAATGTCAGGGCTTGTTTGTTGATGGCGGCAATTTTTATTGGTATCTCCGCACACCGGGTGATAACTCATATACAGCGGTTTGCGTTTCGGCAGACGGAAGCTTATACGGTCACGACTTTTACTGTAACCGCTATCCTTTCTTCACATATTTTACAGGAACAGGTATCCGTCCTGCAATTAAAATAAAGAATCTGAATGCGGACAGCGTAACATTTACTCAAAACACATCTGCCCTTCCTGAGGTGCCTGAATTGGTTGGGCTTTCAGTTCCTTCCTTAATCAAGAATTTTTTCAAAAACGTATTCAGTATTATAGAGTATTTCCTTACACCTGCCTGCGACGAGAATACAGACATAGATTTTAACGTCAATCGCGGAATCAATATACCTTGTATGGAATCAGGCTTTGCCCGTGATTACATAATGGAAAAAGAAACCTTTGAAAATGTGCGGAACAAAGGCTTTGATTTCATACGACTTCCCGTAAACTTCGGCTGGATGCTTGATTATGACGGCAGATTGAATGAAAGTGCAATGAGAAATCTTGATACCGTTCTCAAGCTCGCACTTGATTCGGATTTGACTGTATTGCTCGATTTGCATGGCTGGTCAGATTTCACTAAAAATCCTGATGCACAGAACACACAAAGACTGATTTCCATCTGGGAACAAGTAGCAGAGAGATATGCCGATTACAGCGAAAAGCTTTGGTTTGAGATATACAATGAGCCAAACAATGACAGCGGTAAAATAAGCGATGCAAAGTGGAATTACATTCAGCTTTCCGCAGTTGCCGCCATAAGAAAAATTGATGAGGACAGAGTGATTTGTCTTTCACCGATGAACTTCAACAGTGCTCATAAGCTTTCTGCAATGCTCGTCAAGCGTTCAGATAAGCATATTGTTGCAGACGTACATAATTATGCACCTATGAGGTTTACACATCAGGGTGCTGAATGGATGGATGAAACATATCAAAAAGAAATCCCGTTTTCACAAGATATGATGAACGACTTCGAACAGGCGTTGATAGTTGCAGAAGAATATCAGAATAAAACAGGAATCAAGGTTATTATCGGGGAATTCGGCGTATACGAGAAACAGGTTTCAGAAGAAGATGTTTCACAATTCCTCAGCGGAGCGGTTGTTCTTATGAAAAAGCATAACCTTTCTTGGGGCTATTGGGAATACAACGCAGGATTCGGTGCTTATGATTATGCAAAAAAAGAATGGAAACCGTTCGTTACAGATGCCTTGTTGCAATAAGTTCTTAAAAAATGTGAAATCACTATAGATTTATAATGACAAATTCCAATTTATCGGGCTGTTTTGAGTGATTTCAATTTTTGACAAAAACAAGTTGTAAACACAAAAATCGACGAATTTCGACAGAAGTTCGTCGATTTTACTTTTTACTTCTTCACTATTCACTCTTCACTCTTCACTAATCTTTGGGGCGATTTTTGGAAAGTAAGAAGTAAGAAGTAATAGTGAAGAAGTATTTTTGCAAGGCTTTATCTTGTATTTTTTATTTTATAGTATTATAATTATTTCAACCAATCAGAATCCAGGAGGATTTATTTCTATGAAGAAAACCTTAAAAACAAAAATATCCGGAACAATTTGTCTTGTTTTGGGCATAGCTTTTGCGATTGTTGGCTTGTATTACTATCATATGCAATATCTTTGCTATGAGTATACACCGCTTCAGTTTATTCTTGGCCTTGTTGTTTGTATTGGCGGAGCATTGCTTTCAATACCGCTGAGCAAAAAAACAGATAAAAAGAAAACAGTATTGAGTGCAGTTTTGACGGCTTTGGTCTTTGCGCTTGTCCTTATCGGACTTATGTTTTTGATAAATGCCGTAATCGGCAGTGGTGAGCTTGAACTGGCAGCATTGGTTATCCCCGTGTATCTCATATTCATTAGCACATCTGTTATGGCTTTGCTTTGTGTTTTGAAAATATTCAACAGCAAGATTATAAAAGCAGTTCTTTCTTTATTTATAATTGCAGGTTTCCTTTTGGGTAGTCATTCATATATCAAATCGCACATTTACGTTTTGCTTTACGAAGATTACACCGCTCCTGTACCTGTTATATCAACAGTATCAAAAGAAAAGGATGATGATAAAATGATTATCGGTGATTTTTATGTCAGCACAAACGGCAATGATGAAAACAGCGGTACAAAAGATTCACCGTATCTGACAATTGAAAAAGTGGTTGAAGCTGTACGAAATACAGATAAAGCTGGCAAAAAGGGTATTACAGTTTGCATTGAGGGGGGCGAATACCGTGTATCTTCGCTTAATTTTACCAAAGCAGATTCAGGTACAAAGGAATGCCCCGTAACATACTGCTCTTATAATGGTGATGTTGTTATAAACGGTGGTATAACACTTAATTCTGCCGATTTTAAAAACGCAAAAAGTTATCCCGTAATAGCTGAAAGGCTTTCTGACGATGCCAAGGCAAAAGTTATGGTTGTTGACCTTACAAAAGCACCATATTCGCTCACAAAGGAGGATTGGGGTAAGATTTATGCAATAGGCTCATACCATACAGCGGATAATTATGATGGCGATTATACAGGCTCTCTTTATTGTGAGCTTTTTGTGGATGATATAAGACAAACAATTGCAAGATACCCCGATAATGAATACCTTTATACCGAAGAGGTTGTAAAAACAGGCTTGGGTAAGGAATCCGACGGTGCGCTTACAGAGGTTAAAAATTGGTATGAAATCCGTAATCCCGAACCGGATATTTACAAAGTTAATCCTGAACTTGCAAAGAGAATTTCAGGCTGGAAAAACCTTGATGATGTGTGGATGTTCGGCTATTGGAAATATGATTGGGCAGATGCTTCAACTCCCATAGGAAGTTTTGATAAAGATACTCGTGAACTTTCTCCAAGGTTTGTCAGTCTTTACGGAACAAAAACCGATGCACCGTACTATTTTTTCAATGTTCTTGAAGAGCTTTCTGCACCCGGTGAATGGTATCTTGACAGAGAAAAGGGTCTCCTTTGTATGTGGGAACCTGAAAACAAGGATAATGCAGAAATCATTCTTTCTCTCTCGCTTAATCCCGTAATAAATTCTGAGGCTGATTACATCACCTTTGACGGATTAACAGTAAAAGGAACACGAAGTGACGGCGTAGTTATAACAGGCAATAACAATACTGTTCAGAATTGTCTTATCAAAAATGTTGCAGGTAATGCTCTTGTTATGAACGGAAGCAACAATCTTGCATATAACAACGAAATCACCCGCACGGGAAAAGGTGGAATCATCATTACCGGTGGTGATACAGAAACCCTTACACCCGGTAACAGTAAGGCAGATAACAACTATATCCACGATTGGTCTGAAATTTATCAGACATATCAGCCTGCCGTTACGCTTGAGGGTGTGGGTAATATTTGCTCTCATAATGAGATGGTAAACTCTCCTCACGAGGCAATTACTTACAAAGGCAATAATCACATTGTTGAGTATAATCTTATTCACGACGTATGTCTTCTTTCGGATGATGCAGGTGCAATTTATTCGGGTAGAAGCTGGGTGTGGTACGGTAATATTGTAAGATACAACTGCATCTATAATGTCGGTTCAGAAAATCACAGACCTGATGGTATTTATCTTGATGATGCGGTTTCAGGTCAGAGGATTTACGGTAATCTTCTTATCAATATTCCCAGTAACTCAATTCACGTCGGTGGTGGCAGAGATAACGTAATAACCAATAATATCATCGTGAATTCGGGCAACAATGCTCTGAGGTTTGATGACAGGGCAAGAGAGGGTGCCCTTGAAAAAGGCTGGTTTACTCACGCTTACGTTGATAGTGGTGATATGTGGGAGGCTTTGTATAATTCACCCTGGCAGAGCGAAGCTTGGCAAAAAGCATTCCCCGAATACAAAAACTGCACAGACGATATTTCAAAAGCAGATTCACCCGATTATATACCTAACCCAACAAGTACCTTCAAAAATAATATTATCATTAATAAAAATATGGGCTATGGTGAAGTTTACAGTTCTGTTTGGAAGTTCAGCGATATAAGCGAAAATGGAATTTATAATGTAGGCAAATGTGATGAAATATTTGTGGATATTGATAACGGAGATTATAATATCAAAGACATTGATGAAATCAGAAAAGTCGCTCCCGACTTTAAAGAAATCCCCCTCGATATGATAGGAAGAGTAAACTGAAAAAATCCATTTTGTTGAACTGTTTTAATTTTGACAAAAACGAGTTGTAAGCACAAAAAATTCCTGTTCTTCGGAACAGGAATTTTTTTATCCAATCCGAAGGATTGGTATGTAATCGCCATCAGGCGCATGTAATCAGCGAAGCTGTATGTCATCACCGCAGGTGCAATCTCCTTCGGATTGATTGCATACCTTTCTGCGAAAGAATTACATACAATGCTTCGCATTGATTTTTTAGCGAACACCCGACCCCGATTGTAAATTCAAATTATGTGTGATATAATCAGTTCGACAAATAAGAATTTGCGGAGATGTATTATGACAAGCTTACTTTTAATCGTTATTTATATTGCTTTTATAGGGCTCGGAGTTCCCGATTCGCTTATCGGCTCTGCCTGGCCTGCAATTCATACAGAACTTGGTATTCCTGTTGAAATGGTGAGTATTCTTACGTTTTTAATTTCTGGTTGTACAGTGCTCTCAAGTATGTTCAGTACAAGAATTCTCAATAAATTGGGTACTGCAAAGGTTACAGCTTTCAGTACTGCTATGACTGCACTTTCTTTGCTTGGCTTTTCTCTGGTGCCGTCGTTCCTGTTTATGATACCATTAGCCATTGTCTTAGGGCTTGGTGCCGGTGCAATTGATTCCGGTCTTAATAATTATGTGGCTCTTCACTGTAAAGCAAGTCATATGAATTTTTTGCACTGCTTTTATGGTGTAGGGGTATCGTTAAGCCCTTACATTATGTCACAGGCTTTCAGTAATGTTGGTTGGCGTGGTGGTTATCGCTATGCTTTTTATGTTCAGTTTGCTATTGCGTTGTTATTAATATTTTCTGTTCCGTTATGGAAAAAGAATTCTTCAACACAAGAAACGGATGAAGAAAGCGGAGTAACCCTTTCAATTGCAGAAATGATAAAAAAAACAGATGTAAGACAAGTCTGGATAATTATGCTTATGACAAATGCAATTGAGTATGCTTGCGGAGTCTGGGGAAGTACATATTTAGTAGAGGAAAAAGGGTTTGAAATTGAACACGGAGCACTTGCGCTTACTATATATTATGTCGGAATGTCTATAGGTCGTTTTGCTTCGGGTTTACTTGCAAATAAAATTAAAACATGGAAGCGTATTTTTATAGGTTGTGTAATTCTCGCACCGGCAATTGTTATTATGCTTCTTCCTTTAGGTGATATTTTTGCAGTTGTTGGCTTATTCCTTATAGGTCTTGGTAATGGCTCTATTTATCCGAATATGATACATTTAACACCGCACAATTTCGGTAAAGAAGTGTCACAATCAATTATGGGCTCACAAATTGCCTTTGCGTATATCGGCGTTATGTTAGCACCGCCTATGGTAAGTCTTATAAGTAGCGTGTTCGGAATAAAAGTTTATCCGGTCTTACTCGCATTACTTTATATTGTGATGGTTATAACTATTAAATGTTTTGTAAACCGCTTGAAAAAACAAGGCAGATACAGTAAGGATGTTTAAAATGAACGGTAACGATATTTTCAATATAAATAGTTTTCTTACTCCTGATGTTTCCTGTGCACCTGTGTATGTATGGGTGTGGAATGACGTATGCACTGAAGAAATAATAGATGCTCAAATTGAAGAGATGCAAAACCTTGGCATAAGAGCATTTTATATTCTTCCCGAACCAAAAGATTTCCGTCCGGACAGTATGCCTACAAATCTTACCCCGAACTATCTTACAGTAGAGTTTTTTGAGCTTTGTGCATATGCAATTAAAAAGGGAAAAGCACTCAATATGAATTGCTGGATTTATGATGAGGGTGGTTGGCCATCCGGTAGTGCTTGCGGTAAGGTGACAAAGGTACATCCCGAGTTTTCAGTAGAAAATTCAAGCTATCCTGATTTGCTCAACAAAAAAGCAACAGAATATTTTATAGAAATCACCCACGAAAAATATTTTTGGGCAATAGGTGAAGATTTCAAAAACTTTGTTAGTGCTGTGTTTACTGATGAACCCAAAGCACCTTTTCATACTTCTAACAAAGAGTTAATAGAAAGATATGAAAAGATGTATGGCGAATCAATATTGCCATATCTTCCGTTAATAAAAGGTAAAATTGCTCCAACAGAAGAAAATGTTCATATATTGCACCGCTGGTATGATTTATGCAGTCGTGCGTTCTGTGAAAATTTTCTTTTACCTTGCAAAAAATGGGCGAATGAAAAGGAGGTTGCTTTTACAGGTCACCTTGATGTTGACCATAGTCCCCAAGGCTGTATGAATGGTTGTAACTTCAATCTTATGCGGGCTCTCAGGTGTTTTGATATCCCTGGTGTTGACGTTATATGGCGTCAGCTTTACCCTGAAAATAAAATAGCTAATAAGAATGATTTTAATGCTTATAACGGATTTTTCCCGCGATATGCTTCATCTGCATCAGCACAGAATGGCACAAGGTTTGCGTTAAGTGAAATTTTGGGTGTAGCAGGGGCGAGTGTTTCTTACGATATAATGCGCTACACAGTGGGGTACGGGGCAGTTCGTGGAATAAATATTTTCAATCCGTTTAATTTCCCACTTGGAAGAAATGGTCAACTTCTTGCACAGGAGCTACCAATTTTCACAGAAAAGCAACCATTCTGCCGTTACCTTAATCAATTTAATCAATATACAGAACGATTATCTTACATAAGCTCTCTTGGTGAGCGTGTATATGAAACAGGTCTTTATTATCCTGTCTCCGATTTTCAGGGTGGCTTGAATTCAGAAGAAATAGCAAAAGAATTTGACTCTCTTGGCAGAACTCTTGAAGATATGCTGGTCGATTTTGATATTGTAGATGACGATGTTTTGCAACTTGCAGAAATTAAAAATGGCTATATATGCATTGGTAATGCAAAATATAAAAATATAATTATTCCAGAGGGCGCATTCATTCCCGAAGCCACACAAAAAGCGTTGGATAATTTTGAAAAACAAGGTGGCAGAGTTTCACACGAGCTTTCAAATCTTACACCGGTAGTAAAATCAGATGGTGTTGGTTTACGCGCTATGCACAGAAAGTTTGATAACGGTGATTTATTAATTCTCTTCAGAGAAACAGGCGAAATCAGGGATTACAGTATTCACTTACAGTCGGCAAAGGGGTATTTGCTTGACTTGAACAATGGTGAGTTGCAACACATTGAAACTGAAAATGGTGTTTTTAAAATTTCTCTTGCCATAGGCGAAACTGCTGTTGTTTTACTGACTGATGAGGTTCTGAAAGCAGAAAATCAGAACCGTTTCAAAGATGAATTTAATATTACAAGTGATTTTACATTCAGAAAAGAAACAGAACTTGTTTGTGATGAAAACGGATTTGATAATATTAACCATTCTGAAAAGCCGGTTCCAATAAAACTTGGCGATTGGTCGCAAATTATTGGTAGTACTTATTCCGGTAGTGGCGTTTATGAAACTCGCTTTTCACTTCCAGCTGAAAAAGTAGGAAAAGAAGCCGAACTCAATTTAGGCGACGTTCATTTTGTTGCTTCTGTATCTTTAAATGAATACTATCTTGGTGCAAAATCAGCACCACCATATAAGTTTAAAATACCAACTGGAATTTTAAACGAAAACAATATGCTTAAAATAACTGTTACAAATACTTCTGCAAACTGGTATGTTCATACAGATTATTTTAAGAGATGGAAAACAGAAGAATTATCTCAGTATTTTGAGGGTGAAATTGAATATGCAAAAGATTTCCTCTCAGGTGGGTTATATGGTCCTGTTACACTTTACACGGAATGATGACAGGTTCCGTTGAATGTGTGATAATTAAACAAATAAGAATTTGACGAGGTAAAATATGAACATTGAATATAAAGACATTCATAATTTTGAGCAAGAAGATTTAGAAAGACTGTTTTTATCTGTTGAATGGTCGTCGGGACATTTTCCCGATAAGCTTGTGGTTGCAATGAAAAATTTTAATACGGTTTACTCTGCTTGGGATAGGAGTAAACTTGTTGGAATGGTATGTGTTATGGATGATGGAGTAATGAATGCTTATGTTCATTATCTTCTTGTT
>JAFQBX010000030.1 GCA_017399535.1 Clostridia bacterium | reverse complement strand
CGATTCCGACCGGAGGCACCACGGAATGCGGGTTTAGCTCCTCTGGTAGAGCGCCACCTTGCCCAGGTGGAGGGAGCGAGTTCGAGCCTCGTAACCCGCTCCAGAAAAGAAACACCCTTTGTCAATAGACAAAGGGTGTTTCTTTTTTCGTAAAATGATTTTGTGTTGAAATTAAGAACAACTATAATATAATAAAGTCAACACCCTATTAAACTGCAAAGGGGGAATTGTTAATGGGCTGTTTATTTGAGTTAATTTTTGAAGTAATATTTGAATTTTTTATAGATTGCTATATAAAACTTATGCAACTGATTATTCCTGATAATATTATGTCTGAAAGGACAAAGAAAATTATAAAAAATACTGTGACAACGATTGCGTTACTTTTAGTTGTTGTTTTAATTACAGGAATAGTGCTTATTTTGCCGGATGACCCATCTATAAAAATTATTGGAAAATATATGACGTATATACCATTGACTATAATAGTCCTGCAAATTATTTTAGGAATTACGGTTCGGATTGTGAGCCATTCGAAAAAGTGAAATTATACTGCTTTTAGTCTCCCTTTTGCGCAAAAAATCACTCTTGCATTTGCAAGGGTGATTTTTTTATGCTTTTCTCAGAAAAAATGACGTAAAAAGATTGTTAAATACTTGACAAACAGCTGACTATGTGTTATTATTGTCTCAAATGAGACAATAAAGGAAAATTTATATGTTTAATGAACACGAACATAAGATTTTTAATGGCGTCAATGCTGATATTTTAAACACCTTTTTGAACGACAGTCGAATTAATAGACGCTCGTTTGAGAGGGGTGAGGTTATCTTTGCGCCAACCTCGTTTAGTCACAGTGTCGGCATAATTACAAAGGGAAATGCCGTAATTCGCCGTACACACAGCGCCGGTGATTCGGTTATACTACGACGAATCGGTGAGGGCGAAATCTTTGGTGTTTCGGCTCTTTTTAGTGAAAGAACAAAATTTGTTAGTGAGATTATCGCCGATAATAATTGCTCAGCAATATTTTTTAGCGAGGATATGATTCGCGAGCTTATTTCAAAGGATACAAATTTCGCGATAAACTATATCACCATGTTGAGTAACAAAATTGATTATCTTAACAAGCTCATTTCGGGGTATTCGGCTCAAACGGCAAATGCAAAATTAGCTTATTTTTTACTCCAAAATGCCGAAAATGATACGGTTTGTATCGAGTATAGCATGACACTTCTTTCTGAGCGAATCGGAATCGGCAGAGCATCACTTTATCGAGCTATTGAGGAATTTGAAGATGCAAAAATAATAACCCGAAAGGGAAAGAACATCTGTATCTCTGATATAGAAAAATTAAAAATGTATATCTAATTCTCAGGAGGAATTTATTATGAAAAAAAGTTTTAGAATTATTGCACTTTTAGCAGCATTGGTAATGATGCTGTCAATGTTTGCAGGATGCACAAGTGACAAGGATAATACCGAGTCTACCGCCGATGCTTCAAGCGAGGTTGTAGAAAAGGTTAACGTTAATCTCGCAACCTTAAAGGGACCGACAGGAATAGGCATGACATGGCTTCTCGATTCCGCTGACAAGGGCGAAGCATTGAACGATTATACATACACAATCGCTGCCGCACCCGATGAAATTACAGGTAAGCTCGTTAACGGAGCGATTGATATTGCCGCATTGCCGACGAATGCCGCCGCAAATCTTTATCAAAAAACCGAGGGAAAGGTAAAGCTCCTTGCGCTCAATACGCTTGGCGTTTTGTATATCCTTGAAAACGGTGAAAAGGTGAACAGCGTAGCTGATTTAAAAGGAATGATAATCGGTGCAAGCGGTCAGGGCGCAGTACCCGAATTTGCACTCAACTATATCCTTGCCGAAAATGGCATTGACCCCGAAAAAGACGTTGAAATCAAATGGTTTGACGAGCATTCCGAACTTGCTACCCAGATGCTTTCGGGAAAGGTTAACGTTGCTATCGTTCCCGAGCCATTTGTTACCACAATCACAATGCAGGACGAAAATATCCGCGTTGCACTTAACGTAACTGAGGAATGGGAAAAGGTTGCCGACTGCGTACTGTCAATGGGTTGTATCGTAGTTCGTACCGAGTTCGCAGAAAAGAATCCCAAAGCCGTCGAAAATTTTCTCAATGAATATCAGATTTCGGTTGAGAAAACAAATAACAATATTGACGAAACTGCCGACCTTTGTGTAAAATATGAGATAGTAGCAAAGAAGCCGATTGCAATTGCCGCAATTCCGCGTTGCAATATTGTAAACATCACCGGCGACGATATGAAGAACCAGATAAAAGGATTCTACGATTTACTTTTCAGCTTCAAGGCAGGTTTAATCGGAGGTGCTTTGCCCGATGACAACTTCTATTACAAAGCGGGTTAAGTTGAATAAATTTATAAAAGTAATTACGGTTTCGGCTGTATGGCTCGGACTGTGGTTTTTGATAAGTGCTGTCATCGATAAGGAGATACTGTTTGTATCTCCTTATCGTGTTGTATTGACATTTGCCGAGCTTGTGAAGGAGCCAACCTTTTGGCAATCGGCTATGATGTCGATTTTTCGAATAATGTTCGGATTTGTAACGGGTATGCTGTACGGAATAATTTGTTCGGTGGTTGCTCATCGTTTTGAATTGTTTAAGCTGTTTATTACGCCGTTTTTTAACGTAATTCGAGCAACTCCTGTCGCATCCTTTATCGTTTTGGCATGGGTTTGGATTTCAGACAGTTCAAATATTCCGATTTTTATATGTTTTTTAATGGTTTCACCGATAGTGTGGGGAAATGTCACAACCGGTCTCAACGAGGTTGATTCAGGACTGCTTGACGTTTCGAAGGTGTTTAAATTTGGTTGGTTTAAGCGGCTGAAGCTCGTCTATATCCCCTCGGTAATGCCGTATATTCTTTCCGCTGCAACTACGTCACTCGGACTGTCGCTCAAATCGGGAATCGCGGCGGAGGTGCTTTGCACCCCAAAATTCTCGATTGGAAAAGAGATTTATAATTCTAAAATTTACCTCGAAACGCCAAAACTTTTTGCCTATACAACCCTCGTTGTGATAATCAGCGTTTTACTTGAAAAGTTAATACTTTTGCTTGTACGACGGACGCTTAAAAAATATAACGTCGGAGGTGAAAAGCATGATTGAAATTAAAAATGTTTCCGTATCCTTTGGAGATAAAAAAATTATTGACAATATGTGCCTTTTGCTTCCCGATACGGGGCTCGTTACCTTTTCCGGTGCATCGGGAAGTGGAAAAACAACACTCTTGCGCACGTTACTCGGGCTTCAAAAATATAGCGGCGAAATCAGCATGAATAGGGAATTAGTGTTTTCGGCCGTTTTTCAGGAATCAAGTCTTTTACCTTGGCTTACTGCGGCTGAAAATGTTGCCGCTGTTTGCGAAATTAACGAGGAAAATGTTCAAAAAGCAAAGTATTTGCTTTCGCAGGTTGGTTTTGAAGGCGATGATTTTGATAAGTTACCAAACGAGCTTTCGGTCGGCATGGCTAGAAGGGTAGCCGCCGCAAGAGCGATTATGATTGATGCCGACGTTTTGATTTTAGACGAGCCCTTTGCCGGTCTCGATGAGGATAATATCAGCGCTGTTGCCGACCTTTTGCTGTCAAAAAGGGATGAAAAGCTGATTATTCTTGTCACGCACGTAGGTGATTTTTCTGCCGATTTTGATTATAAAATAGGTAATAACGATTGATTAAATTTCAGTTATACATTATAATTAGCTAAAATGATTTAAAAGGTGATTTGGATTGAAAACGATAAACAGCTTTCTTGTTGACCATACCGTGCTTTTGCCGGGCGTATATTTGTCTCGTGTTGATGGTGATGCAGTTACCTACGACCTTCGTTTAAAGAGACCAAATAAGGAAAAGGTGCTTGACAATGCTCCAATTCATACAATCGAGCATTTGTTTGCTACCTTTGCCCGTAATTCGAAGCATCAGGACAGCGTAATTTATTTTGGGCCAATGGGGTGCAGAACGGGATTTTACTTTATTGTTCGCGACAATGTTAGCCACGATGAAGTAATTTCGCTCATAAAGGATGCATTTGAGTTTATATCTGGTTATGAAGGTGATATTCCTGGAGTAAGCGCTCGTGAGTGCGGAAATTATCTCGACCACGACCTTTTAGGAGCGAAAAGTGAAGCCGCAGAATATTTAAAAACGCTTCAATCGGTCACATCAAACGATATTTATTATAAATAATTGTAATTTTACTTTTTTATGATATAATCAGTAATAGATAATGTTTTTGAGAGGTAAAGTAATGGATATTTTTAATGAACAGATTGTTGTAAGAAAAAAATCACCGATTGAAAGTGCGTATAAATATGGAGTAATTGCTTGTGCAGTATTGCTTATATTTATTTTGATTACGTTTGGTACATTGTTTTTTATGGGTAAGCCGTACGCAGTGCTGATTTTTGTTCCGTATATAGCGGCAGTTGGCGTATATTATCTTGCAAAAAAAATGTATGGCGCTCTCGATATCGAGTTCGAATATTGCCTTACAAACGGTCAGTTTGATGTTGATAAGATTCTCAATCGCAGCGATAGAAGTCGTTTGATTACCTTTGAATGCAAGGATATTGACACCTTTGCAAAGTTTGATAAAAGTGTAAATATTGATTCGTTTAATACGCATATTTTTGCCGCAAATGCAAATAGCGAGAATCTCTATTATTTTGTTATAAAAACTAACGAAAGCGGCAAAACAATAGTAGTTATCGAACCTAATGAAAAAATGCTTGAAGGAATAAAGCGTTGTATTCCGCGTAACATTTATTTTGATGTGTTCGGTAGAAATTGACTGCACTGAATTTGCACGAATTACAGATTCGACTGAGAGCAAAATATTTATTAAATAAATTTACGGGGATAGCCAACTGTGTTAATTATTTTACGCGGTATGCATCCCCGTTCTTTTGTTAGGAAGGTCGCATTTTCATTTGTATTGTTTGGACCGAAAATGACGCAACCGTAATAATTTTGGCATATCGGGAGAAATGGATTATGCTTTATACACGTGATGAAATTATTAACATCGAAGATAATTCTGAAAAATTTGGCGTTGATAAAATTACCTTAATGAGAAATGCAGGTAAAGCTGCCTTTGAATGTATTTTGAGGCGGTTTTGTGATACTTCGACGGCTGTTGTGGTTTGTGGCGGCGGAAATAATGGCGGAGATGGTTTAGTTGTCGCCGCCCATTTAATGAATGCGGGAATAAGGACGAAGGTTTATCTTATTTCACCGCCTAAAACTGATGCCGCCAAGCTTATGTATGACAGCTTGTGCGAAATTGATTTAAGAGTTATTTCAACTGATTTTACCTATTTTGCTGATGATGTAAAGAATGCTGACATTGTTGTTGACGCAATTTTTGGTACGGGTTTTAAAGGTAATGTTGACGAACGAACAGCAGAGATTATAAGCAATATAAATTCGTCTAATGCAAAAGTTGTTTCGCTGGATTTACCGAGTGGCGTTGAATGTGATAACGGAATGATTGGCAATACGTGTATAAAGTCCGACCTTACAATCTCGTTTATTGCGAAGAAACTTTGCCATATTCTATATCCCGGAGCTGAATTTTGCGGTGAAATCGAATGTGTCGATATCGGTGTGCCGTCGGAAACATACTTAACTGAAACGCTTCATATTATTAGCGAAAATGATGTTAAAAGACAGTTTTCAAATAAACGTCCGATTCTCTGTAACAAATATGATTTTGGGCGCGTGACTCTCGTTTGCGGCTCTTATGGTATGGCAGGAGCGGCTAAAATTGCCGCATCAGCAGCCGTAAAATGCGGAGCAGGTTTGGTTGGTGTATGTTTACCTCAATCGATTTATGAAATTGTATCTGCTAATTTAAGCGAACCTGTGTTTTATCCATTAAAAGAAAATTCACTCGGTCGTATTTCTGTCGGTAACAAAGAAAAGCTTTTACCTATAATTAAGAAATCGGATGCGATTCTCGTTGGTTGCGGTTTGGGATGCGATGAAGATACAATAGGTGTCGTTTCTCAAATTGTTGACAACGCAGATTGTAATATAATTATTGATGCTGATGGTATAAATTCCGTGTCGGCGAACATAAATATTATTAAAAGAGCTAAATCGGATTTGATACTAACTCCGCACATGGGCGAGATGTCGCGGCTTATAGGTCTTACTGTTAAAGAAATTCAATCTGATATTATTCAAATTGGCCGTAATTTTTCAAGTGAGTATAATGCAATCTTGGTGTTAAAAGGTCCTCGTACTCTTATATTTGAGCCAAATGGAAATGTTTATATTAACACCATGTCCGACAGCTCAATGGCAACGGCAGGTACGGGCGATATGCTTGCAGGAATGATTACCGCCTTTTGCGGCGAAGGCATTCGTGCAATTGATGCAGCAAGATACGCAGTTTTCCTTCACGGGAAATCGGGCGTGTTGTCGTCACAGCTGTATTCTCAACGCGCGACAACTCCGACGACCATGATAAAATGCTTGGAGGGGCTCTTTTTAGAATACGAAACCAACGAAGGTGATTGATTGAGAGCCAAATCTCTGTTATTAGCAGTAACCTGCATGATTTTATTATGCGGCTGCAAGGTTAAAAAATCGATTGTTCCCATAACGTCTAATTTCAGTGCTGATATCTTTATCGAGTACGAGGATTTCAGTTGCGAAGGGAACATTGATTTTGTTAACATTTCGGATTTTACAGTAAATATTACCTCGCCTGAAACTATAAACGGCTTGAAGGTGGATGTTAATGCTGATAAAATTGATGCAAATTATAAGGGGCTTAATTGTACAAATCTTTATGATTTTTCGTCAGTTTCAATGTTTTTAAATGCTATGAAAAATATTGATTTCACTACTGACTTTGAATATGATGACGGAAAAATTAAATTTGATGATTATGAAATTGATATTGATGAAAATGGATTTATTAAACTGATTGAGTTTGACGAATATGATTTAAAAATTTATTTCAGCAATCAAAGGACGATTTAGTAATAATATGATAAATAAAAAAACCGGTTTATACCGGTTTTTTTATTTTGCTCATGGTTTTTCAGCTCATGTAGTTATATCAAAAACTGCACTTCAAAAATATTATGTTAAAGGTGGCGATTAAATCAAGCCGCAATTGGTAAGAATATTAGTGCAAACAGTTTTTGGAGTGTGAATATAATGACTATCAAACGAGGCGATATTTATTATGCCGATTTGAGCCCGGTTGTCGGATCGGAGCAGGGAGGAGTACGACCTGTGTTAATTGTTCAGAATGATGTCGGAAATAAATATAGCCCAACCGTTATTGCGGCAGCAATAACAAGTCAACGCGATAAAACAAAATTGCCTACACATATAAAGGTTGATGCTGATGAATCGGGACTTGCTAAGGATTCGATTGTTTTGCTTGAACAGATTCGTACCATTGATAAGCAAAGATTAAAGGAACGAATGGGGAGACTTGATAACGGCTCAATGAATATGGTAGACAGAGCGTTGTCGGTAAGCTTTGGACTAAATTCGGAAATAAATACTGTTACATAAATTTTGTAGCAGTAAAAAAGGCGCTGAAACTAATTGTTTCAGCGCCTTTTAATAATGGTGATACTATTAAGCGATAAAAATTTTAAGGATTACAATATAAGTTCATACGAATTCTTGGCATAATAGAGTTACCGTATGTTCAGCAATTTAATATTGCTTATTACACATAATCTTTCGCCTTCGTTAGAGTATAGCTCAATATCAGAAGGGGATAGTTCAATTTCTCTTTCGGTCGAAATGATAATCTCTCCGCCTTTAAACATTTCGATTTTTCCTTTATTGTATAAAAGCTTATATGTACGTGCTTCTATATCAAAGAAGCTGTTGTGTGTAGCCAGAATTTCGTCATTATAGCGTACTTCGAATCTTGTCGAGCCATCATAAATTCTCATTTCGAGATTGCTGAATTTCAGTGACGTATAGGTGTCAAAATACAGACCTTTATTATCGGTTACCTCATACTCAAATTGAAGAATGAATTTATCTGATGATGTGAGTTTTTCAACCGTGTTAATTTTAAATTGATTTCGAATAAACCACAGTATTATATTGTCGCGGTCGATATAATTGACGTTGCCCACCCATTTTTCCTTGTCCGAAAATGGACTTTCAAAAATGGTAGAGGTCTCAATCGGTATCGTACTGTTCACTTTGACTTCACAGGATGAAATGAATCCGCCGTCAAGACATTCGCCGTAAATGGTAGCACTGCCTTCCTTTAAAGCGGTTATCCTACCGAGTGAATCGACTTTCACAACATCAGAGTCGCTGCTTGACCAAAAAACTGTGAATTCGTCGGGATTTGACGGTGTGAATATCGGGAATAAATGAAATTCCTCATTCGTATTTAAGGTGAGTTTTTCTTTACTTAAACGGAAATTTTCGACATGAATCTGATTATTGTCGGGCTTGTTCATTTCATTTGCGATGGGCAAAATGGCATCAAACCACGCCTTCGCAATCTTTTCCTGCCCGATGTCGTTAGGATGCGTATTATCGTATGGTTTAAAGTCAACCTTGCCTAAATTAGTGATAGTAGCAATATCGACAAAATATACGTTATGACCTTCGTCCTTCAGTTTTTTGCATACGTCGGGCAGAAGTTGATTTAATCCGCTTAAAGCAGGGTCGTCAGGTGAGTTTCCTGCCTTTGAATAATTCATTGAGCCGACAAATATGTGCATTTTCGGCTGATATGAAAGCATTTCCTTAATGAAATTGTAATAAACTTCATCAATTCTGTCGAGGTCAATCGACTGAAAATAATTGTTTCTACCCAGCATGAGAAGGGCGATATCAACCTTTTCCTTTAATATATCGGGAAGACGCGAAAAAACGTTACCGCTTTTGCTGTTATCGGGTCCAAT
The DNA here is from genome assembly GCA_017399535.1 of Clostridia bacterium. Classification (GTDB taxonomy): domain Bacteria; phylum Bacillota; class Clostridia; order Oscillospirales; family Acutalibacteraceae; genus UMGS1976. Next base: position 45,282 of record JAFQBX010000030.1, on the reverse strand, counting down.
AGTGTTTCCGCCGTAACCCGCGTGATAATAATATCTTTCGGGCATACGAGGGTCATGTGCCTTTTTGGGTCCCGCAAATCTGAAATTTATTCCGCTTCTATAAAGCAGATTGTGTAGAAAAAAGCGATATCCGCTGTGTGTACCTGCTCCATCGGTGATTGAGTCGCCGATGGGCAGGATATTTATAAATTCGTTACTTGAATTCATTATATCTTACCGATTATTGCGCCTTTCTGATGATGATTGCCTGAATATTCGTAACTCGCGACGGTTCTGATGAAACGACTGTAACTTTTGATGAGGTGGATATAGAGCTCGACTTAACAGTAAAGAGTGTTTCGTAATCTCTATGAACAGTTATTACGCCGTTATTGTATGAGAATCCGTAGAGATGTCTTTTGAGTACGTATTCACCGGTAAAGGATCCAAGTTCGTTGCCGTCCTTAAACAGCTTAACCATTCCGCCGCAGTTATAAACTCTGAGTTCATATCCGCTATATTCAAACGAAACAAAATAGCCGAGATTTGATTGGCTGATGCCGGTATTTTGTTCGGCAGAATAAGCCATATTGATCATAAAGTTTTTGCCTGCTTCGTAGCTGTTTTTGGTAGTAACTGTTTTTGCAGAGCCGCCGGGGAACCAGCGATACCATCCGCCGCCGTTAAAGCCGTTTGCATCGTCGCCTTCCCAGCTGCCGTTATTGAAATTATCTGAAACTAATGTTTTATATGAAGGTGCATTTTCGTCCTTGCTTACTGTAACTTCGCAGGTGGCGACGAGTCCGCCGTCAATTGTCTTTGCGGTAATTGTAGCTGTACCCGTCTTTACGCCGCTTACCAAACCGAATGTGTCGACCGAAGCGATGCTTTCGTCACTTGATGACCAAATGCAGCCAATATGCTTTGCATCCGACGGTTTTACAGTTGCTGTGAGGCGAATTTTATTTCCCTTGAAAACAGTTGCGGTTTCTTTATTCAACTTAACGCTTTCGGGGTGCTTTACAACGCTTGCGCTACTGTCACCCTTGTCATTGATTTCGAGTACCTGGTCGAGAATTGCATCAAACCAAGCATCAGCCATTTTTCTCTGACCCTGTTCGTTCGGGTGGGTACCATCATCGCCGTCAAAGTCGCCGGCGCTGCCACTGAGATTTGTCATTTCATCAACGTCGACAAATCGAACGTCATAACCTTCTTTGCAAAGTGAGTCAACAATTCCGGGCAAAATTTTGTTAAGTCCGTTGTCGATGTAGCCCTTGTTAACGTCGGGAGCGTTTCCGTTGCTTTGGTTAACCATTGTTCCGCAATAAACGGTAATTCCGGGACTCAGCTCGATAATCCTTTTAACAAAATTGGAATAAACCTCGTTCATATTGTTAACGTCAACGCCGTGGAAATAGTTGTTTGCGCCAAGCATAACGAGTGCAATATCGGCGCCGCCGCCGAGGTAGTTTCCAAGATGGTCGTATGTGCTTCTGTTTTTACCATCAGTATTTGGACCGATGAATGCGCCGCCATATCCGCCGTGGACCTGATATTCCGACGTCAATCTTGGGTCGGCGCTTTTTTCTGAGCCAACGTAGGTGAATGTTGCACCTGCTGAAATGAGGTTACGATAGAGATAGTATCTGTATGCGCTGTATGTACCGGTACCCTGAGTAATCGAGTCACCAATACATGCAATACGAACGTTTTTATATTTGAAATTAGCGGGCTTTTCGGCACGGGTTGCGCGATAACGCGTGTCAGCACTTGAGGTTGCATCGCTGTTAGTATTGTCTGAAACATTGCCTTCATCAGTACCGCTTATGATTGATGTTGTATTATCCTTTGATGAAGAGTCGGCTGTATTATCGCCTCCGCATGAACATAATGACAGAAGCATAATTGCTGTAAGCAAAAGACATATAATTTTTCTGAAATTCATTTTAATTATCTCCTTGTCTAATTAGTTAAATTTTTTTAGACTGATGTTTGTAGCATAAATACAGCGTCCTGTTTCAGATGTTGTAATGCTGATGGGAGTTGTTGACGGTTTGCTTGCCTTTGCGGTGATAACCTTTTCGCCGGCGTAAATAAGGGTTGCTTTACCATCGCGATATTCAAGCTGATACACCGCCATTTCGGGATTGAGTCCTACATTCTTGTACGAGCCGATAAGCTTATCATCCTTGTAAAGTTCAAGCTCCTTTGCACAATCCTTGATTTTTACAGAGAATCCGCCGTACGAATATGAGGTATAATTATTCGGCATAATTAAGTCGGTATTATTGTTTATTGAGTATGTAAAGTGGAGAAGGAACCCATTTGATGCATCAAAACTTTCCTTGGTTGTAATTGTGTATGCTTCACCAGGGAACCAGGTACTTAAACCGCTCTTGACAATATCGGTGTCGCCCTCCCAAATATCTTGACTGCCATAAAAATCTCTGAAAATTTCGGTTGCTTCCACCTTTGGAGCAGCAGTAACTGTTACTTTAATATTTTGCTCAAATCCGCCGTCAAGCGATTTTGCTGTAATGGTTGCCGTACCTTTTTTGATTCCTCTGATTCTGCCGCTGTTGCTTACTGTCGCAATTTTTGGATCGCTTGAACTCCACAATACTGTGAAAACCTCAGCATCGGAAGGGGAAACGGTTGCTTTTACAGTAGTTGCTTCCAAAGCTTCGAGGGCGATTTCGCTTTTATTCACCGAAATACCGGTAACTTTTTTGCTTAATTTTGCTGAATTGTCACCTTTGTCATTGATTTCGAGCACATAGTCGAGGATTGAGTCGCCGATTGCATATCCGATAGTCTTGTTTCCGTATTCGTTAGGATGGACGGTATCCTTTTCATAGAAACAGTCATTTTCTTTCCAGCCGTCTAAATTGAATGTATCGATGTGATATACATTGAAGCCCTTATCCTGATATTCGTTGCAAATTGTGGGTAATTGTTTGTTAAGTTCAAAGTTATCGCCATTAACCTTTTCTCTCGTCGGGGCGATAGAACAGCAATAAACTGTGGCTTTGGGCTTTAATTTGAGTAGAGCGTCAAGCATTTCACGATATCTATTTGGAATATTTGCGATGTCTTCACCACCTAGATAATCGTTGACACCTATCATAAAGGTATAAATGTCAGCGTCACACTCAACAAAGTTTGCCATCGCTTCGGTAATTTGAGCAATCTTCCATCCGCCGTAGCCGCTGTGTCCCATATATCTCTCGGGTAAGCGGTAATCGGTTGTCGACATTCTTGTACCGACCATCGAAAATGTTGCACCGTTTGAATACAGATATTCGTACAAATAGTAGCGGTATGTACCGGGGAAGTAAACTCCTTGCGTGATGGAATCGCCTATGCAGGAGATTTTTACGTTCTTGTATTTAAACTTATCATCCTTTTTCTCTCTGGTTGCACGGTAACGCGTATCAATCACCTCTGATTCAGTTTCTGAAGATCCGTCGGATGTTGAATTGGTTAAATTAGCGTCAGAGTTGCTATTAGCGTCGCCTGATGAGCCGCCTTTATCATCCCCGCCGCAGGAACAAATTACTCCAATCAAAATCACTAAGCACATAATTAACGATAAAATTTTCAGCGTTTTATTCATAATATGCCTCCAAAGGTTATTCTATATAAATATAACATAATATATATAATTTTTCAATATAATAAATTTTTAATTGGCGCTTATTAGTGACATAATTTTTCTTTATTCATACAATAACTTTGGAGGTGTATTTTTAAATGCCAAAGGTATATATTTCACCTAGTGTTCAGCAGTATAATTTATGCGAATACGGTGATACGGAAAAAGATCATTGTCAGGAGTATGCGGACATATTAGAACGGTATTTTGATGCTTGCGGTATTGAATACAAGAGGAATAGAAATAAGAGCTTTCAGGAAGCTGTTGCCGAGTCAAACGCGTGGAATCCTGATATACATTATGCTTGCCACACAAACGCCTTTGATGGTAAAACGAGATATTCGGTTTTACTCGTTTATAATGCTGTTATGTCGTCGCCGGCCTATCAATGCGCCGAGGATATAAAGGAGTTTCGTGAGCAGGTTTATCCGAATCCCATATACGTTAATCAGAATCGCAGTCTTTACGAAATCAGGTATTCGACAAGCCCATGTGTTTATGATGAAATTGTGTTCCACGACAATATTGATGATGCTACACTTTTTCATGTCCGTATGCAAACATTTGCTGAGCTTACCGCAAGGGGCTTTTGTAAATATTTTGGAATACCTTTTGTTTATCCACAGGGGGTAGGACTCGAACCGGGCGTTTCTGATACGGGAATGCTACAATCGGGAATGGGCGCTGACGATGAAGTTGATGCGACCTGTGAGCAGTTACAGGATTTATTTGAGGATTCGCAAGAGGAACTTAATGAAATGCGAGAAAAGTATAATATGTTGCGAAGGGACATAAATCGAATTCTTGATAAGTATAATTAAAAAAATGGGGCGTCATTGTGAATTGACGCCCCATTATGATTATTTGTTCATTGAATCGACAGCGAGCAGAATACCCATTTTTGCGCTGTGAAAGTTTATTCCGCCCTGCATCCATACTGCGTACGGTTCTCTCAGCGGTGCATCGCATGAAAGCTCAATTGAAGCGCCGAGAGTGAATGCGCCGGCAGCCATAATAACGTCGCAGTCGTATCCCGGCATTGCCCATGGTTCAGGTACAACATACGAATCAACAGGTGCACCTGATTGCATTCCTTTACAGAAATCTATAACCTTTTGCGGATCGCCGAGGGTGACGGTTTGAATGATATCGGCGCGTTTTTCGTTGTATTTAGGATATGTTTCGTATCCCATTATTTCGAGTAGCGCGGCGGCATAAACGGCTGTTTTGAGCGCTTCACCGACAACGTGCGGTGCGCTGAAAAGCCCCATATACAGCTCGCGATTGGTACCGAGCGTTGCGCCGACTTCGCCGCCGATTCCCGGCACTGTAAGTCTATTTGCGCATTGTTCGACAAGGGTAGCTTTCCCCGCAATATAGCCGCCGGTTGGAGCAATTGCACCGCCAGGATTTTTGATAAGAGAACCCGCCATAATATCGGCACCGCATTCGGTCGGCTCACGTGTTTCAACAAATTCACCGTAGCAGTTATCAACCATAACAATCGTATCAGGCGAAACCAATTTTACCGCTTTTGCGATTTTTTCGATATCATCGGTGCCAAGCGGTCGTCTGACCGCATAGCCGCATGAACGTTGAATATACGCCATTTTATAGAATTTGGTTTTGAGCCGTTCAACGACAGAGTCAATATCCACCTCGCCGTCAACAAGGTCAACCTGCTCATAATTTATGCCGTATTCGCGAAGTGAACCGTCGGTTACCTTATCAATTCCTATAACGCCAACGAGTGTATCGTACGGACGCCCCGTAACGCAAAGCATGGTATCATTTGGGCGCAGCATTCCGAAAAGAGCAACTGTGAGAGCGTGGGTTCCGCATACAAAATTATGTCTGATAATAGCACTTTCGGCTCCGACAGCGTCGGCAAAAACGCGGTCAAGCGTATCTCGACCTCGGTCGCCGTAGCCGTAACCTGTTGAACCCGAAAAATGCGCTTCACTTACTCCGTTTTTAATGAACGCCGACAACATTTTTACTTGATTGTATTCTGTAATTTCGCCAATTTCGTTAAATTTTTGTTTACATAATTCCAATGCTTTTTTATCGCATTCTTTTATGCTGTCGCTGATTTTAAAAAAGTTCTGTTCCATTATTTCACCTTGTATGTACTGAATTCAGAAACTATGCTGAATCCGTTTTTTGTATAAAAGTCAATTGGCCCGTTTGTATCAACCAAAGCGTAAATTTCGCTTGATGAAAGATTGTCGATAAGCTCTTGCAACAATTGACTTCCATGCTCTTTATTTCGTGCGTTTTTATCGATACAAATTCCGCTGATAAGTGCGTTGTTGTCGCCCTTTAATCCGATTGCTGCACCATATTTATTTGATAAGGCAACTGCACCGTTATGTCTTATTCTGTGTGACATATCAGGATACCAGGTATCAAAATCGGGAAGGGGAAACGAGGTTGACATAATATTGTAAACGTTTGATAATTTACATTCCTTTAACTCAACCTCGGTTGGCATAACCAATTTGTTAACAACGTATCCTTTATCAATTATTTCGAGTGGCAATTTACTTTCTGAATAAACCGTTTTGGCACCGATAACTGATAAAAAATCGACAATTTCGTCATAGTCGGCATTAACGTCAACGAGGGTAGCGTTGTCATCCATTATGGACATGATAGCAGTGATTTTGTCGTCAATAATTTGGTAATAAAAGCGCAAAAAATCAAAGCTTGTCCCATAAGAGCGATATAGCGACTGTATTCTTACCAGACCTGCTGACACAGGAAAAACGGGTAATTCGCCATCTAGCAATTTAATCATATTTTGTCATCAGCCATTTGCTCAAAAAGGCCGACTGCAATATCCCTTACCGATTCAATGTCCCTCTTATCAATCACACATTCGGGTGAATGTAGATAGCGGCAGGGGATAGAAAGCGAAACAGTACGAACTCCGCTTTTTGCTAAGTGGATTGCACCGGCGTTGTTACCGCCGGACGTTCCGCGTTTCACCTGGATTTTTTTACCAATATTATTTGCGGTGCTTATTGCCGCATCAAAAAGCTGCTTTTCGTACAGTGTTGAGCCGTCCATGAAGGAAACAACCGCACCTTCGTTTAATTTGCAAACCGACTTGTTTTCGGGCGTGTCGATAATATCGCAGGCGGTTGTTGCCTCGATAGCGATGGCAAAATCGGGGTCGACGCTGAATGTAGCCGTTTTTGCTCCGCGAAGTCCGACCTCCTCCTGAACAGTGAAACTGAACCACGCATCAAACGGCAAATCAGACTTAATTATATCAATCAAAATGGCACAACCGAGTCGGTCGTCAATTGCCTTTGCCTTAATTTTATTGTCGCCAAATTCAACATAATCGCTATCGAAAACTGCTACATTGCCGATTTCGATATATTTTTCAGCTTCATCCTTTGATAATGCGCCGATATCAATCAAAAGACCGTCTTTATCGGGTAGTTTCTTTTTTTCATCGTCTGAAAGCATGTGAATCGGCTTTACGCAAATGACACCGTAAATGTCTCCGATTTTTACTCGTTTTGCAAGTAAAACCTCGGTATTTATTCCGCCAACGCAGGAAAAAGTGAGCATTCCGTTGTCCTTAATATCTGTGATAATGAGTCCAACCTCGTCCATGTGTGCATCAAATAAAACACGCTTTTTTGATGTTGAAGCTCCTTTTTTGTGAGCAATAACGTTTCCAAGCGGGTCAATATAGCATTCGGCATAAGGGGCGATTTCGTTTACGATATATTCTGCTACCTTGCCTTCGTTTCCCGAAACGCCGTTCAAAAGGCAGAGTTCTTTTAAATTATTCAGCATATTACTTTACCGCCTTTCTCACATAGTCGGCAATAAGTTTTGCCGTATTTTCGACGTCCAACATAGAAATTGTCTCTGCCGCTGTGTGCATATTGAGCAGGGGAATGGATATGAGTGCAGTTCTGACACCTGATTTAGTAACCGAAATAACATCGGCGTTCGTGCCTGTTGACGAGCCGCAAACCTCGCGCTGATACGGCATATTCTCTTCTTCACAAATATCTATTAAGCTGTTTGTCATAAATCGATCAGTGATGGGTGAAATGCAAATCATCGGTCCTTTTGTTAGTTTGCCTGTCTTTTGGCTAGGAATCCCTTGAAATGCACCGAAGCTAACGTCAACAACGATTGCTTGGTCAGGAAAGTAATTGTATGTGGCGGTTCGGGCTCCTCTAAGTCCGAGCTCCTCCTGAGCGGAAAGCGAAACAATAATGTTACAGGGTGCTTCTCCGTCAGCGCAAATCAATTTGGCGGCTTCGATAACGGCAGCACATCCCGCGCGATTGTCAAGCGATTTTCCCGTAATTCTATCGTCTATGAGCGAAGCTGCCTTCTGTCTGAATGAAATGCGGTCGCCGACTGATATAATTTTTTCTGCTTCATCCCTTGAAAGACCTGTATCAATTGCCATTTCGTCAATATTGGGTATCTCGTTGCTATCCTTTTTGAGATGTGGAGGAATGGAACAAAATACACCGAAAACATTCTCTTTTCCGTGTATTACGACCTCCTGCGAGATAAGTGTCCTGACGTCAACACCGCCGCATTTTGCCACGCGGATAAACCCGTCGTCGATTGCGGTTACCATCATACCGATTTCATCAATATGTGCATCGAGCAAAATGGTATAATCCTTTTTTCCTTTAATTTCTGCGGCTATTCCGCCCATATTATCACGGCTGACCTTTCCGAGTGGTGATAGTTCCTTTTCGGCAACGTCAAGTGCATCGTCAAGACCTGAAACTCCGTTAGCGTCAGCCAGTTTAATTAAAAGTTCTTTAAGTTCCATTTTTATTAGCTCCTTAAAGTGAATTTACGAGTTGCTTATAATGCTTTCCGCGTTCCTCAAAGTTAGGATATGCGTCAAAGCTGGCACATGCGGGACTAAGTGAAACAATGTCGCCTGATTTCGCCATTTTGTGAGCAATTTTCACCGATTCTTCGAGATTGTTTGAGTGGATAATTTGCATTCCGCATTTATCAAATCCGTCACATTCTCTGATTGCTTTTTCGATAGCGTTTGCGGTAGGACCTGTCAGAATAAGAATTTTAATCTTTTCAATTGCATGGGGTGCAAGCGGCTCGAATGGAATATGCTTGTCATATCCGCCGCCAAGTACAATCAACTTTTGATTAAATGCTTTGAGCCCTGCAATTGTTCGAGTAGGACTAGTTGCAATTGAATCGTTATAATATTTTACGCCGTCAAGTTCGCGGACAAATTCGATGCGGTGTTCAACTCCGCCAAATTCACGAGCAACCTTTACGATTGTGTCAATGTCGGCGAGTCCCCAAACGGCTGAAATAGCGGTCAGATAATTTTCTACATTATGCTCTCCGGGAAGCTTGATTTCCTTCTTATTCATAATCTCAGTAACGCCGTTTTTATCAGCGTAACAAATTATATCGCCGTCGAGAAAAGCGCCGTTCTTGACCTTGTTATTGTAGCTGAAAAACACCTTTTCGCCTCTGACGTCGGTCTCAAACGATTTTGTGATTTCGTTGTCAATATTGAGAATAGTGCGCGAAAAAGCGTTTTGGTGAATGAGAATGTTTTTCTTTGCTTCGATATATTCATCCATGGTTTTGTGCACGTCGAGATGGTTGGGCGCAACATTGGTAACGACAGAAATGTCGGGGCTTTTTCTCATTGAAATCAGCTGGAATGAGCTGAGTTCAACTACCGCAATATCATTTTCATCAACCTGCTCGATAATCGGAAGCAGGGGAGTTCCGATATTTCCGCCGAGATGAACATTGTATCCTTGTTCCTTTAAAATGGTTGCAATGAGTGTAGTTGTAGTAGTTTTGCCGTCCGAGCCGGTTACAGCAATAGTTTTACACGGACAAAGGTCAAAGAACACTTCCATTTCGGAGGTGACGACGATGCCATTATTTCTTGCATCGCAAAGTTCGGGCAAAAAATAGTTCATTCCCGGTGTTCTGAAAATAATGTCAACGTCTAAATTTTTAAGATAATCATTACCGAGCAATAATTTCGCACCTTCTGATTTTAGCGAGGTGACTGTTTTTTCGTCAATAGACGATTCGTCACGCTTGTCGCAGGCGTATACCTCTATACCTCTATCTAAAAATTTATAAATCAGCGGAAGATTACTCTTTCCAATGCCTAAAAAAGCGACCTTTTTACCCTTTATACTGTTAAAGAACGAATCGACCTTGTTCACTATGTATCATCCCTTTAAATTTATTAACTATACTATTATATCACTTTTATTATAAATATCAACAATTACTAAACAAAATAAACCGTCTATCAGCTTTGATTTCTGATAAACGGTGGTTATGTGTCATATTATTTAAGTTCGTCAACCTGCTTTTTAATCTGTTCTTTGTTTTCGTCGGACATAACGCGGTATTTAATAATTATTTCTCTTTCTTCCTCGGTCAGCTCGTCAAAGTATTGAAGTTCCATTGTCTTATACGGTACCTCGGGTGCTCTGAGAACAAAATCGCTGTTGACAATTTGGTCGATTGAAACATTATACATTTTCGCTAATGTGCTGACAGTTTCGAGCGATGGCTCGTGTGTACCCGATTCATAATAAGCGTATGATGAACGTGATATATTCAAAACATCGGCTACGTTTTGCTGTGTAAGATTATGAGAATCTCGGAGAGCTCTCAGATTATAATAAACATTATTTTTCATATATAAGTATTCCTTTTCGTCACATTATGGTTTATTATAATAAATAAAATAGGTTTTGACAAAATATGTGATTTTTAATCACAAAACGACATTTTTTTGTATTTGAAATTATAGACAATATATGATATAATAAATGGATTTAATTTTTAGAAGGGTGATTATTTATGAATAATGGTTCAATCGGTGCCTTTGATTCGGGGCTCGGCGGTCTCACAGTTGTAAGTCAGATACATAAATATTTACCTGATGAAAGCATTGTTTATTTTGGCGATACGGGTCGAGTTCCCTATGGTAGCCGTAGCAACGAAACAATAATCAGATATGCTAAACAGGACATAAATTTTTTAAAATCGCATAATGTGAAGATTATTGTAGCGGCTTGCGGTACTGTTAGCTCGGTAGCTTCATCTGCGGCTGATGGGCTTGATATTCCTTTTGTCGAGGTGGTCACTCCTGCTTCCGAAATGGCGGCAAAAACGACCAAAAACGGAAATATCGGTGTAATAGGTACGGCTGCAACAGTTGCAAGTCACGCATATAAGAATAGAATTGTCGGAATTGATAAGGATATTCAAGTATTTGAGCAGGCGTGTTCACTTTTTGTTCCATTTGTTGAGTCGGGTTTTATTGACTCGAATGACCCGCTTGTTGAAGGGATTGTCAGGCGGTATTTAGACGTTTTTGCCGATAAGAATATCGATACGCTGATACTTGGTTGCACTCACTACCCGATATTATCGCCAATAATCAAAAAGGTTATGGGCGAAGGGGTTACACTTATAAACACCGGTGAAGCCGCCGCTTTGAAGGTGAAAGATATTCTTACAAACGGCGATATGCTTGCCGAGAAAAAGGGCGAAAGTCACTTTTTTGTCAGTGATACGACTCAAACGTTTATGCAAACGTCCGAAATTCTACTTGGAAAGAGTCTCGATTTCGACCTGCAAAAGATTGATATAGAAAAATACTGATATGGAAAAGAAAAAGTATGTATTTGTAATTTCGAGCGAAATTACAACCGATGGCGATAAAAGCAATATTGAGCTTACGACGACCGGCAACTATTCGAGAGTAAACGGTCGATGGGTTTTGCTTTATGACGAAATGTCGGAGGATAAAACTGCCGTTATTAAAACCATGATTAAGGTTGACGATAAATCGGTTACGATTACCCGAAATGGCGAGGGCTCGTCAAAGCTGATTATGACCGAGGGCGAACGAAATATGTGTCATTACAGAACACAGTTTGGTGACATTCTTTTAGGCGTTTACTGTAATGAGGTTAATAACGAGCTGAGCGATAGCGGCGGTAAAATTTCAATGTCATATACGCTTGACGTAAACGCATCGGTTTTAAGCGAAAATAAAGTAACGATAAAAATTAGAGAGGTATAAATAAAAAATGTCAAAGACGGTTAACAAATCAAAATCGGATATTAAAGAAATAGTAATGAATGCGGCTAACAAGGCGATTGCTGACGGGATTTTTCCTGCCGGTGCCGAGTTACCTTCGTTCAACGTAGAAATTCCTGCCGACAGACAGCACGGCGATTATGCAGTCAATGCCGCAATGGCATGGGCAAAGGCGCTCAGAATGCCACCGGTAAAGATTGCTGCTGCACTTCATGAGAGATTTGACTTCACCGACACATACATTGACATATGCGAAATTGCAGGTCCCGGATTTTTGAATTTCTATCTAAATGATAAGTATTATGCCGATATTCTCCTTAACATCGACGAGGAGGGTGACGATTACGGCCGCTCTGATTATGGTCAGAAAAAGCGCGTTCTCATCGAATTTGTTTCGGCAAACCCGACCGGACCTATGCATATCGGAAACGCACGTGGCGGCGCCATCGGTGACTGCTTGGCATCGGTAATGGACTTTGCCGGATACGAGGTTGCCCGCGAATTCTACGTCAACGACGCAGGAAATCAGATTGAAAAATTCAAGGTTTCTCTTGAAGCACGTTATTTACAGATTTATGATTCTACAGTCGAAATTCCCGAGGACGCATATCTTGGTGACGACATTGTCCAGCACGCAAAGAATTTTGCGGAAATTCACGGGGACAAGTACGTGAATGCTGATTCGGAGGAAAGAAAGCAGGCGCTCTGTGATTTTGCCCTTCCGCTTAACATTCAGAAGCTTCACGACGACCTTAAAAAGTACAGAATTGAGTTTGACAAATGGTTCCTCGAAAGCACACTTCACAATAACGGAGCCATCAATACCATTGTAAATACACTTACCGATAAGGGTCACACCTACGAGCAGGAGGGAGCTATCTGGTTCCGCTCGACTACATTTGGCGAGGATAAGGACAGAGTTCTCGTCCGTGCAAACGGTGTTCCGACATACGTTGTCCCCGATATTGCTTATCATTACAATAAGCTTGAGGAACGTAAATTTGACATTGCTATCGACGTCCTCGGCGCCGACCATCATGGCTACGTTCCGCGCATGAGAGCCGCTTTGGAAGCACTCGGTGTCGATTCGACTCGTTTTGACGTTATTATTATGCAGATGGTTCGTCTGGTTAAAAATGGCGAAACTTACAAGCTTTCAAAGCGCTCGGGAAAGGCAATTACACTCGAAACACTGCTTGACGAAATTCCGATTGATGCAGCACGTTTCTTCTTTAACCTTCGCGAGCCGAATAGCCATCTCGAATTTGACCTCGATTTAGCAATCGAGCAGTCGTCAGAGAATCCTGTTTACTACGTTCAATATGCCAATGCGCGAATTTGCAGCATTATGAAGAATATCGGCGAAACCGAGAATATCGATGAAATGCTTAAAAATGTCGACCTCACTCTCCTTAAATCAAGCGAGGAAAGGGAACTTATCCGTCTGCTTTCTACCCTTGACGAAGAGATTATTTTGTCGGCCAAAAAGTACGACCCGTCAAAGATTACTCGTTACTCATACGACGTTGCTACATTGTTCCACAAGTTCTATAATGCTTGTCATGTTCGTTGTGATGACCGTGAGCTTATGAAGGCGCGTTTATTCCTCTGCAAATGCACAAAGCAGGTTATCTGTAACGTGCTCAATATGCTCAAAATTACTACTCCCGAAACAATGTGAGGTGTAGGTATTGATAATTATGTCGGCTGATTTAGGATTAGCACGAACGGGTATTGCCGTTTGTGACAAGGGCGAGACCCTTGCTTTTCCTAAGGAAGTTATTTTCGAGAGAAATGAAGAACGTTTGGTTGATAAAATCATTAGTGTAGCAAAGGAAAATATGGTCGAGCTGATTGTAGTCGGTCTGCCAAAAAACATGGACGGAAGTCAGGGCTACCGCTGTGACGAATGCCGCCATACTGCTCAAATGATTGAGGAAAAGTCAGGCATAAAGGTCGATTTTTGGGACGAAAGATGTACCACGATTATCGCCGCATCTAATCTCAATGATACCAACGTTAGAGGAAGAAAGAGAAAGCAGGTAATTGACAGCGCCGCTGCTACAATTATTTTGCAGGACTATCTAAATTACAGAAAAAATAGTAAATAATATAAACCCGAAAAGAATTAACGATTTTTTGCAGTCGCAATCTTTTCGGGCTTTTATTTTGTTAAATTATTTCATCAATCAGCAAATCAACCTTTTTCTTAACAGTTGAGCTGATGTATGCCATAAGCATAATTGTAAGCCCTTTTTGCAGGCGGTCCTTTGATGATGCGGATGGCATTTTGTATTCACCGAGCAGTTTGAGAACATAGGCAGGGACATTGTCGGGTGTGAAGTTAATTCTTCTGTCAATGTCGATAATAGCGGTGCATAGGATATGATAAAGGTCCTGCTCCTCGATAATATCATCACCTGATTCAGCCGATTTGTTACAAACAAAATTCAGCAAATCATCGATTTTATCTAACTGAATTGTATCACGCAGAATGTTGATAATAAGAATACGTGAAAAGGACGTTTCCTCGTATTTTTTACCGTTTGTGACCTTTATCCAGCCGCGTTTAACCCAATTTTGAACTGTTGAAGCAGGAAGACCGGAAATGGACGTAACTTGTGAAAGACTGAGCCCTTTTGCTGCTGAAAAAAGTACGTCGATATTAGAAAATATCATTGAAGTTTCGTTATTTAAGGGTAAATTAGTCCCCGGTATGTATTTTGCGGACATATTATCTCTCCTCGGGTTCATTTGAACTTATTTTAAATTATAGTGATTATATCATACAGTTTTATGAATTGAAAGTGCTTTTTTGAAATTTTTTCTATTTAACGAACATTTTTCTCTTTTAATTTGTATGTATATTTGTTATAATATATTGATTTTATATAAAGGAAGATGTTTTCATTGCAGCTTTTAATTGATGGTATCAACATAAATTACAATGACGTAGGCGAGGGAACTCCTGTTTTGATGCTTCACGGATGGGGTTCTTCGTGCGATGCATATAATCTTATGACAAAGGCGTTTTGCGATAAATTCCGTATGATTTCAATTGACTTTCCCGGCTTTGGGAAAAGTGATATGATTAGTGAGCCGTGGGACGTCGAAAGATATTGCAAGGTTACTCTTGAATTTATTGAACAGCTTGGCTTAAAGGACTATATCATCATCGGTCATTCCTTTGGCGGTCGAGTGATTATAAAGCTTTCGGGTACCGGTCGAATCAGTCCGAAAAAGATTGTTTTAATCGATAGCGCCGGTGTTTTACCAAAGCGTTCGTTAAAGGCGAAAATCAAGGTTGCATCATTCAAAACGGTAAAGTGGTTTTTACAATTACCCGTTATTCGAAACTACTCCGAGAATACACTTAACAAGGCACGCGGCTATTTTGGCTCGGCTGATTACAACAGCGCTCCGCCCGTACTTCGTCAAACCTTGGTAAAGGTTGTAAACGAGGATTTGGTGCCATATATGTACAAAATTACGGCTCCTACATTACTCATTTGGGGCGAAAACGATACGGCGACACCGCTTCGTGACGCGCATATTATGGAGAGTGAAATCAAGGATTCGGGACTTTGTGTAATCAAAGGAGTCGGACATTTTTCGTTTGTTGAGCGACCCTACGAGGTCCATGCGATACTAAACAGTTTCTTTGGGGGATAAGTAGATGCTTACACTTATTTCAATTATAATCGCTGCGGTTGCAGGTATGTTTGCGCTGACACGTCAGCTTCACATGCTGCAACAGAATTCATATTTTAATTCACGTTATTTATCGTGGTCAAAGGAAAATTTCGGATTTAAAACAATTTTTTCATTCTTTTTATTCGTGATTTCCTGCTCGTTTGTTAAAGTTGATTGGCTTGTACTCTCGATAGTGTGTGTGCTTGCGCTGATTAAGATTATGCACACCTTTTCATTTCAGAAAAAGGCAATCAAGCCGCTCGTTTTCACCGCAAGGGTAAAGAGAATGTACATTACGGCAGGGATAATTTTCGCGGCATTGTGCGTATGTGCGTTCCTGTTTGAAAATGTTACGAGCTATTTGCTTATAGCTGTTCTTGCACTTTTCTATTTTCCGGGAATCGTTGCCGTTTTGGTTAATTTAATCAATGCGCCGATTGAGAATTTAGTTAAGTTGTGGTACATTGGCGACGCAAAGAAAAAGCTTCGTTCTCTTGACAAGATGAAAATTATTGGTATTACCGGCAGCTACGGAAAGACAAGCACAAAGCATATTTTAGCGCGAATTTTGAACGAAAAGTACAATGTTTGCTTTACGCCGGGTAGCTTCAATACTCCAATGGGCGTAGTCAGAACAATCAGAGAATATATGAAGCCGCAAACCGAAATTTTCGTATGCGAAATGGGAGCAAAAAACGTCGGTGACATTGACGAAATTTGCCGAATCGTAAAGCCCGATATTGCGATGATAACCTCGGTCGGCCCCCAGCATCTCAACACATTTAAGTCGATTGAGAATATTGTAAAGACAAAGTTTGAACTTGCCGATTCGGTAAGGAAAAAAGGTGGAAAGGTATATCTTTCAGCCGATAACAGTTATATTAACGCCAAAAGCGGAGAATACGATTCGGTGACCTATGGTGCCAACTCAGATAGCGGATACAGAGCCGAAAATATTACCTGCGGCCCCACGGGAACCAAATTTGACGTTGTATATGGCGATAATCGAATTACCCTTTCAACTAAGTTGCTTGGTATGCACAACGTAATCAATATAACGGGTGCGGTTGCGATTGCGATTGAGCTTGGAATTGGTGAACGCGATATTATCTTCGCCGTGTCAAAGCTTGAACAAACCGAGCATAGATTGCAGCTAAAACCCTTTATAAAAGGCGCAACCTTGATTGACGACGCGTATAACGCCAATCCCGAGGGATGCATGGAAGCAGTGCGAGTTCTCGGCTCGTTTGACGGAATGAAAAAGGTGATTGTTACACCGGGACTCGTTGAACTTGGCGAGCGAGAATATCAGTGCAATTATGACTTAGGACTACAATGCACCAAATATTGCGACGAAATCATCCTTGTTGGTAAAGAAAGGTCAAAGCCGATGACCGATGCGATTGCGACAACCGATTTTGACAAAAATCACCTTCATGTCGTCGCATCATTTAAGGATGCGGTTGCTTTAATGCAGAATATGCTTGACTCGAATTACGCAGTTTTATTTGAAAACGATTTACCTGATAATTACGCAAAATAAGAAAAGGGGCTATATAAAATGAAAACAAAAGTTGCTGTTTTTTTTGGCGGAGTTTCGGTTGAACACGAGGTGTCGATAATTTCCGCAGTTCAAGCCATGCACAGCATGGACAAGGAAAAATACGAAATAATACCGATTTATATTACAAAAGACGGAGCCATGCTTTATGGAGAAAAGCTCGGTGATATCGAAACCTTCCGCAGACCGTCGCTTGCTACGCTCAAGGACGAATTTGAGGACGTTATGATTACCCGTGACGGAGATACCGTTTGTATTTATTCCAAAAAGGGTGGATTTGGTCGCAGAAAGCCGATAAACTCGTTTGATATTGCGTTCCCGATTGTCCACGGAACAAACGTTGAGGACGGAGCGCTTTCGGGTTGGTTCGAGCTTTTGGGTGTTCCTTACGTTGGTTGTGACATTTTGTCAGCCGCTGTCGGAATGGATAAGGCGGTGTTTAAGGATGTTCTCAGTGCCGCAGGTATTCCCGTATTGCCTTACGTTACATTTTTCGGCAAGGAATGGGCTACCGACAAGGATAATATAGTCGAAAAAATCGAGTCAGCATTCAGCTATCCAGTAATCGTAAAGCCGGCAAACCTCGGCTCATCGGTCGGAATCAGTAAGGCGAAGGACAGACGTTCACTCGAAGAAGCGGTTGATCTCGCAACCTCGTTTGCACAGAAAATACTTGTTGAACGCGCAGTAACCTCGCTTAGAGAAATTAACTGCTCGGTGCTCGGCGATATGGACGAATGCAAGGCGTCCGAATGTGAGGAGCCGGTTATGACGGGTGACATTCTTTCGTATAAGGATAAGTATATAAGCGACTCGTCATCGTCAAAGGGAATGCAGACCTTGAAGCGAAAGCTTCCCGCTGAAATAACGGAGGAAAAGGCGGCCGAAATCAAGGATTATGCCTGTAAGGCGTTTAAAGCAGTTGGTTGCAATGGCGTTGTTCGTATCGACTTTTTGCTTGATACCGCCGATAACAATAAGGTTTATGTGAACGAGGCGAATACAATTCCCGGCTCACTTGCCTTTTATCTTTGGGAAGCTACGGGCAAGAAGTATAAGGAGCTTCTCGACGATATGATTGCCCTCGGATTTAAGCGCGACAGAGCCAAAAAGCAGCTTATGTTTACTTATGATACTAACATTCTTGACGGTGTCGGCTCATTCGGCTCAAAGGGGTCAAAGGGCTCAAAATTTTAATTGGTAGTGAATTTATATGACAAAATTACTTATCAATCTTTTTGTAAAAAACAGCGATGATATAAAAGATAAAAATGTCCGTAAAAGTTATGGTAATTTAGGCGGTTTGGTCGGAATTGCATGTAATTTGATTTTGTTTACGATAAAGCTCGTTGCGGGTATTCTTTCGGGCAGTATTGCTATTACAGCCGATGCTTTTAACAATCTTTCGGATATGGGCTCATCGGTCGTAACTCTGCTTGGATTTAAACTCGCATCAAAATCGCCCGACAAGGACCATCCCTTCGGTCACGGTCGAATGGAATATATGTCGGCGTTTATCGTTTCGGTTGTAATTATTGTTGTTGGTTTTGAGCTACTTACTTCATCGGTTGAAAAGATTTTTAACCCCGAGGATATTCACGTAAATGCAGTTACACTTGTTGTACTTGTTCTTTCGATAATTGTTAAGTTTTGGCTCGGACTTTTCAACAATAAGCTTGGCGACATAATCAATTCAACAGCATTAAAAGCCACCGCAAAGGACTCAATAAATGACGTTGTTGCAACTTCGGCAGTTTTACTGACCTCGCTTATCAGCATGGCTTTTGGTCTTAATTTAGACGGGTATGTCGGTGTTCTTGTGGCAATATTTATTATGTATGGCGGATTTTCTACCGCAAAAGAAATGCTCAGTCCTCTTTTAGGTACCCAGCCCGAGCCCGAGCTTGTTAGTGAAATTAAATCGGCTGTGTTAGAAAATGATGCTTTTGTCGGAATGCACGACCTTATTATTCACGATTACGGTCCCGGACGTTGCTTTGCTTCGCTTCACGTCGAGGTGCCCGATACGGTTGACGTAATAAGCTGCCACGAAATAATCGACGCCTGTGAAAAGGACGTTTTTGAAAAAACAGGGGTTGAGCTTGTTATACATATGGACCCGATTGCAACCGAATGCGAAAAGAGAAATGCAATTGCATCAATTTTGAATGAAATCCTACCATCGATTGATAACCGCTTACATTATCACGATTTGAGAATTGTTGACGGCGAAAAAAGGGTAAATATCATTTTTGACATTGTTAAGCCGTACGAGGTCGAAATGAGTGACCGCGAAATGATTGATGTTATTCAAGCTAAGCTAAGTGAAATTGACGCTACCTTTGTATGCGTGATAAACATTGACAGGGAATATTTATAAACACGTGAGGTAAATATTATGCCGCTTATTGATTTAAAAAACAAACGCGACGAAAACAAGCTTTGCGAAAATCCTGATAAGGGTTGGTATATTCATTTTTACGATAATCAGCTCTTAAATTACGGCTACAAGCTTCGCGAAGATGATATGCTCGAGGATTTTCCGTTTCTCGACCATATTTATATGCGTCTTGCGTGGGCATTTCTCGAGCCGAAGGAAAATGAATATAATTGGGAAATCATTGATAAAATCATCCGTCGTTACGAGGGCAAATATCGCTTTGCCTTCCGTATAACCTGTAAGGAAACCGATGACGATTTACCTTATGCAACGCCGAAATGGGTATTTGATTTGGGCGCAGAAGGACGGATGATTAACGGCTATTTTGAGCCGGAATACAGCGACAAAATCTTTCTCGAAAAGCTCGAAAAATTTCACAAGGCATTTGCCGAAAGATATGATAAAAGGGACGACGTTATTTACATAGACATTGGCAGCTACGGCGATTGGGGAGAGGGACACTGTTGCTGTTCGAGTAAAAAGGATTGGCCCTTTGAGACCTTAAAGGATCATATCGATATTTATTTGCGCAACTATACGACACAGCTTGCTGTCAGCGACGATATTATAGGCAGCCGAGTTGACACCGAATGTAATGACAAGCTGCTAAACTATATTATTGATAATAATATTACTATCCGCGATGATGGTGTTAGCGTTAAATGGTTTGCCATGAAATACGGATTTGATACCTTGCGCTCGGGTGAAATTTTTGACCGCGCTTGGCGTCATTTTCCGACGATTTTGGAGCTTGAACACTACGGCACAACTAAAATAGAGGGTGTCTACAATGAGGGTTGGCCCTTCTTGGCCGCTTGTGAGGGTGCTCATGCAACTTATGCAGGATTTCACGGATTTCCTAGACAGTGGCTCGGAGAAAATAAGGAACTTGCCGTTATAATGGGTAACAAGCTTGGGTATTGGTATTGTTTTAATTCGATTAAAATTGATGACAGTATCAGTAGCGGCAAGTTTAATGCAAGGTGCTTTTTTGAAAATATCGGTTCCGCACCCGCTTACAAGAAGTTTGATTTGAAATTTAAGCTCGTTGGAGAAAATGGCGAGTACGAATCTACTGCCACCAATTTTGATAACCGTATGTTTATGCCGCATACAATTACTGTTTGCGATTGCAATCTCGATTTTGGCGATGTAAGAAAGGGTAATTATACTTTAAAAGCATCTATGTTTTTGGGCGATACACCCATTAAATTAGCCATTTCGGATGATATTGTCGACGAAAACGGCTATGTTGAGCTATGCAATATTGAAATTAAGTGAGTAAAAAATGAATTTAAAAAGAGAATTTTGTGATTTAAGAAACAAGATAATTGAAAAGGAGTTTTCCCGTCTCAACAGCATGCAGTTTGAGGCGGTTACTTCTGTTAATGGACCGCTTTTGATTCTCTCGGGAGCCGGAAGCGGAAAGACAACCGTGCTCATCAACCGCATTGTGAATATGATAAAGTTTGGTGAGGCGTATGGTGCTGATTGCGGCGAAGTAACCGAAGCCGATGTTGAGAGATTGAGAGACTGTCTTGATGGCAAATGCGAGTTTCCGTCATTCGCGGCGGTAAGACCGATTGCCCCTTGGAATATTCTCGCGATAACCTTTACTAACAAGGCGGCACGCGAGCTGAAAGAACGACTCGAAAAGGCGGTTGGTGAGGGTTCAAATGAAATTTGGGCGGCTACCTTTCACTCAACCTGTGCTCGAATACTGAGACGCTTTGCGGATAAAATCGGCTTTTCGGACAGGTTTACTATTTACGATACCAACGACCAGCGAAAGCTGATGAAGGAGATTCTCAAACAGCTCAATATTGATGAAAAAATGCTTCCTCACCGCTCGGTTTTGACCGAAATCAGTCGAGCGAAGGATTCGCTCATTTCACCCGAAGAGTATGCGAACGGCGCTTCGTCTGACGTGCGAAAGACTTTGATTGCACGAGCGTATCAGGAGTATCAAAAGGCGCTTGTCTCTAATGATGCAATGGACTTTGACGACCTTATCTATAATACAATCGTACTGCTTGAAGAAAACGATGATGTGCTTGAATATTACCGAAATAAGTTCAGATACGTAATGATTGACGAGTATCAGGACACTAACTATGCTCAGTATGTTCTCGCGAAGCTAATTTCCGAAAAGCACGAAAATATTTGCGTTGTCGGTGACGATGACCAAAGTATTTACCGATTCAGAGGGGCTACAATCGAGAATATTCTTTCCTTCGAGAGTCAGTACAAGGATTGCAGGGTAATCCGACTTGAACAGAATTACCGCTCAACAGGAAATATTCTCGATGCCGCAAACTCGGTTATCGCAAATAATCGCAGTAGAAAGGGTAAACACCTTTGGACCGATAAGGGTAACGGCGAAAAAATTATCATTTACACCGCTCAAAATGAACAGGATGAAGCGCGTTTTGTTGCCGATTCAATACTTGATAATATGAATAGCGGGTACAAGGAATCGGATTTTGCCGTAATTTACCGAATGAACGCGCAATCGAATGCGGTGGAAAATGTATTTTCACGCTCGGGAATAAAGTACCGCGTTTATGGCGGATTAAAGTTCTTTGACAGAAAAGAAATCAAGGATATTTTGGCATATCTTAACCTTATAAATAATGTAAGAGATAACGTTGCTCTGACACGAATTATAAACGAGCCAAAGAGAAGCATCGGCGCTACAACTGTTGGCAAAATGACCGAGCTTTCGTATCAGCTGAATATGCCCATTCTCGAAATTATGCGAAATGCCGACCAATACGCAACATTGAAAACGGCGGCAACTAAGCTCATCAGCTTCGCGAATATGATTGATAATTTATCCGAATTCGCCGAAAATGCTCAGCTGCACGAAATTTTTAACAAGGTGCTTGACGATACGGGATATATTCTTTCTCTCAGAAATTTGGGCGACGAAGGCAAGGATAAAATCGAGAACGTAAACGAACTTTTATCAAGTATCGTTAAATACGAGGAAGAAAACGAGAACGCGACACTTTCGGGATTTTTAGAGGAAATTTCGCTTATCACCGATATGGACCGCGACGATGCCGACGACGATAATCGTGTTTCGCTGATGACCATGCACACGGCAAAGGGACTCGAATATCCTATTGTATATATAATAGGTGTAGAGGAAGGGATTTTTCCCGGTAGTCAGTCGATTTATGCCGGTGATGCCGAAATTGAGGAAGAGCGTCGACTCGCTTACGTTGGTATTACCCGTGCTAAGCAGAAGCTTTATATTTCCAATGCGTATCAGCGAATGCTCTTTGGCAGAACTGAGAGAATGAGGGAATCGCGCTTTATCGGTGAGATTGATGAACATCTAATTGAACGTAAGAGTTCTTCGTTTGTTGCCGGTTTTTCGGGCGGCTTTGGAAGTAGAAATGTGGGCGGATTTGACGGTCGTAATTCGGGTGGCTACTCGTCAGGTGGCTATTCTTCAGTCGGATACTCGTCCGGTCGCGGTGGTAGCGGTTATTCCGCTTCTAGTTCATATAATCAGCCAAAGACACAGATGCCGAAACCGTCATTTGAGAAAAAAGCCGCAGCACCGAAAACTGTTTATTCAGTTGGTGAACGAATTAAGCATAAGACTTTTGGCGAAGGCATGATTACCTCTGTAATACCGATGGGTAACGATTCAATGCTTGAAATCGCCTTTGACTCGGTTGGAACAAAAAAGGTTATGGCGAATTTCGCAAAACTGGAAAAAATTTAATGTTTTTAGTCACAATACAACCTCTTCAACATAGAATATTATAGAAGTTTCAGGTATGGTTCATACCGATTGTTTCTTCACTAATATTGTTGGGGAGGTTCATTTTATGGCTGAAATCAGTGCAAACGGCGATTTTAGAGAAGCGGTTTGTATAGATGGGGGAAGGGTTTACGACTCGTGCTGTGACAGGGATTGTTTGGATGATATCGAGGTCTATTTTTCACCCCGGGTTGACGAAATGATTGCTCGTGCTACGACAATCCGTTGTAAATGCGCAGAGGTTGAAAACGTGTATATTGATGTTGAACCGGTACATCTTAACAGAGGTTATTATTCCTGTGACCTAACCTTCTTTTTTGTGCTTAAATTTGATTTGTTTATGAGTCAGCATTCATCACCCGTTTCTATTGAAGGTGTGGCATTTTATAACAAGAAGGTCATTCTTTACGGCAGTGAGGGTAAGGTGAAGGTGTTCTCAAACGAGTATGCGCTTGACTGCGAGAATGATAATCAGTCATCGCCTAGAAGCAATCTGCCGAAATGCGTTGTTGAGTGTGTTGACCCGATTCCGCTCAGTGCTGCGATAAAGACGGTATGCAACAGCACCTGTCATTGTCCGGTGCCGAGAAGAATTTGCGACAAGCTTGGCGGAGAAGTAAGAGAAAGTTATAATTCAGGTGAAAAAGCCGTATTTGTAACACTCGGACTTTTCACCATCGTACAGCTTATCAGAAACGTTCAAATGCTTATTCCTGTTTATGATTTCTGCATACCCGAAAAGGAATGCAGCAACTCGACTGATAATCCCTGCGAAGTATTCAGCAGACTCGATTTCCCGACCGACGACTTTTTCCCACCGAGAGAGTGCAGAGGCGGAATTTGCGGCTGTAATAATACCCATTCTTGTTCAAAATGTAATAACGATAACGACGACTAATTGCAAAAAGCACCTTCCTTAATCAAGGAGGGTGCTTTTTTATGTTTTTTTATTAGTTAAAATGTATGTATTTTACTTATTTTACTGAGAATTTTTATAATTATTTTGCACTTGAAAAAACGAGGACTGTTATGCTATAATGTTTTTATTCGAAAAACACTTGTATTTTTACGGGGGACAGAATGGGAAAGTTTTTGCTTATTGACAGTAAAATATTGCCCGACGTTTATACAAGGGTGCTTGAAGCGAAAAAGATGATTGCCGACGGTGTTGTAAAGAATGCAACCGAAGCCGCCAAGCTTGCCGGAGTATCGCGAAGTGCCTTTTATAAATATAAGGACAGCGTCTTTGATTACAACGAGCGCTACGAAGGGCATATTTTCACACTACATATTATATTAGAGGACCGCGCAGGAGTAATGATGCAGTTTGTCAATGCGCTTTATAAACTGGGCGCAAATATTCTCACTGTTTATCAGGATATTCCAAATGGTGGACGTGCCTCGTTATCGGTCAGTTTCAGATCCGGTTCGGACGACCTGAATATTTCCGAAATGGTCGAGATGTTAAAAACGGTTGACGGCGTTGTTTCTGTCACACAGATATTAGGTTAAAGGTGATATTATGATAAATATAGCAATTATGGGACACGGCGTTGTCGGTTCGGGAGTTGTCGAGGTTTTATTACATAACCACGACGGAATTACAAGTCGTGCCGCCGAGGAAATAAATATAAAACATATTTTGGATTTGCGCGAATTTCCCGACAGCCCTTTGAGCGACCGATTTACAAAGGATTTTAATGATATCCTTAATGACGAGAGTGTAAAAATTGTTGTCGAAACCATGGGTGGAGTTAAACCTGCCTACGATTTCGTAAAATCTTGTCTGTTGGCAGGAAAGAGCGTTGTTACCTCGAATAAAGAACTTGTAGCAAAGCACGGACAGGAGCTCGTCACAATAGCAAAGGAAAATAATCTCAACTTCTTATTCGAAGCGAGTGTTGGTGGCGGTATTCCTATTATCCGTCCTATGACGCAGTGTTTAGCAGCTAATAAAATTTGCGATGTAATCGGTATTTTAAATGGAACAACTAACTTTATTATGACTAAAATGATAAAGGATAATACCGATTTTAAGGATGCACTTGCAATAGCTCAGCAGCTCGGTTACGCTGAAAAGGATCCGACTGCCGACGTTGAAGGTCATGACGCGTGCAGAAAGATTTGTATTTTAGCATCTCTTGCTTTTGGAAAGCACGTTTATCCCGATAGTGTATATACCGAAGGTATTTCAAACATCACCCTTCGCGACGTTGAATATGCGTCAAAATGGGGCGGAGTTATAAAACTTCTCGGAAAGGTATCCATTCTCGAAAGCGGAAAGATTGCCGTTACTGTTTATCCTGCGTTTGTATCAAATGAAAGTCAGCTTTCGCTTGTTGACGATGTATTTAATGCAATAATGGTAAATGGCGACGCTACCGGCGAAGTAATGTTCTATGGTCGCGGCGCAGGTAAGCTTCCTACCGCAAGTGCGGTTGTTGCTGACGTAATCGACTGCGTCAAGCACATGAAGGCGAGAAAATATCTCGACTGGGCACCTGCCGAGGATAACTATGTTGTCAATTATCTCGATATAAAAACGAGATTGTTTATACGAGCAAAAACCGATGATTACAACGCTGATAAAAAGCTGGTTGTTGATAATTTCGGTGACGTTCAGTTCCTGTCCGATGAGGGCAACGAAATAGCATTTGTTACAGGTGAGAACATCGAGCGTGAGCTTAGAAACAGTTTGGAAAAATCCGGACTCAAAGCCGATGCTGTTATTCACATTCTGTAATGATATAAGAGGGGAAATGGTTTAATTATGTCAATTATTGTTCAAAAATTCGGTGGAAGCTCGGTAGCCGACGCTGAACGCGTTAATCGCGTAGCAGGCATTATTGCCGACACATACAGATCGGGTCACGATGTAGTAGTTGTTGTTTCTGCTCAGGGTGATACCACCGACGACCTTATCGACAAGGCGAAGGAAATCAATCCTAACGCATCAAAGCGCGAAATGGATATGCTCCTTTCCGCAGGAGAACAGATTTCTATTGCTTTACTCGCTATGGCAATCGAAAAACACGGACTTCCGGTAAAATCCTTGCTCGGATGGCAGGTTGGAGTTCATACCGATTCGATTTACGGAAATGCCCGTATCAAGACAGTAGATACCGAAAGAATGACTGCCGAACTTTCTCAGAGAAATATTCTCATCGTTGCAGGATTCCAAGGCATTAACAAGTTTGATGATATTACGACACTCGGTCGTGGCGGCTCGGACACTAGCGCTGTTGCATTGGCAGTTGCATTAAAGGCCGAAAAATGCCAGATTTTCACCGACGTTGACGGTGTATATACAGCCGATCCTCGTTTGGTGCCCAACGCAGTGAAACAGGATGAGGTTAGCTATAACGAAATGCTCGAACTTGCAACCTTAGGTGCGCAGGTATTACACAACCGCTCGGTAGAAATGGCTCAAAAATATGGAATTGAGCTCGAAGTACTTTCAAGTATCACAAACCAAAAGGGAACAATGGTAAAGGAGAAATTAACCGTGGAAAAGACAATTATCAGAGGCGTAGCAAAGGACGACAATATTACTCGTATTTCAATAGTGGGACTCGAAGATGTACCCGGCGTAGCATTCAAGCTCTTTGACCGTTTGGCACAGAAGCACGTTAACGTTGATATTATCCTTCAGTCTGTTGGTAGAGACGGCACAAAGGATATTACCTTCACCGTCAGCAAGGATCAGCAGGATATTGCTATGGAAGTAGTTACTGCATTTGATGCAAAGGCAAAGGTTTCCTGCGACAATAATATTTCAAAGGTTTCAATCGTAGGTAGCGGTATGGAAACTCATCCTAACGTTGCTGCAAAAATGTTCGAAGCGCTTTATGCTGCCGATATCAATATTCAGATGATTAACACCAGCGAAATCAGAATTTCCGTTCTCATCGACATCAACGATTCTAAAAAGGCAGTTAAGGCAGTTCACGACGCATTTATTAAATAATTTATATTGCTTAATAATATGGCTGCTTAAAAATTTTAGGCAGCCATACCATTATGTGAGGGATTTATGACAGTATATGATGTTTGCATTATAGGTGGCGGAGCATCAGGTTTAATTGCTGCCATTTCTGCAAAACGAGCCCGACAGGATATAAATATCCTTGTAATTGAAAAGAATGATAGGGTAGGAAAAAAGCTCATAAATACGGGTAACGGCCGTTGCAATATCACCAACGCAGATATTTCGGCCGAGCATTATTATTCATCGGTTAAAGCTTTTTTCGCCTTTTTTGACGGATTTGACTTAAATGATACAAGGGACTTTTTCGAAAGCATCGGCGTATTGTTTAAGGAAGAGGAAAAGGGTAAAATATATCCTTATTCCCTACAAGCGTCGTCGGTTCTCGATGCGTTAAGATACGAGTGCGAACGACTTGCTGTTGATATTCGTTGCAATGAAAGGGTCGAAAGACTCGAAAAATCAAACGATTCATTTAATATAATGACTAATCTTTCGTCATATACTTCATCTACTGTTATTATTGCCGCAGGTGGTGCTGCTTCCGATAAGCTCGGCGGTTGCAGGGACGGGTACAATTTTCTTAAACAATATGGACACGCGTGTACACCGTTATATCCATGCATTACGGCGGTAAAAACTGAATTTAATCTCATCAAGGCACTAAAAGGGATTAAGACCGATGTTATCCTCACCATAAAGGTCGGAAATAGTAAAAAATCCGATTTTGGCGAAATTCTTTTTACCGAATATGGATTATCTGGACCGCCCGTCCTACAGCTTTCTCAAATGCTTCAAGGAAATGGCGATAATGCCCAGTTTAGCATTGATTTTATGCCCGAATACGATTTTGAAAATGTTGTTTTGATGGTAAAAAATCGTTTAAACTCAGTTTATGAGGATAAGCTCGAAAACCTTTTTATCGGTATGCTGAATAAAAGAATAGGTCAAACGATTATCAAGTCAGCAGGATTTCAACTCTCGGATTCTGCATCGAATCTGAATGAGAAAGAAATCAGAGCGATTGTCAGCAAAATTAAAAAATTCCAACTCAAAGTTACCGGTGTACGCGGATTTGAATACGCGCAGGTAACAGGAGGAGGAATTGAGCTTAATAGATTTAATTGTGAAACTATGCAATCCACTTTGTGTAAGGGGCTTTTCGCTTGTGGCGAAGTGCTTGATGTGACAGGGGATTGCGGCGGATTTAATTTACAGTGGGCGTGGACAAGCGGATATAAAGCAGGATTTTCAGCTGCAAAGTCAATCAAACGGTGATATGATCCTTGATCTTTTCAAACGTTTTTTCGCCGATGCCTTTAACGTTTAGGATCTCATTGATGTTTTTGAATCTACCGTTTTCGTTTCGGTAATCAATAATTGCTTGTGCTTTTACGTCGCCTATGCCTTTAAGCTGTTTGAGAGTTTCTGTGGTAGCCAGGTTGATGTTAATTAGCCCTGACGATTCAATTTCACCGTTAAGATACGGATTTTCGGAACTCGCATCGGCGGTAATTAAATCGTTCGATTCGGTATAATTGTATTTGATAAAGAATTTTTTTGGCACTTCAAAAGCCGTTATTAAGAAGAAAAAGACCGAAAGCAGAAGAACGGTTATAAATAACCATTTTTCAATCTGACGTTCAACCTTTTCTTTGTGTTTTAAATGGTCCATTGCAATCTCCTGAAATTGATAGGTTTTATTTTATTATAATTTCAGTTGATTTTATTATTTTGTGTTTGTTTGTCACAGAATTTGTTTTAAAACCAGATATTTTTTCAAAAGGAATGATTTTTTGTGAAACTTGGAATGGTAGGTCTTCCAAATGTAGGGAAATCTACGCTTTTTAATGCGATAACTAACGCCGGAGCTCAATCGGCGAATTATCCGTTCTGTACCATCGAGCCGAACGTTGGCATTGTTTCGGTACCTGATAAGCGTCTCGAAAGCTTAAAGGAAATGTATAATCCCGTAAAGTTCACCCCTGCAACAATCGAGTTTGTTGATATTGCGGGACTTGTAAAGGGCGCATCAAAGGGCGAAGGACTTGGAAATAAATTCCTTTCAAATATCCGTGAGGTTGATGCTATCGTTCACGTTGTACGTTGCTTTGACAGCACCGACATTATTCACGTTGAGGGTTCAGTTGACCCGATGCGCGATATCGAAATTATCAATTTAGAGCTTGTATTCTCTGATATGGAAATGGTTCAGCGCCGAATTGATAAAACCGCAAAGGCACTTAAAGGTGACAAGTCACTGCAAGCTGAACTCGACTTTTTAAAGCGTCTTTATGCTCATTTAGAGAGTGGTAAACCTGCCCGTTCAATTGACCGTGACGAACTCGGTGACGAGGTTATTGCGACAACGGCACTTTTATCGTCAAAGCCGGTTATCTATGCTTGTAATATGAGCGAAGAGGACTTTTCGAGCGGTATTGACAGCAACGAGCGCTATCTTAAAATAAAGCAGCTTGCTGCTGAAGAAAAGGCGGAATGTCTGCCCATTTGCGCTGAATTAGAGGCGCAGATTAGCGATATGTCCGATGAGGAAAAGGTTATGTTCCTCGAAGAAATCGGACTCGAACAATCGGGGCTTGATCGTCTTATAACCAAGTGCTATTCCTTGCTTGGACTCATTTCCTACCTGACGGCAGGACAGCCCGAGGTTCGTGCATGGACAATCAAAAACGGCACAAAGGCACCACAGGCAGCAGGTAAAATTCACACCGATTTTGAGCGTGGGTTTATCAGAGCGGAGGTTGTTTCCTTTGACGATTTGATGAACTGCGGCTCAATGAATGCTGCAAAGGAAAAGGGGCTCGTCCGTTCAGAAGGCAAAGATTACGTAATGAAGGACGGAGACATAGTTCTTTTCAGATTCAACGTATAAATTACTTATTGATTATTTAATGCTTTTCAAATACATATTTGTCGTTAAAAAATCGATTTATTTGTAAAAAAATTATGATTTTCTATTGACGAATGACGTATTTGGTAGTATTCTTTAATATATTTTTTCTTATTCTTATATAATGTGTAGGAATAAAGTTATTTGGAGGTATGTATCAATGTTTAAGTCAGCTTACTTACAGCGAGTTTACGACAGTGTTGAAGCTCGCAATCCCGGCGAAAAAGAATTCTTGCAGACCGTACGTGAGGTTTTTGAATCTCTCGAGCCGGTTATTGAGCAGGATTCAAAGTTCGAAGAAAACGGCGTTATGGAACGCATCGTTGAGCCCGAACGTTTCATCAGCTTCCGCGTTTCATGGGTAGATGATAATGGAAAGGTTCAGGTTAACCGCGGCTACCGTGTTCAGTTCAATTCTGCAATCGGCCCGTACAAGGGTGGTATCCGTTTCCATCCGTCGGTTAACTCATCAATCATCAAGTTCCTCGGTTTTGAACAGACATTTAAGAATAGTCTTACCGGTCTTCCTATGGGCGGCGGTAAGGGCGGCTCTGACTTTGACCCGAGAGGTCGCAGCAACGGCGAAATCATGCGCTTCTGCCAGAGCTTCATGACCGAGCTTTCAAAGCACATCGGTGCAAATACCGACGTTCCTGCAGGTGACATCGGTGTAGGTGCACGTGAGGTTGGCTATATGTACGGCCAGTATAAGAGACTCCGTAACGAGTTTACAGGCGTTCTCACTGGTAAGGGTATCGCATACGGCGGTTCACTCATTCGTCCGGAAGCTACCGGCTACGGCGCAGTTTACTATGCTGCTGAAATGCTCAAATCATTTGGCGAATCCATAGAGGGTAAGACATTTGCAGTTTCCGGCTTCGGTAACGTTGCTTGGGGTACTGTAAAGAAGATTACCGAGCTTGGTGGTAAGGTACTTACAATTTCGGGTCCTGACGGCTACGTTTACGATCCCGATGGCATCAGCACCGATGAAAAGATCGATTACATGCTCGAAATGCGTGATTCCGGTCGTGACAAGGTTCAGGACTATGCTGACAAGTTTGGCGTTCAGTTCTTTGCAGGTAAGAGACCTTGGGAGCAGAAGGTTGACGTTGTTATGCCTTGCGCTACTCAGAACGAAGTTGGCGAAGCTGACGCAAAGAATATTGTTGCTAACGGCGTAAAATACTATGTTGAAGTTGCTAATATGCCTACAACAGAGGAAGCTATGGCTATTATTAAGGCAAGTGGCGCTGTTATCGCTCCGTCAAAGGCGGTTAACGCAGGCGGTGTTGCAGTTTCAGGCCTCGAAATGAGCCAGAACTCAATGCGTTACAGCTGGACTGCTGAAGAAGTTGACGCAAAGCTTAAACAGATTATGGCTGACATCTTTAAGAATTCGTATGAAGCAGCTAAGAAGTACGGCATGGATGGCGACCTCGTTGCAGGTGCGAATATCGCCGGATTTGAAAAGGTTGCGGATGCTATGATTGCTCAGGGCATCGCATACTAATTCACAATAAATAATATAAAAAAGCACCGACAGAGCGAAATCTGTCGGTGCTTTTAAATTATGCATTAAATTAGTCCTCGACATATCGGTATCCAACCTCTTCGTCGGTTTTGAGGAAGCAGTCATAGCAGGTTTCTGTTTCCTTTAAATCGGCGTTGTTGTTATCGGTGAATGGGTCAAAATAATATTTAACTCCGTCCATTTCAACCGTAACCCAGCTATGCATACTGTTACCGCCAACTTCAAGTGAACGGAATCCTTTTTCAAGCTTTGCGTCGATTCCTATGTATCTGAGCATAGCGTAGTATGTGTATGCGAAGTCGAAGGGGTTTCCTTGCTTGTCATTGAGCGTAACGATGAGACTAACCCAATTGCTGAATCCGTAATCGTGATATTCAACATTTTTGATAATCCAGTCGTAGCAAGCGGTCGCTTTATCGAGATTTGTATTTTTATCCTTTGTAATTGTATTAAGAGTTTCTTTCAACAGCTTTTCTGCATTCGCCTTGTTAAGCTCGAAATCGTATGTTTTTTCGAGAAATGAGGTCGAAAACATATCGGTCAGGTCATTTTCACTCGTCAATGACAAAAAGTTATCGGGTTTAAGCTCTAATTCGTTGAATTTTATTTCTGCTTCGGTGAGTGGATCGGTGCTAATAGTTTCCGATGATGCATCGTTGCCGCCATCCTTATTATCCGAGCAGGAACAAATCGAAAGGGTAAGTATCAGACATAATAATATCGTAATAAATCTTTTCATTTTTTCTCCGCCTTTTTATATTTATGAATTCATTATAATCAATCAAGTTTACTTAGGCAATACAAAAAATATTATTTTATAAAATATGTTGCTTGTCATATTTTCCTTTGAATTCACATATTGATTTACAAACAAATGAAGTGACGGAGGAAATTTTCATGCCAACATCAAATATTTATCAGGATATTGCAGCCCGAACAGGCGGCGACATTTATATTGGCGTTGTAGGCCCTGTAAGAACCGGAAAATCAACATTTATAAAGAAGTTTATGGACTCGCTTGTATTGCCAAATATAGCGGATATTACAAAGCGTGAAAGGGCAAACGACGAACTGCCTCAATCATCGGCAGGTCGTACAATTATGACCACCGAGCCGAAATTTATTCCCGAATCAGCCGCCGAAATTACCTTGGAGGACAGCATAAATCTCCGTGTGCGCCTGATTGACTGCGTCGGATATATCGTGCCGAGCGCTCTCGGATATATCGAAAACGAGATGCCGAGAATGGTTGCGACACCTTGGTTTGAGGAACCTGTACCCTTTAATATGGCGGCTGAAATCGGCACCCAGAAGGTAATTAACGAGCATTCGACAATCGGTCTTGTTATCACCACTGATTCCAGCATCGGTGAAATTCCGCGCGAGGAATACGAAGAAGCAGAGGAAAGGGTAATAAACGAGCTTAAAGCAATCAATAAGCCCTTTGTCGTCCTGCTTAACTGCATGTATCCTGATTCAAAGGAATCGATTGAATTAGCCGAATATTTGAGCGAGAAATACGCTACGACCGTTTTACCGATAAATTGTCTCGATTTAGATGAAAATGAGATTAAAAATATACTTGCAAAGCTGCTTAAAGAATTCCCCGTGAGCAGTATTTCGCTTAAAATGCCGTACTGGATTAACAGCGTTGATAAGGACCATTGGTTTAAGCAGTCGCTTTATTCCGAAATTCACAAACTTGCATCAAGCGTTAATAAAATTTCTGATATTTCCGCTTTTATCGAAGCTATAAAGGGCGTTGAAAATATAATTTCGGCATCCAAGCTGAATATTGATATGGGCACGGGTGCGGTCGAGACAGAAATCGAGCTAGATAAATCATTCTTCTATACCATTCTTAACGAGCTTACAGGACTAACAATTTCAAGTGACAGGGATATTATCGAAACGATAATCAGTTTAGCTAAATCGTTTAAGGAATATCAGAGGGTAAAAAATGCTCTTGACGAGGTTGAGGCGACGGGATATGGTATTGTAATGCCCGAAACTGAGGAATTATCTCTCGAGGAACCGGAAATTGTTAAGCAGGGCGGTCGCTATGGAGTGCGTCTGAGGGCAAGTGCACCGTCAATTCACATGATGAAGGCGAATATTAAAACCGAGGTCAGCCCGATTGTAGGAAGTGAAAAGCAGTCGGAGGATTTGGTAATGTACCTGCTTAAAGAATTTGAGGAGGACCCGGTTAAGATTTGGGACTCAAATATATTCGGCAAGTCGCTTCACGACCTAGTAAACGAAGGATTACATACTAAACTTGCCAGAATGCCTGCCGATGCAAGAATGCGATTGCAGGAAACCATTGAGCAGGTTATCAACGAGGGTTGTAGCGGACTCATTTGCATCATTTTATAATATTTTAAGGAGCGCTTTTAATTAAAGGCGCTCTTTATTTTTTCACCGAAAATTATTATTATAATAATATAAAATGAGGTGAGAAAATGCGCTTTTTTAGAATAGTGAAACGGATAATTTTGATTACAGTAATATTTTCGGTTGGCGGATTTATATTTTTTGATTTGTACTGCGCTTCTATGACGGGAAACGTTGCGCTTAGTCATTCAAAATTAGTCGTTCAAAATATTATTAACGAGTCGCTCTATAATTCGGTTGCGGAATCGGGCATAAGTTATGACGATATGACAAATATCAAATATGACGATAACGGAAACGTAAAGGCAATAGAAACCAATTCGTCACAAATAAATTTGCTCAAATCATATTTGGTAAAGGATGTAAACGAATACATATCGAATTACGACGTTGCCGAGGTTGGTATCCCGATAGGTACCTTTACCGGTAGTGATTATTTGTCGGGAATGGGTCCCGAAATAGACGTTTCCGTTCAGTTTAGCGGGGTAGCCGTTACCGAAATTTTCAGCGAGTTTACGTCAGCAGGAATAAATCAAACCTGCCACAGAATAGTTGTGAAAACCCAGGTTGAAATCAGCGTAATTACGCTCGGAAAACGGCTCAGCGACAGTGTTGAAAATGAATGCTGTATCGCTGAAACCGTAATTGTCGGAACGGTGCCTGAAACTTATGCAGATATTATAAAAAATTATTGAAAAATAGGTGAAAAATGAAATTAGTTGTGTTATAATAAAAAAGATTATAAAAAGTAGGTGTTATTATGGATTTTCATTCAGCACAGCAACGCGTACGCGAATTAAGAAAACTCCTCGAATATCATAACTATAAATATTATGTTGAAGATTCTCCCGAAATTGATGACTATGAATACGATTTGTTTATGAACGAGCTAATCGAGCTTGAAACACAGTATCCCGTATTGGTTATTCCGTCATCTCCGTCACAGCGTGTCGGTGGAAAGGCATCGGGCAAGTTTGAATCGGTTGTTCATCAGATTCAGATGGAGAGCTTACAGGACGCATTCAGCTTTGACGAGCTCCGCGATTTTGATAATCGTATAAGGGGCTTTATTGACAATGTCGTTTATTCGGTCGAGCCGAAAATTGACGGACTTTCCGTATCTCTCGAATATGCTAACGGCGAGCTTGTGAGAGGGTCTACCCGCGGCGACGGCTTTGTCGGTGAAAATGTCACATCTAATCTGCGAACAATTCGTTCGATTCCGCTTCATATCGATAACGCACCCGAATTTTTAGAGGTTCGCGGGGAGGTGTATATGCCTCACGACAGCTTTTTGAAATTAGTTGCAAGTCAGGAGAATAAAGGTGAAAAACCGGCAAAAAATCCTCGAAATGCCGCTGCCGGTGCATTAAGACAAAAGGACCCGAAAATTACCGCTTCACGCGAGCTTGATATTTTCCTTTTCAACGTTCAGCAGATTAACGGAAAAACGCTCGAAAATCATATTGAGTCGCTTGATTATATCAAATCCCTTGGTTTAAAGACACTTCCGTTCTACAAGGAATGTCATAGTATCGACGAGGCAATTGACGAAATTAACCGCATTGGTAGCATAAGAGGGGAACTTCCCTTTGACATTGACGGCGCAGTTATAAAGGTGAATAATCTTGCCGATCGAATTGGTATCGGTAGCACGTCAAAATATCCCAAATGGGCAATTGCATACAAGTATCCGCCCGAAGAGAAGGAAACCACTCTTCGCGAAATCGAAATCAACGTTGGCAGAACGGGCGTTTTGACACCTACTGCCGTATTTGACCCGATTATGCTTGCAGGTACGTCGGTTTCGCGCGCGGTACTGCATAATGAGGATTTTATTGCCGAAAAGGATATTCGTATCGGCGACACAATCTTGGTTCGTAAAGCAGGGGATATTATTCCCGAGGTTGTAGCTTCGGTTAAACATGAATTGTCGTCGGAGAAATATTCTATGCCCGAGATTTGTCCATCCTGTGGTGCAAAGGTTTTCCGTGACGTTGACGAGGCAGCTCTCAGATGCACCAATACCGATTGTCCCGCTCAGTTGCGTCGCAACCTGATTCATTTTGTTTCGCGCGATGCGATGGATATCGAGGGGCTTGGAGAAGCAGTTATCGACCAACTCGCTGATAGCGGATTGGTAAAAACACCTGCCGATATTTATACACTTGAAACGCATCAATTAGCCGAGCTTGAACGACTTGGCGAACGTTCGGCAAACAATATTATCAGCGCGATTGAGGGATCAAAGAATAATGAACTTTATCGCCTTATTATTGCGCTAGGTATTCGCCATATTGGTAAACGTGCCGCAAAGCTCCTTGCCGAAAGATTCGGCAGTATTGACGCTATTATGAACGCAACGTTTAGCGAGATAAATTCCATTGATGGCTTTGGCGAAATAATGTCGCAGTCGGTTGTTGAATATTTCTCGTTACCGCAGACAAAGGAATATATTTCGCGACTCGGTAGTTATGGCGTTGCATTGAGTGAAGAAATTACGGCAAAAAGCACTTCGCTTTCGGGACTTACATTCGTTATCACGGGCGTGTTGCCGTCCCTTTCACGCGACGAAGCTACCGAAATTATCGAAAAAAACGGTGGCAAGGTTGCCTCATCTGTTTCGCGAAACACCGATTATTTGCTCGCGGGTGAAAGTGCCGGAAGCAAACTTGCAAAGGCGAAATTGCTTGATATTAAAATTATAAATGAAGACGAGCTTTATGAAATGCTCTGATATGAGGAATGTATGAAGGTTGTTGTTATCGGTGGCGGTGCTTCCGGTTTAATTGCGGCAGGAACAGCCGCCGAAAATGGACACGACGTCACTATAATTGAAAAGAATATGCGACCTGCTCGTAAATTACTCATCACGGGAAAGGGTAGATGCAACCTTACGAATATGTGCGATACCGACGAGCTTATGTCTTCGGTTGTGCATAATTCCCGTTTTCTCTATGCGGCGTTTTCACGATTTACGCCTCAGGATACCTTTGATTTTTTCGAGAATTTGGGAGTAAAGTTAAAGGTCGAGAGAGGAAATCGCGTTTTTCCCGAGTCGGATAAGGCAATGGACATAGTCGATGCCTTGGTCGGCTACGCAAAGCGTAATGCACGAATTATCAGTGCCACAGCCGACGAAGTAATTACCGAAAATGGTGAGGTTATCGGTGTCCGTCTTAAAGGTGGTAAGGTAATCGATTGCGACAGGGCAATAATCGCAACGGGCGGTTTATCTTATCCCAAAACCGGCTCTGACGGTGACGGCTACCGCTTTGCAAAAAAGCTTGGACATACTGTTAATAAGACTAAACCGTCACTCGTTCCGCTCGAAATTAAGGAAAAGTTTTGTTCATATTTAATGGGGCTCAGTCTTGTTAATATCGGTATTTCATTTGAGCAAAAGGGTAAGGTTATTTACAACGATTTTGGCGAAATGCTGTTCACTCATTTCGGTATAAGCGGTCCTGTCGTTTTGAGCGGTTCATGTCATATTGACGAGCCGAAGGATGTTGTCGTTCATATTGATCTAAAGCCGGCACTTACTCATGAACAGCTTGACAATCGCTTTTTACGCGATTTTTCAAAGTATTCGTCAAAGGAACTTTCAAACGCTTTGTGTGACCTTTATCCAAAGAGTTTGATGCCGATTATCATTAGCGTTTCGGGAATATCGCCAAAGACTAAGGTTAGCCAAATTTCAAAGGAAATGCGAAGCCGGCTTGTCGATATTACAAAGGATTTTAGGTTAACTGTAACAGGATTTCGTCCGTATGACGAAGCGATTATCACGTCGGGCGGAGTCAGCACAAAGGAAATTAACCCGTCAACAATGGAATCAAAGCTGTGCAAGGGACTTTACTTTTGCGGCGAGGTTATTGACGTTGACGCGTATACGGGCGGCTTTAATCTTCAAATCGCCTTTTCAACCGGCCGACTTGCCGGTAATTCAGTTTAATTAGGAGAATGAAAAATGGTTTCAATAGCTATTGACGGACCTGGCGGCGCCGGTAAGAGCACAATCGCAAAGGCGCTCGCTAAAAAGCTTGGTTACATTTACGTTGATACGGGAGCTCTCTATCGCGCAATCGGTCTTTATATGCTTAATTCGGGCGCTGATACAAAGGATATGTCGGCAGTAACGCCAAAACTTGCCGAAATCGACGTTGAACTTAAATATGTTGACGGTGCACAGAAGGTAATTTTATGCGGTCAGGACGTATCATCCGAAATTCGTAAGCCCGAGGTTTCGATGGCTGCATCTGACGTTTCTGCAATAGGCGACGTTCGTGCATTTTTGCTCGATTTGCAGCGCGATATGGCTCGTAAGAATAACGTAATAATGGACGGTAGAGATATTGGTACTGTCGTCCTTCCCAATGCTCAAATTAAAATTTTCTTAACCGCGTCGGCTGAGGAACGAGCCATGAGACGATACAAGGAACTCGTTGAAAAGGGCGTAGAGGTCGAATACGAAACTGTGTTAAAAGAACTTAATGAGCGCGATTATCAGGACTCGCATCGCGAAATTGCTCCGCTTAAACCCGCGGAAGATGCTGATTTAATTGATACAACGGGAAATAATTTAGAGCAATCGGTAAATATGCTTGCCGAATATGTTTCAAAACGATTAGGTGAATTAGAGGAATAGAATGAAAAAAGCCCTTTATGCTTTAATTGTCGCAGTCGTACTGATTATATCGCTTATAGCACACTCGTTTTGCTTTGGGACGGGTGATATAGTTGCTGACATAAAGGGC
Organism: Clostridia bacterium; assembly: GCA_017399535.1. Taxonomy (GTDB): domain Bacteria; phylum Bacillota; class Clostridia; order Oscillospirales; family Acutalibacteraceae; genus UMGS1976. The sequence continues at coordinate 6,467 of JAFQBX010000030.1, read as the reverse complement.
GTTTATAATGACATTTTCAACGATGGAATTACCGAAACTAAGACGTTTCCTGAACTGAGATTTGATTATTCATTTTCCGAAACTGCACTTGATGAATCGGAGTATTACAATTATCATCAGCTAAGCAGCATCCAGCAGGGCATGTATAAAACAATTCTAGATGCCGCCGTGACGATGAAAACAGGAAATATAAATCTCGGCAAAGGAACAAAAAAAGACGCCGTGGTTTCTATGTATGCCGTTAAATACGATTATCCCGAGCTTTTTTGGCTTGGCTTTGAGTACGGCACGGGAGAAAAGGACGGCGCTGTTTATTTGCGTTTTGACAAGGGCGATTTAAAGGGATATACATATACCCATGATGAACGTGTAAAAATGATGGAAGAACTTCAAACAGCGGTTAAATCGATTTTGGACGAGTGTATCACCGCTGATATGACCGATTTTCAAAAGGAAGTTGCCATTCATGACTGGATTTGTCAGAATGTTGTTTATGACACCGATGCTGATGTTTTTGCTGATAATATTGAAGATAGAAAACGCGAGAATCCATTATCATGGACGGCCTATGGTGCAATTGTTAACCGTGTTGCTGTGTGCGAGGGTTATTCAAAGGCGTTTCAGCTTCTTATGTATAGCGTGGGTATAAACAGTAATTTAATTTGCGGCGAGGTTACTGACGGTTCACCACACATGTGGAATACCGTTATGCTCGATAATGAATGGTATTACGTTGACGTTCTGTGGGATGATGTTGATGATGATATTGTCATTCATACCTTTTTGAATGTTGACACGGAAATGATTTCAAAAACGCATACTTCATATTCAAATATGTCATACGTAAAGGATAATTCAATCATTTATTCGGGCGAATATAATCTCAAATTACCGACGGCAAATAGTAAAAAAATGAATTACTACGTTGTAAACGAAACTGCTATTAACAGCGACGACGAATTTTTTGACGTGGTAGTTGAGAATGTTAAACTAGCAGCCGCCGACGGTCGAGATAGCGTTGAGTTTTATTACAGTTATAAGGAAATGAATGAAGATGTCGTCAACTACGACATACGAAATAATAAGATTTTTTCGGCTGTAAAAGGGGATATAAGCGGTTTCAAGGGCTTTAAATATATTGCCTATTCTTACGGAACCTTTATTTTAAAGATTAGCAGGTAAATTTTATGGAATTTTTATTCAAGGCTTTGATAAGAGTTATTTATGTAATTGTAAAGATTCTCTTTCCGTTTAAGGCAAAGGGAAAGGATAACATTCCCGAAAAAGGTGGAATAATTCTTTGTTCAAATCATATTTCTATGCTTGACCCTGTTTTTATTATCTTAACGTCAAAGCGCAGAGTGTATTTTATGGCAAAGAATGAGCTGTTTAAGAATAGAATTGCTGCCGCTTTTTTTAGATTTTGCGGTGCCTTTCCCGTTGACAGAGGCAAGAATGACACGTCGGCAATTGATAATGCAAAGCAGCTTGTAATTGACGGAAAAATTTTTGGAATATTTGTCGAGGGAACAAGAACTAAGAATCCCGATGGCAGTCCGGGAAAACCGAAATCAGGCGCAGCTGTTGTTGCCGCGTCAACAGGTTCGGACATTTTACCCGTAGCTGTTACGTATAAGCATGGACGTCCTCGTTTATTCAGTCGAGCCGTTGTTAATTACGGAAGGGTTATAAAGGCGGAGGAAATACAAATTACTGAAATCAAACCTTCTGAAATCAAAAAGGTTAAGACTAGAATTATGGACGATATAACTTCTCTGTGGGAGGAGGAAACAAAATGCCTAAAATAACTGTTGCAAAGACAGCGGGCTTTTGTTTTGGCGTGAACAGAGCGGTAAAATTAGCCGAGGAACTAGCCGACAGCGGCAAAAGGGTGTGCACTCTCGGACCGATTATCCATAATAATCAAATGGTCGAAATGCTCGAAAAAAAAGGCGTCAGAACGGCTGAAAACGAGCTTGACCGAAATGAAGATGAAATTATGGTTATTCGTTCACATGGCGTCACTCCGACTGTATTTGAATCGGCGAAAATGGGCGGTGAGGTTGTTGATGCTACCTGCCCGTATGTTTCTAATATTCATAAAATTGTCAGGTCGGCTTATGAAGAAAATCAAGTTATAATTATCGCAGGGGACAAAAATCATCCCGAGGTAATCGGAATTTCGGGCTGGTGCGATAATAATTGTTTCATTGTTTCAGACAATAACGAACTTGAAAAACTTCTTGAATATAACTATAATTTTCCAAATAAGAAAATAACTGCCGTCGCACAGACGACATTTAACGCAAATGAATGGATAAAATGTCAAAAAACTTTAAAAAAGGTATGTACAAACGCGATTGTTTTTGATACAATATGTAAAGCTACGTCGTTGAGGCAGTCCGAAGCTGAGAAATTAGCTGATGAATGCGACGTTATGATTGTCATAGGTGGCAAGCATAGCTCGAACACCATTAAGCTCGCCGACATCTGCTCACAACGTTGCAATAAAACATACCATATTGAAACGGCTGACGAATTACCGCTTGATGAAATTCGTACTGCCGAGCAAATTGGTGTAACGGCGGGTGCATCGACACCTGCTGCTATAATAAAGGAGGTTCTGATTATTATGTCAGAGATGCAAAATCCCATTGAAGCTGCTGCTGCTGAAATGGAGGCCAAGGTTGTTGAAAAGTCGATTGACGAAATGACCTTTGAAGAAGCTCTCGAAGCTTCACTTAACAGTATGAATTCCGAACAGAAGGTACACGGTGTTGTTCTTTCCGTAAACCGTGCTGAAATACAGGTCGATATCGGCCGTAAGCAGACCGGCTATGTATCTGCAAGCGAATATTCATCTGATCCCAATGTTGACCTTACAAAGGAAGTTAAGGTTGGCGATGAATTGGATCTTATGATCCTTAAAACAAACGATATGGAAGGAACAATTATGCTTTCCAAGCGTCGTTTGGATGCTATTGCCGGTTGGACAAAGATCAATGATGCAAAGGAATCTGGCGAAATTCTCGAAGGCGTTGTTACCGAGATTATCAAGGGCGGCGTTATCGTTGTTGCTAATGGCGTTCGCGTATTTGTTCCTGCATCACACGCTACTCTCAGCCGTAATGAATCGCTCGAAGATTTAAAGGGCACAACTGTTAATTTCCGCGTTATCGAAATTAACAGAGGACGTAGAGCTATCGGTTCTATCCGTAGCGTATTACGCGAAGCAAAGAAGGAAGTTGAAGCTCAGTTCTGGGCTGCAATCGAAGTTGGCAAGCGTTATACCGGCGTTGTAAAGACTCTCACCAATTACGGTGCATTTGTTGACCTCGGCGGCGTTGACGGAATGGTACATATTTCCGAGCTTTCATGGTCGAGAATTAAGCATCCGTCAGAGGTTGTCAAGGTTGGCGACACTGTTGACGTATATGTTAAGGAAGTTGACACCGAAAAGAGAAAGATTTCTCTCGGATTCAAGAATGCAGAGGACAATCCTTGGGAAATCCTCAAAGCTCAGTATGAGATTGGTTCTGTTGTTGACGTTACAGTTGTCAGCTTGACAAGCTACGGCGCATTTGCAAAGGTTATTCCGGGAATTGATGGACTTATCCATATTTCTCAGATTGCCAACGAGAGAATTGAAAAGGCCGCAGACGTTCTTTCTATCGGTCAGCAGGTAGCTGCAAAAATTACCGCTATCGACTTTGATAAAAAGCGCGTTAGTCTTTCAATTAAGGCACTCCTCGAGCCGGTTGAAGCTTCTGAAGAAGTAGTAGAAGAAACTGCCGCTGAAGAAGCAGTTGCAGAAGAAGCTGCCGAATAATTACGATTTTATAAAAAAGCATCACCTTTTGGGGCAGTCCCATAAGGAAGTAATCTCTATGTAGGTACGGTGTAACCCCGTGAGGGGTTGCACCGTTTCCTCTTTTTATGCCACATAGCGGAATTGTTGAGGATCTTTCTTGACTTCCTCTATCATAGCACGGATTTCTTCTGCGGTAGGAATATCAATCATACCTACTGCGGAGAAATAAATATCGACCTTCACGTAACAATGACCACTTGATTTGTCGTTGTTGTGAACTTCGATACGGTCAATTAGTGAATTGACGATTGTGGGTGTAAGCTCATTCACATCGGTGAGTTCTCTGAGGGTTTTAAGCAGAAGTCTTAAATCCACCGCTTTCTGATCGGTGCTTTCTAAAGTTTTTCGCATTGCAGCAACCGAAGCAATTAACTCTCGCTGTTCCTTTTCGTACTCTGCCATCAGCGTGGTATAACGGTCATCCTCCAATTCGCCAAGAACCTTGTCCTCATAGAGTGATTTAATTAAGCGGTCAATATTCTTGATACGCTTTTCATCACGCTCTACCGCCAATTTCATACGGTTGTATTCCGCTTTCTGCATCGCACTGTTTTTCTTTGCCAACATATACAGAAATACTGCTTCGTGGCACTTTACAAAATCCGCAAGTCCGCTGATTGCTTCTTTTACAATATCTTCAAGTACAACGTCACGGATTTTCTTAGAGGTCTGCGCCGCATACCATTCGTTGAAGATATTATAAAACGGAAGCATTTCCATACCTTCGCCGGTGGTGCTGTTTACATTCTCCTGTATAGAAATAAAGGTAGCGCCCAACGAAGGATAATCAATCTGAGTAAGTCTGCCTGCTTCCACCTGCTCACGACCAAAGCGGGAAAGGTCTTTTACAATAATTGTGCCGATTTTACCTTCCTCAACCATACGCTGCATACGGTTAAAATCGCTACGGTCAAAGCTCGTACGGGAAATACCATCATCTACGAAAAACATTGTATTGGTATATCCGTGCTTTTTAGCGTAGTCCGAAAGAATTTGTTTTTGGTTGCTGATACTGTTGGATTCGTCTATATTTCGTTTCTTTTTACCGTTTTCATCCTTTATATCCTCGACAGAAAGGCGGCAATACAAGGCGGTAATCAAATCGTTGATTATATTAAGTCCTTTATTATAGTTTGCAGTTGTCATTAAAATTTTCTCCTTTCCGACAACCCGGACTTAGCAAAGACATACATATTATACTAAGTCCGAGTGTCTTTTTCGATTGTGCGGAGTTAGATTAAACGCTCCGCCAATATCATTTGCTTAAACTGTTCTAACGCACTTTGTCTGCCATCGGGATTGAAGTGTGTGGAAACCTCATAGGTGGTTCCGCCTGTTTTTTTGACGAAAGTATCCGCACCAAAGCGGCGCACTTTGCCGTAATCAAATACACACTCTTTACTGCGTGGTATCATATAATTCACAAGGTCAACAGGCTCATTTTCGTCAATAGGTTCGGGTGGTATTACATTAACCGCCGTTGGATTGAATAACACATCAACTTTCTTCATATATTTCACCTTACCTTTCATCACGATTGCGCTGACGGATCAAAAATTTGCGGTAATGCTCACAAGCCTTCAAAACAAAATCCTCCGCCTGCTTTGCGTTGGCGTTAGGGACATATTGACGAATACGCTCCATCGGTACTTTGAACATTTCCCGCTGATTGGCTTTTTCTTCGCTCATAACGGCGGCGCATCCTTTATATCATTCAAAGAGCATTATGCAGAGCGTGAAATCCTTGATTATATCCGTTCTATGCGAACAGGATTTACGGTACAGAGCCTTGCAGAATAATGCAAAGCTCCGCAAGGCAATGGCAGTATGGGACAAATATGACCGCAGTTATGCCGATACTACGATTGAAGCAGTTTCCGCAGAATTAGGCGAAACCACCGATGATACGAAAGAAATTCTGCTCGGCGGCTTGCTTAACGAAAATCGTGCAGACCTATATCAGCAGTATGCGGAAGATGACAAAGCGGAAAGCACTGAAGAAGCGCATCCCGATACAACCTCCGATACTTATACTCTGTTTATGAAAGGCGAATTGTATAATCGCTTATGGGATGCCTATGCCAGGATAGAATTCACGGAGCGAATGATGCTCGCCCAGCGGCTCGGCTTATGCTTTGAATGTTATAGTACCTTCTATATGGATCACAACGACCTTGACGAGTACGGCGATCCCAAGAAGAAACTCATCAAGCCAATGATGTATACCGATATTGCCACTGACCACGAATACAGTTCCGCCAACACCGCACATAAGAAATGTGAAAAGGCGCTTGCAAAATTAAAAGAAGCCAGAAAAGACTTGATATAACGAAAAAAGCTCCGTTGGAAATGCAGAGATTACTGCAATCCCAACGGGGAATACCTTTTGAATTGTAACTTTTTTTCGGAACAACTCGTACAATTATCAAAAAACCATTGCAATTTCGTAGTATGCGTACTATAATAGTGATGATGATTTTTAGAATAATGAACTTTTGGCGTGCAAAAGACGACAGGAGGTAATATAAGCGTGATACGAGTAGATAGAAAAGAACTTACTCGCAGTGAGATTGTTCGGGTTGCGGCTAACTGTTTT
>JAFQBX010000029.1 GCA_017399535.1 Clostridia bacterium | reverse complement strand
CTTGACGATGACGAGCTTTGCGAAAGCCCTGCACGCGTTACACGCCTTACCAACTGGGTAAAAGAGGCACTGTTCGGTGCGCTTGACGGTGGTCGTGGCCGCTTTATTATGGTGGGCAACCTCATTGCCAAAAACAGCGTATTGGCCAATATTGCTGCCACTGATGGCGTACACGTTTCACAGGTCAATATCTGGGACAAGAACGGTAATGTGTCGTGGGCTGCCAAATGGACCCCTGACGAGGTAAAAGCCATTGAACGCTTCCAGGGTTACAGGTCATTCCAAAAAGAGTATATGAACAACCCCATAACAGAGGGTGCTGTGTTCCGCCAAGATTGGATAAAATGGGGCAAGCTGCCGGACCTTAAAAAGTTTGAGGAACTTGTCCTGTATATAGACCCATCTTTCAAAGGAACAACAAAGAACGACTACAAAGCCGCAAAACTTTGGGGCAAAGTTGGCTCACAACTATGGCACATCAAAGCGTTCGTGCGTCAGTGCAGCGTTGCCGAAATGGTACGCTGGCTTTATGACCTCTACGAATGGTCATTAGAAAAGGGTATTGCCATTAAATGGTATATGGAGGCGAATTTTATACAGGACACTATCCTTGACGAGTTCCGCCGTGAGGGCGATTTGCGAGGGTACCAGCTCCCCATCAGCGGCGACAAGCGAAAAAAGCCGGACAAGTTCCAGCGTGTGGAAGCAATAAGCCCATTGTGGGAACGCGGTTTTGTAACATACAACGAAGACGAAAAGAACGACCCCGATATGCTGGCAGGTATCGACCAGACACTCGCATTTGAAAAGGGTATGCGAGGGCACGATGACGCACCCGACGCCGACGAGGGTGCAATATGGTATTTGCAGAAGCATACGAGAGTTAATAGTTTCACCCCGTCATTCGGCAGACGGAATAATGCAAAAAATATATTATGGTAAAGAAGTATTTCAAAGCCCTGCTATTTGATTGGCGTAAAAAGCGTGCTATCAAAAAGGCAAAAAGTGATGCCGCACTGTACGGTAAAAAGTTTCTTGTTTTAGTCTTCAACGGCAAGCCTGTGGTTGTTTCAATGCAGGGCATTAAACAGTTGATAAGACAGCACCGCTTTTCAAAGGACTTCACACCCGAAACAGCGTGCAAGTGCGCCATTTATATTGCATACCCTAAACGATAAGCCGAATGTTCCTGACAGTCGAAGATTACCGCAGTGTATGCACCGAGTTTGAAATGGAGCAGTTGTCGGCTCTTACCGATGACCGCCTTACAGCGGAACGTGCAGCAATGGAGCAGATAAGCAGCTACACACGCCACCGCTACGATATGGAAAGGGCTTTTGCTGCTGAGGGCGAGGACCGCAACGCTATGCTGGTACAATGTTCCGTTAATATAACGCTGTGGCTTATGATACACCGTTTGCCTCAATCTATGGGGCACGAAAGGCGTGAATGCCTATACAATGACAGTATCAAATGGCTGCGTGATGTGCAATCCTCCAAAGCATCACCGGACTTGCCCACCTATGTAAGTTGCGACGGGAACACTGACGCAAACAACCCTGTACGCTTTGGCTCAATGCCACCAAACAAATACGATTATTAAACGGTATTTAATCAGCAATTAAAATGAATTTAATCAACAATATTCGACAGCTCTTTACCGGCAAACCGGGCACAAGTGCTGAAATGGCAAGGCTGGCACAATTTGCAAAAAGCCGTCAAGGTATAAAACTGACTGCTCAACTTATGCAGCAGACCGACAGCCTTACAAAAAAGGACATTGCAACCTGGCGTCAAGCCTGGCAGATGGCTATCGGCATAGACAACCCTAAAAGGGGTGTATTATACGACATTTACACCGACTGCCTTGTGGACTTGCACCTAACCGGTTGTATCGGTCAGCGTAAGGGAAAAACCTTGCAAAAGGAGTTCCGCCTGATAGGCAAAGACGGCAAAGAGAACGAACAGGCAACAGCCTTGCTTAAAAAAGAGTGGTTTTTTGATTTTATGGATCTTGCTCTTGACAGCCGTTTCTGGGGGCACAGTCTCATTCAGTTGGGCGACATCGTAACTGATGCCGACGGCTTGCGTTTTAACGGTGTGGAGCTGGTGCCTCGCAAACACGTATGCCCTGAATTTGGTGTAATACTGCGCGAAGCTTCAGACGACCCCAAAGACGGTATCAGCTATAAAGAGGGGGATTTTGCAAACTGGTGCATTGAGGTTGGCAAGCCTCGTGATCTCGGTCTGCTCTTAAAGTGTGCACCTGCCTGTATAAGCAAAAAGAATATGCTGGCATTCTGGGATATGTTCGGAGAGATATTCGGAGCTCCTATGCGTGTGGCACGCACCAACACCCAAGACGCAAAGGAGCGCAGCCGTATCGAGCAGTCACTTGAAAATATGGGTGCAGCGTTTTGGGCATTGTTCCCTGAGGGCACAGAAATTGAGATTAAAGAGAGTAGCCGGGGCGACGCTTACAATGTCTATGACAAGCGTGTAGATAGGTGTAACAGCGAGCTGTCAAAGGGTACGCTTATGCAGACTATGACCATCGACAGCGGGTCCTCATTGTCGCAGTCTGAAACCCACCTTGAAATTTTCGAGGATGTTATTGCTGCCGATGCACGACTAATTGCCTGCATCGTAAATGACAAGCTGCTGCCTCTTATGGCTATGCACGGTTTCCCTGTCAAAGGACTTTCCTTTGAGTGGGACAATGCTGCCACATTCAGCCCTGCCGAACAGCGAGAACTGGAACGCGTCCTATTGGAATACTACGAGATTGACCCGCAGTATTTCATTGACAAATACAATGTACAAATCACAGGGGTACGAAAAGCAAAAACACAGCCTGACGCTTTTTTCGGATAAGCCCCACCGCAGGCGTGGGGCTACGCCAACAATACGGGGCATTTAATACCGCCCT
>JAFQBX010000028.1 GCA_017399535.1 Clostridia bacterium | reverse complement strand
TGCTCTTTCTTTAGAAAGACTGGAGCGGGTTACGAGGCTCGAACTCGCTACCTCCACCTTGGCAAGGTGGCGCTCTACCAGATGAGCTAAACCCGCATTCCGTGGTGCCTCCGGTCGGAATCGAACCAACGACACGGGGATTTTCAGTCCCCTGCTCTACCGACTGAGCTACAGAGGCAAAGTTGGCGACCCGGATGGGGCTCGAACCCACGACCTCTAGCGTGACAGGCTAGCGTTCTAACCAACTGAACTACCGGGCCAAAATGGTGGGAACAATAGGGCTCGAACCTATGACCCTCTGCTTGTAAGGCAGATGCTCTCCCAGCTGAGCTATGCTCCCAAATCGCGGTAGATTACGTTGTCGTATCGCCGGCGACGAAAGTTATAATACCACAACACAACCGCGTTGTCAACACTTTTTTTATCTTTTTTATTATTTTTTTATGAGTTCTTTTATCTCGCTTGATGTGAACACGTAAACGCTATTACAGAAATGGCAATTTACGCTTGTAACTTCGCTTTCTGAAGCCAATTTTTCTAAATCATCAGCACCAAGTGTCATAAGTACCTTCTTTGTTCTCTCGTGCGAACAGGTGCATTTATACTCGACATTACTTTCATCAAGCACTTCCACATCAAACAGATTGAGAGTGGTCTTAACAATATCTTCGAGCGACATTCCATTACTTAATAAGGTAGTAATCGGCTGAATTTTCTCAATGCTCTTTTCTACCTTATCGATTATCTCGTCGTCAGCGGTTGGCAGAAGCTGAATTATATATCCGCCTGCCGCCTTTACGCTCAAATCAGGGTTAACGAGAACTCCGAGAGCGCAAACGGTAGGAATCTGCTCACTTTCGGCAAAATAAGCGGTAATATCCTCGGCAATTTCGCCCGAAACGAGAGGGATTACACCATTATACGGCTCCTTCATTCCGAGGTCCTTTAATACATAAAGGTTACCCTCGCCAATCGCACCGCCAACGTCGAGCTTACCCTTTGGATTAAGAGGAATTTCGACAACGTTATTACCAACGTAACCGCGAACGTTTCCGTTTGAATCTGACACGGCTACTACCGAGCCGATTGGCCCGTCGCCCGAAATACGCAGAGTTACGCTTCCAACGCTTGATTTAAGGGCGCTACCCATCATCGAAGCGGCGGTCAAAAGGCGACCGAGCGCAGCCGAAACAACCGCACTCGTTTCGTGCAAGCGTACAGCTTCATTAACTATATCGGTCGTGTCAATCGCCATAGCAGTAACACAGCCGTCACTTGTAATACATCTGATAAGACGTCCCATTATTTATATCTTCCTTGCAACAATAATTTTTCTTTCTTCGTCGTCCGACGGCTCGGAAAACGATATATCGCCGTAAATAGCAACCATCTCGAAACCTGCTGATTGGAGCGCATTTTTTAACTCATCATCCGAATACGCCCTTTCGGAAAACTCCTCGGTAAAACGTCTATACACTTCCCCGTTCTTTACAAAAAAGTCGAGAATTATATTAACAGTATTACCGTCACATTCGTTGCTCCAAACGGTGTATAACTCGCCATCATCGGTAACAAACGTATTATCGGCTAAAACGCAGCTATGCTTATATTCAGTATTAACATCAAATATAAACAGTCCGTCCTTTTCCATAAAAAGCGACACCTTCTTAAAACTGTCGCAAAGCTCGTCGTAGTCGGTGATATGATTGACACTGTCGAGCATACAAATACACGAATCGACAGTACCATATAAATCAAGTTCATTCGCCTTTTGGCATAAAAAGAGAGGTAAAGTCGTGGCGTCATCGGCTTTTTCCCGTGCGATATTGAGCATTTCAGCTGACATATCCACACCGATTACGTCTATCCCCTTCTCAATCATTCGATAAGTAAAGTTACCTGTACCACAGGCAAGGTCAAGCATGAGCTTGGGCTTGTTTTCGAATCGGTCGAATAACCTAAGGATATATTCACATCTGGCATCATAATCGCAATCGCTCATCAACCTATCATAAAACGAGGCAAAATCAATATAATTTGACATTATTTCTTTGAACGGTCAAAAACGAGGTCATAACCCTCGTTTCCGGATTCGAGTGAACGATTAACGCGGCTGATTGTGGCTGTACTTGCGCCTGTTTCGTTTACGATGTCGCTGTAAACCCTCTTTTCAATCAGCATTTTTGCAACTGTAAAGCGTTGGGCCATTGACTTTATTTCGCGAGGAGTGCAAAGGTCGCTGAAAAACTTATAACAATCGTCAACATTCTTTAACTTTAAAATTCCTTCAAACATTTCGTCGGTATATTTATCCTTAATATTTTTCATTTTTTGTCCCTCCGATATAATTACTTTCACGCTTTAAAGTTTATCAGTTTACCGCGCGAAAGTCAACGATATGAATCAAAATTAAAATTTAATTTTTTTATTATAACATCTTGACATATCACCTCAATCGTGCTAAAATAACTGTCGTTGCAAGATGCGGGTGTAGTTCAATGGTAGAATTCCAGCCTTCCAAGCTGGTTACGTGGGTTCGATTCCCATCACCCGCTCCATTTTTTTGCGCCAATAGCTCAGCTGGATAGAGCAACTGCCTTCTAAGCAGTAGGCCAGGGGTTCGAATCCCTTTTGGCGCGCCATTTTGCTAACCAAAAGATTATCCTTTTTTCACAAAGGGTAATCTTTTTTTATTTGAATTTTTTGTCACTCATAGTATAATGTATATATTAAATTAATTGTTAAGGAGAAAGAATATGAAATCAGCGGCAAAGAGCTTTTTCAGCATATTACTTACAATTATAATATTATTATCGGCGACCGTTTCGGGTGGATTATCTGCCATTGCCGAAAAAAGCGCCGATTCGGGAAATATAAACACCGACTTTTTTAAAAAGGAATACTGGGAACCCGATAAAAATAACGTTGCCGCATATAACCTTGCCGACGGCTCAATTAAGTTTAGTCGTAGCTACGTAAAAAATTTCGGCTACTATAAAAATGACGGTTTCGAAATCATGTTCAAATGCGTCGGCGGATTTGAACTTACTTTCAGAGCAAATGAGGACGCAAGCGAAGGATATGTATTTGGTATTCAGGCACCGTCCAATATTAACAAAGGTACGCAATACAGCTTTTACCTAAAAAAAGCTAACGGAAGCTGTGTCCTCGCCTATTCAAGCTCAATGCCAAGCCATTTTACATACGGCGAATGGATAAAGCTCGGAGTCAAATTCAACGACGATAAAAATAAAACTGAAATGATTATTTCCATAAACGATATTGAGGTTGATTTTTTCATCACAGAAGATCAATACAATCCTGATTTTGCCATCGATTTTAAAAACATCAAATTCGAAAACGGCAATCTCATCGACAGTGCTCCTTTATCAAAGTCAAATTCATATATAAAGGTAAGACCGTATTATAACGGCGGATTTGAATCCTCTCCGAACAAGGATAACCAGATTTACTTTGCTTCGATTGATAACGTGGGAAAGAAAAGCAATGACAACTACGTAACAAAAATCGCAGTTATCGGCGACTCGATTACACAAGGTGTCGGCGCAGAAAACGTAACAATAAATTCGTACGTCGCATATCTGCAAAAGCTACTTGGTCCGCACTATGACGTATACAACTGCGGCACATCGGCTAACTCGGTAATGACTAATACATATCAGCCCTATTCAATCCAGGTAATATATTATTCGTCAATGCTGTTTGACCCCGATTACGTAATATTTGCTCTCGGTACAAATGATGGTCAGTCGTCCTATTGGGACAGATTACACTACTTTGGCCCGTCAACAGACTCGACAAATGAAGAATGGCGAATTGTCGATGTTAAAAAAGATGAAAACGGCAACTACATTGAGGAAACAACATACACAGCCGATAAATCAGTTTCTACAAAAATTACGGTTGACGATGAAAATGTTACCTATTATTTCAAAGCAAACGATGGCTCTGAACACACCTATAAATTAGTCAATGCTGAACAAAAATTCATCGACCAAGCTAATTCATTAGCAAATATGTATCTTTCTAATGGATACAACGGCAACGCCCACGCCAAAATCATTGTTTCCTCGGTTATGAAAACGTGGGGCGAATGCGGTAACACATGGAACAGGCAAAAAGAAACATTTGAAGCGCAAAAAAAGATGGCTTCAAAAAATGAAAATATAATTGGATTCATTGATAACTATTCCATTACCGAAAAATATGATGAAACAACAGAAAATCATTATACAGTTTTTTCAGATGACGGATTACATCCCAATTCAAACGGTCACAAGTTGCTAGCTGACAATATTTTTAATTACATAAGCAAAAATCTTAACCTTAAAACAGATGACATTGTAATTACATATGGGCCGAAAGAGGTTGAAAGCAAGCCCGAAAGTATCGAAGTTGAATCAACCGAAATTATACATTTTCCTGCTGCAAGTAAAAGTTCCACACCTGAGGAAAGCGGCTCGGTTTTACCCATTATAATAATCATTTTAGTTGGACTTATTATAGGTTCAGGAATAGTAATATTTTGCTTAAAAAAAAGAAATTCAAAATAACATAAAATTGCCGCTAATTATATTTTTTTGATATAATGCGGCAATTTTATTTCACTTATATATCAAAAAATATAGCTAGAGTATGATTTTTTTGACAAATATTACCCAAAATTTGTCCTATACATTAAAAATTGTTGCTGAAGGTTATGATATTTACAAATTGATAACAGTATAGGCATTTTGTAATATTTTTGTCAAAAAAATGCAATTTTAACATAACTTTTGTTTATATCATACGAATAAAAAAAATATTTTTGTTTAAATATCAAATTGCATTCTCAAAGAACTTTTTGATATTATGTTAGCAACCAATTTTTAAAGGTGGATGATTATATGAAAAAATGGACAGCCAAACGTTTCATCAGCTGTTTGCTGACTGTTGTAATGCTCGTTTCCATGTTCTCCATGGTAACCGTTGCTTCGGCAAGTGAACTTGATGATGAACTAGCCGGAATGATCAATTATATGATTACCGGCGTTAACGCTAGTGATTGGACACTTAGCGGTAACAACATCAATATCTCTAATGGTGTATTAAATATGCATCGTAGAAGCGGACAAACCGCAACATCGGTCAACAAATATGACCTTTCAGGCGGTTTTACCTTCTCGGGTGATTTTAACTTTACCGGTCAAGGATTTAATTTTAGCAACAGCTATATTACTATCGGTAATTTAAAAATCGAGTATGCTGTTACAAGTGGAAGCAGTCCTGTTTATTTCAAACTGTATAACACTACTGATAATTCATTACTCGCAACATCATACTCCCCCATTGCTGATGCGCTTAACGGAGCAAACGCACTCAATAAGAACTATGCTTTTACCCTTTCTAACGGCAAGTTCTCAATTAAAATAGATGGTGTAGCTGTTGCTTTTGGTAGTGAAACAAACACCGAAGTAGATGTTTCTGCACTTAGTTTTTCATCAGCCAATATTAAAATTTTTCACGGCTGGGTTGGTGACCCCGGTTCAGGAACAAATGCACAAAAGAATTTCTCACTTTATAGCAACTTTCCCTATTCAAGTGTTGCTGACTTTACCGCTTATTTAAGTACAATTAACAATAAGAGTGAATATTACGATATAGTTAACGCAAATACTCTTTACGATATCGTTATGGCTAACGGATCGGATGAATTAAAGGCCGAAATCGAGCCCTACGGCGCCGCACTTGATGCCGCTTATAATTTCACTTGGGACGATATTACAGTTACAAGCGAATCAACCGGCTCAATTCTCATTGACGGCTCTGCTTATGATGGCGCTGCAACAGTAACCGCAGGTAATGAATATACTGTTACCGCTATTCCCGGAGCAAGATATAATTTCGCAGCTTTTGTTGACGCAGACGGAAATGTTCTTTCTACCGAACCTGAATACAAATTCACCGCAACATCAGCTACATATATCAAGGCAACCTATATTGCAAAGATTTATTCGAATTGGTCAATAACTGCTACGGATGGCGGCTCAATAAATATTGACGGTGCTGCCATTGATGCAACAGCTGAATATGAAGTTGGAACCGTAGCAACAATTGAAGCTGTAGCTGACGAAGGATACTGCTTCCTCTATTGGACAAACGATAAGGGTGAAATCGTATCATCAAGCGCTTCACTCAAAATCACGTTTGAGGACGCTATCACATACAAGGCAACCTTCTCAAATAATCCCAATGATCTTCTTGATTTTGAACTTTCAAACATCAAAAACGTCCTTATTGACACATTCGTAGCTGAAGATTGGTCCTTCACCAACGTCCAAACTCCTACCGATACAAACAGTAAGGTTAACAATGACGGAACTATGTCCCTTTCAGCAAGAGGTAACACAACTGCTACAAACTCAAAGATATTTGATTTAAGCGAAGGATTCAATTTTGTTGCTGACCTGGACTTTTCCAGCTGGGGACATAAAATGTCCGGTGACAGCTATATACAAATCGGCGGATTGAAAATATTGATCTACTCCACCGGCGTTTCATCACCTGTATATTTAAAGGCGTATAATAACGGTACTCTACTGGCTACATCGGAAAAAATAGCTGATGTAATGAACAACTCCGCCCTTAAAAGAAACTATGCAATTTATGTTAACAAGAACGGAATAATGACTGTTAAAATTGACGGTCAGACAATTTCGTGGGACAACGAAGCCGTAACTGTTGATGTATCATCTATTGATTTTTCTTCATCTCAGGTTGTAATTTTCCAACTCTGGGTTGCTGATAATCATACAAAAACAAATGTACAAGAGAGCATTTCACTTACTCAGAGCATTCCGTATTCTACAGTAGATGAATTCCAGAATTATATTGACGCCGTTGATACCGACGATGCAGATGCTCTTGCAACTGCTATGAAATGGGTTAACATTGTCAAGGAAAACGCCTCTTCGGAACTTTATTCAAAATTCGACACCTTCAATTTCTATAAGGCAAAGTACAATATTGATAAGACCGACGGCGGTAAAATCATCGAGAATGATACTGAATTCGTTAACGATTTCAAGACTTCGAACCGTCTCGCAGTAGGAACTGTTCTGAATCTCAAAGCTCAGGCAAATTCCGGCTACACATTCTCTCACTGGGCTGATGCCGATGGCAACATCAAGTCGTACGAAACATCACTTACAGTTATCCTTACCGAACAGCCCGTTTACGTAACCGCTGTTTTTGCCAAGGATACTGTAACAAATGGCGACAGCATCACAATTTACTTCAAGAATCGTTCAAACAAGATTGTTTCTTCGACTGTCGTAAGCTACGGCGCAACAGTTACCCTTCCCGATGCTGCACTTGCTGCTTGCTATGGATATACTGTAAATGGTTGGTTAGTTAACGGCGAAGTTGTTACCTCGGGTACCTTTGTTGCTACCGAAAACACAATTATCGCTGCCGACTATACAAAAAATTCGACCACATACAAGGTAATCATTAACAATGCGGTTAAAGAAATCTATTCATACTATAACTACAATGATTTGATTTCTATTACATTTGATGATTCACTTCTCGGTGACGGCGAATACTTTGGCGGTTGGATAAACGAAAATGGCTCAATCGTTAGCTACGATAAGAACTACTCATTTTATGTAGGTGCTGATACCACAATTTCGGCTATCGTTTCTACTGTCGAAGCTGAATCAGTACCCACAATCAACGTAACCGACGCTTCATTGATCGAAAATGGTCAGAGAGCATCCTTCCTCACCGAAAGATATGTTCCTGCTGGATACACTTACGTTAACGCTGGTGTAATCTTTACCGCCGGTGAATATGATGAACTCACACTCGATACAGTTAATAATTCCACAATTTATTCAAGAAGCGTATCTTCTACAAGCGCTAACGGCCAGTTTAGACAGACACTTGGTTCGTCAAAAGGCGCCGAGCTTGATATATCGCTTGTAGCATATTTAACATATTTAGATGCAGAGGGCAATCTTAACACGATTTACTCCCCTGCATACTCGCTGACAATAAATCAGCAATAATCAGAAAGGAGAGATTTTAAAATGAATAAAATTATCAAAAAAACAATCAGCACTATCCTTTCTATTTGTATGCTGATATCAATGTTTTCTCTTCTCGGAACCGTTGCATTCGCCGAAAGCGAATACGACTCGGGAAATATGCCGAAGAGCTTCTTCAATCCTTCTTACTGGGTTTCTGATGCAAATAACGTATCTGCATACAAGCTTGCTGACGAATCCATTAAGTTTAGCAGAACATTTGTAAAAGAATTCGGTAGTTACAAGAATGACGGATTCGAAACTATGTTTAAAATTGCAGGCGGTTTCGAACTTACATTCCGTGCCAACAGCGATGCTTCGGAAGGATATGTTTTGGGTATTCAAGCACCTCGTAACGGCGGCACATCAATGTATCACAACTTTTATATTCGCAAGGCAGAAAGCACAACTTGGTTAGCTCAGTCAACAGCCGTCAGAAATGGCTTTAAATACGGCGAATGGGCTAAACTTTCAGTTGAATTCATTGATAAAAACGGCGCAACCGAAATTGAATTTAAAATCAATGACTATAAACTTGACTTTTTCCTTAACAGTGATACAACAAACAGCAACAACGCTGCGTTAGTTGCCGATATCAGTATCAGAAACGGTAACTTTATCGATTACTCCCCTGTTAGTCAGGACAATTCGTACATCAAGGTTCGTCCCTATTACAACGGCGGATTCGAGTCATCACCTAACAGAGATAACCAGATGTACTTTGCTTCTATCGACAATTTAGACAAGGTAACAAGCGGCAATTATGTTACTCGTATTGCTTGTGTCGGCGACTCAATCACACAGGGTGTAGGTGCTTCAAACATCCCTGCTGAATCTTATGTTGCCACCCTCCAAAAGAAGCTTGGTCAGAACTATGACGTTTATAACTGCGGTGCATCAGCAAACACTGCTATGACTGACACCTATTCTTGCTATACCATTCAGGTAATTTACTATTCCGCATTACTCTTTAAACCTGATTATGTTATTTTTGCCCTTGGTACAAATGACGGACAATCAGTTTATTGGGATAAGTTCTCATATTACGGTCCCTCAGCGACTAATACCAGCAACAAATGGCGTTCTGTGACCGTTGCAAAAGACGATAGCGGTAACTATATCGGCTCTGTAACCTATGCAGATGACGGAGTAACCGTTAAAGAAAAAATTACCGTAGAAAACGATACTTACACCTATTACTTCCTCGATTCTAACGGCGCAGAGCATACATATACGCTTAATAAATCAGCCGAGGAAAGATATATCAACGAAGCTAACGGAATAATTAGCAGCTTTATCAACAACCCCTATCACGGAAACTACGGAACAAAGATCATCCTTTCCTCTGTAATGCATACATGGGGTGACTTGGCTGATACATGGAATAGGCAGGCCGAAGCTTTTGAAGCTCAGAACAAATTACTTGCACGTAATGATAACATTATAGGTATTGTTGATAACTTTACAATGACCGAGAATTATAACGAAGATTCAACATCAGCAAATTATTATAAGAATTTCTCTGATGACGGTCTCCATCCTAATACCGCAGGTCATGCAATCCTTGGTAACAATGTTTACAATTACATTAGCCAAAATCTCGACCTGACAACCGATGACAAGGCAATTACCTATACAAGCCATAAAAATTCAAATTCAGATGTTTATGTCCGTGAAATTGATTCTTCAATCAATTCTTCATATTTCACTGTCTCAAACAGAGCTTCAAACTCAACATCTACCACAAGCTCACTTGAAAACGTTACTGTTTCAACAGCTAACAAATTCAATTTAGGTTACAAGTTTGATGCAACCCTTTCAATGGCTTATAAGGGAGGTAACACCGCAGGAACATTCAGCGAAGAAACAACGGAATATAAATTTATTAACGATGTAAGACATTCATTCGGTGAACTTGAATTCCGTATGTGGCGTCTTAAAGCTGATAATAATGCGATAACCTATGTGTTTGGTTTGTTCTATAAGGACAAACTTGTTGGAAACTATCAGCACTGGACCGCGGCCGAAACATCTTATAATTCCAGCACGTGCGGAGAGAAGCTCAATCTTGAACTTTCCTTTAACGATGGAAACGTAACGGTCGATATGAAGCGTCAATTTAACGGTTCTTCAAATTCGAATGTTGAAAATTGGGATGTATCAAATACTGAATCCATAAGAGTATATTCAATCAATAAAGAAAATTTCCTTGCTTCAATCGAAGCCACTGCTACCCCCTCATTCAATAATGTCAGATATTCTGCCTCAGGTCGCTCTGCAAGAGGTGCAGTTATAACAAATGTTAAATTAAATGCTACCGGCGAAGAAATCAGCTATAATGTTCAGACAACCGAAGGCGGTAAGATTTACTCCAACGGCAAGGTATTCGATAACACCGAAAAGCATTACGAAGGTGAAGAAGCATACCTTAAAGCAGTAATCGATAACGAAACCTACTATCGCTTTAACAGCTGGCAGGATAGCAACGGAAAGGTTCTTTCCACCGACACCGAATACCACGTAGTATTCACTGACGGCGTTGACGTTGTTGCCGTATTTGACAAAATTATCTACTGCGATTACTCAATCACTGCGACAAACGGCGGCAGAATCCTCATGGACAGTGAAGCTTTTGTTGACGGAACCCTCTACGAGGTTGGTTACGAACATACAATTTCAGCCGTTGCTGACGACGGATACACCTTTGCAGGATGGAAGGATGCAAATGGCGAAATCGTCGCAATTGATAACGATTATACATTCGTTATCGATACCACTCTTTCACTCGAAGCTTGCTTTGTAGAAACCAAGTACGCTAACTCGTTCAATATTGCTGCAAACGGCGGTCGTTACGACTTTATTACTCGCGATAAGTATGTAATCGGTTCATACATAAAATTAGCTGCAATCGCTGCTGATAACTATGTATTTACCGGATGGTATGATGCTGACAACAACCTCGTTAGCGAACAGAACATCTTCTATTATGAGATTAAGGCAGAAAATAATCTCACAGCTAACTTCGATTATGTTCTCGAATCAAAGTTCACAATTACCGCTAATAATGGTACTGTAACGGTTAACAGCGGCGAATTCGACGCTGATGCAGCATACTATGCAGGTGACAACTACGAGCTCACTGCAATTGCAAACGACGGATACACCTTTAAGTATTGGATTATCAATGATGTTATTTCATCATACAACGAAACCATTACCATTAAGCTTGCTGCAGTTTCTGACGTTGAGGCAGTATTCACTAACGTCGATGCTACCACAGTAACTGTTAAATTCGTAAACAGAGCTAACGAAATTATTTCCAAAATGAATGTGGCAAAGGGTAGCGAAATCACTCTTCCCTCTCTCCCGACTTCATTCGGATATGCTTATAATGGTTGGCTCGTTAACGATGAGTTGTTTAATGCAGGTGCTAAGGTGACTGCAAACAATGACATTGTAATCACAGCAAATGCAGTTGTTGATAGCAAAAAATACACCGTTACTGTATTCGGCTCAACCGACGACGATGGTCATACGGGTGAATACAGCTACAATGATAAAATTACACTTCACTTTGATGCGCTCATTCTCGGTGACGGCGAATACTTTGGCGGCTGGGCAAATGAAAGGAATGAAGTAATCAGCTACGCTGAAATATACACATTCTTTGTCGGTGCTGACGTAAACGTTTCTGCCCTTATTCTCGAAAGCGCAACAACTCCGAAGCCCGTTGTTGCAATCACCGATACTGCTGTAATTGAAGGCGGCAAAAAGGTTTCATTCCTTGCTCAGCGTACAGTTCCGACCGGTGTAAAATTTGTTGAATCAGGTGTTATCTACACCTCAAATGCAAGTCTCGCTGACTCAATGGCACTCGAAAACATTGGCGGTGCAATTCGTAGCAAGGCAGCAACATTTAATACACCTAACGGTCAGTTGAGAATGACCCTTTCGTCGAGAGAAGGCACAGCAATCGCAGTTTACCTCAAGGGTTATTTAACCTATGTTGAAAATGGCGAATACATTACAATTTATACCGACGTTTACTCTGCATCAACAGTTGCATCAGGTGACATTGATACAGGTATCGAAGAAGGCGAAGATTTCGATTTCTAATTTCGGTATAATGACCTAAATTAAAAAATCAGCGTTTTGGAATCTTCCAAAACGCTGATTTATTTTTAGCCATAAAAAAGCGACAAGATAGGCGTCGTACACATAAGGACAGTACAGCAAGATACGAAAACACCCGTAGTTTTAAAAAACTACGGGTGTTTTTAATATTCTCTTTCTTTGTTAGTCAAGTTGTGCTATAATACAACTAACCGATAAATAAGAATTTGAAAACTAACTTTTCTTAAATCATTATCGCTTATTGTAGGGCGTTAATGAATTCCTCTAAAAGCCTTGAAAATAAAGGGTTTTTCGCAATCTGCTCACCTTATCCCTTTATACGATTTCACACGATTTTACCCTT
>JAFQBX010000027.1 GCA_017399535.1 Clostridia bacterium | reverse complement strand
GAAGTTCACGAGGTTGCGGTGGTACAAAGTATCCTTTGAAGCTTCGCTGTGGTAGAACTGCACAGAGCCGTTGGCTTTCATCATTCGACCATTATAGTAGAAGACCGAAGCCTGGCGGTCAGTTGCAGAAGCAGGAACTGCACCCCACGCAAGTTTAGACTTGCCAGAAACCTTGTAATAAGGTGTGCTGTCATACTCGTAAATATCGAAACCGTACAAGCGTGCAATCTTACCCTCCGTCTGGTTAATGTTGTAATGCTCTTTGAACTTCTGCTCGGTAGCAAGCAAGTCGTTTACGTGTTCGCTGCAAAGCACAAGGATACGGTCCTTTTTAGGCATCTTCATTTTATCACAAGCCTCTTTCGCTGCCAATAGATCGGCAAATGTCAAACGCTTGCGTGTGCCGTCAGTTGTCGCCTCACCCGTTGTAAGCAATACAGGGGTGTTGGCAGTGTGTGCACTCGGGGCAATGGCGTGGATTGCTTTCTCGTGGATTTTCTCACGCAACGCCTCACGGTGTCTCTCCTGAACACTTGCCATCTTATCATAACTGCAAGCGTGAAGCTCGTCATCGGTTACAGGGGTTGCGGTTGTATCGTAGTAATCCAATGAAATAGGCTTATCCGCATCCTCTAATGCCTCAATATTCAGCGGATAGGTCTTGTTATTCACAAGTACGGTAGGGTCACCGCCCAACTCTGTAAAGTGGATAACATCATTGTTTACATACTGGTCATAACTCTTAATGCGGTCATACCAGCCAAGGCTCTCGGCTGCGGTACGGAATGCCTTAATCATTTCGCCCGTCCAAATCTCGGTAAACACACCAACAGGGAGTGTACCGGCAGGGATAAAGCCACCTGCCAAAAGTGAGATGACATTTCCGGCGACAGCACCAGCCGCAGGGGTTGCACCTACAAAGGTTGCAATGGTTGCACCAGCTGCACTATTGAAAGCAACGGCACAAACGAGGCTCATACAAGCCAATAAAATACGTTTCATTTCTGTTAAATAATTGTTTAAGGTTAGACTTCTACACCATACTCGGCCTTATACAGGCGTGCGTACTCTGTGGGGTTGCTCTCTTTGAGGGAGGGGATTTCAGTTGCGGGCACATCGGAAAGCTTTGCATAAGTCTTGTGCTCACCACCGGCGGGCTGATCTGCTGTCTGGTGGATTACCTCTGTAGGCTTGTGCTGTGGTTGCATAAGCTCCAAAGTGGTACGGAGGCTCTCTACACCTACCGACTTACCAAGATTTACGAAATGCTCCTTTTTGTCCGCTGTGATACGCTTGTCTGCGACCGCACCATCAACAAGGGCGTTAATGCTGGCGAGCTGGAGGCTTTCGGCCTTGTCCGCCTTTTCTTTCAGCAAACGCAATGCGCTTACTGCTTCCTGCTCGCTGGCTGTCTCTGACAAACCGAGCAGTTGCAAAATCTCTTTGTTCATACTGTTGTTATTGTTTTGATTATTAAATGACGCTTCGGGGGCAGTTCCCTCTGCGTGTTTTTTGTCAAGTAATAGGGGTAAATGGTCACAGTCTTCACCTGAGGCAAGTGTCATCAGTTTGCCGTCGGTACCATACAACTGCAAAGCTTCGTCATTACCGCCAATATCCACGATGCTGACCTCCTCCAACTTACAGCGTGTAATGGTGGCACGTGTCTGACCTTGCAACAAATGTTCGGGGGCATCGCTCGTTTCCACAATCTCAATACCTGCCGAAGCCATACGCAAGAAACCGTTTTCCCACTTGTTTGCTATCTGCTTTGCAAACTCGTCATTCTCGTCGAATACAGGGGTACCGATTAGACGGTCGCCGTCAATACGTAAATTCTCCATTCTGCCGATAGGCATATCCCTGCCGTTGTAACTACGGCGGTGCATCCACAACAATACAGGGTTTTTCTGGAATTGTGTCAGGTCAATGCCTGACGTAAGAACGCGGCTACCGTAACAGTTCAAACCGCTTGTGCTTATTACTACTTCTTTTGCCATTTGAAAAAAAATTGTTTCATTCTGCGACCACCTATTCCGCCAGCTTCACGGAAAGCCTCCTTGTCGTTTGCAACCGACACGTCGGTTTTCGGTGGTCTTCCACCATTGGTTTTGTAGCGGGAGACGGACTCGAACCGCCGACCTTGAGGGAATGAACCTCACGAGCTGCCAACTGCTCTATCCCGCGATATTCTGACGCAAATTTCCAGCATTTGAAACACACCGCAAAAAAGAGTGTAAAACTTTGACACTCTTTTTTATAATACGCGAGTTTTACAAGAAATTTGCACTGTTTTCAAGCCCCCAACAGGGCAGTTTCAATAACAATTTATTATGAATGAAAAAGTCAAAAAAGGAACTCGAAGAGAAAAAGGAGTATGCCCGCTTACTATTTATGCAGGGCGAACAGCAGAAAATCATTGCTGACAAAACAGGTGTGTCTGCACAGACAATAACCAAGTGGGTGAACGATGGCGGTTGGCAGGAACAACGTGCTGCTTCAAACATCACACGCCCGGAACTTGTAAACAAACTATTGCTGACAATCAACAAACTTATTGAGCAGGTAAACGAAAGCGAAGACCCAGACGCAATAAACGGCCTCGGTGACAAACTCGCCAAACTATCTACAACCATTGAGCGCCTCGACAAAAAGGCAAGTATCGTGGACGTGGTAGAGGTGTTTATGGCTTTCAGCAAATGGTTACAGTTCCGTATGTCATTCGATGATGAGGTTACACCCGAACTGTTGCGTACAATCAACAAGTATCACGATTTGTATATTACCGAACTGCTACAAAGCAAGTTCAACTAAAATAACTCTATGGCAACAAAGGCAAACATAAATGAAACCCTTGAACGTTGGAAAAAGCACTGCGAAACAGTGCAGAACTCAACCACCATAAATGTAGCGGAAACAGAAAAGGAGAAACTTGCACGCATCAAAAAAGTGCGTGGCGATTATGCTGCCTTTGTGGACTATTATTTTCCCCACTACACAATAAACCCTGAAACCGGGAAAACAACGCCCTGTGCCGATTTCCACATCAAGGCTGCCAACAAGGTAAAAAAAGAACGAAACCTAAAAGCGGTATTCAAGTGGCATCGAGGTGCTGCCAAATCTACGCACCTCGATATTTTCATACCCCTATGGCTCAAATGCCAAGAGGTTAAGCAGCTCAATGTAATGGTACTTGTCGGCAAGAGTGAAGACAACGCAAACACATTGCTTGCCGATATTCAGGCAGAGCTGCAATTCAATCAGCGTTATATTCACGACTTCGGCCAACAGTACAATAACGGATCGTGGGAAGATGGCGAGTTTGTAACAAAAGACGGCACAGCATTTTTCGCACGTGGTAGAGGGCAGTCGCCTCGT
>JAFQBX010000026.1 GCA_017399535.1 Clostridia bacterium | reverse complement strand
GAAGTTCACGAGGTTGCGGTGGTACAAAGTATCCTTTGAAGCTTCGCTGTGGTAGAACTGCACAGAGCCGTTGGCTTTCATCATTCGACCATTATAGTAGAAGACCGAAGCCTGGCGGTCAGTTGCAGAAGCAGGAACTGCGCCCCACGCAAGTTTGGACTTGCCAGAAACCTTGTAATAAGGTGTGCTGTCATACTCGTAAATATCGAAACCGTACAAGCGTGCAATCTTACCCTCTGTCTGGTTAATGTTGTAATGCTCTTTGAACTTCTGCTCGGTAGCAAGCAAGTCGTTTACGTGCTCGCTGCAAAGCACAAGGATACGGTCCTTTTTAGGCATCTTCATTTTATCACAAGCCTCTTTCGCCGCCAACAGGTCGGCAAATGTCAAACGCTTGCGTGTGCCGTCGGTTGTTGCCTCACCCGTTGTAAGCAATACAGGGGTTTTGGCTGTGTGTGCACTCGGAGCAATGGCGTGGATTGCTTTCTCGTGGATTTTCTCACGCAATGCCTCGCGGTGTCTCTCCTGAACACTTGCCATCTTATCATAACTGCAAGCGTGGAGTTCGTCATCGGTTACAGGGGTTGCGGTTGTATCGTAGTAATCCAATGAAATAGGCTTATCCGCATCCTCTAATGCCTCAATATTCAGCGGGTAGGTCTTGTTATTCACAAGGACAGTAGGATCACCGCCCAACTCGGTAAAGTGGATAACATCATTGCTTACATACTGGTCATAACTCTTAATGCGGTCATACCAGCCAAGACTTTCGGCTGCTGTACGGAACGCCTTAATCATCTCGCCTGTCCATATCTCTGTAAAGACACCGGCAGGGAGAACACCGGCAGGGATAAAGTTTCCTGCGAGAAGTGGGATGACATTTCCCGCAATGGCACCGGTTGCGGGGGCTACACCTACAACAGTTGCGATGGTTGCACCGGCTACACTATTGAAAGCAACGGCACAAATCAGGCTTAAACAAGCCAATAAAATACGTTTCATTCCTGTTAAATAATTGTTTAAGGTTAGACTTCTACACCATACTCGGCCTTATACAGGCGTGCGTACTCTGTGGGGTTGCTCTCTTTGAGGGAGGGGATTTCACTTGCCGGGACATCGGAAAGCTTTGCATAAGTCTTGTGCTCACCACCTGCGGGCTGGTCCGTTGTCTGATGGATTACCTCTATGGGCTTACGCTGTGGCTGCATCAGCTCCAATGTGGTACGCAAAGCCTCAATGCCTGAGGACTTGCCAAGATTTACGAAATGCTCCTTTTTATCCGCTGTGATACGCTTGTCGGCGACCGCACCATCAACAAGGGCGTTAATGCTGGCGAGCTGGAGGCTTTCGGCCTTGTCCGCCTTTTCTTTCAGCAAACGCAATGCGTTTACTGCTTCCTGCTCGCTGGCTGTCTCTGACAAACCGAGCAGTTGCAAAATCTCTTTGTTCATACTGTTGTTATTATTTTGATTATTAAATGACGCTTCGGGGGCAGTTCCCTCTGCGTGTTCTTTATTTAGCAACAGGGGCAAATGGTCGCAATTCTCACCTGAGGCAAGCGTCATCAGTTTGCCATCTGTCCCATATAATTGCAAAGCTTCGTCATTGCCGCCAATATCCACAATGCTGACCTCTTCCAGCTTGCAGCGTGTTATAGTTGCCCTTGTTTGTCCTTGCAAAAGGTGTTCAGGTGCATCACTTGTTTCTACTATCTCAATACCGGCTGACGCCATACGCAAAAAACCATTTTCCCACTTGCTTGCTATTTGCTTTGCAAACTCATCATTTTCGTCGAATACTGGGGTGCCGATTAGACGGTCGCCGTCAATACGCAAGTTCTCCATTCGCCCGATAGGCATATCCTTGCCATTGTAACTACGGCGGTGCATCCACAGTAGCACGGGATTTTTCTGATACTGTGTCAGGTCTATGCCTGACGTAAGCACACGGCTGCCGTAACAATTCAAACCGCTTGTGCTTATGATTACTTCTTTTGCCATTTTTTCATTGTTTTGGCGGTGGCATTGCGACGAGTGCAAAAACCCAACTTCATTGCACTTTTTTCCGTCGCATTCCTGCCGCCGGTCATTCAATTCTTACATAGGGTTGTAGCGGGAGACGGACTCGAACCGCCGACCTTGAGGGAATGAGCCTCACGAGCTACCAACTGCTCTATCCCGCGATATTCTGAGGCAAATTTCTGCCTTTTGAAAGACCTGTCAAAAAAGAGTGTAAAACTTTGACACTCTTTTTTATAATACGCGAGAATTACAAGAAATTTGCACTGTTTTCAAGCCCCAAATGGGCAGTTTCAATAACTTTTAATTATGAATGAAAAAGACAAAAAAAGAGCTCGAAGAGAAAAAAGAGTATGCCCGTTTGCTTTTTATGCAGGGTGAACAGCAGAAAATTATTGCTGACAAAACAGGAGTGTCTGCACAGACAATAACCAAGTGGGTAAACGACGGAGGCTGGCAGGAACAGCGTGCAGCTTCCAACATCACACGTCCGGAACTGGTAAACAAACTACTGCTTACCATCAACAAGTTGATTGAGCAGGTAAACGAAAGTGAAGATCCGGAAGCAATAAACGGACTGGGCGACAAATTGGCAAAACTATCCACCACCATTGAACGCCTTGACAAAAAGGCAAGCATCGTGGATGTGGTAGAGGTTTTTATGGCTTTCAGCAAGTGGTTGCAATTCCGTATGTCGTTTGACGATGATGTTACCCCTGAGCTGTTGCGTACAATCAACAAGTATCACGATTTGTATATCACCGAACTGCTGCAAAGCAAGTTTAATTAAATAACCTATGGCAACAAAGGCAAACATAAATGATGCCCTTAAACAATGGAAAAAGCACTGCGAAACGGTGCAGAACTCGACCACCATAAATGTAGCGGAGAGTGAAAAGGATAAACTTGCCCGTATCAAAAAGGTACGTGGCGATTATGCTGCCTTTGTGGCTTATTACTTCCCACACTACACCGTAAACCCAGAAACAGGAAAGACAACGCCCTGTGCCGATTTCCATATCAAGGCAGCCAACAAAGTAAAAAAAGAACGCAACTTAAAAGCTGTGTTCAAATGGCATCGAGGTGCAGCAAAATCTACACACCTCGATATTTTCATACCCCTATGGTTGAAATGCCAAGAGGTCAAGCAGCTTAATGTTATGGTATTGGTCGGCAAGAGTGAGGACAACGCAAACACTCTGCTTGCCGACATTCAGGCAGAGCTGCAATTCAATCAGCGTTATATTCACGACTTCGGCCAACAGTACAATAACGGATCGTGGGAAGATGGCGAGTTTGTAACAAAAGACGGCACAGCATTTTTCGCACGTGGTAGAGGGCAGTCGCCTCGT
>JAFQBX010000025.1 GCA_017399535.1 Clostridia bacterium | reverse complement strand
TTAACCCGATGCAGTATGTTGTATGGCGAGGGAAAAAGGAAAAATACGAACTGTTTTCGGATGAAGATGGCGAAACAACTTCCACACCAACGCTAACTCACGAACAGTATCTAAGGCTTGAGGATTTTCTGAAAGCAAAGGATAACCCTGCACTACTCCCCATACAGATCGCTTACTACACAGGACTTCGCATTGGCGAGGTTTGCGGATTAACTTGGCAGGACATAAATCTTGAAAAGCAGTACCTTACGGTACGCCGCAGTATGCGATACAACGGGACAAGGCACAAAACCGAAATAGGAGCTACCAAACGCAAGAAGATCCGCACAGTGGACTTCTGCGACACGCTGGCGGCAATTCTACGAACTGCCAAAGCCGAACAGCACAAAAACCGTTTCAAATATAGCGAGCTATACAGCCTCAATTATTACTGCGAAGTCAAAGAAAAAGACCGCACCTATTATGAGGTTTACAGCTTACCGAGAACGGAAGAAGTTCCCGAAGGCTACAAAGAAATATCCTTTGTATGCCTTAGACCGGATGGAGCATACGAATCTCCAAGTACGGTTGGAAATATGTGCAAAAGGGCAAAGCAAAAAGTAGAGGGTTTGGATGGCTTTCATTTCCACCAACTCCGCCACACATTCACAAGTAATCTGCTCTCCAACGGAGCAGCACCGAAGGATGTGCAGGAGCTTTTAGGTCACGCCGATGTAAGTACCACAATGAATGTGTATGCTCACGCTACAAGGGAAGCGAAGCGTACTTCCGCAAGACTGCTCGACAAGGTAGTCGGCGGCTAAAAACAAAACTTTCCCTTGTTTTCGCTCATAAGGGCAAAAACAAGGGAAAATACATTAAATATGAGTATGAAACTGCTGAAAAATCCAGTAAAATCAAGGGTTTTCAGAGAGTTAGTTAGATAAATTGGAATTTGTAGGTGTGTGTGTTATGGATGTAATTACTCATTATGATTTATTAGTGGATGAAAATAACGACCCTTTTCGTGACCCGCCTCCACTACAAGAATATATGAACGGATGGGATGGAGAACTATTTTTAGAATCATTAGAACTTTCCAATAATAAAAATGTTCTTGAAATTGGTATAGGAACAGGAAGAATTGCTGTAAAGGTTGCTCCATACTGTATGAAATTAACAGGAATAGATATTTCGCCCAAGACCATAGAACGAGCAAGAGAAAACCTAAAAGATTATTCTAACATTTGCTTTGTTTGTGGTGATTTTAACGAATACGGTTTTGTTGAAACCTTTGATGTAATTTACTCATCGCTTACAATGATGCATTTTAAGGATAAAAAACAAGTCATATTAAAAGTTGCCGCATTGTTAAATGATGGTGGTATTTTTTGTTTATCTATTGACAAAAATCAAAGCGAGTACATTGATATGGGAACTCGCAAAGTTAAAATATACCCTGATACACCTGACAACATTATTTCTCTTATAGATGCATCGTCTATGAATGTTGCAAATGTTTTTGAAACAGACAATGCATATATCATTGTTAGCAACAAATAATCAAACAAATTCCAATTTATCAAATAGGTGATATTTGTTTAGAAAAGGGTTCTAGGTTCTCCTAACAATGAGGAAAGGTGATATACATTTTCCCAGCTTGTTACGGTATAAGACAAAATTAAAAGATGCACGAAAATTTTGTGCATCTTTTTTACTGCCCTTAATAGTACAACCCGTATTTCGTGTCGCGTTTTTATAATTTTAATTTAAAGAGTAGCGGCCATTACTGCCTTAATTGTGTGCATTCTGTTTTCTGCTTCGTCAAATACAACCGAGCATTTATCCTCGAATACCTCGTTTGTAACCTCCATAGAATCACGCGAAAACCTCTCGCACATTTCCTTACCGATAACAGTGTTCTTATCGTGATATGACGGCAAACAATGCATAAATATCGCTTTTTCGCCGGCATTTTTCATTATCTGCATATTTACCTGATAGGGCGAAAGCTCCCTTATGCGCTCCTCCCAAACCTCAACGGGTTCGCCCATCGAAACCCAGATGTCAGTGTAGATTACGTCTGCACCTTTTGTAGCGACCATTGGGTCCTCCTCGAATTTGAGAACTGCACCCGTTGTTTTTGCGATTTCTTCACATTCGGCAATCAGTTCACTGCTCGGAAAATATTTTTTCGGTGAGCAGGCGGTGAAATTAAGTCCCATCTTTGCACAGCCGACCATGAGCGAATTACCCATATTAAACCTGGCATCGCCCATGTAAACAAAATTGACGCCCTTTAACCTGCCGAATTTTTCCTTTATTGTGAGGAAATCGGCAAGAATTTGCGTGGGATGAAACTCATCGGTCAAACCGTTCCAAACAGGTACAGAGGCGTATTCGGCCAATTTTTCAACTATTTCCTGGCCAAAGCCACGATACTCAATTCCATCATACATTCCCGAAAGCACCCTTGCAGTGTCAGCAATGCTTTCCTTCTTGCCGATCTGAGAGCCGGACGGGTCGAGATAGGTTGATCCCATACCCAAATCACGAGCGGCAACCTCAAAAGCGCAACGAGTTCTTGTACTTGTCTTTTCAAAAATGAGTGCTACGTTCTTTCCCTTGCAAAGCTCGTGAGGAATTCCCTGCTTTTTCTTTGCCTTTAAATCGGCGGCAAGGTCGATTAAATATTCAATTTCATCGCTGGTATAATCAAGCAATTTGAGAAAATCTCTACCTTTTAAATTCATATCGGTTTCCTTTCAGCTTTTACAAGCGTTTTTCAAAACTTCGAGTGCCTTTGTCAGCAATTCAATCGGAATATTAAGTGAAGGAAGCAGACGTACCTTGTTTTTCGCCTTTAAAACGAGAACGCCGTTTTTCATACATTCTGCAACAACATCTCCTGCATCCTTTTCGGTTTCGATGCCGAGCATGAGTCCCATTCCGCTGATTGCTTTAATTCCTTCTGCACCTGTAAGAGTGTCAAGAATAATTTTTGACCTTTTCTGAACTCCGTCAAGAAGTTCGTCATCAATTCTATCAAGAACGTTAATTGCACCGGCGCAACAAATCGGGTTGCCGCCAAAGGTCGAGCCATGAGTACCGCTTGTCAAAACGTTCTCCGTCTTTTCTCCAAAAAGGGTGGCGCCAAGAGGTAGTCCCCCTGCAAGACCCTTTGCCGTGGTGACAATATCGGGTGTTATTCCGTAATTCATATAACCATAAAGCTTTCCGCTACGTCCGTTTCCGATTTGCACCTCGTCGGCTATGAGCAAGATATCTTCTTTTTCAGCTATTTCGGCAAGCTGCTTAACAAATTCGACATCAAGCGGCATTACGCCACCCTCACCCTGAACAATCTCAAACATTATTGCAGCACATTTGTTAGCGCTCACCAATGCGTTTACCGACTCAATGTCATTCGCATTAGCGTATAAAAAGCCGTCGGTAAGCGGGTTAAACATTGTGTGAAAAACATCCTGCCCCGTAGCAGCCAAGGTTGTAACAGTACGTCCGTGGAAACTGTTTTTGAGGGTAATGATATTGAAATACTCCATACCCTTTTTTTCCTGGGCGTATTTTCGAGCGGTTTTTATCGCACACTCGTTAGCTTCGGCGCCGGAATTCGAGAAAAACACCTTTTTCATCCCGGTACGCTTGCACAACCTTTCGGCAAGAGTTGCACACGGCTGACTATAATACAAATTCGATACGTGAGAAAGCTTTGCCGCCTGAGCAGATACAACATTCGCCCATTCATCATCGGCAACACCAAAGGTATTTACCGCAATTCCTGTACCAAGGTCGATATATTCTTTTCCATAATTATCGTATAGGAGAGAACCCTTTCCGCTAACTAGTTGGAGAGGAAAACGAGCGTATGTATTGGCTACATACTCCTTATCAATTTCGAAAATATTATTCATCAGAATCATCCCTTTTGAACATAGTTCCGATACCCTCGTCGGTGAGAGTTTCAATGAGTATTGAGTGCGGAACTCGTCCGTCGATAATAAATACCTTGTTAACGCCCCATTTAATCGCATTGGTGCAACATTCCATCTTTGGTATCATTCCACCGCTGATAATTCCATCGGCAACAAGTCTTTCGGCGTAACCAAGTGAAATTTCGGGTATAAGTGTAGAGGGGTCATCCTTATCCATTAAAATACCACTGATATCGGTGAGAGAAATGAGACTTTCCGCCTTTAATTCGCCGGCAATTTTAGCAGCCGCAGTATCCGCATTGATGTTATAAACATTACCCTCGTTATCGCAACCAACGGTTGATACGACGGGAATATAGCCACGTTCTAATACGTCAACAATCGGCTCCACGTTTATCTTCTTAATATCGCCGACAAAGCCAAGCTTTTCGTCCTTCATTTCGGCTTCAATCATGTGTCCGTCAAGTCCCGACAAACCGATTGACTTACCGCCCTTTAACTGAATGAGATTGACAAGCCCCTTATTGATTTTTCCTGCCAATACCATTTGAACGACCTCGGCAGTTTCCTTGTCCGTTACGCGAAGTCCGTCAACAAATTCGGTTTCCTTGCCGATTTTATTCAGCATTTCGGTAATTTCGGGGCCGCCGCCGTGAACAAGCACAACCTTTACTCCGATAAGGGATAAAAGTACGATGTCGCGGATAACCGAATCCTTTAACTTTTCGTTTATCATGGCATTGCCGCCATATTTGATTACAACAATCTTGCCATTATAATTCTGAATATACGGCAGAGCGTGAACAAGTATTCTGGCCCTCTGTGAATTTGAAATCTGCATTATTTTATCCCCCATTCAATCAGGTGCGATAATCACCGTTAATTTTTACATATTCGTATGTTAAATCACAGCCCCAAGCTGTGCTTGAATAATCGCCGTCATTAAGATTTACCGAAATTGTGATTTCCTTTTCAAGCAGGATTTCCTTTGCCTTTTCTTCTGAAAAGTCAATTCCTGCGCCATTTTTGCATACAGGAATTTCGCCCTTATTCGAGATAAACGAAACGTCAATCTTATTAACGTCAACATCTGCACCGCTATATCCGATTGCGCAAAGTACACGTCCCCAGTTTGCATCGGCGCCGAACATTGCCGCCTTTGTAAGCGATGAACAGATAACGCTCTTTGCCACAGTCTTTGCAAGTTCCTTTGTCTTTGCTCCTGTAACGTTGCATTCAAGCAGTTTTGTGGCACCTTCGCCGTCGCCTGCAATCATACGGCAGAGATGAACAGTTACTGTATTTAGCGCCTTCATGAATGTTTCAAATTTTTCGTCGTCGGTTGTAATTACAGCATTACCTGCCATTCCGTTAGCGAGAACACAAACCATATCGTTGGTCGAAGTATCTCCGTCAACGCTAACCATATTGAAGGTATCTGCAATATCCGACGAAAGCGCCTTTTGAAGCATTTCGGGGCTGATTGCACAGTCGGTAGTAATAAAAACTAGCATTGTCGCCATATTTGGATGAATCATTCCCGAGCCCTTTGCGATTC
This sequence comes from Clostridia bacterium, assembly GCA_017399535.1. Lineage (GTDB taxonomy): Bacteria > Bacillota > Clostridia > Oscillospirales > Acutalibacteraceae > UMGS1976. The sequence continues at coordinate 32,059 of JAFQBX010000025.1, read as the reverse complement.
CGCCGATTTTACATTCAACTCCGTCGATTTCGAAGCTGACAGCCACCTCTTTCGATACTGTGTCGGTGGTCATAATTCCCTCGGCGGCTGCGTCACCATTTGCGCCAAGTCCTGCAACGAGTGACGGAATGCCATTCTTTATCGGGGTAATGTCGAGCGGTTGTCCTATAACTCCGGTTGACGCAACAACAATGTCTGATGATGAAATTTTAAGTTCACTTGCAATCAAATCGCTCATTTCCTCGGCAATTTCGATGCCGTTAGCGTTGCAGGTATTCGCATTTCCGCTATTACAAATTACCGCCTGAGCATATCCGTCTGACAAATGACTCTTTGTAACGACGAGAGGTGCGCCCTTAACGAGATTAGTGGTATAAACGGCAGCAGCAGATGCCTTTACCTCGCTGAAAATGAGTGACAAATCCTTCTTTGTCCGATTTTTTCTAATTCCGCAGTGTACTCCGTTTGCGGTAAATCCCTTTGCGGCACAAACTCCGCCACTAATAATTTTCATAATTTCCTCACCTGTTTATCAACCTAATTATAAATCGAGACCGGCCGTTTTATCCGAACCGAGAACCATATTCAAACATTCAATTGCGGCGCCTGATGCACCCTTTCCGAGATTATCGTAACGTGCTATAAGTAAAATTCGGTCGTCATTGCCCGAAACTGTAATCTGCATCGAATCCTTAAACGACATTCCGGCAGCTGAAATAAATCCTTCTTCATCAATTTCGTCGCTGTAATTTACGATTGACGAATTATACATTTCGCTGTAAACCTTTTTAATATCAGAGGCGCTCTTACCCTCGTTCAGCTGACTGCTAAATAGCGGAACGGTAACAAGCATACCCGAGTAAAAGTCCGAAACAATCGGGCAAAAAATCGGCTCATTCTCAAGTCCGGTTATCGCCTTCATTTCCTTTAAATGCTTGTGCATTTGCTTAATTCCGTACTGACGCGGTGCCGATAAAAGTTCGCTCTTACCTTCACTTTCATACTCGGCAATCATATTCTTTCCGCCGCCACTGTAACCTGTAACCGAATGGCAGGTCAAAAGTGTGCTTTTATCAATAATATTCGCGTCGATAAGTGGCTTTACAAGCGCTATAAATCCGCCTGCGTGGCATCCCGGTACAGCAATTCGTTTTGACTCGGAAATCGCATTATCGAGCTCCTTGCTTATCTCAGGAAAGCCATAAGTCCAATCAGCATCGGTTCTGTGAGCCGTTGAGGTGTCGATAACGACGGTATTATCATTTTCAATCAGCGACACCGCTTCGATTGCGGCGGCATCAGGAAGGCACAAAAAAGCAATATCTGCGCTATTAAGAGCCATCTTTCGCGAGTCGATATTCTTTCTCTCTTCTTCGCAAAGAGTAATGATTTCGATATCATCGCGACCAGATAATCTTTCATAAATTCTGAGTCCTGTTGTTCCTGCTTTTCCGTCAATAAAAACTTTCTTTTTCATTATTTATACTCCAATATGCAATTATATACCAACAATATGCACAAATTATACAACTTACTGCATATTAAGTCAATTATTATTTATAAATATACATTTTTATTATCAAAAGTGTATATTTTTTATCACCAAATGCATAAACATTTGTGCAAAGATAAGCAAACATTAACAAATTAACGGATATACAGGTGAATATTCTGTATATCCGTTGCCATCATTTATAAGCTTCGAGGCGGTAAATAGGCATTCCCTGCTCGGAAAAACGCCTTTCGTATTCGGTTACGATATTGCCCTCGAAATCGCTTGAATGAAGGTCGAGCGAAACATTTTTGAGCTTATATCCTGATGAAGTAAATTCTTCGATTGAGTATTCAAAAAAGTGCATATTATCCGTTTTTTGATGAATTTCGGCTCCGTCACAAAGCAAACGGTCATAAATTTTCAAAAAGCGGCTGTTTGTAAGTCGGTGTGTTGCGTAGGTTGACTTTGGATACGGACAGGAAAAATTGAGATAAAGCTCGGTCACACTCTTTTCCTTTAAAAGTCGCGGCAAATATTCAGCGCTCGTTTTGATAAAAAGTACGTTTTCGAGCTTTAATTCCCTTGCCTTTTCGCAAGCAAGAACAATAACATTTGCCGTCTTTTCCACTGCGATGAAGTTGATTTCGGGATAACGAATTGCCATTTCGCAGACAAACTGCCCTTTTCCGCAACCTATTTCGAGCCGTATCGGATTATTGTTGCCGAAATACGCTTCGAGGTCGATATAGTTAACGTCGGTAATCTCGTTAAAATTCTGCTTGTCGGTCATATACTCGATTAAATTATCCTTGCATTCCGAAAGCCGTGATTCGAGATACTTCTTTTTCCTCATTCTCATAAATTAAGAAAATCCTTGCGATATTTGACACCAAATGCTTCGGCAAGTTCAACCATTTCGCTATCCTTTATTGTGTTGATGCGCTTACTATTGCAGGTGAGCATAAAGATTTGGGCTGCCTTTTCGACAGTTTCGATGAGTCCAAAGGTCTCGTCCATTGTTTTTCCAGCGCCGTAAATTCCGTGCATTCCCCAGATAACGAGGCGGAATTCCTTCATTTTTTCGGCAGTTGCTTCGCCAATTGAGTTATTTCCGCAAAGCATCCACGGCAGAACTCCTACTCCGTCGGGGAAAACTACGATACACTCGGTACACATTTCCCAAAGAGTATGAGTAATCTTCTTTTCATCCAGTTCGTGAACAAAATTCATTGCGAGAGTATTTGTCGGGTGGGAGTGCATAACTACACGATTTTCGGGGTCGACAGAAAGTCGTGCCATGTGGCTCATCAGGTGAGCAGGAAGCTCGGAAGTAAACCTACCTCCATCAGCATAACCCCATAAAAGTTCGGCAGTTGTACCGTCATTTGCAATTCGGATAATGCCGAGATTGTTCTCGGGGTCCTTTTCAACATTCTTGAAATACTTGCCTGTGCCGGTGACGATGAAATACTTTCCGATAAGTGACTTTGCTTCAAATCCAATGGGAATGGTGCGAATGACCTTGTTCACATCGAGGTACTCGGCGACATCATTTTCGTCGAGCATATAGCTGATATTGCCGCCATTGCGCTCGTCCCAGCCGAGACGGTACATGTTAGCCGTTGTTTCCATCATTTCGCGTACAAAAGGTGCTGTTAAAATATCCTTCATTTTATTTCCTCCGCAACTCACAAAATTGTTATGTTTTATCATAAAATTTTGCCGAAATTTATCATTATATCAATCCTATACATTATATTGAAAACGGGTGAATTTGTCAATAAAATTCACCCGTTTTAATCAATATTCTATTTTTGCGGAATTAGTAAAACCATGCCCTTATCAACCTCATTGTCAGAAAGGCCGTTGATGGCGGTCAAATCATCAATATCGGTATTAAATTTACGAGCAATATCCCAAAGTCGCTCACGTTGATTTGGGTAATAAATTACAAGCCGTGAAAAGTCATCCTTTTGCTTATGCTTTGATTCGAGAAGTTTTGCCTCACACAAAGCACGCATTTCGTTAACGCAAACAAGCTCGGTATGCAGGGCTAAATTGATTTTTATGTCCGCCGACGACGGCATCAAGCTATGCTCACAGCCGAGCGAAACAACCTGCGGCGGTGTAATTTCGGTCACAACTTCGTTACACGGATGCTCGTAATCAAACTCAAGCTGCTTTTCATAAAATCGAGGATAATTATCGGCATCTACGGCGAGAATGTTGACAGTGGCAATACCCTTTACTACCGCCAAATTGTCGGCAATATCATAGTGTGTTACCCTCGGCTGACACCATACGTCAATAATTTCGTTAATATTATCGGCGCCAAACTCGACATTTTCCTTGCAAATAAAATTGTCATACAGCGCTGAGTCAATCTTTTTAAATTTCACCGGCTTATGTTCGAGTTCCATATCGTAATCGGTCGAATAAGCATCTAGCACAATCGGCACATCGAGATTACAATAAGCGGTTGCGCTGACGGTAAGCTTGGCAGAAAGAGAAACGGTCGAAATCTCCCCTGCTGCCGATGTATGAGTTTTGACCTCTAATTCGTTAATTTCGATTTCGGCGGTAGCGGTGCAGCTATCGTTAAGACGATCGATATCGACAATTTGGCTTATCGGCATTGACGAAGTGAAATGCTCGGGTTTGCCGTCATTTTCACCGATATAAAAGAAGCTTGCGGTAAGTTCGCCCTTGATTACAACTTTATTACCGATTATTTTCGCTTCGTGGGCTATGGCTCTGGCATCGGTGCGAAGAAGTGTTTTTATCGGACTGTTTGTTGACGGCACCTCAATTTCGTCGCTGAAAAGAATATACTTTTCACCCATTCCCATCGGCGTTGTCGCCGGAGTTGATGACAAAAGGGTATGCACCGACGGCGAGTCAATATCTGCGACAATATTATGCTCACAGATGGTTGTAACAGTAACATTCAAATTGAGTGATGCGTGAACGTCCACCCTCCTCTTTGAAACGGCACGGCAATTAACATATTCGGTTGTCATTACCACCTTTGCCGATGCATTCGAAAGCATATTATGAAGCGGCACCTGACGGCTGAAATGAAACTGGTGCTCATGACAACGGACCTGACTGCCATCGGTATAAAACAGGCAAAGCTCGGCAATTCCGTCGATATTAAGCATATCGCCATTAAATGACTTTTGCGCTGTTCTCGGCTCAATAACGCACTTTATAATACGGTCGATATCGGGACAATAATCGGGCAAGGTAAATTCGGTGTCAATCGGCTGCTCTAAATTTTGATTAAATACGGGTTCGGCGACATATACATTTTGTTTTACAATGTTATACTCCATTTGTAACTGCTCCTTTTTAATAATACTGATAAAATATATTCGGAGCAGTCAAAAGGTATGCAAAAAAAAGTGAGAAAACCTTTTATATCGGTTTTCTCACTAATTTTATTATGTATTATTTTCCTTTTTTATTCCGAATAAAAGTCGAAGTAAACCCGACAGCATTTTTGGACTTTTTACAAGAACTACTTTCATAAAGCGTAACCCCTTAATCAGTATTTGTAGCAGGTAAAACCGAGTAAAATCAGCGATAAAGCGAGAAAAATTATAATGCAAATCGGTGGCAGACAGAATGCCGCAAGTAACCCAAACGCAAAGCATAATGCGCCAACGCCGCTATTACATCTTCTTCTCCTGTTGTTAAATCGCCGCATAAAAAATCACCGCCTGCTTTTCTTTACCATTGTATGCAGGCGGTGAAAATGTGTTAATCCTTTGAAATTATGTAGAGCAACGTTCCGTCATTTACCGAAATTTTCGCTACATCTTCATAAAACTCGTTGCTGATAGCGATGGTTTTATTGCGATAAATGGTCGCATTTTCGAGCGGGTATTTCACACCGCTGATTGATACCGAACCGACCTTTTCATCGAGCGGAATGAGGGATAAAAATGAATTTCTCCTCTTTTTAATGGATAGCGTCTCGTTTTTTACAATCCCGATTTCATTGTTCTCGTTAATAATTCGGGCACATATTCCTTCATTATGCAAAAATTCGAGGGTAGAAACATTACCTAGTGTGTGATCCATTCTGCTTCCGATTGCACCGAAAATTACGACCTCGTCAGCACCCTTTTCGGCAGCGATTCTAGCCGCGGCAAAGGTATCGGTATCATCCTTTTCACAGGGTAAGGTTATGATTTCCTTATACAGCTTTCGGTCAATCTTATCCGCGGAATCGAAGTCACCGATAAGAATATCGGCGCAAAGCCCAAGCTTTTCGGCGTGGCGTATTCCCGAATCGGCGCAAATTATAAAATCGTCACCATCAATATACGAAGCAACAAAATCATAATCAAAAATATCTGCACCAGAAAAAATAATACATCTCATTATCTTTTTAGTTCCCATTCTTTTATCATTTTTGCTTCTTCATACATTTGAACATAGCTTTCGTGACGCGTTTTTTCGATTTTTCCATTAGAAACGGCATCCAAAACAGCGCAGCCCTTTTCGCAGGTGTGTGAACAGCCAACAAACCGACATTCGTCACGATAATCGGCGAAATCGCTGAAATAAAACGGCAATTCGTCCTTTAAAATCGGCTTGTTCTCTATCGAAGAAAAACCGGGGGTATCGGCGACATACCCGCCCTTTAAAGTTTTATACAGTTCAACATGGCGAGTAGTATGCCTTCCTCTGCCGAGGCGTTCACTGACCTCTCCTGTTTCAATCCTTACCCCGTCAAGTATATTGTTGAGAATGCTTGACTTTCCTACGCCTGAATTACCCGTAAAAACTGAAATTCCGTCGCTGAGGTCATCTTTCAGTAAATCCATATTCTCTCCCGTTTCGCAGGAGACGATAAAGGTTCTGAAACCTGCCCTTTTATACACAGAAGCATACGGCTCAAAGTCGCCCAAATCACTCTTATTAAACACGATAATCGGCTCGATTCCGTTCATCTCGGCAATTACTGTGAGGCGGTCAATTATCGAAAAATCGGGTGACGGCAAGGTGTAAGCCGAAACTATGTAAAGTCGGTCGATATTTGCAACGGGCGGTCTGATTAAACTGTTCTTTCTGTCGACTATTCTGTCGACAACGCCATCGTCACCGGTGAGTGTTATTTCGGCAAAATCGCCGACAAGCGGATGCTCGTCATTTTTTCTGAACTTTCCCCTTGCACGACACTGAATGATTTTATCCTCCTCGGTTTTTACATAATAAAAACCTGACAAAGCTTTTACTATTATTCCAGTCATACTAAACCGTCAGCCCAATTATCATAATCTCTGGGCTCAGACACCTTTCCTTCAGTAATTATAAAGGTTTGGTAAAGTGCTTTTTTGCTTCCCACTACAACGTAAACATAAACCTCTTCTTCCGATTTTTCGGTAGAGAATTTAAAGGTGTAATCGGAAATATCCTTTTTAACACTTTCGGTTTTATCCTTTACGGTTGAGGGGTTCTTTTCAAGTGCTTCGAGATCACCGCCGCATAAAACGAGGAATGAATATGTATCGGTACCGAAATCGGTAGGTTTCGTTACCGAAACCTCGAAATCGTACTCGACCGGTGCCTTTCCGGTGCTGACATAAATGATTATTTCCTGACCGACACCATAGCTTGTACCCTCGGGTACAGATTGCGAAATGACCTTACCCTCATACAGCTCGGAATCCTTTTCCTTAACTACTACTACAAATCCTTCAAGTATCGTCTTTGCATCCTCGACAGAAAGGCCTGTAACGTCCTTTACAACCTTGTACTTAACCTCTTTGCCCAAACTAACGTACAGTATAACCTCCGACCCCTTGTCAACGGGTGTTCCCTTTTGCGGTGAGGTAGAAATTACATGATTTTGGGCAATCGTTTCATCATTTTTTTCTTTTATTACGGGAACAAGACCGCTTGTTTCAATCTTTTTCCTTGCTTCCTCGTAATATAAATCGTACACATCAGGAACGTCAACCTTATTCTTGCCATTACTGATTGTAACCTGAACTGTCGTTCCCTCTTTAATCGCTTTACCCGACTTTATATCCTGGTCGATAATGACATTATAATCATATTCGTCCGAGTATCCTCTATCCCTTTCGATAATAATTATATCGGGATAGTTAAGCTTTGCCGTATCAATATTTAGTCCAACTAAATTCGGACAATCAAATTCGGCAATTTCATCCTTGTTAAACACAAGCCAAGCGGCAAAGCAAGAAAAGACAATAACTATTGCCGCTGCAACCCCAGCGAGTATCGGTAAAATAGGACTTTTTTTCTTTTCTTCGCCTTCTTCGTAATATTCGTCGTCATAATAATCGTTATCCGTTTCAGGCGGCATAATGCTACTGTCACTATAAAGGTCAGCATCGCCAATCGGCTCGTAATCATTAGCGTCGACACACGCTTCCTCATACCCGAAATCGACCTCGGGATTACGCTTGAATTCCTCTAAATCGCGGAGCATTTCGGCATCAGAATGATAGCGATGCTCGGGATTCTTTCTCATTGCACGCATGGTTATCTGCTCAATTCCGAGAGGAATTGAGCTATCTATCTCGCGCGGATGGGTGGGCTCGTCCTGAAGCTGCATTATCGCAACCATAACGGCACTATCACCATCAAAAGGCAAATTACCCGTAAGCATCTCGTACAAAAGTACGCCTACTGAATAAAGGTCGGCCTTTTCGTCAATGGGACCGCCCTTTGCTTGTTCGGGGCTGATATAATGAACCGAACCGATTGCCTTGTCGGTAATGGTCATTTCTTCGCTACGTGAAAAACGTGCAATACCAAAGTCGGTTACTTTTATAGTTCCGTCACGCAAAAGCATAATGTTCTGCGGCTTTATATCACGGTGAACAATACCCTTATCGTGAGAATGCTGCAACGCACGTAAAATCTGAACTGCAAAGTAAAGCGCATCCTTCCACGGCACACTTTGCTTTCTTTCTATATATTCCTTTAAGGTGATGCCGTCGATGTATTCCATTACGATATACTGGAAGTTGTCACCGAAGCTGACGTCAAACACCTTTACAATATTGGGATGAGAGAGTACGGAAATAACCTTTGACTCATTCTGAAAACGGCGTAAAAACTCGCTGTTTGAGCCAAATTCCTCTTTCAAGATTTTAACTGCAACGATTTTATTTTCTTGAATATCGTACGCTTTATAGACAACGGCCATTCCGCCGACACCGATAATTTCGTGTATCTCGTATCTGCCGTCGAGTCGCTTTCCTAAAAATCTATCCATGATAACCCTCCTTATTCCTTAACCGACAATGTAACAACGGTAATGTTATCTCCGCCACCGTTATTATTCGCGGTATCAATAAGTACATTGGGATATTCACTGATTTTATTCTTTTTAATTATTTTCGCTATCTTTTTATCCTCGACGAAGTTTGTCAGTCCGTCGGTACAAATCAGTAATATGTCATCATCTGAAAGTGAAATCTCGTCATAATCGACATCAACCTTATCTCGTACGCCGAGAGCTCTTGTTATAACATTTCTGTTGGGGTGTTGTCTTGCTTCCTGCTCGGTGATTTCGCCATTATCAAGCATCGACTGAACTACCGAATGGTCGTGTGTAATTTGTTCAATATTATTTGGGCTGACGATATACGCTCTCGAATCGCCTACGTGAACGATATGAGCCGAATTATCGACAACAACGACAGCGACAACAGTGGTGCCCATTCCTAAAAGGGTTTCGTCCTCTTGTGCTCTGTCATAAATTTCGGCATTTGCAGCGATAACAGCCGACATGAGTAAATAACGAATCGAATTGGAGCCCATATTATCGCGATAGGCCGATTTTATATGTTCACTTATAACGTTTGTTGCAATTTCGCTCGCAATATTACCGCCGTTTGCGCCGCCCATTCCGTCGCATACAACAGCAAAGCCAACAGAATCGGACATTTTACCCGTGATGAACGAGTCCTGATTAGAACTTCTTACGCGTCCAATATCACTTGCGCCGTAAATAATCATGCCTATCTCACTCCCTTTTAGTTTACGTTTATTTTACAATTTTATCATATAATTATTGCCATTTAAAGTTACAGTTTTGTTCCATTTTGGGTATGTTTTTGTCGAAGCTGACCGCAAGATGCCGAAATATCGGAGCCGAGCGTTCTTCTGACGGTTGCATTCATTCCGTTTTGATTGAGATAATTACAGAATTCGCGCACACGGTCACTCTTTTCATAATTATTCTCCTTGACCTTGTTAACAGGTATGAGATTTATATGACAAACGAGCCCCTTCAACAATCTTATCAGCTCGTCGGCACATTCGCGGCTATCGTTTACGCCCTTTATCAAGGCGTATTCAAACGAAATTCTCCTTCCTGTGCGGTTAAAATAATCGCGACAAGCGGAAATTAGCTCGGCAACATTCCACTTTTTGTTAATCGGCATCATTGTATTTCTAATTCTGTCATTGGGTGCATGAAGCGAAACCGAAAGCGTAATTTGACTATCAAGTTCCATAAAGCGTCGTATGCCGTCAACCCTTCCGCAAGTAGAAAGCGAAATGTGACGCATTCCGATATTGAGACCCTTTTCGTCGCCAACAAGGGCTAAAAAACGAACCACGTTATCGAAATTATCAAAGGGCTCACCTATTCCCATCATAACAATATTCGAAATTCGGATACCCCTGTCCTTTTGCGCCGTCATAATTTGCGACAGCATTTCGGATGCGGTAAGCGAACGGACAAGCCCGCCAATGGTTGATGCGCAGAATTTGCAACCCATTCGACAGCCAACCTGAGACGAAATGCAAATGGACCAACCATGCTCATATTTCATCAACACGCTTTCGATACATTCGCCGTCATTGAGCCGAAACAGATACTTTACCGTTTCATCTAGTTTTGAATCGAATCTGTCCTCGATTTCGCAATTTGCGATATAGTAACCGTCATCGAGTAACGAACGCAACTCCTTTGACAAATTTGTCATTTCGTCAAAGGTGGTTACGCACCGCTTTTGAAGCCAATCGAATATTTGAGCCGCTCTGAATTTCGGCTGACCGAGCGCCTTCATCTCTGCCTCGATTTCGGTCAAGGTCATTGATTTTATATCCTTTTTAACCATTTAGTCTATCCTTTCGGCAACGGCGATAAAGAAGCCATCGCCACCCTTTTCACTCGGCAGAATTGTTTGTATGCTGATAGCTTTAAAATGCGGATTTGATGAAATAAAACGGTCAAAGACCTCCTCATTTTCTTCCGTCAAAATAGTGCAGGTTGAATAGACTATTTTGCCATTCGGCTTTACATATTTTGCCGCATTTTCGAGAATATTATACTGAATTTCGGGTAAATCTTTAATTTCGTCCTCGTTTTTATATTTTATGTCGGGTTTACGTCCCATTATTCCGAGCCCCGAACAAGGAGCATCGCATAAAACGCGGTCAAATTCACCTAACTCACTATTATAAATCGTGGCGTCGGCTACAAAGGTTTTTATATTTCCAAGCGAAAGCCGCTTTGCACCGCTTGAAATCAGTTTCGCCCTATGCTCATACAGGTCGCAGGAAACAACCTCACCCGTGCCGTTCATCAATTCCGCGATAGTAAAGCTCTTGCCACCCGGGGCTGCGCAAATATCAAGAACTCGCATATTTTCGCTCAAATCAAGCGAAGCGGCACAGAGCTGGCTCGATAAATCCTGAACGTGAAAATATCCATTCTTGTATGACAAAAGCCCGTCAATAGCGCCCAATTGCGAAATTACTTTGAGTCCATTTTCAATCTCGATTTTTTCGGTTTCGACACCTTCGCCGTGCAGTTGCGCAATAAGGTCGTCCGTGCAGATTTTGGTGTTATTCACACGCAAATACACGTCCGATTTTTTAAGCATTTGAGTAAAAATTTCTTTCGTTTTTGCCGCGCCAAATTGATTCATAAATCGGGCAACAATCCACTCGGGAAATGAATATTGAATACTAATTGATTTGACCGAATCATCCTCTGGTAAACTATCATTTCCCTCTCGGTCAACCTTTCTCAACACAGCGTTTACATAGCCCGATGAATTAGAATTTTTTGACCGCTTGACCAAATTCACCGATTCGTTAATCGCAGCAAAGGGCGGAATTTTGTCCATATATAAAAGCTGAAAAACGCCGATTCTCAAAGCCGCCGCAACATAGTACGGTAGCTTTTTTATCGGCTGTTTTGAGTATTTTGACAGTATGTAATCAATAGTAATCTTTCTATCCAAAACGCCGTAAAACAGGGCGGTAGCGAGAGCCGAATCAGCCCCGACGAGTCCGTCCTGTTTTATCACATTATCAATAACAAGATTTGAAAATCCGCCGTCTGCCTCAACCTTTATGAGTGCTTTTACGACCGATTTACGCGGATTAGGCATAATCACTTATTCCTTTCAATCACGACGACCGGCAAATCGTGATACATAGTAAAGCAGCATCAGCAGTGACTGAATCATCGCGGCAACATAAGTCATAGCGGCGGCGGATAAAACCGCCTTAGCGCCCGATGCTTCTTCCATTGTTAACAAGGCAGTCGAATTTATGGCGCTTATAGCACGTCTGGATGCGTTAAACTCGACGGGCAGAGTAACCACCTGAAAAAGCACTGCCAAGCCAAAAAGAGCCAAGCCGACATATACAAGTCCCATAAAACCGATAACTGCACCGATTAAGGCAAGCGGAATACCGAGCTGAGAGCCGATATTGCAAGCGGGTATAATTTTTGCACGGAGCTTTATCGGACCATAACCCTTTGCATACTGAACTGCGTGTCCTGCCTCGTGAGCGGCTACTCCGACGGCCGCAACCGAGGTCGAATTATATACGTCGTCGGACAATCTGATAACGTTTGTTCTCGGGTCGTAATGGTCGCTGAGATTACCCGAAACATGCTCAATTCGTACTCCGTCAACTCCATTTTGACGAAGCACCTCTTTCGCCGCATCGGCACCTGTAAGTCCACGACTGTTTATAACCTTGCTGTACTTTGAAAATGAATGTTTAACCTTGAACTGTGCATAAAGCATGAGCACAAGTCCGGGTAGCATATAAAGCAAATATGAATAAGAGTAATAAAACATAATTATTCTCCAATAATTGTACCGATTTCGATAGCTCGTCCCTTTAATAATTCGGATGCGCTCATTCTCTTTGCGCCTTCGAGCTGAATATCGGTGAATTTAAGTCCGTTTCCGTCACCGAAGCAAACCGAAAGTCCACCGTCAACCGACACGACTTCACCTGGTTTTCCATCTGTTTTGCCGATTTTTTCGGCGGCAAATACTTTCAGTCGCTTTGAATCAATAATAGTATAAGCAACCGGCCACGGAATAAACCCTCTGATTAAATTAAAAATTTCGTCAGCGGATTTACTAAAATTGATTTTTGCCATTTCTTTTGAAATAATTTTTGCATAATTTGACTGAGAATCGTCCTGCTTGACAGGTGTAATACTTCCCTCTTCGAGCTTTTTGAGTGTCGAAACTATAAGCTCGGCACCCATAACGGACAGACGGTCGAAAAGTTCTCCTGCCGTTTCGTTTTCGCCGATTTTGGTCGAAACCTGTTCGAGCATATCGCCGGTATCAAGACCCTCGTCCATTTGCATGGTCGTAATTCCCGTTACTTCTTCGCCGTCGATTACAGCCCACTGAATAGGAGCGGCACCACGATATTTGGGCAAAAGTGAACCGTGAACGTTTACAAATCCGAGCGGTGCAATTTTCAGCATTTCGGCAGGGATAATCTTTCCATACGCGACGACAACCACGCAATCGGGTGCCAAATCACGCATAAGCGAAAATGCCTCGTCTGTCCTTACCGAATTCGGCTGATAGACGGTAAGTCCGTTTTCGATAGCCGTTTGCTTAACGGGTGGCGGTGTCAAAATCTGCTTTCTGCCGACGGGTTTATCCGGCTGAGTGAATACACCGACAATTTCGTGTCCTGCATCAATAAGCGCCTTTAAACAAGGAACGGCAAAATCGGGCGTTCCCATAAATACAATTTTCATTTTATTCCTCCACGTAGGGACGTATTACCTTGGTTGTGAAAAGTATACCGTCGAGGTGATCGATTTCGTGGCAAAAAGCTCGGGCTTTCAGACCCTCACCTTTTACACGGAATTTATTTCCGTGGCGGTCATACGCCTCGACAATTACCGACATCGGACGGCTTGTAATTCCCCAATTATTCGGGCAGGAAAGACATCCTTCGCATTCCTCCTGCCTACCCGACTGACCGACAATCTTCGGATTGATAAGTTCGACAAGCCCGTCTCCTGCGTCAACTATACATATTCGACGCAAAACACCAACCTGAACGGCGGCAAGTCCGCATCCGTCGGCAAGTCGCATCGTTTCGGCCATATCATTAAGCAGAATATGGAGCTTTTCATCAAATTTTTCGACCGGGCGGCTGACCTTGTTAAGCATCGGGTCGCCCATTTTTACTATATTTCTGATTGCCACAAAAATTCACCTCAAATTAGTTTACATAATACTGTCAGGGTTCATATCCGCGTACACTGTTACCTTTGCGTTGCGTCTGTCCCTACCGAATTCAATCAGTGCGGTAGAAATTACCCTTCTGAAATCAGCAGTATTCTTTGTTTTAATAATTATTCGGTAACGATATTTTCCGTTTACGCGCGGAATTGATGCCGCTGACGGACCGAGAATTATCATTTTTACCGATGGGTATTTGTATTCGTTAAGTGTTTTTATCTTTTCAAAAAATGAATATGCCGACGCCTTTACCTTATCCTTATCCTCGCCGACAAAGCCGACTACACAAAGCTCGCAGTAAGGCGGATAAATCATAATTTTACGGGTCAGAATCTCCTGCTCATAGAATTTTTCATAATCCTGTAACGCGGCTAGATTGATAACCGAATTTTCGGGAGTTACCGTCTGAACGAGGGCCGTTCCCTTTTCATTTCCGCGTCCCGAGCGCCCAACAACCTGGGTCAAAAGCGAAAAAGCTCTTTCGTAGCAACGATAGTCGTCGGAATAAAGAAGTCCGTCGGCTCCAAGCACTCCCACAAGGGTAACATTACTGAAATCAAGCCCTTTTGCAACCATTTGGGTTCCAAGCATAATATCGTATTTTCCGTTACCGAAATCGGTCAGCATTCGCTCAAACGATGACCTCTGCATTGTACTGTCGGCGTCAACGCGCAAAATTCGAGCTTCGGGCAGATACATAAGCAAATCCTGCTCAATTCGTTGTGTCCCTGCTCCCGAATATCTGACATGTTCGTTTCCGCAATTTTCGCATTTTTCCGCAAATGGCTTTGAATAGCCGCAGTAATGGCACATGAGCCGATTATTAGCCGAGTGGTAGGTAAGCGAAATACTGCAATTCGGACAGGAAACAACCTCACCGCACCCTCCGCAGGAAACAAATGTATTATGTCCTCGGCGGTTAAGCAACAGTATCGACTGCTTACCTGCATCCATATTTTCCTGCAACTGCTCAATAAGCGCACGGCTAAGCATCGACTTGTTTCCCGACTGAATTTCCTCGTTCATATCGACGGTTTTTACTTCGGGTAAGGTTGCGTTGCCGTATCGCTTTGTCAGTTTACATAATTCATATCTGCCATTGATTGCAGCGGTATATGTTTCGAGTGACGGAGTCGCCGATGCGAGCAAAAGCAACGCCTTATTCTCGGCGCAAC
The DNA here is from genome assembly GCA_017399535.1 of Clostridia bacterium. Lineage (GTDB taxonomy): Bacteria > Bacillota > Clostridia > Oscillospirales > Acutalibacteraceae > UMGS1976. The sequence continues at coordinate 16,868 of JAFQBX010000025.1, read as the reverse complement.
GAAAACGTGCAACATCCCTCGCATGAAAGCGCGGTGACGATTCCGACTTGTAGGTATGCTCCTGCTCCTCGTCGATGATTATGAGTCCTAAATTATCAAACGGCGCAAATACAGCCGACCTTGTACCGATTGCGACGGTAGCTTCCCCTCGCTTTACCCTCTTCCACTCGTCCATTCGCTGTCCCATTGACATCGCCGAATGAAAAACGGCAACGTTTCCGCCATAGCGATTGTGGAATAAAGACAATGTTTGAGGGGTAAGCGAAATTTCGGGTACCATGACGATAACCTGCTTCCCACTTGCAATTACCTCATCAACAAGACGTAAAAACACCTTTGTCTTTCCGCTTCCGGTGACACCGTATAGAAGCGCTGCTCCACCCTTTCCCGAATGATAAATTTCGGTCAGGCGGTCAAACGCGCTTGTCTGCTCGTCGGTGAGGACTATTTCACTCAAATCCTCGTTTCTATTCGTGTCAAGAAAGTTGCGATAAACCTCTTCTTCAAAATATTCAATAATTTCCTTTTTAGAAAGTGAGGTTATCACCGCATTCGTGACGCCTGTAAAATAGCAAATTTCCTTCACCGATGCGGCACCACAGATTTTAAGCAGTTCGACAACGTCACTTTGCTTTTTTGTCAGCTTTAAGCTTTCGTCGAAGCCATCAACAAGGCGAACCATTTTCACCGTTGCGTCGCCCATGCGTCGCACAGCATCATCAAATCGGCTGATGATTCCCTTTTCGACCATTTTATCCAAAAGGTTGCTGTCGTCACCTAGCCCGAGTATATCAAGCAAACGCTTTTTTTCAACACGGGCTCCCGACTGACGAAGGTACTTTACAACCATTTTTTCGTTATCGGAGAGCGATTCCTCAACCTCGTCGTCAAATTCACAAAGGTGATATGCGCTTACCATTTGCATATTTATTCCTGCGGGAATCATCAAATGGAAAACGTCAAAATAGGTGGAAAATGTGCGCTCCTTTATCCACGAAGCGAGCTTTATCATTTCCTTTGACAAAAGCGGCTCGTCATCAAGCACGGAATTTATCGGCTTTAATTTATCAAAATCAGTGGTTTCGTCAACCGATAAAATCATTCCCTGCCGCTTTCTGTTTCCCGTGCCGAAGGGCACAAGCACACGGCAACCGACCTTTGCCCCGTCAATCATGTCAAAGGGCACAAGATAGTCGTATGGCTTGTCAAAATGATATGCTGTTCGGTCAATCGCAACATGCGCAACCAAAGCACTTCTCATGACAAGCCACCTCCGTTTTTTAATTTAATTTAATTATGTTATTAAAGTCCTTTTTGCTCTGCGAGCTCGTTGATTGCGAGACTTACCGTCTTTTCAACGAGAATTTCATTATTGTCCTCGGCGTTCTGTGCGATTTCGCGTGCCTTGTTAGCTACGTCGTGAACGAGCTGATAACGATTTTCGTAATTGTTGATAAGCTTTCCGATTGCGGGATTTAACATTTTTTGTACACCTCATAAATTATTTTAAATTAACTATAATATTATACAACTCTTTTACTGCGTTTTCAAGTACGCCGTTTACAATCGTATAATCATATTCGTCTTTTCTGGCAATTTCCTGCTTTGCTTCGTCAATGCGCTTCTTTACAACCTCGGCGCTATCTGTTCCTCGTGACGAAAGGCGACGTTCAAGCTCCTCGATTGACGGCGGCATGACAAAAACGCTCTTTATTCCCGGCATTTTCTTTCTGATGCTTGCCGCACCGTTAACGTCAACCTCGATTACCATAATATCGCCGTTTTCAATTGCTTCGACTACCGGCTTTTTTGGTGTGCCGTAATAATTATTTACATAGACGTTATATTCAAGCAATTCATCATTTTTTAACATATTTTCGAATTCATCGCGGGTAACAAAAGTATACTTTGCATCCTCGTCGGCATTTCCACGGCGTGGACGTGTGACGGTCGAAATCGAAAATTTTATTTCGGGATGCTCCTTAAACAAATTTCGTAAAATTGTATCCTTTCCGCATCCGGAAGGACCCGAAACGATTATTGCTACACCTTTACCCATTTTCTTCGCCCTCCTCATCATACTCGTTGTCATATTCGCTGATGCGGTTGGTCAAGGTTTCGCACTGCAAATAGGAAAGTACAATATGGTCGCTGTCGGTGATTATAACCGCCCTCGTTCTGCGTCCGTGAGTAGCGTCGATGAGAATACCCTTTTCCTTTGCATCCTGGATAATTCGCTTTATCGGCGCCGATTCGGGCGAAACAATTGCTATCATTCTGTTTGCGGCTACCATATTACCAAAACCGATGTTTATAAGCTTCATAAATCAAATCTCACCCTTATTCCACGTTCTGAATTTGCTCTCTGATTTTTTCAATCTCCGCCTTTATATCGACGACAGTATGAGCAATTTCGATATCCTGCGCCTTTGAACCGATTGTATTCGCCTCGCGATTCATTTCCTGAACAATAAAGTCGAGCTTTCTACCAACAGCGGCATCCGAGCTGATAAGGTCGCATAGCTGCTTTATATGGCTTCTCAGACGGACTGTTTCCTCGGCAACGGCTACCTTATCGGCAAAAATTGCCGCTTCGGTAAGTAATCTTGCCTCATCAACCGTTTTATCTTCGAGCAGTTCTCTGATTCGTGTTTCGAGCTTTGTCTGGTACGCTTTTACAGTTTCGGGTGAGCGTTCCTCGACAAATGCAACCTTGTCTAAAATGAAATCGACACGGCTCTTTATATCGTCATAAAGCTTTTCGCCCTCAATTTTTCGCATATTGATAAAGCTGTCGATAGCCGATTCGGTAGCTTCCTTTACCACCTCAAAAGCAGCATCCTCATCGACAACCTGCTTCTTTACGCTGAAAAGGTCGGGATAGCGTGATAAAGTGACTGCCGACAAATCGGCATTAAGTCCGTATGTTTCGCCAAGCTCCTTTATTGCGTTGACATAGCTTTTGGCTAAGGAATGGTTGATTTCGACCGAGACATCATCACTTTCGTTAAGGTCGATGGTGAGATAAAGCTCAACCTTTCCGCGTGAAATTCTCTGCTGACAGAGCCCCTTTAACTTTTCCTCTAAAAAGGCGTATCCTCGCGGCACTCTCGACGAAAATTCAAAATATCGGTGATTTACCGAGCGAAGCTCGACAACGCATGAAAGAGCGGCTGATGCTGCTTCTCCGCGTCCGTAACCGGTCATACTGCTTATCATTTTAAATATCATTCACTTTCATAATTTTATATTTTAATATAATATCAAATTTTACCACTGCTTGTCAATATTACTTATTATATTTTAAAAATTATATATTTACTTTGAAATTTGCGGCGGGTTGTGATAGAATAAAGTGATTGAGGTGAAAAACGTGAAAATCGGTGATATTGAATTAAAGGGATATGCCGCTTTGGCTCCGATGGCAGGAGTTGCCGACCGCAGTTTCAGACGGCTTTGTCGCGAATTTGGTGCGGCTTATACGGTTAGCGAGCTTATCAGCTCGAAGGCGGTCAGCTTGAACGATAAAAAGTCGCTCGGTATGATGAACATGATCGAAAGCGAAAGGCCGGTCGGCTTACAGCTTTTTGGTAACGAGCCCGAAACAATGGCAACGGCAGCTATCAGCGGAATGCAATTCAATCCCGATTTTGTCGATATTAACATGGGTTGCCCTGCGCCGAAGGTTGCCTCAAACGGCGGCGGAAGCGCACTGATGAAGGATCCCGTACTTGCGGCGAAAATTGTTAAAGCGGTGAAAGAAGCCGTTTCGGTTCCCGTAACGGTAAAAATGCGTGCCGGCTGGGACGAAAGCTCGATAAACGCAACCGAGCTTGCCAAAAGATGCGAGGATGCAGGGGCTTCGATTATAACGGTTCACGGCAGAACGCGAACTCAAATGTATGCACCGCCCGTCAATTTGGATATAATAAAAGATGTAAAAAAAGCGGTATCAATTCCCGTCGTTGGTAATGGTGATATTTATACAGCAAAAGATGCCGCAAATATGTATGAATATACGGGCTGTGACTTTGTAATGGTTGGCAGAGGGGCTATGGGTTCGCCATGGATATTCAGCCAAATTAACGCCTGGATGTACGAGGGAATTACCATTCCCGAGCCGCCACTCAGCGAACGCATGAGAGTGCTTATAAAACAAGCTCAACTCACCGTCGAGGACAAGGGTGAAAACAACGCCATGCGCGAAATGCGCAAACATGCCGCATGGTATCTGAAAGGCATAAAAGGTGCGGCAAAATACCGCAACGAATGCGGACAATTAACAAGTCTGGAACAGATGTACGAGCTTTGTTTCAGGGTTTGTAAGGAGAATGAATAAATGAATTTTAACGGTATAAAAAGCGACGATTTGTTTCTGCTCGCTATAAACCGATTTAATGATAGTAAGGATTTCTATGAAGAAAACAAGGAAGCGATAAAAAAGGGTGTCGTAATGCCGCTCAGACAACTTGTAGTCGACCTAACCGACACAATGCATAAAATAAATCCCGACATCATTGTCGACCCTGTGAGATGCATTTCACGAATTCGTCGCGATACGCGATACACTCACGATAAGTCGCTTTACAGAGAGAATTTGTGGATTATGTTCCGCCATGTAAAAAATCAGCTTCCAACCGCTGTTCTTTGGTTTGAGGTTAAGCAAAACAGCTTTGAATACGGATGCGGAGTGGTAAGCACAACACCTGCTTTTATGGAGTATTTTCGACAATGCTTAATGAGTGACAGCGACAGATTTTTTGACACGATAAAGCCGCTCAAACGCAACAAATTCGCACTCGATACAGATAGCTATAAGAGGTCGAAGGCCGACCTAGTCGGAGTAACGGGTGAGCTTAAAAAATGGTACGATTCAAAGGATATTTTCGTAATCAAGAGGCACAGCGGAATAGATATGCTCGATAGACCCGAGGAGCTACTCGCCCTGCTCAAAAAGGATTATAAATCGCTTACAAAATTCTACACCTATTTACACGAAGCAACAATAAAATTCAATTCGGAGAATATAAAATGAAAAAGATTGAACTTTTTACCGACGGCGCCTGTTCGGGAAATCCCGGTCCGGGCGGCTGGGGTGCCATTCTCAGATATAACGGTCACGAAAAGGAGCTTTGCGGCGGTGAAGCAGAAACGACAAACAACCGCATGGAGCTTACTGCGGTAATTGAGGGACTTTCTGCGCTTAAAGAGCCCTGCGAAATCGAGCTTTTTACCGACTCGAAATATGTTTGTGATGCGGTGGCAAAGAGATGGGTATATTCGTGGAAGGCAAACGGCTGGAAAAAGGCAGATAAAAAGCCCGCATTAAATGTTGATTTGTGGGAGAAATTATTAGAGCTGCTCGATACTCACAAGGTTAATTTCAACTGGATAAAGGGTCACGCAGGTCACCCCGAAAACGAAAGATGCGACACGCTCGCGGTAGAATATTACCAAAAATTCAAAAATAATGAGTAATGTATAAAAATATTTTCATATATCCTGTTGCAAATGGAAAAACTAAGTAATATAATAGGTCTGATATAAACATATAACTTTCAAAAGGAAGGAAATCATAAATTGCATAGATTTGTTTACGCCGACAATTCGGCTACAACTAAAATATCAAAAAATGTACTCGATGCAATGCTCCCCCATTTAACCGAAAATTACGGCAATCCTTCGAGTCTGTACTCGATCGGTCAAAACGCACACGCCGCCATTGACGAGGCAAGAAGAATTGTCGCAAACGCTTTGGGCGCCAATAAGGAGAACGAAATTTATTTCACCTCCGGCGGCAGTGAAGCGGATAACTGGGCAATTAAAGGAGCAGCACGCATTCTCGCTAAAAAGGGCAAAAAGCACATTATTTCAAGCAAATTCGAACATCATGCGGTACTTCATACCCTCAACGCACTTGAAAAAGAAGGATTTGAAATTACCCTTCTCGACGTACACGAGGACGGACTTGTTCGTCTCGACGAGCTGAAAAGCGCTGTACGCGAGGACACCGGTCTCGTAACCATTATGTTTGCAAATAACGAAATCGGCACCATTCAGCCAATCGCCGAAATCGGTGCTTTCTGTCGTGAAAAGGGCATAATTTTCCACACCGACGCAGTGCAGGCAATCGGTAACGTCGAAATCAACGTTGTCGATATGAATATCGATATGCTGTCACTTTCGGCGCATAAAATTCACGGACCGAAGGGTGTCGGCGCTCTTTACTGCCGCAACGGAATAAGAATAGAAAATCTCATCGACGGCGGCGCTCAGGAAAGAAATAAACGCGCAGGCACCGAAAACACGGCAGGTATCGTCGGTCTCAGTGTTGCAATCACCGGCGCCGTTCAAAATATTGCCGAGAGAAACGAAAAGAAAAAGATGCTCCGCGACAGATTTATTGACGGCGCACTGAAAATTGAGCGTTCACGTCTTAATGGCGACAGAGAAAAGCGTCTTTCTGCAAGTGCTAACATTTGCTTCGAAGGAATTGAGGGCGAAAGCTTACTACTATGGCTCGATAACAAGGGAATTTGCGCTTCGTCGGGCTCGGCTTGTACTTCGGGTTCGCTCGACCCGAGCCACGTTCTCCTCGCAATCGGTTTACCTCACGAAATTGCTCACGGCTCACTCAGAATTTCATTTTCTGACGAAAATACAGTAGAAGACGTTGACTATATTCTCGAAGTTTTGCCCGAAATAATCGACAAGCTTCGTGCAATGTCTCCGCTTTGGGAAAGAATTAAAAAGGAAGAAAAGGGAGAATAATATGTATACAGAACTCGTTATGGACCATTTCACAAATCCGCGTAACGTTGGCGAAATCGCTGACGCTGACGGAATCGGTGAGGTTGGAAACGCCAAATGCGGCGATATTATGAAAATGTATATCAAGGTAGAAAACAACGTTATTACCGATGTAAAGTTTAAGACATACGGCTGCGGCTCGGCTATTGCTACAAGCTCGATTGCAACCGAAATGATAAAAGGTCACACAATCGAGGAAGCATTACAGCTTTCGAACAAGGCGGTTGTAGAAGCGCTCGGCGGACTTCCCGCTCATAAAATTCACTGCTCGGTCCTCGCTGAGCAGTCGATTAAAGCAGCTATTTCCGACTATTACACTCGTCAAGGCATTGACCCGACCTTAATCGTTGGCGAAATTCATGAATGCTGCCACGACGGCGAATGTGGTAAAGAATAAATTAACAAAAGCACCACACTAAAAAAATGTGGTGCTTTTTATTTTAAACATAAAAAAGGTTCGTCAGAAATCGACGAACCTTTTTTTAATTCAATAATTATTCAGCAAATCCTGATTCTACGAGAGCGACAAGGTCGTTAACTGCTGACTCTTCATCAGCGCCGTCAGCAATAATCTTGATACCTGTGCCACCGATGATTCCGAGAGAAAGAACACCGAGGAGACTCTTTGCATTTACGCGACGTTCCTCTTTTTCTACCCAAATAGAAGACTTGAATTCGTTTGCCTTCTGAATGAAGAAGGTAGCCGGACGAGCATGAAGCCCAACCTTATTCTGAACAACGACATCCTTAATATACATCAATATCGCTCCTTAAAAAACTTTTTTTAAAAAATTACATGAATTATTATATCACAAATATTCAATAGGTCAATAATTTAAAAAAAGTTCAGTTGTGTCAACAAAACTCGACTGAATTTGCAAGGGAGATTTTGTATAACTTTCACTACAAATTTGGGTTAAATTGCATAATTCAACCAAATTAGGTTCGTTTAACCTTTAATTATATTATTATCCTTTAAATAATTTGTTACAAATAACCGCTCTTTTTCTGTCAAATCGGCGTCATCAAGCATATCGGGGCGCTTATCTGCTGTTTCCATGAGCATCTTTTTTCTGCGCCAATCAGCAATATTTTTATGATGACCTGACATGAGAATTTCAGGCACTTCTTTGCCATGCCACTCGAAAGGACGGGTGTATTGCGGATATTCGAGCAGTCCCGAAAAATGACTTTCTTCCGTAAAGCATTCGTCATCGGATAAAACGCCCTTTATCATTCGGCAAACGGCATCGGTAAGCACCAGAGCCGGCATTTCGCCTCCCGTTAAAACGTAATCGCCGATTGAAATTTCCTCGTCAACGATTTCGTCAAGAAGGCGCTGATCAACCCCCTCATAATGACCGCAAAGTATGATAAAACCATCAGTTTTTGATAGTTCGTATGCACGTTTTTGGGTCAAAACCTTTCCCTTCGGCGACATATAAATCACGTGGGGCTTGTCCCCTCTTTTTTTGCAAATCGACCTATAACAATCATAAATCGGCTGGGCTGACATAACCATTCCCATACCGCCGCCATAGGGGTAATCGTCGGTTTTTCCGTGCTTGTTTTCGGTAAAAGGGCGAATGTCGGTACATTCGACGTCAATAATTCCCGCCTGCTTTGCCCTGCCGATTATACTCTCGTTCAAAAAGGCATTGCACATATCGGGAAACAGGGTCATAATATCAATCTTCATCGTCAAAAATCCCCTTTAACGCGCGGATTTGCACCTTTTGATTATCAATATCAACCGAAATTACAACGTCGTCAATAACGGGAATTAAATATTCTCCGCTTTCATTGGTAATATGCCAAACGTCATTTGCGCCCGTTTTGGACACGTAGGTAATTTTACCGTAACATCTGTCGCTATCGACGTCAAAAACGGTAATGCCAATCAAATCCTGGACAAAATATTTATCCTTGGGCAACTTTGCATCAGCTCGGTCAATATAGATAATTCTACCTCTGAACACGTCAGCTTCTTCGACAGAGTTGATTTCGGGTACATTAATAATCGCAATATTTTTATGAGGACGACAGGTTACCTTTGTCCATTTTTCCTTTCCGTCGGAGGTCAGATAGAGCGTCCTAAACCGCGTCATAAATTCGGGCGAATCACACCAGGTATCAAGGCGCATCTCCCCTCTTATTCCGTGGGTGCCGGTTATTTTTCCTGCTTCTATATATTTTTTGAGCATAATTTAGCTCCTGTTTTCATTTATTTTTTTGGTTTAAACAAAAAAGGCAGACAATAATGCGTCTGCCCCTTTGTTTTTTGTTATCTAGGTTGAAAGGAATTAGTCGATTTCAACCATGATTTTTTGACCGTTGCGGTTGGCAACAGAGCGCATAAGTGTACGAATTTCCTTCGCAATGCGTCCCTGCTTTCCAATGACGCGGCCCATATCGTCGGCTGCAACGTGCAAATGATACACGATTGTTCCGTCCTGGTCGGGCTCATCAACCGAAACGGTTACTTGGTCGGGGCATTTTACGAGGCCACGAGCAATAGTAACCAATAATTCTTCCATTTACTATTTCCTCCAAGATTAAAGAACGCCGTTTTTCTTTAAAAGAGACTTAACGGTATCTGTGGGCTGTGCGCCGTTAGAAATCCATTTCTGAACCTTTTCAGCGTCAACCTTTACTTCTGCGGGGTTAGTAAGCGGATTGTAGTAGCCGATTTCCTCGATGAAACGTCCATCACGCGGATATCTTGAATCTGCAACAACAATGCGGTAGAAGGGGGCCTTCTTTGCACCCATTCTGCGAAGTCTGATTTTTACTGCCATATTCAGCACCTCCTGTAATAATTTTATAAATTGTATATTCACCTGATAATTAGTTATCGGGATGAAATCAGAATTTAAAGTTTGGCGGAAGCTGCATTCCTCTCATCGAGCGTTTGCCTTTGCCCTTCATTCCGCCCATTTGCTTAAACATTTTTTTCATCTGCTCATGCTGACGAAGGAGCTTATTTACCTCCTCGACCGAGGTTCCGCTACCGGCCGCAATACGCTTTTTACGCGATGCGTTGATAATGTCGGGACGTGAACGTTCCTTTTTGGTCATTGAGTAGATAATCGACTCGACGCGCAGAAGCTGACGGTCGTCGATATCAACGTCCTTTAACTTGCTGCCCATTCCCGGAAGCATCGACAGCACCTGTTTAAGCGGTCCCATCTTTCGAATTTCCTGGAATTGTGATAAAAGGTCATTCATATCGAATGTATTATTTTGAAGGCGGTTTGCCATTTCGAGCGCTTTTTTCTCGTCAAGCTGTTGTTCCGCCTTTTCGATAAGTGAAAGGACGTCGCCCATACCGAGAATTCGCGATGCCATTCGTGACGGATGGAATTCCTCGATATCATCGAGCTTTTCGCCTGTACCGACGTATTTAATCGGCTTTCCTGTAACGGCACGAACAGAAAGAGCGGCACCGCCACGAGTATCGCCATCAAGCTTTGTCAAAAGGACCGAATCAATTTCAAGCAGGTCGTTAAACGCCTTTGCTACGTTGACAGCATCCTGGCCGACCATTGAATCGACAACGAGGATAATCTCGCAAGGATTGGTCTTTTCCTTTATTCTTGTAAGCTCGGCCATAAGCTCCTCGTCAATATGCAAACGACCTGCGGTATCAAGAATTACATAATCGTTACCGTAATCACGTGCGTGACGAATTGCTTCCTCGGCGGTTTTTTCGGGCTTTTGTGTTCCCTTTTCAAAAACGGGGACTCCTGCCTTTTCGCCGACCACTTTAAGCTGATCAATGGCGGCAGGACGATATATATCACACGCTACTAGCAAGGGACGGTGCCCCATAGATTTGAGCTTTTTTGCAAGCTTTGCCGAATGGGTGGTTTTACCCGAACCTTGAAGTCCGCACATCATAATTACCGACGGCAACTTTGACGACGTGTTGAGACGGACGTTTTCGCCGCCCATAAGCTGAGTAAGCTCCTCGTTAACCAGCTTTACTACCATTTGAGGTGCAGAAAGACTTTCCATTACCTTTTCGCCGATGCATTTTTCGGTGAGGGTGGTTGTAAAATCCTTTGCTACCTTATAGTTAACATCGGCTTCGAGAAGGGCTAATCGAATTTCTCTCATAGCTTCCTTTACGTCCGACTCGGTGAGCTTTCCCTTTGATCTGAGGCGCTTAAAGGCAGCGCTTAATTTTTCGGTAAGGTTATCGAATGCCACTATTCAAGCTCCTCCTCGGTTAAAATATTATTTACTATATCAATTATTTCGGTATTATCTGTAATTTTTCTAATCTTTTCGAGTGATGACTCGATTCGCGAAAACCGCTCGGCTAAATGCAACTTTTCTTCAAATGATAAAAGTGCTGTTTCCGCCTTTTTTATCGAGTCGCGAACTCCTTGGCGGGTAATTCCCTCTTCCTCAGCAATTTCGGCAAGGGACAAATCCGCATTATAATACAAATCAAGCAAGGAACGCTGCTTTTCGGTTAAAAGGGGTCGATAGTATTCAAGAAGCAAACTAATATGAAAATTCTTTCCCATAAAAAAATACTCCTTAACGCTTTACTAAAAAAGCACAGGTGTAAAGCACTTAAACTTTACAGCCAATTCATTATATTACCTAATCGCATATTTGTCAAGCATAATTTTTTCTTGCTAAATTCATTAGATTATTATATAATAATAGAAATGTGAAAAGGTTGCGTAAATACTTCCTTTTCATTTTTTGGAGGGTTTTATGCTTTATAAAGATAGAAAGCGCCGTTTAGGTGACCGTTATGATGGTTTTAAATTAAGAAAGGTTGACACGCTTTTTCAGTTAATTCCCGTTATCATGCGTACTCGTACCGACTCGCTCGTTTATTTCGAGGACGAAATTGATATTACCGAAGTTGAACAGTTTATCCGCGAACATAGACGTGCAGGAATGGAAAATCTTTCTATGCTGCAACTTTTTATGTCGGCAATAGTTCGCGTATTTTCGCTTCGTCCACGACTCAACCGCTTTGTCGCGGGTAAGAGAATTTATGCAAGAAACACCCTCCGTATATCTTTGGCGGTCAAACACAGTCTGACCGTTTCAGGCGAGGAAACGACAATTATGCCCGAATTTGAGCCGGATGACAGTCTGTACGAAGTAAATAAAAGATTTAATGAAAGCATACAAAAAGAGGTTGAAAGCGTTAAAAAAGCCGAATTAAAAGGTAACAAAACCGACCTTTTTACAAAGGCGGTAGGCGCTTGTCCGATGTTTATTAAATCATCTATTGTCTGGGCGGCTCGAAACCTTGACAAGATTGGGCTCATGCCAAAAATGATTAACCGACTTTCCCCCTTCCATTCTAGCGCATTCATTACCGATATGGGCTCACTCGGTGTAGGACCGGTTTATCACCATCTTTACGAATTCGGCACCTGTTCCCTCTTCTTTGCAATGGGTAAAAAGGAAACAAAAAATGTACTTAACGATGACGGCTCTGTCAGCAAGCGAAAGGTAATAAAAATTAAAATTGTTGCTGACGAGCGCATTTGCGACGGATATTATTATGCTTCATCAATGAAAATGCTTAAAAAGCTCATTAAAAATCCCGAGCAACTGCTTTTAAAGCCCGAGTCGGTAATGCTTGACGATGGCATTTAATTACACTAAGCGGTTGTGACTCACGACCGCTTAAATTTTTAATTAACAAGGAATGACGACAATGTCATATTTTAAAAGAATAGTAGCGCTAATCGTAATCATAATAATTGTCATAAGTCTTTGCGGCTGCAACTATAATCCGAGCGCTAATAAAATAATCAGCATGGACGTAGAAAAGGCGCCGATAAACATTGACCCTCAGCTTGCATCTTCGCAAAGTGAGCTTATAATCGTCAGAAATATAATGACAGGTCTCTTTCGCATAAATGAAAACGGCAAAACGGAAAAATCATTGTGCGAGGATTATAAAGTTTCTGACGACCGACTAACCTACGAATTTAAAATAAAAGCTGCAAAATGGAGTAATGGTGATGAAATCACCGCCGACGATTTTGTATTCGGCATTACCCGAGCATTAAAAACCGAAACCAAATCACCCTATGCGCACACACTTTTCTTTATCAAAAATGCAGAAAACTTCAATAACAGCGAAGTCGGTGAAGCCGAGCTTGGGGTCTATTCAGTTGACGAAAAAACGCTCAAAATCGTTTTAACCAAACCAATAAGCGACATAGAATACCGACTTTCCGATATGCCATCAATGCCCTGCAACCGCAACTTTTTCGCAAGTTGCAAGGGTAAATACGGACTATCGAAAAAGGATATGATTTATTGCGGTCCGTTTTATGTCAGTAGCTGGACAGACAAAAGTATCAAAATGGGCAGAAACTCCGAATACGTGAGCGAAAAAGCAAAACCTACCGCACTCACCATGACATTCAACGAAACCGACGGCAAAAAAATCGAAGCAATCGGTAAAAATGTTATTGACATAGCGATTATCGACTCCGAAAAGGAAACGGCGGCAAAGGATGCAGGGCTTAACACCTATTCGGTCAATAATACCGTATGGGCGATTATAATCAATCCTAATTTGGAAATTATGCAAAATCCGCTCACCGTTTCGGCTCTATCCAAGTCAATTGACCGCCTGACCATCAAAAAGTCACTACCGGCAGGTTACAGCATGTTCAGCGGACTTATTGCACCCGAGCTGAATCTCAGCGGAAATAAATATTCGCATTATATAAATGAATACAACCAATCGTCATTAAAAGCTGATGAGGCAAAAAACGAGTATATGCAGGCGATTAAGGAGGTCGGAAAAAATCTCAACGGCTCAACACTTATGTACGTTAATGAAAGCAAATCGGGTAATATGGCGATTAAAATTGCGGCAAGCTGGCAAAAAAATTTAGACGCTTATATTAACACCGAGGAAGTCAGTTTCAACGAAATGAAAAATAGAATAAAAAGCGGCAATTACACGGTTGCATTATATCCAATCGGGTACGAAACAACCGATGCAGAAGCCGCTTTACAGCAATTTTTATCATACGATAAAAGCAATATTTTCGGCATTCAAAACGAATACTTTGACTCGCTGATGGAAAAGGCACAATCGGAATCAAACGCTGATAAAAAAGCTAAATTATTACACCAAGCTGAGAATTGCTTGATTGAAAGCAATTACATTTGCCCGATCTATATCAGTCCCACAGTAGTTGCTGCAACTCCCAAGCTCAGCGGATTTGTATTCGACCTATACAGAGGAAATTTTGACTTTTTAAACGCGGTAAAATAAAAGAAACGAGCGTCCATTTCAGACGCTCGTTCATTTTTTTATATTAAACTATTCCTCGTTATTAAATTCGTATTTAATCGGCTCGGATTCAACGTGAACTGTTGGTTTCTCTGCCTCTTTTTCTCGCGAATCCATTTCCTTTAAATTGGCTAAAACGCCGAGTCGATATGTAGTTGCCGCAAATGCTTGTAACGAAACAACCGCTACATGATAAACAATAAATTCAAGAATAAGAACACTCAAATATATCGTAAAAAACGCTGTAAAGCGAGAGAACGACTTTGGTCCCGTGAAGGTAAAAAATATAATGCCGCCGATTAAGAGAATGAGAAAAATTATTCTTCCAAATACATTAAGCCGCTTTGACCACAGCCACGCACGTTCGGTAACCGCATCCTTTTTGAGACATTCATCAACCGTTTTACACCGCGTAGTAACGACCGATTCAAAATTTTTCTTCATAGACAAAGGCACCCCTCACTCAAATTATTGACATCGCCAAATTGATTATATCATGTATAAGTGAACTTGTCTATAAAAAAATAAAAATTTAAATAAAATTTGTGCAATTGACCATGTGTTTTTGCTATTCTATACCATTTATATCGTTTTTTTGCGTTGCTTTCCCGATTGATCTATTGTATATCCGTCCTTATAAATTAGCTCGCTGACGGGAACTATCTTATATCCACTATTTTTTATATTTTCGAGCAATCCTGCGAGTGTTTCAACTGTATGCTCTGTGCCGTTGTGCATCAGTATTATCCCGCCCGATTCCAGCCGCTTCATTACGTTTTCAATTTGTTTTTTAGAGTCGTTTTCGGGTTTCCAGTCAACAGTGTCTGCCGACCACTGAATATAATACATACCAAGCTTTTCAATAGCGGCAACAGTTTTATTATCATACTCGCCGTACGGTCCTCTATACAATGTCGGCTCTACACCCGTTATCACCTTAATCCGCTCGTTACAAGCCAATGTATCTTCAATAAATTTTTCCTCGCTGATGTTTGTAATATGCGGATGCTTGTCGGAATGGTTCATTATCTCATGACCGGCATCGTGCAGTTTTTTTACCGCATCGGGATTCGCTTCCACCCACGTACCGACACAAAAAAAGGTCGCCTTTACACCGTAACTGTCAAGCAGTCGAATAATATCATCAGTATCGTCAGCGCTCCAAGCTGCATCAAAGGTTAATGACACTAAATTATCACTTCTGTCAACCGAATAAATGGGTAAAAGTCGGCTTCGTGACGCGCTCATAAGCGTAGCAGATAAAATTACCAGCACAACCGAAACAAAAATAGCAACCGAAGCAAGTGTTAAATGCCGCTTTTTTAATAATATATATTTCAAAACCAGTCCCCCTAAATAAAAAAGTTAGTGACAACCATAAAAATATATGATATAATTCAACTGATTATAATGCTGAGGTGAAAAAATGGATAAATACAGTATCGCAGGATTAAGGGTACGTGCCAAATTCCACTACGATAGAATGATTGCAAATATGCCTAAATACAAGAGCAATTTCGACGAAGAAGCCGAAATATTCATAAACATTACAAAGCAAATGTCAATGGAATATCAGGACGAAAATCCTCATTTCACCCTCGGCAGCTGCGAATATTCAATGGCAGGAAGTCAGTTTTATACCCAGTTGCTCGACCACGACGGAATGATGCTCCATGCATCATCAATTATGATGGACGGAAACGCTTATCTTTTTTCGGCTCGAAGCGGAACAGGAAAGTCCACACACACTTCCCTTTGGCAAAAGGTGTACGGCAAGGACAGGGCCGTAAATTTCAACGATGACAAACCCGCAATACGCATTATCGACTCAAAAGCATACGCCTGCGGAACTCCCTTCTCGGGCAAGTCGGACATCAATCTTAATGTTATCGTGCCGCTCAAAGCCATTTGCTTCCTCGAAAGAAGCGAAACAAATTATATCGAAAAAATACCACCATTCAAGGCAATTCCGCTCATTATAAACCAAACAATTTTTAAAGGACAGCCACCCGAAATACAGCAAAAGGTACAGAATATGATTGCAAAAATTATTTCGCTTGTGCCTGTTTATAAGCTTGGCTGTAACATTTCTGACGAAGCCGCCATACTGGCTCACGACGTAATGAGCGGTGAAAAGAGCGTATAATGAAAAAGACAAGGTTAATCGATATTTTGCCTGAAATAAACAAGGTGCTTGACCAAGGAGACACCTTCTCCTTTATGCCGAATGGTATCAGCATGCTCCCGACAATCGTCGGTGGACGTGACACCGTTACTGTAAATAAACCGACCGACAAACTTAAAAAATTCGATATTATTCTTTATCGAAGAAAAAGCGGACAGTTTGTTCTTCACCGCATCATAGATTTGGATGGCGAAACATATATCTTATGCGGAGATAACGAGGTTTATCCCGAAAAAAATGTCGAGCATAATCAAATCATCGGTGTAGTCACTCGCTATACTCGAAAGGGTAAAATTATAGAAGCAGACAGTAAAAAATTCATCAGCGACGCTAAAAAACGGGTTAATTCCCGTCCGTATAGGCAATTTGTTTTCAGAGCAAAAAATAAGTTAAAACGAGTATTCAAAATAAAATAAAGAGGTTGCATTTAGGAGTGTTCACATAGGGAGAAATTGGTTTTTCGCATAAATTCGACACGACTCTTAGCAACAAATCCTTGTAATACACAAAGTATTACTGCGGCTTTGTTGTTTCGAAACCGAGCCGAATTTATTTGCTACAAAACTGCAAAGCACC
>JAFQBX010000024.1 GCA_017399535.1 Clostridia bacterium | reverse complement strand
TTACTGCGGTGTTGTGCCTTTTATACTATCAAAAATCCATCTGTTTTAGGTGCTTTGCAGTTTTGTAGCAAATAAATTCGGCTCGGTTTCGAAACAACAAAGCCGCAGTAATACTTTGTGTATTACAAGGATTTGTTGCTATGAGTCATGTCGAATTTATGCGAAAAACCAATTTCTCCCTATGTGAACGCTCCTAACCGAACAAGTCTTTTTTTATTATATCAAATCGCTGATTATCATATTCGATAACAAAAAGCCGTTTTTATTCAGTGCAATTCTTTCATCATCGGTAAAGCAGAGCCCCGCTTTTTCGTACTTTTTTGCCGCCGAAAGCATTTTTTCGAATCTTACCTTTCCGTCGGCAAAAAGGGTTTCGCACCGTTCTCTCGAAGCGCCGTCACAAAGGCGCAGACGAAGCATTGCATATTCCTCAAAGTCACCGCCTGTTCCGTCAAAGGTCGGCTCGTTCCCCCTTATAAACGCGTGAATGTCGCGCTCGTAGAAAAAGCGTTTACCGTCAAAAAACGAATGGGCTGATGGGCCGATGCCAACGTACTCCTCCATATTCCAATATTTCAGATTGTGTCGGCTGTGGTATCCCGGCTTTGCGAAATTGCTGATTTCGTACTGCTTGTAGCCCCTGCTTTCGAGTCGGTCGCAGGCAAAGAGATACATCTCGGCCGCTCTATCCTCGTCGGGAATGTTCATATCTGCTTTTTTATCGTAGAATGGTGTATTTTTCTCAATTTTGAGCATATAGGCGGAAATATGATTAGCCCCGAGCTCTGCACAAAAATCAATCGACCGTGCGATAGTTTCCTCGGTTTGTCCCTCGGTTGCGAGCATAAGGTCAAGAGAAATATTGTCAATGCCACTCAGTCGAGCCAACTTCACTGCCTCGGCAACATCGGCTGACGTATGACGACGGGTAAGATTTTTTAGTTCATTATCGTTAGCCGATTGCAATCCAATTGACACGCGATTCACTCCCGAACCTGCGCAAATCGAGAAAAATTCCTCCAAATTATCACCGGGATTGATCTCTACGGTGATTTCGGCGTCAGGGGTTATAATTTCCTTAGCCGTGTCCAAAATCAGCGAAATGCGCCTTCCTCCCAGCACCGACGGAGTGCCGCCGCCGAAATAGACAGTGTCGGCGACAAATTGTCCTTTGTACTCGTTGATAACGGAAACAACTGCCGAAGTATAAGCATCCATCAGCATATCGTCGCCGACAACCGAATAAAAGTCGCAATAACCGCACTTTTTCACGCAAAACGGAATGTGAATATAGAGTCCGACTTTTTTCACGCAAGGTCACCTCCCCTGATTGATTTTTGAAAAGAATTTTAATTATTTCGACGAACTGTTTTTCATGCCATTGGCAATTTCGGCATAGTCAACCATACTGCCATAGGCATATTTCTTTTCGGCATTGATTAACATGGTTTCCAGTTCCTTGCCGCCATCGAAATAGCCCGAAATTCCCTCTCCCGAAAGATAGAGTCCGTCGGTTTGGTCGTATTTCAAAACGAATTCTTTATCATACGATGTTTCGACAATAATGCACATTTGCAATGAAGGCATTTTACCCTCTTTTTTAAATTTGAGCTCAGTAATTGTGTCGCTTACTAGCTGGTATTCGTCATCGGCAAGTTCAACCTTTTCATCGGTTACTCCGTTAATAAGATAGATATTTGTTATTTCCTCCGGCTCAACCGACGAAGTATTATTATCATTATCCGAACAACCTGACATCATCATTATTGCGATTAAAGATATTATTACGAGCATTATTCTTTTTTTCAAAAAAATCACCTTCATTAAACAATTTATTTAATTTTATATGATTGCCACAATAAATTCAAGCATCATTTGATATTGTTTAAAAAGAACAGAATTTTTTGTCCCTGTGTGCAAATAATAGTATCAAACAAGCTTACAGGAGGAAACAATATGAAACTTCGATATATTAAATATCTCGGCTTTGCCGCTATGGCAGGAATGATTGCAGGAGTTATCGGCACAGCGACGGTTTGCACTTCTCACGGAATCCGAGGAACAAAAAAGAGCGCAAAAAAGGCCATGCGTGCAGTTGGCGACCTGATGGACTGCGTAAAAAACATAGTCGGGTAATAATAAAACCAGTGTACTATTTAATAAGAAAAGCACCTCGAAAGCGTATAGCTTTGAGGTGCTTTTTTGAAGCTGATTAGATATGGCAATTAGCCAACGATACCTGTCTTTTCAACGCTTTCTACAAAGTAATTCTGTAAGAATACGTACATAATCATAAGCGGAATAATGAACAACAGACATCCTGCAAGCTTAATCGGTGAGCTTCTGTACTCGTTTACACCGATACCTGCCTTGATACTCTCGCCGAGACCGGAAAGAGATTTTGCCATTGTTGCCTTTCGGCTGATGAATACGTTTGAGTAGAAGGTGTCGTTCCAGTACCATACGAGCGAGAAGATGAATACCGTGAGGTATGCGCTTCCTGCATTAGGTACCATGATTCGATAAAAGGTCTTAAAATATCCTGCTCCGTCAACCTGTGCAGCTTCCTCAAGCTCGTGAGGAATCGAACGGAAGAACTGACGGAATATGTAGATATAGAGTCCTGCTCTGATACCGCAGCCGAACATTGCCGGCAGCCAGAATACAAACCACGTATCGATAAGGTTTACGGTCAGCCATGACGGCATCTCGGTTTCGAAAATAATATTCATTATAGGTGAAATAATCGGAATCGAGAAATTCTGATACTGCAAGTACATAGGAATTGTAACCGCCTGTGCCGGTACAATAAGTGTCATGATAACAAAGGTAAACCAAATTTCCTTGCCTCTGAACTTGAAACGGGCTAAGCCGTATCCTGCGAGTGAGCAGGAAATGAGACAAAGAATTGAGCTTGTAAGTGAAACGGTCATAGATGTATGGAAGGAAGCATCGTAATCCATATATTTTACCGCTGATACAAAGTTATCAAGTGTATATGTCTTTGGTATCCAGATAACAGACGGGTCGGCTACCTGGTCGGCAGAACGTACCGACATTGAAATCATGTAGAGAATCGGGTAAAGAAGTATAAAGGAAAGCCCGACGATAATAAGAAATCTTGCTAATTTCCAAACTCTTGCCATCAATTCTGATGCAAATATTTGTTTATTCATGTGTCAGACCCCCTTTCATCAATTATCCGTCTGATAGAAAATCATCTTTCTTGTAACGAGGAATATGAGTCCAACGAGAACAAGAAGAAGAATAAAGAATATCCAAGCCATTAAGCAGGCCCTCGAATACTGGAATGCTCCGAATCCGGTGCCGTTGATAATTCCCATAAGTCCGTTACTTGAATCGGTAATTTTATCAATTATCGTGTAAATAATGTTTACGAGAATAATCGGGGTTACGCTAGGGAAGGTAACCTTCCAGAAAATTTCCCAGCCGGTTGCACCTTCGATTTTTGCTGCTTCGTAAAGCTGCGGCGAAACGCCCTGTAACGCTGCGAGGAAGAGCAAAATCTGAACGCCGCACAACCAAAGAGTATCGAAAATCTGTGATGTGATGCTGGTGAAGATGGAAACAATGTTTTCCGGCAGGTTCATTCCCTGCAAGATATCGGACATTCCGGCCGCCTGGAATATAGCAGTGGTTTCGGTAGTCTGAGTCTGGTCAGCGAATGCGTCTCCGGTGATGAAGCTCATAACAAGTCCCGATGTAACTACTACCGGCATAAAGAATATTGCACGGGCGATTACTCGACCTCTGAACTTCTGATTAAGAATGAGGGCGATAAACAACGAGAAGATAATGATTACCGGGGCAGTAATTGCCATGTCCTTGAATGTTGCGAGAAGTGCCTGCCAATAATCATTTTCCTGCTCGAGCATGTATTTGTAGTTATCAAGATTGAGCTTATCAAAGAAGGTGTCGCCTGTACCAAGGGCAAGACCGCCGCCCTTGGTCGGCTGTACGTTAATAAACGTGTAGAAAAGTGAGAGTAAAAGCGGTTGAACATAGAAGCAAACAAAACCAATCATAAAGGGAAGCAAAAACAGCTTACCGGCTCTGGCTCTGCGTCGAATTTCGGCCGCTTCGCGAGGTTTTCTTCTCATTATTCACCCTCCTTTACTACAATAAAGCTTCCTGCCTTGACAGTTGCGCCGCCAAAATCATAATCCTTGTCGCCGTAGTTTACTACAACCGTGAGCGAATCGTCGTAGGTTGTACTTCTAACGTTTTCGGTGATTATAACGTGGTCGGTAATTTCCTTGTCGCAGTAGCCGTCGAAAATGGACGAAAGCGTCTTATAATCTCTGATTGCGGTTTCGTTCCATGTATAGAAGTTGCTGCTGTAAATATCGTTAAACTCAGTATCAAGGAATACTGTGCTTTCGCTCCAAGTGAGCAGATAGTAAGGCATTGAGCCGGTTTCGAGCATACGAAGGAACTGAATTGTCGGGTCGTCACAAAGATTGTGAGCCGATTCGGTATACTCGATAAGGCCGTGTAATGCAATCTGAACAAACGGTACATCGCTGGTTGTTGATTCGTATCCGCTCGAATACATCGGGAGCGAAAGAATCTTATCAGCGTATGCATAGGTATATGCGTTTCCGTTATCGACTACTATGCTGCCTGCATTTTCCTTTGCGACGGCGAGTGCCTTCTTTACCAATTCCTCAGATTTCTGACGGTCGGTAAAGTTGCTTCCGTTGTTAAAGTCAGAGTAAAGGGTCGAACCGAGTGAACCGAGCGAAAGATTCGACTGATTATAGTCCTTGAAATCCTTTGTAAACGCTGTTATCTGTTCCTCATAATATTTCGGGTTAAC
This sequence comes from Clostridia bacterium, assembly GCA_017399535.1. Classification (GTDB taxonomy): domain Bacteria; phylum Bacillota; class Clostridia; order Oscillospirales; family Acutalibacteraceae; genus UMGS1976. The sequence continues at coordinate 63,730 of JAFQBX010000024.1, read as the reverse complement.
GAGATAATAGCTTGCCTCTCCGCCATGGAAAAGTCCATTATCACGACGGAAAAAGCCCTTTTGAGCGTACTCATTAAGAATGTTTCGAACAGCGACCTTTCTGATCGGCCAGGAGAACGTACCCTCGTACACAGCACAAACATCGACGTCGAAATACAGGTCTGAATTGAGTTCTTTTGCGGTTGAAATAAGCTTTTTAAGTCCCTTTTCGCCGCCAAGCTCACTTTCTGGATCGGCTGAATCAACAAATGTTGACTTAACGCCGCCGTCGGTCCAAGCGGTCATTCTCAAATCGACATCCTTAACACCGCTCTTATTGAGCTCGGTGAGCATCTTTCCTGCTTCTTCAAAGTTTGTAACCTTTTGAATCGCATCAACGATAAAACCAAACTTTGATACACTCTTTGTAATTGCGCCCATTGTATCAATGTTAAGGGTTACGTTAGCTGGTGCGGTTGATTCGACTCCAACCTCGTCGATGAGATACTTTCTATAACGCTTTGCCATGCCGATATAGTCGCTATCCTCTCCCGTAAGCGGATAGTAAACAACCGAGCAGCAATCAATCATTGAATATCCGTAAGCAACCTGATTGTACGCCTTGTTAAACCAGTTTGACGTGGTGTCAAATGTATCCTGGTAATTATAGGTGAATTCGGCATAAATCGAAGTATAAGGAACTGCTGCACGTGAAGGCATTGCGGTTACTTTTGATACTGCGTCGCCGTCCTTGATAACGGCTAAAAAGCCCTTGTCGTCGCCCTTTGTTCCGAATACGGGTAATACGACCGATTCGGTTTTTCCAAGTGAATACTTAGAGTTAAGGGCGGTGTCTCCGCCGTAAACCTGGTATGAAATACGCTTTGAAAGACCGTCAAGTGCCTGATAATCGTTAGCGATTATTGCACCGCTTCCGTCCGGCAGAAACATATATCCGTCAGATTCGTAAAGTGCACTTCCAAAGTAAGGCATTACGGCAACAGAAATAATTTCGTGTTCTGACTTTTTCTCTACCTTGATTTTGGTGAATTCGACACCGGCCTCGAAGCCGCCGTCCTCTGTCAAACGGAATACCATCGGAACTGTAAAGCCGAAGGTAATCTTCTTTGTTTCTGTGATCTTCTTCGGGAATTCGTAGGTGATTCTAACACCGTTATCAATCTTTTCGATGTCATAGTTGCCTTTTCTTACGGCATCGCTGGTATAAATGTAGGAATCGTTCTTATTCTCGTTCTGATAGGTGATAACGCCGGTCGATTTTGCCTCTTTCTTTCTGGTGGCGATTGTGATGCTGTCCAAATTCTGAGGCATCGAGTACCATACTTCGCCGGTTTCGATATCTTCTACGCCGAAGCAAATCCATTCGTTCGACCTTTCGAGCATGTAAAGTCGCAATCCGCCTAGTTCAGCAATTTTTTCAAATTCTTCGATACCGCTGAAAACAGGAGCTGTTTCCTTTACTTCTTCTGTTAGATCGACCACTTCGGTAGGTTCGGTTGTTTCTTCGATTTCGTCAGCCGAAACAACGAACGAGGTAGATGACAGAGTAAGAACCAAAACAAGAGCTACTACAATATATAATAATCTGAATTTGTTTTTCATCTATCTCACCTACCTATCCGTTAAATCTAAACATCAGTTCCCGTCCGATTACAGTGACGAAATCCCAGAACTGTGCAACGAGCGATACCAACAATACAACGAGGAGCAAGAGAATGAACACACCAAAAACGGTAAGTATCATTGAGAATATGCTCTTCTTAATTGAGTATTGGTGGATTATTGTATTTGCGATTAACATGAGCAATACCGTCCAGAAGAACGCTATGGTGCCAAGCAATGTCAACCATGATGCTTCTTCAATCGTGAGGACCTTTGAAAGTATGGTAAGCGGAATAGTAGTAACTACGAGAGGCATTGTAGCATAGCTGTTTGCTATCCAAATCTCTTTAAACCAACCTTCGCCGTCCATAAGTGTACATATCGCCCAGTTTGCGATGGACCATAAAACGATGATCATCGCTGAACTCATAAACTCGGACAAAACGCTGAGCATTTCAACCTTGTTTGTTGTGAACTGGAAACCATATTCCAGATATTCATATATGCTGCTGAAGAACCAAGCAGCCAGAATTACAAATGAAAGGCCAACTGAACCTGCTTTTTCGTATTTAATTTCGTTATATGCCTTTAACGGATGAATCAATACGCGGAACGGCCAAATGATCTTTTTCCAGTTCCAATATTTCGGTAACAGATGCTTCCACTGAATTTCGCTAATCATTTTTTTGCTATATTTAGCAAGTGCTGAATATGTAGCCAATTTTGTCACCTCCTGATAAATATCTAAGATTATTTGAACTTAATACTCTTCTTTTCTCTCTTAATTCCGAGTGCAGCTTGAATCAAACCGATTCCCTTGATAAATGCAACTGCACAAGCCAATAATAACGGCACAAACCACAAGAAGTTATCGCGTACATACTGCTTTCTGTATTCTGCGAGAGCTGCTGAGTATGAAGTTCTATCCTGTCCGTATTTAAGGTAGGATAGTGACTCTTTGTACTGCTCTTTTTGGAGCAGAGATTTTCCGATTGCCGCATATCCAATCGAGAAGTTCGAATTATATTTGAGAACCTCTCGCCAATATTTTTCGCCCTCGACGTAATGACCGTCACGATAATATTTATCAGCTATAACAAGCTTCTTCATATATTCGGTGGGCTTGTAAATATTGATAGTACCGGAAATCTGATCGAGTACATAGTACTTTTCGCCGTACTTTGTGATTGCGGTCGGATACTTGATTGAGCCGAGCTGATTATGTCCGTTACCGAATACGGTAAGCTGAACGCTTCGGCTGTCGTAAACGAATATACGGCACATTTTAAGATCAACAACTGCGATATATCCCTCTTCGTCAACGTAAACGTCCTCGAGCTCACTGGTTATAGCGCGGTCGCCGTAAACGGTCGAAATGATTGCGTTTGCATCGGGAATAAGAGTGTTTTCGCCGAGAGGGTTAATCTTTCTCAAACGAAGGTCGGCCGATACCGTGTCGGTGGATGTAGTAGTATAGATAAATCCTTCACTGTCCATGAACAGATTCGACATTTCAGTAGGTACGGCCTTTATTGTTGTGGATGTTGATTGGCGGTTGAATACCTTTTTCCACATTGCCTGTGCTACGAGAGCCCAGGTCATTACAACCTTGTTTGCGCCGTAGTACTGAACAAATTCGCCTTCTTTGTCGAGAATGATGAGACCTTCGAGGATACCGAGCGCTCTGATATAAAGATAGCCCGATTTATCAACTACTACGGTAAGGGGCTCATAGTCCTTGATTTCTACCGATTCGTGAACCGGCTTACCATAGCGTTTATTGAGTGTACCTTCGATGGTACCCGAAAGGATATAGCCGTCCTTATAGTTTTCGCCATTTTCGTTAGTCTTTGTTTCGTTGCAGCATACATAAATTGTATCCTCTCTGACAAAAACGTCACGGGGTGAAAGTATGGGACAGCTTTCGCTTCCGTCGGCACTTGTAAATTCGGTATACTCTCTGACATACTGAAGCTCGCTGTCGAGCATAACAATTCGGTTATTTCCTGTATCGGCAATGAAGAATGTGTCATTGTATCTGAACATGTCTTCCGGACGATTGAGGCCATTTTCTGCGCCGCTTTGACCTACTCCGCCGATAACGTTCATGTCAACGTATGTAACCTTTTTATCGGGAATGTATCCCAAAGGAGCTGCAGTGGCCTGACCATACGGGTCATAGTCATACCCTTCGTACGGGGCAACCGACAATGCAGATACCGGTAAAAGCACGGTACATGCTACGATTACTACGCATGCTGCTACGCTCATTATTTTAGCAAATAATTTCATATTAGTTCCTCCTATCATGATATTTGATGTCGTGGCTAAGATCTTTTACTTAAGTCCGGCCGTTGACATCGTTTCCATGATAGCGCTCTGGCTAAACAGGAACAAAATGAGCGGTGGAACAAGCATAAATACACCAACTGCACAACCGGCACCTGCACGGGTCATACCGGCTGAGGTAATCTGACCGATTGCGGTAGGTAAAAGCTTCATTTCTTCAATATTGATGTAGCTGGCACCTGAGCCCCAGTATCCACCAAAGTTAAAGATAATGAGGGTCAGCCAAGCCGGCTTTACGTTAGGCATTACAATTCGCCAATAAATATTCCATTCGTTAGAGCCGTCAATTTTGGCCGCTTCGACTACCGCCGAAGGAATGTTTGCCTCCATAAACTGACGCATAAGGAATACGTTACCTGTTCCCGACCAGTTGGGCAAGAATATCGACCAATATGTATTATAAAGTCCAAGTCCGGTAACAATAAGGTATGACGGAATACTGGTAACTTCACCGCTAAACATCATCGCCCAAACGATAATGTTGTATAACGCCGACTTACCTACGAATTGGTGCTTTGCAAGGGGGTAAGCTGCAACCGATGCGATGATGATTGAGCCGACCGTTCCCACAATTGTGATAAACACGGTGTTAAAAAGATAACGTGAAAAAGGAATTTTTGATGATGAAAGAAGTCTAAGCATCAATGTATAGTGTTCTGTTGTCGGGTTTACGACGTAAAAACGAGGAGGGAATATCGAAAGCTCGTTAAGAGGTTTGAATGAACACAATACAGTGTAATAAAGCGGAATGGCGAATATGATTCCAAAGAAGAACATTATGAAATACATAAAATAGTCGCCGCCGCGTGATCTTGACAGGCGTGCCTGCCCTTTTACGTGTGCCATTTGTTATTCTCTCCTTTCGTTTAGTCTGTACTCCAGCGCTGTAATGCCTTGTTAACAAAGAACCAGTATGTAAGCATCATTGCGAACAAGACGATTGTAATAGCGCCGGCATATCCCATTTCTAATTTGGTGAATGCGCAGTCGCCGAGGTGCAGGGATATTGTATGGGTACAATAGTCTGTACTCGGGTTACCTGTAAGTGATGCGTTAAGACTACCTGCGCCGAATGAGCCCGAAATGGTACCAACTGCTCCGTAAAGCAACTGCGGTCTCATCTGCGGCAGGGTGATGTAAAACAATTCTTGCCAACGGTTGCGGATTCCGTCGATGGCTCCCGCTTCTGAATATTCGCGGTTGAGTGATTGGAGACCTGCGAGGAAGGTAAGGAATCCTGTACCGCAGGACAACCACAAGGATACTATGATTACGATGGTGAAGCAGTAATCCTTGTCGGTGAGCCACTGTATCGGAGCATCAATCAGTCCGTATTCAAGCAAAAATCCGTTTAAAAGTCCGTACGAGTCACCGCTGAAAATGAGCTGGAAGATGAATACCAAGCTTCCGCCGAGTGACGGCGCGTAGAAAAGGAAGGTAAGAATGTTACGTACCTTTTTAGGACTTTCGTTGATACCCCAAGCAAAAACAAAGTTAAGCAGGTATCCCAACGGGCCGGTTACGATGGCCATGATAAGTGTATTTTTAAGTGCGATTGCGAAAATATCGTCATCAATGAAAAGACGGATAAAGTTGTCAATTCCGACGAATTTCGGTGTATTGAGCATGTCGTATGAGGTGAAACTCAAAAATATACCGGCAATAACAGGTATAACGCCAAACACGATAAACATAAGCGCCCACGGACCTACCATTATGTAACTAATGGGGCGATTGCGTTCAAGTATCGCATTTTTCTTTTTCTTAAATTTAATCACGCTTTTCCCTCCTGATAGAGTTTTCTCTGAACGGCTTATTTAATTACATTAAAGTAATTGGTCGGGCGTTCATACGTTTCGTTATCAATAATGCTATGAATCGGGTTACCGTCCTGATCTGCGTGATAATATCCTTCTTCATAGAACCTGTCTACGTTATATTCGACACGCTTACGCTGAATTTCTACGTTTGCGTCCTTATTATAATGTAACAATGCTTCACGGGGATTACGTCCATCGTAAACTACCGCACGGAATGCGTTAGTAAGCTGACGTCCGATATAGTAGTCGCCGGGAACACGCGGAATGTCATAAAGCCACTCCCATTGTTCCTTAATAATCTGACTATGCTCGTATGACCACGGCAAACGCTCAAATGCTTCGAGGTTAGCCGGTGTACCACGAGCGCCTCGTACAAGAATGGCCTCATTCTTGATATTAAATTCGGCCTGTGCATCGGCACCGCACCACCAGGTCATAAACTGCCATGCGTAGTCAGACATTTCGTTAACGTCAATCATGATACAGCAACCGCCACCGGTAAGCTGAGTATGGTCGATGTATTCGTTTCCGTTTTCGTCAATACGCTTTACGCCGGGGAGAAGTGCCATTTCCCAAAGTCCTTGGAGCTCGGGAGCTGATACCTGCAAGCTGTTAACCATCGTGTATCCACCCATCATAATCGGCATTTCGCCCGTTCTGAATCGGTTGAATGCGTCGAATGAAAGCGGAATTCCCCATTTTGTATTAAGTTCACATGATTCAGTGAATGCGTCAATGTATAACTCGCTGTCAAAGGTTGTTCTCGACTTATCCTCGACATAATAGTTTCCGCCATTCTGGAGCACGAGATGTCCGGTAAGACTTCCGATAGCTGCCGACATATTATTTCTCTGTAAAAGCGGAAGCATCTGATAAATATCTTCCCAAGTTTCCGGGATTTCTAGACCGTAATCGTTTAAAATATCCGAACGGACAAACAATACCGAGAAGTCCTGTGACGTAGGCAGGCCATAAACGCCGCCATCCTGGTATTGAAGAGCGATAAACGCTGATTTATGGAACCAGGTGTACGCCTCATCAAAGGTAGTGTCGTAGAATGCATCCTCGTCATTAAACTGGGTAAGGTCAACGAGCGCACCACGCATCGCGTAGCCGATAGGCGTATCCGAACCTTCGCTAAGTGAAATATCAGGTGCAATACCTGCCAAAATCGCCTTTGTTAAGTCACCGATACCGCCAAGCATAAGCTTAACGGGAATTTTATACTTTGAAGTAAACTTATCTTCTACAAGACGAGAAACAATGTTGTACTGCTCACGACCGCCGCTCATCCATACTGTAAGCGGTTCGCATACGTAGCCGCCACTCTCGCCTTCTTCCAATTCAAGCTCGCCATAACCCGAATAGTTGTTTGCGAAGGAAGAAAGGAAGCCCTTTGCAGCGAATTCGATAGCTTCGGTAAAGTTTTTCTTCGGGAAGGGTAACTTGGTTTCGTCGCCGAGGAATACAGAGTCAAGGAGAAGCGACTGAGACTTCATTGATACAACCTTGTCGGTAAGCTCGGCTATGTTCGATTTATATCCGGTGAGAGCGCCGGAAATTGTCGCCGGGTCCTCAATAAATCCTTCAAGCTGTTTGATAAGAACCTTTAAGATAGAGGCGCCGCTATCGTCACCGTTGATTTCGATAAGCTCATCAATGCTATCCTCTAATTCTTTTTTAACTTCTTCGAATCCGTCGATGAGACCGGGAATAGTCTTATGCAGGTCGTAGTCACGAAGTGTGTCAGGTGATGCACCGGTAATCTGAACTATCTTCATATACCATTTATTAAGCTCAGATGCCTGTGCTTCGAGATTCTGAACAATGTGTGCAATCGGGCCAAAGGTAGCGGTCAATCTAATGGTGTGGGTTCCCTTTTCAAGATATACATAGTACGGATTTTCTTTTTCGTCGCAAACGGTAAAGTTCTTCCATACAGATGTGGGAGCAAACGAAATTTCTGCAAGTTCCTGATAAGGAAGCTCTCCGTCGATGGTTAACTTGCGGTAAACGTTCATACCTACAACATAGTCCTGCTTATACTTAAACGAAAGTGCGTACAAGCCCGACTCATCTACATCGACGTCGTATTCAACCCATGTACCCGGAGATGTCCAGTTTTCGCCGCCAAAAACGTTAAGACGTGTCTTTGCGTAATGGAGGTTATCCCCTGTTCCGTTGGTTGTTGATGCGGTGTATTCTGCACCCATCATCAATGACTGTCTGGATTTCAGGTCTGTATATTCTGCATGAATTGTTATATTTTTATCTTTAACCGGCTTGTATCCCTTGTCTTTGTATTCGTCATAAACGTCTGAATACGATTTAACCTTTTCTGCGCCACCAAGCGTTACTCCTGCGAGAGCAAGTGACTGACGCAATACGTTGATTTTAATAGAGTGGGTTCCTTCGCTGAAATAGAATAATAAATCAGAGTCAGAGGAGAAGGAAACATCATGAATGGTATAGTTTGTCCATCTGAGAACCTCTACCTGTTCGGGTGTAATTTCGTTATCGTTGAGGTCTCTCATCGGCCAATTTCCGTTTTCGTCCTTTGTTTTATCATCGGCCCAGAGACGGTTGAACATAAAGGTTGTTGATTCCTTGTACTGAACTCCGCCGTCGATTAAGAAGGAAACTTCAATATCAATGGGCTGATTGACTATCGGAAGATAATCAAAAGCAAGATGATAAAGTCCTGCCTCTTCGACATTGACGGTGAAGTCAACGTAACCCTCCTGGCCGATAACAAGAGCATCCTTGTTTGTGCCAAAATGGTCCTCGACACCCTTTAATTCTGTGTTCTTCATATCAGAAACATCAGTTTTGATGTCGACATTGATCTTATCCTTAATTATGTATTGGTCAGAAAAATGTTTAAGAAATGTGAGGTAGTTTGTATACTTTCCTGCCTCATATGCCATGTATTTTTCATCAATGTTATTACCGATATCGGCATATTTTTCTAATTCGGTAACTGTAACAGTTTCTTCTGTTTCTGTTGCTGCCGAATCGGTGGTGGTTGCAACCAATGTGTCGACATTTTCGTCATCTTTTGCTGCGTATGCAGTAGAAAATGCGCAGGTAAAAACGGTTGCTGCCGCCATGACAAAAGCTAGTGTTTTTTTCCAAGTCATGATGAATATTCCCTTCGCTAAGAATTTGTGGGCGTCGAGCCCGGGTTATACAAGCCGTTCAAATCGTTATTTCGTCTGAACGCAAAAATTGCTGAACCTTCAATTCAGCAACTTTTGCCTTTTGGCGAAAAGATTGTTTTTGAGCCGATTTTGTCTTCATTGTTTACATTATATTGGCAATACGGCTATTGCAGAATAGCCGGTCCAAAAAAATGCAAGGATGTATTAAGATTTTTTAAAAACGGGTTTATCCTCTCGGACATAACAAGCCCGAGAGGATAAACATAATTGTTTTTATTTCTGTTTATTTTACAGATGCGTTATTTTCAGCTTCGATCTGAGCGTCGAACATTGATCTGTTTGCAGAAATGATTTCCTGTGTGGTCTGTGAAGTACCTCTTACGGTGTTCCAGAAGCCCCACTGGCTATTGTAAAGTGAACCTACACCCTGGTAGATAGGAGCAACGGTAAACTTCTGATACTCAACAACTGTTTCGAGCATTGTTTTGCCGTTTGAGTATGCCTTGTCACCAAGCTTTTCTTTCCATGTTTTGTAGCTTTCACCTGTTGAACCGTCATATCTGTACATCTTTTCACAGATGATAAAGTTTACAACACCCTGAGGATTCTCTGAGCTGGATACGCAGCCCCAACCGTCAATGATACCGGGAACAACTACGCCTGAAGCGTCAGGACCTGTCGGGAAGGGTACGATTGACCAGTCAACCTGTGAGTTGGGGATATCATTTGTACAAATGTTTGTAGCAAGCCAACCTCTCATAGCAACCTTGTCTTCGCCGGCATTCTTGTCGGTGGTACCAACGCGTTCAACGTTGTAGAAGTTGCGTGCATAATCAAGGCCGTTCTTTGTATTGAGTGAATCCATTGTGTTAACGAGGGTACCATCCTCCTGGAGAGAGATGAGCTGACCGCCGTTAGCAAGTACAAAGTAGTCGGTATCCCAACCATAGTAACCTATGGTGTCGTTGTTACCGTCACCGTCCCAGTCGCCTGTGATTTCGCGAGCTGCCTTGAGGAAGGTGTCCCAGTTCCAGTTACCTTCTGCGTAGTAAGCTGAAGGTGACTTTACTTCGTGCTCTTCGAACATGCTTTCGTTAATGAAGATAAAGCCGGGGTCGATTGTCTTGAAGGTGAATGCGTACTGCTCACCCTTGAAGGTGAATGCTCTCTTTGTTGTTTCTTCGTTATCGGTGATAAGGAAGTGGTCAAGTCCGAGAACACCCTTTTCTTTCAGCTCGTTGGTGGTATAGAGCATTCCGCGGTTACCTACCTTCGGCCAAAGCTTTTCGAATACGTAGATAAGGTCGGGAGCATCGTTAGCTGCATAGTGGGTAAAGAATACATCCTGCCATCCTTCCCAGCTTACTATACGAGCGTCAACCTCGCCGCCGTACTTTGTACCAAACTCGTTAAAGAGATCCTTGTAGTAGTCCGATACGCCATCATAGCAATATACCTGAATTTTGCCCGAGTTCATGAGAGCTTCCTGGAGCTCGGCAGAAAGTTCGCCAAGTCCTTCCGGAAGTTCGCCCTTGGTCTCGCCCTGAGCGTTACCGCCGCCTGTTGCACATGAACCGCAGGAAAGCACCATTGCTACAACGATGAGAAGCATCATTGCGCGTGTTAACATCTTTTTCATGTTACGCCTCCGTAAATAATTTTTTGTATTTTGAGTAAATCGGCTAAAATTTCTTGCCGATTTAATAATACCATTGTTAATAAAAGATTTTTGTCAATTTTATGCCTATTTTTGTACTAGTATATGTACCCTAATTTCACGCTATAAATTTACCATATTTTCAGTCCAAATGCGACCGTTTTAACAAACATTTTACATTTTTCGGCGTATTGCCCATATTATTCTTTTTCATTTTGGGCAATATCACCTTTAACATCGAATAAATTGGTGAATTTGATAGCATTTGCGGAATTTTAATATGCGAAAACAACAAAAAATCAGCTGTAATATTCTTCGGGCGGTGCAGCGATTTTCCACACGCCGCGACAGCCGTTAAAGGTGAATAATTCACCCGTTTTTGCATTGACTCGCATACATACCGGCTTCTTTCCGCCGTCGGGTCCTTCCCTGCCGTCGCCCTTTTGACGAGTGAGAAGTGTCCAATTTTTACCCCCGTCGAGTGAACGCCAAACCGCCTTTAAGTCAAAATAGTAGTTGCTCGAGCAACCGGCATACATAATGTCAGGGTTGCGCGGGTCAATACACACGCTGTTTGTACCGACTTGTTCGATTTCAAGAGGTTTTAGGTAGCCGACCAATTCAAAATTATCGTCCAGTTTGCCCTTATAAATCTTATAATCGAGATTATCGTATGTACTTGTTCCCGATGCGATAAACAGTTCCTTTGACTTGTAATTATACGCGATATCGGAAATTCCCGTTGCGGCGACAATCTTTTTCCACGTGATACCGTCGTCGGTCGAAACAACAACCATTCCGTTATTCACGCCGAAAAGGGCTCCCGAGCCGGAATAATCGAGGGTATAAACGCCCGTACAGCCGTCCATCTGCTTCCAGGTGTGACCGCCGTCATCCGTTCGGTATTCGCCGAAAAAGGCAATTTTATCGCTACCTATAACGCCGCAGCCGATTCGGCTTCCATTAACCTTCATATTAAGTGACTGAAAGTTTTCGCCGCCGTCGTAGGTAATCCACATTGTAATTTCGCCGAACATTCGGTCGGCTACACCGGTTACAACCGTATTTTCGTTGATAACGTAGCCGCCATAGGTCCAGCCGCCCCAACCTTTTCCATCCCAGCGCATATATTTCCACGACCTGCCGCCGTCCTTTGAAAAGGCGCCGTTATAGTCCTGAGATGCGTAGTAGATGAGGTCGGAATTATTAACGTTAAAGTTGGTCATTCCTGCCGGGCAAATTCCGTTATATCCGTTATTCGACCACTCAAAGTTTATTCCACCGTCGGTCGATTTGCACATAAAGCACCAGCTGGCTAAAACGGTCTTTTCCTCGGTGGGACTCCAAGCAAATTTTACGTTATCGCTATTGGCCGGCACCGACGAATTAGACGCGTTTCGAGTTGCATTTGTCCACGTTTTGCCTCCGTCGGAGGTCGAATAAACGTAGCCGGGATATTTTCCCTGACTGGTAATTGTATCGTCCATCAGCACCATGCGATCGGTATTAACGGGACTAACCCTCATGTACGTCGGCATGGACATATTGAGGGGTGTATAATGCCACGTTTTGCCGAAATTCTTTGACACTGCGAGATAATGGCACTGGTCCTTTTCGCTATAAATTGTGGCAAAAAGACTATTCGGCTCGGTACGCACGTAATCGAGCGAAAGAACGCGGTCATCCAGTACAGTTTCGAAGGTTTCGCCCTTGTCGTTACTGATATAAAGGCCGTTATCATTCGCGGCAGCAAGTGCTCCCGTATTCTTATTCACGTAAACATAGCCGTCGGCATATTTGCCGCTGGTTTTTATCGGTTGCCAGCTCTTTCCGCCCGTTTCACTGCGATAAATGAGGGATGTTGAGTCGTTATCCGATTCCTTATCCTTTGACCAATAGGCGATTTTGCTGCCACCGATTGATTCGTCGTAGCTACTTTCGTCCCATGCAATCTGTGATTTATGGTTTCGGTAATTTTTTGCTCTGCTTGTATATACGTATTCCCAAGTTTCGCCCGTGTCGTCGGAATAATAAATTCCGTTTGCTTCGTGGTGACCTGAATTTGCCCCTGCCAAAAGCACTCGCTCCTGATTATTCGGGTCAAAGGCCATTCCAACCGCTCCGGCACTTTTCAGACCGATGCTGACGGGATAATACGACTCGCCGGCATCAACCGATTTATACAGTCCGCCAACGTCGGTGCCCATAAGCACCGTCTTTCCGTCCGGGGCGAAGGTAACGTAAATAATCGCCTGACATCCTTCTCCACCCTCGATGCCTCTATCGAGCATATCCTGGGTGACGAGGGGTACTGCACGCCAAATATCCGTATCAAAATAGATTGGCGTAAACTCCTCGGGAGCAGATGATGTATTGGTATCCTCCACCGAAACATCCGAGGAGGATACCGTATTATCCTTTTCATCGCAAGCAGAAAGGCAAAGTAGCATTGCTACCGATAATATGAAACTAATTATTCTTGTTCTATTCATTCTGACTCGCTAATAATGTCGGTAAGTGGCTTATTTATAGTATTCAGCGGGAGGTCCAGGCATTCTGTAAACACCTGTACATGAACCATAGGTGAATACGTCATGCGTCTTGGGATTTACACGAACGATGCTCGAAACACGACCGCCTGACGGTCCCTTTGTTACGCGAGGATCGCCTACACGATAGGTGAGAACCGTCCAGTTCTTTCCTCCGTCGAGTGAACGACGAACACCTGCGTCCATATCACCTGTACCAATGTAAACGATAGAGGGGTTATCAGGGTCAACTGCAACAGAGTTTACGCCACCCGAACCGCAAGATTCGCCTACAAACTTAAACTTATCGGTGCTAAGGTCGCTCATATCAACAGAATAGAGGGCTCCCGATGCGATATAAAGCTTCTTTGCCTTATAATCATAGGCCAAGTCGGTGATATTTGTACCCATTGTACCAATCTTTTTCCATGTAACGCCGTTATCTTCCGAATAGCAGGCGTAGTAGCCGTCATACACGCCAAAGAGCAGTCCACCGCCGCTGAAATCGGTGGTGTAAACCGCCTGACAGCCGGTGCTTGTATCACTCTTATCCATTGACTTCCACGTTTTACCGCCGTCGGTTGTGCGATACTGAGCAAAGAAGGCAATCTTATTATTTCCGACTACACCACAGCCAATCTGTGATGCACACCAGAGGGTATTGCCGTTTTCGTCCTTGTAAGAATCGAAGGTTTCGCCGCCGTCGTATGTAATCCACAGTTCAGTTGCGCCAAACATTGACTTAGCGTCACCGGTAACTACCGTATTCTTATCAATTACGTAGCCGCCGTAGGTCCAGCCGCCCCAGCCCTTTCCTGACCAGCGCATGTATTTCCATGTTTTGCCGCCGTCCTTAGAAAAGCCGCCGTTGTAGTCCTGAGATGCCATATAAACGAGGTTAGGATCGTTAACGTTCCAGTTAAACTTACCGCCGATACAAATTCCGTTGTATCCGTCGTTATTCCAAACGAATGACTTTCCGCCATCCTTTGACTTACAAATGAAGCACCACGAAGCGAGGACAGTCTTTTCTTCCTTCGGGCTCCAAGCAAACTTTACGTTGTCACTGTTTGACGGTACCCATGAGAGAGAAGCGTCTCTGGTTGCCTTTGTCCATGTCTGACCGGCATCATCGGTTGAGTATACGTAACCGGGATATTTTCCTGCGCCGGTAATGGTGTCGTCCATGAGAATCATTCTCTTCTGATTAACCGGGCTTACTCGTAAGTATGCAGGGAGAGTCATACCATCAATGATGGTTCTCTTCCAATTCTTTCCGAGGTCGGTCGATTCGAGAAGCACGAACATTCCGTTCTCTTTTGCCGTTGCGTAGATATTGTTTGACTTTGTATATACGCAGTCGAGTGCGATAACCTGACTTGAAAATACCTGCTTGAAGGTAGCTGCCTTATCCGAGCTTATGAAAATACCCTTTTCGCCGCCGATGATAAGGTCGCCTGTCTTATTTACAAATATGTAGCAACCGCCGTACATTTCGGTATTTTCGAGCTTTGCCCATGTTTCGCCGCCGTCGGTTGATTTATAAAGAGAAGGGAGAGACTCGCCATTGTCTGAATATGATTCACGCGACCAATATACTACTGCGCTACCGCCGATTTTTTCATCATAAGTGGTCGGGTCAAAGGCAATCTGTGTGCGGACGTCACGGAATCCACAAACGCGAGCGTTGAATACGCCCTTCCATGAGAAGCCTCTGTCGGTAGAGAGATAGAGTCCGTTAGCACCGTTACCGCCCGAGTTTGTGCCGCAAACCATTACTCTGTCGAGGTTGGTCGGGTCTGCAACAATACTTGTACCGCCGGCTGCATGCATACCCGTTGTACAGAGGTCCCAGGTTTCGCCGCCGTCCTCTGAACGATAGATGCCGCCAACGTCGGTTCCCATGAATGCAAGCTTTCCGTCATCGGAAGGTGCATAGCCGATATAAATCATCGCCTGGCAGCCCTCGCCGCCTTCGTGGCCCTGATCGAGAATGTACTGTGATACCATCGGTACCTGTACCCATACGTCTGTATCAAAATAGATACCTTCAAATCCTTTGCTTTCGCTGCTGGTATCATCCTTGTCAGATGCAGCAGACGAGGTGTCTGCATCGCCGGTGGTTTCGCCGCCACAGGATGTGAGCGTTCCGAAAAGCATGGCAACGCAAAGAAGCAAACTGATTATTCTGAATGCCTTTTTCATAACTTTTTTGTCTCCTTTCGAAAAACAAAACAAAATAATTTTTTATTTGCAGGGAAATTCCCTAATTTATATGTTGGTAAGTTCGCCGATTACACTATTAGTTTGTGGCGTCGGCAGGACAGCACTTTATCTTCCAAATACCACGGCAACCGCAAAGAACAAACAGCTCACGTGTAGCGGGATTGATGCGAATCTGTGTCGGCTGCTTTCCGCCGTCGGGACCTGTTCGGTTATCGTTGGGCAAACGATCAAGTATGGTCCATGTTTTTCCCCCGTCGAGTGAACGGAGAATGTTCGGGAAGCCAAATTCGGCATGAGATGAACAAGCAAGGTAAATAATCGACGGATTTTCCGGATCAACGCAAACGCTGAGTGCGTGCTTTGACGGATATGCGATGCTTTCGGGTTCGCTGCCGTCGAGCTTCATCCTATTAAGGCCGCCCCAGTTAATGAAATAGAGATAGCCGTTTTTATTATCATAAGCAAGGTCGAAAATTCGAGAACCGTCGCTGAACCAAACCTTTTCCCAGGTTTCTCCTTCGTCCTCACTCTTAACAATCGTGCTGTCCCAGAAGGTACCGAAAAGTGTCTTTCCTTCCGGATCATAAGTCCTGACGCCGTTACATCCGTCCATATATTCAAAGGTTTTACCCATATCGCGAGTAACCACATCGCCAATAAACCCAACACTTTCATTTCCGGGTACACCGCAGCTAATCGAGGTGCCGTGAATGTCCATATCGGTTCTGTCAATAGTTTTTCCGCCGTCGCGGGTAACGGCAAGCTTTGTCTCGCCGAACATTCTGTTTGCGAGACCGCAGAAGGTTACGTCGTCATTAAATGTATAGCCGCCGTAGGTCCAGCCGCCCCATTCCTTGCCCGACCAGTTAACATATATCCACGTTTTACCATAATCGGTGGTATAGCCGCCGTTATAGTCCTGGGACGAAATTTCCATATACCTCGGGTCGTTAACGTTCCAGCAAACAAATCCACCGGGGCAAAGTCCGTTGTATCCGGCATTCTGCCAAACAAAATTCTTTCCTGCGTCGTTGGATGCACAAACAAAGCACCACGTAGTAAGCACCTTATTTTCGTCAACGGGGCTCCAATAGAATTTTACCTGGTCGTTATTGGCAGGTACCCATGAAGCTTCTGCGTGTCGTACCGACTGATGCCATGATTTGCCGCCGTCATTTGTGTAGTAAACGGGAATAATCCATGAACCAGCTCCTGTGAGTCGATCGTCCTGGAGAACCATATTATCAGGGTTAACGGGCGATACGCGAAGCTTTGTCGGGAAGCAATCGGGATATCCCTCGCCCTTTATCACAGTAAAGGTGTCGCCGCAATCGTACGAAACGACCAACCCTTCCTTTGTAGTAGCATATATATGATCGGGATGGCTTCTGATGCAATCGGCAAAGAGGAAATTATCGTCTCTGAGCTTTTCGAAGGTAGCTCCCTGATCCTTTGAACGATAGAAGCCGGTAGGACAGAGAACGAATAACCATCCCTTTTCCTTATGTACGTAAATACAAGCATCGCCCATCATTTCGGTATTTTCGAGCTTTGTCCAGGTATAACCGCCGTCGGTTGACTTATAAATTCCGGGATTGTTTTCGGAATCGGCTCTGTTCCAATGGTTCTGTTCGCCCTCGCGAGCCCAATAAACAACGGCGCTTCCGTTAATCTTTTCATCATAGCTTGTTTCGTCAAAGGCAAACTGGTTACGTCCATCGCGGAAACCGCAATTTCGCGTCTGCATAATCGCATTCCAGGTAAGACCTCTGTCGGTTGACATATATATTCCGTTCTGCGGACAGCCCCACGAGTTTACGCCGAGCGCGAGAACTCTATCAATATTATTAGGGTCGTAAGCAAAACTTGTACAACCGCAGCCCTCGTAACCGATGGATGACGGAGTCCAATGAACACCGCCGTCATCAGAGCGGTACATACCGCCAACGTCGGTTCCCATAAGCCAATGGGTGCCGTCAATCGGGTCACATATAATATATAAACATGCCTGACATCCTTCGCCGCCTTCATAGCCCTTTTCAATGAGCTCCTTGCTAATCATCGGTACCGGTTCCCAAACGTCAGTTTCGAAATAACGGTTAATTAAATTTTCGTTTGCCATTATTTTTTCTCCCTCGCTCATGTGAATTGTGAACAGAAAATGAACAAAACCGACTTCAGAACCCCACTAAAAACAACGAAAAGTTCGTTTTTTGTACAAATTGTATATTTTGTCAAAAACAGTTTTGTCATCTTGCACTAAAAATATCGGTTTCAGCCAAATCAACTGCAAGCAGGCGCTTTTTCAGCCAATAACCCATATTAGTATTTTTTGATTATAACAACAACTAAATAAAAAGTAAATAGACAAAATAGCACAAAAAGATGGACAAAAACGAACTTTTCGTATATAATCAAATTAGGTGGACTTATATTATTAAAAAACAACGCCAAACGGGAGATAAAAAATGCCGAATTATATTCATTTTGACACACAAACTGCCGCTGTAATAGGCACATCGATCGCCGCTGACGATGCCTGCCGTCTGATGTATATCACAGGTGGCGAAGGAAAAATCGTCACCGAGGAAAAAACACTCGCATTTTCCAAAAGAGACATCTTCGTTTTACCGAAAAAGACACGTCTCGAAGCCATTTCGCAGGGCGGCTATACCCGAATTATGATCAGAATTGACAGCGATCTTGCCGACCAATTCAAGCGATTTGTAAAGGTGCACGATAATCAAAAGCAGGACGTCTTTACCTTAATAAAAATGCTTGAAAGAGAGTGCGGCTCGGATATTCCGTCGCATTCCGAATATATTTCGCGACTGGCTCAGGTGGTTTTTTCGCTCGTCTACGCCCTCAGTAAGCACGACGCGTCCCACACCTATATCGAGCGAATCGAAAGCATGATTGAGCATAATCTCCCTAATGCAACATTCGAGCTCGATTCCATCTACACCCTTGCGCCCGATTTGACAAAGGATTACGTGCGCAGAATTTTTAAGCAAAAAACCGGACTCACTCCAAACGCCTATCTCAACCGACTACGCATCGAAAAGGCGAAAAAACTGCTTTCCAAAACCAGCGACAAAATGAGCATAAAACAGATCGCCGACTCGTGCGGATTCAATGACCAATACTATTTTTCACGAACCTTTAAGCGAGCCGAGGGCGTTTCCCCTGCCCACTGGAAAAAACAAAATACGACTTAATTTTTTACAATGCGTTAACAAATTACTGTCGATTCTTTTATTTTTTTAATGGTATGTTTTTGTTTTTTATGCAATATTACCATGCAGATTTTCGTCCACATTGTATAAAAGTTATGGATTTATTTGGTGTTTTTGCGAATTTCATTTTACATTTAATACATATATAATGGATTGGTAGCAATTTACTGAAAGGACTTCTTTTTATGAAAAAACTCTTATCTCTGCTATTATCAATTTCTATCATTCTAGGTATGTTCGGTTGCTTTACCATGATCGCCTCTGCCGAAGATGAAAATGAAACATGGAAATCCGGCTTTATTGCGACAGATTTCTCCGGCAACACCGAAAATATCTATAACGATAATTTCTATGCCAACAACAATTCAACCGATACGGTCACAATCGAAAGCAATGACAGCTTTGATTTGTCCGGCGGATTTAGCGTTTATGCCAATCTCACGATGTCGAACAGCGCTGCTTATCTCGGCGAAGGTTGCTCGATGAAGGTTGGAAACGTTGCTCTTAATATTAAAAATGTAAAGGATCAGAATAATTACCTTGCCGAAATCATGGTTGGCGACAAGGTAATCGGTACCGCTGATTTAAGCTCGGCTCCAAACGGAAAATATCGCCTTTACGTAAGCGAAAAGGAAATATGGGCTGCCTTAAATTACAATACCCTCACCTTTACAAATGATAAAGGCAACGAGGTACAATATCTTTCACGTCCCGATGACGTAAATCTCTCTGATGCGCACCTTTCTTTCAGTATAAGCGGTAACGGTTCAGGCGCAACATCGCGCTATTGGTCAAACTTCCTGCTTCACAAGGCGCCGGCAACAAAGTATATTCCAAAGGACGTATACATTACAATCGCCGATTATAATGCCGCTGAGGAAAATGCATACTTTGCACTTCCCGAGCGTACAATCATTTACACCGGCGACCGTATTCACATGAACTACAATGCGTGGACCGCTTTCACATGGCCCGATGGTCATACCCAGACCGAATGGAACATGGCCTCGGATACCGGTCAGGTTGGTCAGCCCCAGAACGGTTACTACTACACCTTCCTCAACGAAGGCGAACATTATATTGTAACAAGAAGTATCAGCCCCGAATGTAAGCTTGTTACCTTTGACGTTGTCGACAGCTTCTACGCTCCGACAAGTGCTCAGGTAGAGGAAAGTACCGATACCACATATCCCGACGGCTCATCACTTCCCTTTACCGACAAGCTGGTTAGCGGAGACAAGGCCGACTTTTACAACAACCCTGTTGAAGAAGGCGTTTACTTCACCTCTGACCTTTGGCAAGCGGTTCCCCTCGTAAGCCAGGAAATTCTCGACCTCGGCTATTCGGGCGGTGAAGGATGCCAGCTTATCAACTCGGTTGCTTACGGTAACGATGGTAAACTCGCCTTCCTCGGAACCGACGTTGGCGGTATATATAAATCTGTCGATGGCGGTGCCAACTGGTACCCCTGCACAGTCGGCTTCGAAGCTAACGGAGCTACTTCAATTACCGTTGACCCGAAGAACAACAATAAAGTTCTCTGTGTGGGTGCAAGTTCGGGCTACGATAGCACAAACGGTATCATAATGTCAACAGACGCCGGCGAAACATGGAAGCTGGTATTCTCTGTTGACTCAATTGACGACGGTACGGTAGGCGCACACGGTGACAATCGCCGTCAGATTGCCTTCGACCCCACAAGCTACGACGAAAAGCTCGGCTACTGCAAAACAATCTACTGGTCGAGAGAAAATAACACCACCGACGAAAGCTGCAACAACCCGTCGATTTACAAATCAACCGACGGCGGATATACCTGGAAGGTAATCGAAAACACCCGTGGTTTAGGCGGACAGGAAATTCGCGTATCAGCCGATACAGGTTGGGTATTTATTAATACATCCGACAGAATCCTTCGTTCAAAGGATGGCGGTTCTACATGGGAAACCGTTTTTGACGACTGGGGTAAACTCGATATGGTCAATACACATCCGTCGAACGTCTATGTTATTAACCGCAACGGATACCACGTTTCGACCGACTACGGCGAAACATGGGATTCCTTCAAGGGTAATAACTGCTTCACAGAAGCTGACCCGATGGTATTCTCCGTCAGCCCTGCAAACCCCAAGAATGCTATCGTTCAGTATTACATTGGTTCATACAATTATAAAACCCTTATCACAAACGACGAAGGTTACAACTGGTCGGGTATCAGCATCGACTACACAGGACTTTGGCACGAAACAACCGGTGCTTCGGTTTATGCTTTCGCCTGGAGCCCAGTTCATAAAAATACCGTTCTCCTCGCAGGTTGGGGCGGTATGTTTAAGTCGATTAACGGCGGTTCAAACTTCTTTTACAGCAACTCCGGCTTTAACAGTCTTTGCGGTGGCGGAGAAATGAACTTCAACGTTAACGATTCTAACCTCATCAGCATCGCATCACAGGACTTTAACGGCGGCTACTCAATCGACGGAGGCAAAACCTGGAGATACGTAAACTGGGCAGGCAAGAACTGGGGTGGCTTCACCTACGGCTCATATATTCTTGATAAGGATAGAATCATCACAGGCGTTGCTACCTCAATGGGCGGAAGTGAAACCTATATCTACGTTACACAGGACGGCGGCAAGACAATCACCAACACAGGCGTACGCGTGTATGGTAAAAAGATTGGCTTCGGCGCAGTAGGAAACAATGATATTGCCTTCCTCGGCGAATACCGTACAACCGACGGCGGTCTAACCTTTAACATCATGCCAAACTGTGCAGGTGTTTACACCGCTGATATTACAACAGGTCGTCTCTTTGGTATCAACGGCGGTGACGTCGTGACCTCGATCGACGACGGCGCTACCTGGACAACACTCTGTGCAACTGGAATGGATTACCTTTCCGATGTTGCATACAGCCCGTCATCAAACACACTCTACGTTACCAATGGCGCCGACCTCTATGTTTGCAACCCCGACTTTAATTCAAGCGAAAACAAGGTTACACGCCGCGCTTTCGGCGAATCATACGCAGACACGGTTGCAGTTGACCCCTCGAATGACAAGGTCGTTTACGTTGGCTGTTCAAGCGTTGTTGACCACGACGTAAAGGCGATTTGGCGTTCACTTGACGGCGGCGTTACATGGACCTGCCTCACTCGTGCAGCAGGCGACGGCAGAGAATGCGCCGACGGCGGTAAGCAGCCCCTTTCAATCCGAGTAAACGCTAACACAGGCGAGCTCTTTGTACTCACCGGTTGCCGTGGCGTATGGAAGATTGCCGCACCTCCTCAGTGGTATCTCGACGCTAATATCGTTCCCGGTCAGTCCTTTAACAGCTTAAAGGAAATGGTTGTAAACGATATTGTCACCAACACCACATACTCGGCCAATGCTTACAGCGACAACGATATATACTATATCTACACAAAAGAAGACCTTAACAACGTCAGAAACCATATGCATGCGCTTCATATTCTGATGAACGACATCGAATTCACCGATGCTGACTTTGCTCCGGGCGGTAACTTCTATAACAACGGCTCATACTGGCAGCCCTACGCTCCCGAATATAAGAGCACCGCATTTACCGGAATCTTCTACGGTAACGGATATACGATTAAGGGACTTAAATCATCAACAAATGCTATCTATGCCTCGATGTTTGGTTGCAACAAGGGCCTTATTATGAAAACCGGCTTTGTTGACTGCGAGGTAATAGGCAATAACACCATGTATGTCGCCTTGGTTGCCGGTCAAAACTATGGCAAGATTATTAACTGTTACATAAAGAACGGTAGGATCAGCGGAAGCGGTACACATCGTGCTATGTTTGCCGGATTCGGCTATGCTGACGGTATTTCAGGTTGCTATGTTGACGGCTCGTTTGAATCGAGTGGCTATCCATTGACTACATGGGCTATCTCATTAGGCAGTTATCCCTCAACCCCCAACTACTTCCTCAATACAATGGCTGATTACGGTATTCCGGATGATACAGAAGGAAAAACAGGAACAGGACTCAGCAAAAAGAATATGAAAAAGCAGTCGTCCTACGTCGGCTGGGATTTCGAAAACGTTTGGGAAATCAACGAAGGAAACGATACTCCTACCCTTCGCCACTTTGTCTTTGATGAAGAAGAGCCCGAAACCTATCTGAACTTTACCGAAAACAGCAAAAAACTAAACCTCGGCACAGAGTATCAGGCGGCCGCTGTCGCTACCGATGAGAATGGTGAAGAAATCGAGGCAGACACCTACTTCTACACCACAACACCCGACATTGTAACGGTTACCGAAACAGGTAAGATTACCACCCTTTCGGAAGGTACAGGTTACGTTTACGTCGTCGATTACAATACAAATAATATTGCACGATTGACAGTAAAGATTTCGCTTGTTACCCTATTTGGTGACGCCGACTGCAACGGAACGCTCAACAGCTTAGACCTGCTTAAAGCACAACAGCAGATTCTCGGTTATGGCGAAATTTCGGGTACCGGCTGGTACAACTGCGATACCAACAGCGATAATAAGATTGATGCTACCGACCTCACCGCAATTCAGATGGTAATCGTCGGACTCGCAACCATCGAAAGCTAAATTAAGCGCAATTTAATTAACTAAATAAAACAACCGATTTCCTTCCGCTTTGGAATGTAATCGGTTGTTTCTTTTAATGTATATCGGTACAGTATATAATAAATACTAAATAATTAAGAAAAATTTCTCTTTGGCACTTGTTTTTTTGCATATTATTTTGCATAATGTATGATGTCGATTGTTATATTGCCTAAGTTATTCCTTTAAATGAAAGAAAAACTGTGGACCTGTAACGAAAAAATCGGATATTTATAAATAATTATTGCATAATTATACGCATAGTGCTATTATTATTGCATAACAAGCGTATATTTATACAAACGGAGGTATTTTTCATGAATAAACAGGATATCAAAAAGGTTGTACTCGCCTATTCGGGCGGTCTCGACACATCAATCATCATTCCTTGGCTGAAGGAAAACTACAATAACTGCGAGGTTATCGCCGTTTCGGGTAACGTTGGCCAGGCAAGCGAGCTTGAAGGTCTCGAAGAAAAGGCAATAAAGACCGGCGCATCAAAAATCTATATTGAGGATTTGACAAAGGAATTCCTCGAAGATTACGTATTCCCCTGCGTTCAGGCAGGTGCTAAGTACGAGGATTATCTCCTCGGTACCGCCTTTGCCCGTCCCCCGATTGCAAAGAGAATCGCTGAAATCGCTGTTGCAGAAGGCGCAGATGCAATCTGCCACGGCTGCACGGGTAAGGGTAACGACCAGGTAAGATTTGAACTTGCGATTAAGGCGTTTGCTCCCGATATGCCGATTATCGCTCCTTGGAGAGAATGGGACATCAAATCACGTGAAGAAGAAATCGAATACGCCGAAGCTCACAACGTTCCCCTCAAAATAAACAGAGAAACAAACTATTCAAAGGATAAGAACATTTGGCATCTTTCACACGAAGGGCTCGACCTCGAAGACCCGATGAACGAGCCGCTTTACAATAAGGAAGGATTCCTCGAAATGGGCGTGTCTCCCGAAATGGCACCCGACAAGCCCACATACGTTAAGATTCACTTTGAAAAGGGTATTGCTACCGCCATTGACGGCAAGGAAATGGGTTCAGTTGAGCTAGTTGAAGCGCTCAACAAGCTCGGCGGCGAAAACGGAATCGGTCTCCTCGACATCGTTGAAAACCGTCTCGTCGGTATGAAGTGTCGCGGCGTTTATGAAACTCCGGGCGGTGCAATTCTTTACAAGGCACATGACGTTCTCGAAACCATCTGTCTTGACAAAGAAACTGCACACTACAAGCAACTCGTTGCTCAGAAGCTCGGCGAAATCGTTTACAACGCTCAGTGGTACAGCCCCCTCACCGAAGCCATCCTCGCCTTTGTTAAAAAGACTCAGGAAACCGTCACCGGTGACGTCACACTCAAGCTTTATAAGGGTAATATGATTAACGCAGGCGTTTCATCACCCTACTCACTCTATGACCCCGAAATTGCTACCTTTGACGAGGACAACGTATATAATCAGGCCGATTCGGCAGGATTTATCAACCTCTACGGCTTGCCCATCAAGGTTTATGCAAAAATGAAGGCAAAAAATAACTTAAAGTAAGCAGGTTTTTTGATATGAATAAAATGTGGGCAGGACGCTTTTTAAAGCAGCTCGACAGTCAGGCGGATGACTTTAACTCGTCAATCCGCTTTGACAGTAAAATGTTTAAACAGGATATAACCGGTTCACTCGTTCACGCCGAAATGCTCAAAAAGCAGGGCATTATTTCGGCCGACGAGGCGGAAAAAATTGAAAATGGACTGAGCGAAATCCTATGTGACCTCGAAGAAGGAAAGCTCGAAATCGACGTGACCGCCGAGGATATTCACATGTTCGTCGAGCAGGAGCTTACCGCCCGAATCGGTGATGCAGGAAAGCGACTTCACACCGCTCGCAGCCGTAACGACCAGGTTGCCCTCGACATTCGCCTCTATCTGCGCGACAACGCAGCCGAAATCACCTCGCTTATAAAGGCGCTGATTGGCGCAATTTGTGACAAGGCGGAGGAAAACAAGACGGCAATTATGCCCGGTTACACCCATTTACAGCGTGCCCAGCCCATCACATTCGCCCATCATTTACTCGCATACGCTATGATGCTCTCACGCGACTGTGGACGCATCGAGGATGCGGTAAAGCGAATGAATTTGTGTCCTCTCGGCTCGTGTGCCTTGGCAGGAACTACATATAACACCGACCGCGGCTTCACCGCCGAAAAGCTCGGATTTGACGGATATACACTCAATAGCATCGACGGCGTTTCTGACCGCGATTTTTGCATCGAGCTTATGAGCGCGTTTGCGACGATTATGATGCACCTGTCGCGACTGAGCGAGGAAATTATTCTTTGGTCAAGCTGGGAATTCCACTTTGTCGAGCTTGACGACAGCTACACCACCGGCTCGAGCATAATGCCGCAAAAGAAAAACTCCGATATGGCCGAGCTTGTACGAGGAAAGACAGGTCGCGTTTACGGCAACCTTATCGCCACCCTGACAATGCTCAAAGGACTGCCACTTGCATATAACAAGGATATGCAGGAGGATAAGGAGGCCATCTTCGACAGCATCGAAACGGTAAAGGCGTGTCTTGGCATCTTTGCCCCGATGATTGCGACAATGAAGGTAAACGCCGACGTAATGTATGCCGCCGCAGGAAAGGGATTCATCAACGCAACCGACCTTGCCGACTATCTCACAAAGAAGGGACTTCCCTTCCGCACCGCGTACAAAACTGTTGGCGAAATCGTTGCCTACTGCATAGAAAAGGGATACGTACTCGACAATATGCCCCTCGCTGAGTATCAGAAGTTTAACGAAATGTTCGAGGACGACCTTTTTGACGAGATTTCGCTCGAAGCTTGTGTTCAAAAGCGAATTTCAGCCGGCGGAACAGGTCCCGACTCGGTAGAAACGCAAATCAAGTTTGTAAAAGATTTTTTGAAATAATATTAAAAAAGCCCGTCGTGTCGATGGGCTTTTAATATATACATTGAATAACAGATCGAATGGTGATATAATAAAAGTTAATTTAGTCCACTTTTTTGGAGGTAGAATAAATGAAACGCATAATTTGTTTAATGTTATCAGTTTTACTCATTCTGTCGATCACCGCCTGCGGCGAAAAGGAAACGGCTCCTTCGTCATCGGCCGAAATCAACTCGGTTGACACCTCGTCGGCAGTGGATGAATCCGCCGACACCTCATCAATCCCCGATACCGACGAGGCATTTCTCGAAACTGTTACATACAGGGACTATGAGCTGACGGGAGAAAAAGCACCCTGCTATATCGGTCGCTGGTTTGATAAAAAGGTCGACGGTAAGCTTCACAAGGTAACCGTTACCGACGGCTCGATGATGTATTTTATGGTTAATGGTGCGGATTCGTTTACCCTTTCGTTCACGGTTACAACGGGTGACGATATTCCCTATTTTGCATACTCAATCGACGGCTCTCAGCCGATTAGAAAGCTTGTCACCGACGGCACCGTTAACCTGCCCGACAAGGGACGCCACACCGTACGCATCATTACCGATGGACTGACCGAATACGTTGACAAGTGGTATAACGAGTTAGGTTTTGCCCTTAAAGAAGTCACGGCATCAGAGGGTGGCGAAATCATAGGCATCCGTCCAAAGAATAAGGTAATCTTCTTCTACGGCGACAGCATTACCGAAGGTGTTTGCAGCATCAGCAAGGGCTTTTTCAGCCCCAATAACAGTGCAACAAACGCATTTCCCTGGTTCTGCTCCGAAATGCTGGGCGTTACTCCTTATTACGTCGGTTACAGCGGCAGCGGTGTAGTCACCGAGGGCTCTTTACGTCCCTTCGAGGTGGCTATTAACTCATTCAGCTACAACTTCCCTGCAAAAGAAACTGCTACCCCCGACATTATCCTTATAAACCACGGTGCAAATGACGCAGGTGCATCCGACGAAGCGTTTAGAGAGGGATTGATTACCGCGATTGACAAGCTGAGAAAAAATTATCCGACCATCCCGATTGTATACATGATTACCTTCGGTCAGACAAAGAAAAACGTCATCACCGAGGTTATGGCCGATGTTGAAAACAGCTATATCGTACATACCGAGGGTTGGGGCATTCCCACAAACGACGGCTACCACCCCACTCCCGATGGCGCAAAAAATGCCGGTGAACGACTTGCTATGGAATTGAAATATATTTTCGGAAATGAATTCTTTAATTGATATAGGAATATAATCAACCCCACCGTGACTGAACAATCACGGTGGGGTTAGTTTTTATCTGTAACAATTCATTTTTAAATCACGGACCGGGGTTGATGACATAATCAAACATTAGTTCAAGCTGACCGCCTTTTGCCGAGTAAACGTCCACCCACGAGCAAATTCCCGCATCCTTATAAATCAATATTTCATAATTTTCATCCATATTTATATCAAGGACAAAAATTTTCAGCCCGTCTTTACCATTCAAACAATATTCCTCGTTTTTAAAAGTGCTTTTCTCTCCGTTTATATCAATATCGAGGGTGTACTCAAGGAATTCAACATTATCATCCGACGGCGAAACCGTCCACTTTTGACCATCCTCCGTAGAAGGCGAAAAACTCCATTCTATCTTATCCTGCTGTAAGTTGCCGTCTAAATCGGCGGTTATCTGCTTCTCACCAATGTTGACGTTGTTAATACCGCTGTTTTTATCGGCTAAAACGCCAACGAGAAGTTTGTTTTTTGCCGTATTTTCCGCTAACTTCACCTTTACCTCGGTGAAATCGTCTATTCCTCGTCCGACACACTTAATACCCTCACAGGATGTCTCGGTCGCGACGTTTTTTGTATCGTAAAGAATGAATTGGTCGCCTTTTTTTATAAAAGGTGCGGTTACCTCCTGCTCCTCTTTACCAATATATTCCGACCAATCCTTGCCGCTGTATTGATAGTCACTAATAGGATGATAAACACCGTTTTCAAAAACGCATATTACGTGGGCGACTCCGTGCTTATCCACGAACAGAACGGGAAAGCTCTCTGACTGCATATCGGTTGACTCTGTATCCGACGAAGGCAAATCAGCATTTTTATCCGACTCAGAACAACCTGTAACAAAAATCAAAGCTAAAATTAAAAATAAAGATAAAAATTTCAGTTTCATAAACCTGCTCCTTACTGCTTATTTGCTGACAGATGCCAAATCCTTAATTTCATATTTTAATTCATTGTCTATTGCATATTTTTCTGCAACAGACCCTGATTCAACGATTAGTGTAATCTTTTCAGGAAACACAAACATACTACCGTCAGGAAACTCAACAACATTTGATGGGATTGTCAATCTTTTTAATTTTGTTTCATATCCAAAAGAATCTATATTCAATTTCTTAACCGATTTTGGAACGGTATAACTTTCGGACAATTTGCCCTCGGGATATGCAATCAGCTCCGTTTTGTCAGCATTAAACAGCACGCCATCCATAGCTGAATAACAAGTATTCCCCAATGCAACACGAATTTCCGTTAAAGCGCTGCACCGAAAAAACGGATTTGAACTAATTTCTGTCACACCGCTAGGAATAGTGATTTCCTGCAAAGAATAGCAACGATAAAAAGGACTTCCCTCAATTGTAGTTAGACTTTGCGGCAGGGAGATAGCGACCGTGTTTTTATGCTGATAAAAAGTGTCCCCACCCAATACTTTTACGGATTTCCCTTCAATCCTTTCAGGGATGATTATACTATTCTCTTGGTTATCGTTATGAGAAATTATTTTGATACCATCATCGACAATCTCATAGTCGTATTCATTTGCTGACTGTATATCTTGATATGAGGATGTCTCGGATGAAATTGTGGAGCCATTTGCCCCATCTTTACATGATGCAAAACAAAAGCAAATTAGAACTGTAAATACTGCTAAACCTTTTTTCATACCAAACTCCTCCACACCGTATTTACATTATTTTCCTATAAAAATTATACCATATAGCCATCCGATTGCAAATTACAAAACAAATACAAACAATTTCAACTTGAAAACTTTTTTAACCTTTGCTACATAATCGTAATGGGTAGCACAAAAGTGATAGGTGATGTCGCTGCGCTGTGATAGGTGATGCGATGCGTTCTACTCACGCGCTAAAAGCGTGCATCACAGACCGAAGGTCGACATCACGCGCGAAAGTGCGCATCTTGTTCCAAAGAAACGCATCACTAAAAAAGTCTCTTTTGTCGGCTAGACAAAAGAGACTTTTTTATTTGAAGACCAACCCTAATTTTAATACAAATGCACCCCCTTTTTTAGTTAGGGGGTGCAAAGTCATATTAGGGGGTGCATATTTGAGTCAGGGGGTGCAAAATACGAATTAGCACATACCTAATTCCTTCATTGCCTTCAAGAAAACATCGGCTTCTCCGTTAATATTTGCATTTTGGGTTGCTTCAATATCGAACCATGCGTATTCAAGACCGTGAATAATGATGGGAAGTTTTCGACCGAATTTTTTCTCAATAAATGCTTCTTGCTGCAGACGTTTGGCAATATTAGAAACAAGACCTAATAATTCATAATGACCTACGGGACCTTTCCCAATGTAGTTATAGTTTTCATCGTAGCAGTCATCATCTTCTTCGCCAATGTTTGTAATGCCATTTTCCTTGTACCAATCAAACAAAAGATCAGTCAATTCGTTTGGCATATCCGGAGCAATAACAGGCGATTCGTCCTGCCGCCAAAAAGCGTAGTTCCATCGCTCTTCGTCGTATTGTCCTGCACCTTCACAATCTTCTTCAGTATTATAACTAATAGCAAAGGACGACACATTACTAAATCCATTGTACTCATAAGCTTCGTTCGAATATACAAAGAACGAAATAGCATAAATGCCTTCCTCTTGCCAACTATCAATTATTGATTTCACCGCATTATATAATTTTTCGGAAATATCTATCATAACGATGCCTCCTTTTGCCTCAATTATATCATTGCATCGCATTATTATCAATAGTTTAACGATTGCCGACTGTAATTCAACGATTACCCCTATAAATCAACGATTATGCCAGCATTTTAACGATTACTTGTCTTTTAACGATTTGAAATGAGTGAAATATTTGCCTTACGGCAAATGTGAAATAATTTACTTTGTAAATTGTGAAATTTGATGCTGTCGCATCAAGTGAAATGAAATAAATCCCTTATGCGCCGCAGCGCATTTCACATTGCGAAGCAATATTTCACACGCGAAGCGTATTTCATAAATCCCGTAAGGGATTTATTTCGTTGAAAAAGACCTGTGCTTTGTATCAAAGCACAGGTCTTTTTCTGGTGGAGGCGAGGGGAATTGAACCCCTGTCCGAAAACTCATCCTCACGACCTTCTCCGAGTGCAGACGGTTTACTAAGTTTCCCTTGCGCATACGCCAGCCGTCAGGCCCATGCGCTCGGTATCCCCTGAATTCATGACCGATTACGAGGAGATCATCGGTTCACGTTCACCGCTAATCGACGCCCTTGCTGAGCCGCGGTGCTCTCAGGTCGGACGGCCGCCTAATTAGGCAGCGTAGGCAACAGTATTGTTGTCGTTTAATTTTAAAGTTACGGCTTTTAAAGTGGGTCCGCGCCACTACTCGCTTATCGTGTCTCAAAATCCCCGTCGAAACCTTTACGCCCCCGTATATAAGCGGCTGATTGCCGCATTAAATCGGTTTGCTTTATATTTCGCTTTCGGCTCATTTGTGACAAAAATCACATATTGCGTTCCTTCAAATACCTTTCGGTGTCGCGGTTTACCGCCTTTTCCGCCAGGCAGGCACGCTTATCATAATTTTTCTTACCTTTGCAAAGGCCAATCTGCACCTTTAACCGCGAACCCTTGAAATATACCGACAGCGGAATGAGAGCCAATCCCTGCTGCTTCAAGGTGCCGAAAAGTCGCATTATCTCGCGCTTGTGCATGAGCAGCTTTCTCTTTCGGTACGGGTCCTTGTTAAAAATATTGCCCTGCTCGTAGGGGGAAACGTGTATTCCGTTGGCAAAAAGCTCACCGTCATCGATTGAGCACCACGAATCCTTTAAATTGATATTGCCGCGTCGAATCGACTTTATTTCGGTGCCGTACAGCTCAATACCCGCTTCGAAGCTTTCGATAACAAAATAATCGTGATACGCCTTTTTGTTTCGTGATACGGTTGTACTATTCTCTGACATATCGCTTTTTGTCCCCCTTCCGTTTAAAGATGTGGTCATATTATATCATTAGCACAGCCGAAAATCAAGACGGCTTTAATATATAAATAAATGCAAATATACCATAATATAATATGATCGTTTTTTAGATAAATAAATCAAAGTTGTATAAAGTATGATATCGCTTTTTTTCATAAACACATAGCAGATTTTTAATTTATATTACAGAATATTGCTATTTTTAATGCTGATTTCACATAGTATTCCTCTTATCAAATTTATTTTTCAATATGAAGTTGTGAGTTTTTGTCAGGTTTGCTTATATCATTATATATTTTTGTTTTGTTTTGTGTTTTACTCACCTCAATCGCCGTTTTTTAAGCAAAACGCGGCTGAAACAATCGTGATTTTTTGCGTTTTATTGATTATTTTTGCTAAAAAACCGGCATTTTGTTTATCTTTAATAAAAATCACTTTTCTCTTTGGTCATTTTTATAAATTGATAAAATTTTCGCGAAAAGATATAATAGTAAGACGAATTGTATTATCAATTCGTCTCATTATTGTATAGGAAACTTATGCAAACTACATGGATTAGAGTATCAAACGCCATCAAGATACAATAACATTTAATTGTTTTGCAAAGGTTTGTTTATAGTTTTTAAAATAAAAAACGAAAGGATTTGATTGAGAAAATGAAAAGACTCATCAAAAGGTCAATTTGTGCAGCGCTTACTCTTTGCATAATGCTCAGTATGTTCTCGTGCACACTTTTGGTCAGCGCAGCAGGAAACGTTGCAAAAATCGGAGATACCGAATATGCAACCCTCGAAGCTGCTCACGACGCAGCTAAGGCCGGCGACACCATTGTCCTTATCGGAGACGTCAATACATACTTTGGTGTTGAAAAAGACCTCACACTCGACCTTAACGGTCACACACTCACCAACTCAAATGGTGGTGGTGACCTTATCATGCTCAAAAGCGGTAACCTCACCGTTATTGACAGTGTAGGTACAGGTAAGTGCATCTCTGACTTCGATAATACTGAGAATCACTTTGAACCCACTATCGCTTGGTCAAGAGATAACAGCAAAAAACTCACTATCTATGGTGGCACATGGACAATTGACAAGGATAACTCCACTAATGGCGGTTATATGTTTGCTGCTCATACGGACATCTACGGAGGTACATTTATTCTCCCCAAGGATTCCGCATATTTGCATTCAATATTTAACCCTGATTATAAAGTAAATCTGTACGGCGGTAACTTTAACGATAACAAGATTACTCCGGCCGCTGACTATGAGTACGCTGAACAGCCCGACGGCACATTCAGCGTTGTACCCAATCACACTCACGATTATTCGGTATTCGTTGAAACAGTAGCTCCTACCTACACTGCCGGCGGCTACGACGTTTACAAGTGTTCTCTCTGCGACAGCACAACACAGACAAACGAAACAGACCGAATTATCGCCTACTCCGATTGGTCAATCACCGCAACCGAAGGCGGCTCGGTACTCATTAACGGCGAAGCTGTCGACAATTCAGCCCAGTACGAAATCGGCTCAACCGCTACACTTACAGTTGTTGCTGACGAGGGATACGGCTTTGTTGGCTGGCAGGATGGCGAAGGAAAGGTTATTTCCGAAAAATCTACATACGAACTGACATTCGGCGAAACAGTAACTCTCGTTGCTGCATTCTCGGATGATATCGACACCATTCTCAATAACGAACTCGCTGACCTCGAATACGTTCTGATGGATGGCTTTGTTAATGACCAGTGGACACTCGTTGGAGATAGCGGAACCATCAGCATTGACAAAAACGGTCAGCTTATTTCTCAGCGTCGCGGACACAATACGGCAACAAGCGTTGACAAATATGACGTAAGCAACGGATTCACCCTTTCGGGTAACTTTGACTTTACAGGTGCAAAGTTCACCTTCTCCACTTCATATATTCAGGTTGGATCACTCAAATTCCAGTTGGTTCCTACCGATGCTTACGGCCCTGTTACATTAAAAGTACTTAATGGTGACTCGGTAATCGCTACTTCATACAACACAATCGCTGACAATTTCAGCGAAGGCGGAGCACTCAATAAAGAATATGTATTCACCGTTGATGATAAGGGCATCCTTACCGTTACTTTGGATGGCGAAAAGATTGCCTTTGGCGCAGAAGATACATATACAGTTGACGTGTCGGCTTGCAGCTTGGATAATGCAAACGTTATCTTCTTCCACGGCTGGATCGGCGACCCGGGCGGCGGTAACGCAACCTTCACAAACTACAAGTTCTATACCGCCTTCCCCTACGCAACTGTACCGGGATTCACCGGCTATTTGGCAGGTCTTTCAAAGGATTCTTCTTTTGAAACCATCAAGGAGGCAAAAGCACTCTACAATATTGTAATGGAAAACGGCTCAGAAGCACTCAAAGCCGCTGTTGAGCCCTATTACAGCTATATCGAAAACGCAGAAGCTCTCACATGGTCAATGCTTGACCTTCTCACCGACGCGAACGGAACAATCCTCGTTGACGGCGAAGCTTATGACGCTACCGCAGAGGTTACAGCAGGTACAACCCATACTGTAACCGCCGTACCGAATGCTCGTTACAACTTTGCAGGTTTCGTTGACGCTGACGGTAACGTTATTACCACCGAGCCGACATACACCTTCACCGTTTCGGCTGATATGTATATCCGCGCAACCTACGTTGCAAAGATTTACTCGAATTGGTCAATTACCGCAACCACCGGCGGCAAGATACTCATCGACGGAGCTGACATGGACGCTTCGGCAGAATACGAGGTAGGCACCAAAGCTCTCCTTTCCGTAGAAGCAGAAGATGGCTACGTATTCCTTTACTGGAAAAACGGCGATGGTGAAATTGTGTCCGGCGATAAGGAAATCCTTATTACATTCGAGAATAATATCACATACCAGGCAGTATTCTCAAACGTTCCCGAGGACATTCTTAACTACGAGCTTACCACACTCAGAAGGATTCTCCTCCAGAACTACCTGGCTGATGAATGGACATTAACCGATAATAACGGATGCTCTTACATTAAAGATGGCAACCTCGCCCTCTCAACCCGTCAGAATGCATACGCTACCACAAACAAAGCTTACAATCTTTCAACCGGCTTTGAACTGAGTGGTATATTTGATTTCCAGAGCCGTGGTCATAACATGCAGTATGCTCCGTATATCCAGGTTGGCAATCTCAAAATTTACATCAGCACTTCGGGCACTTCAAACCCCGTATATCTCCAAGCTATTGACACCGCTACAGGTGCAGTCCTCGCTACATCGAGCGCTCCAGTTGCCAATGCCTTTACAAGCAATGAAATGACCGCTAATATTCATATTGCAGTTGATAGCAAGGGCTTATTGACGGTTAAATTCAATAATCAGATCGTTCTTTGGGGCGAAACACCTGCAAAATCGGTTGACGTATCAAATGTTGACCTTTCAGCAGCACAGATTATTGTTTACCTCAACTGGGTTTCTTCCAGCAATCAAGTTGTAAACACCTGCAAGGATATTTTACTCCAGCAGGGTGTTCCCGCTTCAACAGTTGCTGAATTCCAGAACTATATCGACAGCATCGACACCGACGACAAAGCCGCTCTCGAACAGGGTAAATACTTTGTTTCAATCGTAAAGGAATTCGGCTCGGATGAGCTTGTTTCGATGATCGACGACTTTAATTTCTACAAGGCAAAGTATGACATCGGCGCTACCGCAGGCGGTAAGATTATCGAAAACGGAGCTGACTTTGTCAACGATTACAGAACAACCAACCGTCTCGCAGTCGGTACAACTCTCGAACTCAAAGCCGTTGCAGAAGCAGGTTATTCCTTCGCTTACTGGGCTGACGGAAACGGCAACATCAAGTCGTATGATTCGGCTATCACCGTTATCCTCGGCGACAAGGCAACCAACGTAACCGCAGTATTCACAAAGGATTCCGCAAACAATGGCGAAAACGTTACTATCTCCTTCCAGAATCGTTCAGGTAAGGTTGTATCCGCTGTTACAGTTACAAAGGGTACCGCTGTTACTCTCCCCGAGCTTGATGCAGCTGCCTGCTACGGCTACACAGTAAACGGCTGGATTGTAAACGGCGAAATCCTCACAGCAGGTACAATTACCGCTGATACTGATATGATTATCTACGCTGATTATGCAAAGAGCTCGGCAACCTACAAGGTTGAGGTTATCGGCTCGGTTGAAAGGGTAGACGGAAAGTACAGCTACAACGATATCGTTAAGGTTACCTTTGATTCAAGCGTACTCGCAGACGGCGAATATTTCGGCGGCTGGTGCAACGAGGACGGCACCATCGTAAGCTATAACGAAAGCTACTCTTTCTATGTGGGCGCTGATGTTGAGCTTTACGCTGTAATCTCTAACGAAGCTGTTGCTGATGTTCCTGCCATCTCGGTTACCGACGCTTCTCTCATCTACGGCGGTACAAAGGCATCCTTCCTCACCGAGCGTTATCTCCCCGAAGGATACACCTTCGTTACAGCAGGTGTTGTTTACACCGCTGCTGACGATTTTGAGGAGCTTACACTCGACGCAGTTGACGGAACTACAATCCGTTCGAGAGCAGTTGCTTCAATGGCAGGTTGCGGTCAGTACAGACAGACAATCGGCTCCACAACAGGCGCTACTCTCAATATCTCACTTGCCGCTTACCTCACCTACATTGACGCTGACGGCAATATGAACACAATCTATTCGTCAACCCACGCTCTGACAATCAATCAGTAATCAGAAAGGAAAGTAGTAAAATGAAAAATTTGATTAAAAGAATTATCAGCACTGCTCTTTCTGTTTGCATGCTGATTACCATGTTTTCAATGCTCGGCACAGTTGCTGCTAGCGCTGCTACCGAATACGACTCGGGTAACGTGCCTTTGTTCTTCTATGAGCCATCACACTGGGGCTGTGACGCAGAAGATACGTCTGTTTACAAGCTCGCTGACGGCTCTACCAAATACACCGTCAAAAAGACACGACTCGTTGACAGCTACGAAAACGACGGCTTTGAAGTAATGTTCAAGGCAACAGGCGGTTTCGAAATCGTCCTTCGTTCAAACGAAAATAATACCGAGGGATATATTATCGGTATGCAGGCGCCTCGCTATGGCGGAACGGGCACATACCACAATATGTATATCCGCAAAGCAAACGGTGCCGTAAGCGGTATTTGGCTTGCTCAGGCAAAAGTACAGGTAAACGATTTCTT
Organism: Clostridia bacterium; assembly: GCA_017399535.1. Lineage (GTDB taxonomy): Bacteria > Bacillota > Clostridia > Oscillospirales > Acutalibacteraceae > UMGS1976. The sequence continues at coordinate 27,098 of JAFQBX010000024.1, read as the reverse complement.
CTACAACACTTGGTGCAAGCTTGGCATTAACTTCGTGGATAAGGATGGCTCGACCGAAATTGAAGTAAAGATTAACGATGTTAAACTCGATTTCTTTATGGATTCCGGCCATACCCAAGACACAAACGCTACAGAATTCGATGGCATCACCATCAGAAACGGCAACTTTGTAGACTATAATGCAGTTAGTTCCTCTAACGCTTATATGGGACTTCACCCCTACTACAACGGCGGATTTGAGTCCAGCCCGAATAGAGAAAATCAGATCTACTTCGCTTCAATTGATAATGCAAATAAGGTGCTCAATTCCGACCAGTTTGTAACCAGAATCGCCGTTGTCGGCGACTCTATCACACAGGGTGTAGGCGCTTCAAACTATCGCAAGACCGCATACGTTGCCCTTTTACAGAAAAAGCTTGGTCCCAACTATGACGTTTACAACTGTGGCGCATCTGCTTGTACAGCTATGGCAGGCACATATAAGCCATACAGCGGTCAGGTAATTTACTATACCGCTCAGCTCTTTAACCCCGACTATCTTATCTTTGCACTCGGCTCAAACGACGGTCAATCGGCCTATTGGGACAAATGCTATTATTACGGACCGGCGCATAACAGCACATCTAACGCTTGGCGTAATGTAAGTCTTAACTTTGATGAAGACGGCAATCCATTAGACACCATTATCTATGATGAGGATGGAACAACCGTTCTCTACACCATTACGGTAACTGATGGTATCCCCACCTGCACCTTTACCGATGCCGGCGGAACCAAACGTTCATACGAGCTTTCTGTTAATTCAGCTGAGCCGAAATTCATTGCCGAAGTAAACAGCTTGATTAACGCCTTTGTCAACAACCCCTACTGGGGCACAAATGATAACTTAAAGGTTATTTACTCATCGGCACTCGAAACCTGGGCAGGTATCAAAAACGACTGGAACCGCCAGGAAGAAGTTTTCCAAGCCCAGAAGAAGATTGCTGAACAGAATGATAAGGTTGTTGCATTCGTTGACAACCGTTCCATCTTCTCTCAGTATAACGAAGATCCGGATTCGGATATGTATTACAGAAACATATCTGATGACGCACTTCATCCCAACGATGCAGGTTTCGAAATTCTCGCTGACAACGTTTATGCAACTATTAAAAACTTAGACTTGACCACAGAGCCGAGAGATATTGCATACACTTCTTACAAAAAGGCAAACACCGACCTTGAAGTAAGAGAGCTTAACAACGGCGAAGTTACAACAATTACTCCCGATTTCTTCACCGTTGCAAGTAAAAATGCTACCTCCAACTACACAACAGGCAGTCTTTCGGACAACGCTCTTTCTACACTCAATTACTTGAACCTCGGTTACAGGTTTGATGCTTCATTCAGCGTTGCATACAAGGGAAATTATAATATTGGAACTTATGACGCTGAACTTACAGATTACCGATTCAAGAAACACGCAATTTACTCCTTTGGCGATCTCCAGCTTAAAGCTTGGCGTGTTGTCGGCACAAACGGTTCATTGTCCTTCGTTTACGGCCTGTTTTATAAAAACGCACTCGTAGAAAACTATAAATACGTTGAAGGAACTTACACCTCGCCCAATGGTAACACGGGTGAAAAGATTAAATACAGCATTTCTTTCAACAAGGGTAACGTCACTGTTTCACAGCAGTCGGCAACCCAGTCCAACCATAGCAGCACCGAAGGCACAGACGTTTCAAGTGCACAGGTAACCGAAATCTTCTCATACACCGCTGCTGATTTAATGGCTGCTTCGGGTGACGAAATTGTTACCCCTGTTAACAGAGTACGATTCTCTGCTGCAGGTACAGGTATCGGTACCGTTGTAATGACCGATGCACAGATTACTTCTGATAACCCTGTTATCGAAAGCAGCATTCAGACCACAGAAGGCGGTACAATCTATTCCTACGGAATGCCATACGACCTTACCGCTACTCGTTGCGCAGGTGACGAAGCTCTCCTCCAGGCAGTTATCGACGACGAAATCAACTACCGTTTCAACAGCTGGCAGGATAGCGAAGGCAACATTCTTTCAAAAGAAACCGAATACTACGTTGCTTTCGTTGGTGGCGAAGATATTATCGCTGTATTTGATAAGATTTACTATTCCGATTACTCAATCTCCGCTACCGAAGGCGGCGAAATCCTCATGGACGGCGAAGCTTTCGTTGACGGCGTTCTCTATGAGGTTGGTATTGAGCACACAATTACAGCCGTTGCAGACCAAGGTTACACCTTCGCCGGCTGGGTTGACGAGAACGAAGAGGTTGTAACATTCAAGGATGTGTATACCTTCAAAATTCCGTCAGAAATCACACTTAAAGCAGTATTTGTTCCGACTGTTGCTATCAACTCGCTTGAAGTTAGTGCAATCGGCGGCAGCGTTGATTATGACGAAGCAGATACCTACATCATAGGTTCCTTCCTCACACTCAAAGCAGTTGGCTCCAAATACTACAAGTTTATCGGTTGGTTTGACGAAAACGATACCCTCCTCAGCACAAAGGAAGTTTACAATTACGTACTCAAAGCAGACAACAATATCACTGCTAAATTCGAATTTGCAATCGAATCCGACTTTACAGTAACCGCCACAAATGGCACAGTTACAGTTGACGGAGCCGCTTTCGACAGCACAAAGACATACAACGCAGGCGAAATTTACAACCTCAAAGCTACCGCAAACGAGGGCTACACCTTCGCTTACTGGAGAGTCAATGATAAGATTGTTTCATACGAAGCTGAATTGACACTTCGCCTCGAAGCTACCTCCGATGTAGAAGCTGTATTCACAAGCCAAGCGGCTTCCGGCACAGTTACAGTTTCATTCGTAAATTGTGACGGCATGATAGTTTCGAGCGTAACAGTTAACGCAGGCAGCGAGATTACTCTCCCTGCCTACCCGACAAAGTACGGCTACACAGTAGACGGATGGAATGTTAACGGCGAAATCATCCAAGCAGGCGAAAAAATTACTGTCGATACCGATATGATTATCCACATTGGCGCATACGTTAGCGAGGACACCTATGAAGTTTCTGTAGTTGGTTCGATTAACGATGCCGCAGTTTCGGGCAAGTACACATACAACGCAAAGGTTGTTGTTAAATTTGATACGACATCGCTTGGTGACGGCGACTTCTTTGGCGGATGGGCTGACGCAAACGGCGCAGTTATCAGCTACGAAGAAACCTACGCATTCTTTGTCGGAGCCGACGTAACCCTGAGCGCAGTGATTGCAAGCGAAGCCGCTGATATCAAGCCGGTTGTTGCAGTAACCGACGTTGCTGTTATCGAAAATGGCAAGAAGGTATCCTTCCTCACCGAACGCACCACACCCACAGGTTACACCTACGTTGAATCGGGCGTTCTTTACACCGCTAACAGCGAGCTCGCAGGAAACATGACCCTCGAAACACTCGCAGGCGGTATCAAGCAGAAGGCGGCCGCTTGGAACACCAAGGACGGTCAGTTCAGAATCACCCTTGCTTCCAGAGAAGGTACAGCCATCACAGCTTACGTTCGTGCTTACCTCACCTATCTCGATAAGAATGGTGAATACGTAACCATCTACTCCGATGTATACTCGGGCAAGACGGTTACAGAAAACGCTCCTGACATCGATACGGGTATCGAAGAAGGAGAAGACGATTTTTAATTAAAATAAACGTCTTTAAATAAAAAATAAGGTCTCCTGTCAAAACGGCAGGAGACCTTGAATTTTTTCATTATAAATATAAAAACACAAGTTTATTTTTTTAAAGAAAATAAATCAAAATTGTATAAAAATTACCTTTAATATACCGAATTCGGTCGGTCAAAATACTAATGCAAACGCAAAAAATATTTTGACAAGGAGTGTTTTTTGACATGGCAAGCAGAAAGAACGTAGTTCCTGAGGCACGTGAAGCCCTCGACCGTTTTAAGATGGAAGCTGCTTCTGAGGTTGGCGTAAATCTCAAGCAGGGTTACAACGGCGATCTTACCTCTCGTCAGGCCGGCTCTATCGGCGGACAGATGGTTAAGAAGATGATCCAGTCCTATGAAGCAAACATGAAATAAGTAAAAGGTAATAGGTTATACGAATAAATTACTTTTTACGGGAGGCGGCTTTGGAAATCCAAAGCCGTTTCTTTTTTAAACAGATTGACATGCTTTTATTATCATTCAAATCGTTTTAACGGCTGTTTGCACCGGTTGTATGTTGTAAGAATTACACTTTTTTACGCAAATTGTTGTAATTTGCTAATAATATAAAATTTATGTTCTGGTCGAGGTCACTATCAACAAAATATACATATTTATTCATACAAACTTATTGAAATTTGGAGAAAATGTCAAAAAGCATTGGAAAAATATTTTCATTTTAGTAGAATTAACAAGATAGAACAGATTTACAGGTTTAATTGAGCACTCCTGTTTTTTTCGCTTTTGGGGCGCTTATTCGACCTGTAAATTACACAAATTTTATATCCGAGTGAAAGGTGGATGTATATGAATATTAAGAAAATATTAGCGGTTTTGCTGACACTTGCCATCGTTTTGGTATCATTTCCGGCTGCCGTTTCGGCTTATACTACCTCAAACGAACCCGAGTGCTACCTTGCCGGTTTCAATTCGTCGGGATGGTCGATTGTGTCGGGTGCTGTGTCATTTGACAATGATGCAGGTCACGTTGTAGCAAACGATAACAACGCCGTAGAGGTTAAATCCACGGCTAAACCGATTGACCTGTCAAAAGGATTCGCCTTTCAGCTCGGCATGCTTCTCCAAGGAGATGACGTGAACAGCACAGGCACCAAATCACACGTTATACTCGGAGATATGAGGGTGCGTTTCGTCACCGCACAAGCTACCACCGGAGTTCAGTATATTATCCAAAAGGACGGCGCACAGGTAGCCATATTTAATTCGGGTGTTACTCATCAAAACGGCAACGCGCCGAGTGACGAGTTAAAGGCATATTCAGACGGATTTTTCACCATTACATATAATGATGGAAAGGTGAAAATGTATAACGATAAGATAAAGAGTGACGAAAATCCTACCGGTATTATTACGTGGAAATTAAACGACGGCACATATTCCACCGAGGTTGGCGGCTGGGAAAATGACGATTTCATTAGCTGTACACCCGAAATCAAAAAGGAATATGGCGGTCCGAACTCGGTGCATACCGTACTTTCCGACCTCTATCTTTGCGACTATGACTATTTTGTAAGCAGTGATAAGCCCGTTTTGGAAAAGCAGACACAGGTAAACATCACCTGTATCGGTGACTCGATTACCCACGGTGTAGGCACATATTCGGGCTATCGTTACTATTTATACGAAAATTTATATAAGCAGGGACTCGAATTCAACTTTGTAGGTCCTTATACCACCGATGAGCCGCGTTTACCGACCGATTACTCTGCCCACTCGGGTTATCCCGGTGCGGTTATCGGCCCTAACACCACCACCGGTTCCAGAAGCACCTACGACTACCTTCCCCAATACGTTACCGGAAGCAGAGGCACCGCCGACATCGCGTTGGTAATGATAGGACACAATAACTATTTCCGCAGAATTGATATGGACAATATGTACGAGGTGTATAAGAATTTTCTCCTTCGTATATTCGAGCTTGCTCCCGATATCACCGTTTACTGCGCTTCCTTGATTAACAACGCAAAGGGTATTTCCCCCGATATTGAAAAGGGATACACCGACAACGGACTCAATGCTTTGCTCCCCACAATAGTTGCCGAATTGCAGGCCGAAGGACACGATGCAAGATTCTTTGACCTCAGAAACGCAACCAAGCTTTCGAGCAAGAATGGTGACTTTTATGACTCCGACGTGGTTCACCCCAACGAACAGGGTCAGGAAAAGATGGGCAACGCTTGGGCAAGCGCCATTTCGGCTCAGGTCAAGGAAATGAACGATGCCGGTGAAGGTAGCCACGTTACCAGAATTGTTCCCACAACGGGCATTTCTCTCGACAAGGACGAGGTTCAGCTCACCGCAGGAGGATTTTCGAAGCGCGTCTATGCCAATGTCGAAAAGCCCGGTGCTACCATTGACACCGTTATCTGGGAATCGTCGGACGAATCCATTGCAACGGTCGACATCGACGGACTCGTAACCCCGATTGCCGAAGGTGAATGTACCATCACCGCCAGAACACTTTCGGGCGACTACACCGATACCTGCAAGGCCAATGTGGCGTCCTCGACCTCACTCACACCCGTTTTCACCGACAAATTCTCGCTTCCCGAAAGATGGGTTGGCAGCGGTCAGGCACTCGGTACAAACGGCATCACCATTTCATATCCCAGCAGTGCAACCACCTACGATACTCGCCGCCACTATCCCGTTCAAAAGGGATTTAAGGTAAGTGCATCCTATACTGTTTCGGGTAACAATAACTCCTTTGATTACTATTCATATACTTCATTCGGCTTCGGCGGACTCGAAATGAGAATTGCTTACGGCTCAAAGCAGATCGAACTGTATCATAATTCAACTCTACTCGGCTCGTGGACAAACGCATACCTGAGCGATAAGCATCAATACGACCTTTACTATTACGACGGACTCGTTCAGGTTGCACGTGACGGCGAAGTGCTTATCGAGACAACCGTTCCCTATGAGGAACTTGAAAATACGTCACCCGTCAAATTCTATTCGTATGAATACCGCCGTAATGCTCAGACGCACAGCGTAAGCTTTGAAACGACCAGCTTTAATGACGAATACTATGTCGAAAGCAGTCCGATTGATACCGATGAAAAGAAAAATTTTGAATCGGTGTTGAAAAGCTTTGATGCTGACAGTTGGACAGTTTCCGCTGAAAACAGCTCTATCATAAACGGCTCGGTAAATGTTCCCAACGATACCACCCTCGTTAAGTATAAATCAAACAGCATTGACGTCTCAAAGGGATTCCAGATGCAGCTTGACTTTAACTGGAATAACTACACACGTTACTACGGCGAGGCGGTTTACTATACAATCGGCGACGTTACATTCCGACTCCGCAACGCCTACGATATTACACAGTCACGCAATTATCCGCTTTACCTTTGCGTTTACGAAAATTCGGTATTCGACGAGGAAACAGGTGCTCTCACAGCGGGCGATCTCATCGCTACAATGATTTCGGATGCGACAGGTGAGATAAATCAGTCGAGTGATGGTATACTCGATTTTATGAATGCAACCTACACCATCTATTACGATGGCTCAAAGCTTTATATCAAGAATAGCAACCTCGGTACAATCAATTTCATCCTCGCCGACGGTTCGCTTGGTACAGGCATCGAAATTGACCCGTCACAGTTTGAGGACGCAAGTATTCAGATTTATAAGGAATCTATGGGCAACTCGGGCAATATGCTGTCCAACTTTATCCTTTCAGGACGCGATGCAGGTGGTCTCGCCACAGTTCAGGTCGGCGACCTTAACGGAGACTATGCAATCACCGCCTCTGACGTGCTTGTATTTTCACAGCACCTGCTTGGCATAACCTCGGTTGACAGTATTAACACAAAGGGCGACATGAACACCGACGGCATTGTCGACTCGACCGACCTTACCATCCTAAAAATGAACATTCTCGGTATGTCGGAATAATTACATTCACAAATAGTAAAGGAACGGCTTTGTAATCCAAAGCCGTTCCTTTTTGTCAAAACCGCTCAACTGCTTTTAATATTACATAAATCACACGCGAACTAAGGTCACTATTAACAAAATACTTTTACATATTTGGGCAAGCTTCCAAAAATTCAGTGAAAACACCAAAAACTATTGAAAAAGCAATTTCGTTTTAGTAAAATCAATATGTTACGGTAGATTTATAGGTTAAAATTGTGTATTTTTGCTTTTTTATGAGTTAAAATCCCTTTTGCCTGTAAATTACACAAATTTTTATATCCAATTGAAAGGTGGATGTATATGAATATCAAAAGAATGTTAGCGGTTTTATTGACGCTTGCTATCGTTTTGGTATCGCTTCCTATCGCTGTTTCGGCTTATTCCCAATACGGCGAACCCGAGTGCTACCTGACCGATTTCAAGTCATCTGATTGGACCGTTCACACCGGTTCTGCATCAATTAATGACAACACGGGTGAAATTATTGCAAACAACAATAACACTGTACGTGTTAAGTACACAGGCGATGCCTTTGACCTGTCAGAAAGCTTTGCCATCCAGTTCGGTCTCACCATGCAGGGCGACTACGAAAACGTTTGGGGCGGCGGTGCCTGGCTCAAGCTCGGCAATATGAAGGTTAATTTCTATAACGCCATTTCTACCACCCACAACGTTAGATACGCTATCGAAAAGAATGGCGTACAAATTGCCTTCTTTGATTCAGGCGTTACCCACGAAAACGGAACAGTACCGACCGAAACCTTAAAGGCATACATGGACGGTTTCTTTACTGTTACATATAACGATGGAAAGATTTCAATGTATAACGACAAGATTAAGAGTGATGAAAACCCGACCGGTATTATTGCCTGGGAATTAAATGATGGCACATCTACTACCGAAGTTGGCGGTTGGGCTGACGACGATTTCGCTAAATGCACTCCCGAAATTGAAAAGGGACTCGGCGGCGAAAACGCTGTTCACACCATTCTTTCCGACCTCTATGTTTGCGACTACGAATTTTTTGTAAACAAAGAAAAACCCGTTTTCGAAACACAGACTCAGGTAAATATCGCTTGTATCGGTGACTCGATTACCGAAGGTGTAGGTACATATTCGGCATATCGTTACTACCTCTTTGAAAATCTTTACAAGCAGGGACTCAAATTCAACTTTGTAGGTCCTTACACCTCAAGCGACCCGCGTTTGCCCGAAGGTTACCGTTCACACGCAGGTTACTCAGGCGCTGTTATCGGACCAAATAACAACTCGGGCGCAAGAAGTTCATACGACTGGCTTCCCTACTACGTTGCAGGCAGCGCAGAAACCACTGCTGACATCGCGCTCGTAATGCTCGGTCACAACAACTATTATCAGAAGATTGATATTGACAATATCGACGAAGTATATAAGAACTTCATTCTTCGCATATTCGAGCTTGCTCCTGATATCACCGTTTACTGCGCTACCATAGTAAGCACAACCACAGGTATGTCCCCCGACGTTGAAAAGGGATATACCGACAATGGCATTAACGCTTTGATTCCCGGTGTCGTTGCAGAATTGCAGGAAGAGGGATATGACGTTAGATTCTTCGACCTCCAGAAAGAAACCAATCTTTCGGGTGCAAATGGCGACTTCCCCGCATCTGACGGTGTTCACCCGAATGAACAGGGTCAGAAAAAGATCGGTGACGCTTGGACCAGAGCCATTCAGGATCAGGTTAGAGAAATGAACGAGGCCGGCGAAGGCACCTTCACCACCACCATCACTCCCACCATCAGCATTGCCGTTGACAAAAAGGAAATGAACCTCGTTGCGGGCGGTTACCGCAAGCGCATCTATGCCGACGTTCAGATGAGTGATGCTACCATCGACACTGTTGTTTGGTCATCCTCAGATCCTTCTATCGCAACGGTTGACATCGACGGACTTGTTACTCCGCTCGCCGAAGGTGAATGTACCATCACTGCTACAACCCTTTCGGGCGGACATACCGCAACCTGTAAGGTTACCGTTGCTCCTGCCGCAACGGGAGAAGACGCGCTACAAAACGCCTTCTCTGACATATTCACCATCCCCGAACGTTGGGTAGGTAGCGGTCAGGGACTCGGCGACAACGGTATCCATATGTGGTTCCCCAATTATTCTACCAATTACGATACCCGTCGTCACTACACTGTTGAAAAAGAATTCAACCTTTCTGTTGACTACGCAGTTTCAGGTAACGAAACCTCCTTCACCGGCTATCCGTACACATCATTCAGCTTCGGCGGACTCGAAATGAGACTCGTTTACGGAGCAAAGACCATTGAGCTTTGGCACAATTCAACCTGCCTCGGCAAATGGACGCACAGCTTTGAAGGCGGTAGTCGTAAATACGAGCTCGACTACAACAATGGTAACGTAAAGATTGTTCGTAATAACGAAGTAGTTATAGAAGCATTCGTTCCTTACGAAGAGCTTGAAAAGACATCACCCGTTAAGTTATATTCATGCGAATATAACCGCTACGCACAGATATACAGCATCGCCTTGAATACCATCAACTTTGACGACGAAAGCTATGTTGAGTCAAGCCCGGTTGACACCGATAAAAAGGATGGTTTCGACACCGTATTAGATGGCTTTAATGCTGACAACTGGACGGTTACTACCGGCTCTATTTCAAACAGCGCAATCAACGGAACCAATTCATCCACACTCGTTAAGTACACCGGTCCCGCTATGGACCTTTCAAACGGATTCCAGATGCAGCTTGACTTTAACTGGAATAACTACACACGTTACTACGGCGAAGCGGTTTACTATACAATCGGCGACGTTACATTCCGACTCCGTAACGCATTCGATACTACCCAGGCACGTAACTATCCGCTCTACCTCTGCGTTTACGAAAACTCTGTATTCAATGAAGAGACCGGTAAACTCGAATCGGGCGATCTCATCGCTACAATGGTTTCGGATGCAAGAGGTCAGATCAATCAGTCGAATAGCGGAATCCTCGACTTTATGAATGCTACATACACCCTCTATTACGACGGTGCAAAGCTTTATATTAAAAACAGCAACCTCGGCACAATCAACTTTACCCTTGCTGATGGCACACTCGGCACAGGTATCGAAATCGATCCGTCGCAGTTTGCTGATGCAGGCATTCAGATTTTCAAGGATACAATGGGCAACTCAGGCAAAATGTTCTCTAATTTCTCTCTCACCGCTCGTGGTGCCGGCGACATCGTTACGTCTGTACCCGGTGACTTAAACGGAGACTATACCCTCAACGCCGCAGATCTCCTTGTATTCTCACAGCACCTGCTTGATATCACAACCGTGGACAACATTGCTGCAAAAGGCGATTTAAACGCAGATGGAATTGTCGATTCAACAGACCTTACCATTTTAAAAATGCAGATTGTTGGCTTATCCGCATAATCACATTCACAAATAAAATAGTAAAGAGAAACGACTTTGGATTCCCAAGGTCGTTTCTCTTTTTGTTTTTAATTGACCATTCGCGTAGCTACAATTATATAATTTTTTTGCTCAAATTATCCATAAAATTTTCCACCTTTCATCAGGGCTGTTTTAAACAAGCTAATTTGCCATCACATAAATTTGTCGCAAACTTGCGGTTATACTAAAAATTTGACCTGCTTTTGTCACTATCAACAAAGCACTTTTATTTATTTGGGAAAGCATCCAAAAATTTTTAAAAAGCCCGAAAGTTATTGAAATAAAGGCGTTTTTTCAGTAAAATTAGAAGGTAAAGGTTTGGTTATAGGTTGATTCAAGTATTTTGAATATTTGTTAAAATATCATATTTTTTCAACCCATAAATCACACGAAATTTTATATCCAAATTGAAAGGTGGATGTATATGAATATCAAAAAATTGTTAGCTGTTCTATTAACGTTTGCTATCGTTTTGGTATCACTTCCTGTTGCCGTTTCGGCTTATAGTGTCAACGGTGATCCCGAGTGCTACCTTGTCGATTTCAATTCGTCTAACTGGTCAGTTCACACCGGCTCGGTAACCTTTGACAATGATGCCGGTACCATAACCGCACACGACAGCAACTACGTTGTTATTAAGTACTCGGGCTCTCCCCTCAATCTGTCAAAGGGATTTGCCTTCCAATTCGGTCTGGTTATGCAGGCCGATGATGTGAATGCATGGGGTCATGCTTCGTGGATTTTGATTGGCGATATGCGAATCAGATTCTACAATGCAGCAGAGAACGCCTCCCTCGGCTACGGTATTGAAAAGGACGGAAGCCAGATCGGTTACTTCAATTCGGGCATCAAGCACACAAACGGAACCGCTCCGTCACCCGAATTCTCCGCATACGCAGACGCAATTTTTACCATTACATACAATGACGGAAAGGTTTGCCTCTATAACGAAAACATTAAGAGTGACGAAAATCCGACCGGTATCATCACATGGAAATTAAACGACGGTACATACTCCACCGAGGTTCCCGGCTGGGATGACAGCGACTTTGCTGAATGTACTCCGAATATCGAAAAGGGACGTAGCGGACCTTCTACCGATCACGTCGTACTTTCTGACCTCTACGTTTGCGACTACGATTTTTATATCAATAACGAAAAACCCGTTTTTTCAAAAGAAACTCAGGTAAACATCGCCTGTATCGGTGACTCGATTACCGAAGGTGTAGGCACCTATTCGGCATATCGTTACTATCTGTTTGAAAATCTTTACAAGCAGGGACTCAAATTTAACTTTGTCGGTCCTTACACCTCAACCGACCCGCGTCTGCCCTCCGCATACTATGCTCACGGCGGTTATTCGGGTGCAGTTATCGGCCCGAATTGCAACTCGGGTGCCAGAAGCTCGTACGACTGGCTTCCCCATTACGTTGCAGGAAGCACGGGTACAGCCGATATCGCGCTTGTAATGCTCGGTCACAACAACTATTATCAAAAGATTGATATTGATAACATCGACGAGGTTTATAAGAATTTTATCCTCCGCATATTCGAGCTTGCTCCCGACATTACCGTTTACTGCGCTACCATGGTTAACACCACAACAGGTATGTCTCCCGACGTTGAAAAGGGATACACCGACACGGGACTCAATGCCTTGATTCCCGGTGTAGTTGCAGAATTGCAGGCAGAGGGATATGACGTTAAATTCTTTGACCTCCAAACCGCCACCAACCTTTCGGGTGAAAATGGCGACTTTAAACCCAGCGACGGCGTTCACCCCAACGAGCAGGGTCAGAAAAAGATTGGTGACGCTTGGGCAGGTGCCATCGCCGAGCAGGTCAAAGAAATGAACGATGCCGGTGAAGGTAGCAACACTACCAAAATTGTTCCTACCCTCAGCATTGGTCTCGACGCCAATGAAATCAACCTCACCGCAGGCAGCTATCGCAGACGTCTCTATGCCGACGTTCAGATGCGTGCAGCTACCGTTAACACTGTTATTTGGGAATCATCCGACCCCTCGGTTGCAAGTGTTGATATCGACGGACTCGTAACTCCTCTTGCCGAAGGTGAATGCACCATTACCGCCACCACCCTTTCGGGCGGATTCACTTCGACCTGTAAGGTTAACGTTGCCGCCGCAGCATCAAGCGAAAACGAGCTTGTAACCGCTTTCAGCGACCATTTCTCGCTCCCCGAACGTTGGACGGGTGGCGGCTTCCAAGGGCTCGGTGACGATGGTATCCACATTTGGTTCCCCGGTCAAGGCAACTATACACAGTACGATACGCGCCGCCACTACCCTGTTGAAGAAGAATTTAAGCTCACCGCCTTCTACACAGTAGCAGGTAACGAAGCTTCCTTCACCAACTATACATACACCTCATTCGGATTTGCAGGACTCGAAATGCGGCTCGCTTACGGCGCAAAAACCATTGAATTGTATCATAATTCAACACTCCTCGGTAAATGGACCCACAGCTACGAGGGTGGAATGCGTCAGTACGATCTCCATTACAGCAACGGCACAGTAAAGGTTATTCGCAACGACGAAATTGTTGTAGAAGCGGTCGTTCCGTACAGCGAACTGCCTGCGACATCGCCTGTTAAATTCTATTCAGGCGAATTCAACCGTTATGCTCAGACACACAGTATTAAATTGCAAACCACTACCTTTGACGACGACTACTTTGTCGAATCAAGCCCGATTGACACCGATAAAAAGGTCGGCTTCGAGTCGGTTATCGACGGCTTTGCCGCTGACGACTGGACGGTAACCGCTGACAGCAGTTCTATTGAAAATAATGCAATTAAGCTAAGTAACAGCACCGCATTTGTTAAGTACAATGGTCACAACCTCGACCTTTCAAAGGGATTCCAGATGCAGCTCGACTTTAACTGGAATAATTACACCCGTTACTACGGCGAATCGGTTTACTATAATATTGGCGGTCTTGCCTTCCGAATCCGTAACGCATACGATTCCACCCAGGCACGTAACTATCCGCTCTACCTCTGCGTTTACGAAAACGCCGTATTTAACGAAACCACAGGCGCTTTCGAATCAGGCGATATTGTTGCTACTATGATTTCCGACGCAAACGGTCAGATTAACCAGTCGAGCAATGATATTCTCGGCTTTATGAACGCGACCTATACCATCTATTACGATGGCGAAAAGCTTTATATCAAGAATAGCAATCTCGGCACAATCAACTTTACCCTTGCCGACGGCTCACTCGGCACAGGCATCGAAATTGATCCGTCACAGTTTAGCGATTCGTGTATTCAGATTTATAAGGAAGCAGTCGGCAATTCGGGCAATATGTTCTCGAATTTCAGTCTGACCGCCCGCGACCCGAGCGTTGTTATCAACGGAATGCTCGGCGACCCGACCGGAGATTACGAAATCACCGCCGCTGACCTTCTGATGCTGACACAGCACCTTCTCAACGTGACAAACGTAAATAATGTTTTGACCACCTGCGACTTTAATGAGGACGGAATCGTCGATTCAACCGACCTTACCATTCTCGAAATGAGCATTCTGGGACTCGCATCTCTCGATGCTAACCAGGCATTTCTCGATACAGTTACCTACCTCGACTATGAGCTTACGGGAGAAAAAGTCCCCTGCTACATCGGTCGCTGGTGGGAAAAGGAAATCGGCGGCAAAAATCACATGGTGACAGTTAACGACGGCTCGGTAGCATACTTTATGACCAAAAATGCCGCTTCGGTTAACGTTGCTTTTACGGTTACAACCGGCTCTGACGTTCCCTATTACACCTACTCGATTGACGGCGCAACACCGGTTAGAAAGAGTGTCAGCGACGGCACCATCACCCTTCCCGATACGGGTCGTCACACGGTTCGCATTATCACCGATGGACTCACCCAAACTGTTGCAAAATGGATGAATGAAGAAGGATTCGCCATCAGCGCGGTCACCGCTTCGGAAGGCGGCGAAATCCTCGGAATCCGCCCAAAGAACAAGGTTATCTTCTTCTACGGCGACAGTATCACCGAAGGTGTTTGCAGCATCACTCCCGGCTTCTACAGCTCCAATAACAGCGCGACAAACGCTTATCCCTGGTTCTGCTCGGAAGCACTCGGCACCGTTCCCTACTACATCGGATACAGCGGCAGCGGAGTAATTATGACCGGCTCGTTCCAGCCGTTCGGTACCGCTATCAACGCGTTTAGTTACACCCGTCTGGCAGAAGAAACTGCGACACCCGACGTTATCGTTATCAACCACGGTACAAACGACGGCGGTGCATCCGACGAAGAATTTAAGTCAGGACTAATTGCCGCAATCAACAAGCTTCGCGAAAAATACCCCGACAAGCCGATTGTCTATATGATTCCCATCAGACAGACAAAGGCGGAGGCAATCCGCGAGGTTATGGCAGGCGTTGAAAACAGCTACATTGTAGAAACTGCTGATTGGGACATCGCCACCAACGATGGAATTCACCCCACTCCCGCAGGCGCAAAAGAAGCAGGCGAAAATCTTGCTGATGCATTAACAAATATTTTCGGCGAAGACTTCTTTGCTTAATATGTAAAAACAAGATGGTATGGCTTTGGGTTTCCAAAGCCATACATTTTTTATCGAACAAATTTTCATCAAACAGATCAATTCGTGGCGGTTATTTCGCGGTTATGGAAAAAAACGCGCAGAATAATATATGTAAACAGAAAAAATTTGGGAATTTCGCTTGACAAATCGATTTTTTGGGGTATAATATCTTTGTTCATTGGGGTATCGCCAAGCGGTAAGGCATTGGACTCTGACTCCAACAGTCGGTGGTTCGAATCCATCTACCCCAGCCAACAAAAAGACCAAGTCGTTGACTTGGTCTTTTTTTAATGATATCCGTTCCTTTTGGAACGGGTGATATATCTTCAATATGATATCTGCTTCGCAGAAGATATACGCTTCGCGTATGAAGGGAACGGATATTATATCATGCTTGCGAAGCAAATATATCATACAGCAACGCCGTATATCATATCGCTCAAGCGAAATATCGTTGTAAAACTAAAAATTATATGATACAATTATAAAAAAGGAGAGATGAATCATGCTGAACACTCAATTTAAACACAACGAAACTGACGATTGCCACGGCAATACCCTCACTCTGCATGATTGTATTGCCGAAAAGGTTACTTTTTGTGACGGCATTCTCCGCTTTTACCTACCCAACGGATTTTGGATTACACCGGAACACGATGAAAACAATTTAGATAAAACGGTTAGAACCGATGCCGCAGTTGTCGATTTTCTGATAAGTGACTCTGATGAAATTTCAGTTGATATGTTCAAAAAGAACTTCTTTAATAAAACAATGGTGGAATCATGGGAAATAAATGACCTTATGGACGCCATAAACAAAGGGGATTTTTCGTTAGGATTCGTTTATCAGTATAGAACGAATTTTGAACAAATGTGGCAGTGCGTCATACATACTAAAAAAGAATTGTATTATATGGAGTGCCAGCTACATTTACCCGAAGCACAAGCAACATTCCGCTGGAACAACCTGCGTCCCGACCAAGAATGGTAACCGACCTGTTTTATGATACAATAATAAAAAATCAGAATAACGACTTGATTTCAGCCATAAAAAAGCACTTGCATAATGCAAGTGCTTTTTATTTTTATGTTTCAACCTAACCCCAACGAATATTTTTCGGCTTTGTGACATAAACTTACCATAAGATATACGAAATGGGGTAAAATTTATGAAGGTTGCCGTTTTTAACCTTAAACGATTACTGATTTCACTTGCCATTCCGCTGGCTGTCGGCGGACTGTCGGCTCTGCTTTCGGGCAATATGTCGGAAAAATATGCCGTTATGAACCGACCGCCGCTTTCACCTCCGAGCTGGGTATTTCCTGTCGTGTGGACGGCACTATTTCTGATGATGGGATATGCCGCATACATCGTCACCTCCATCGGCGGCACAAAGGCAAAGGAAGCCATGACCGTCTATTACGTTCAATTGTTTTTCAATTTCCTGTGGTCAATTTTATTTTTCAGAGCAGGGCTATATCTCGTTGCAGTGTTTGACCTCATCATTCTCATCGCAGTTGTAACGATTATGGTTATTCGCTTTTCGCGGATTGACGAAAAGGCAGGTTATCTGACCCTGCCGTATCTGATTTGGCTTTGCTTTGCGCTATATCTGAATATCGGCGTTGCGGCACTTAATTAAACAAAAATCGGGTAACAGGAGTAATCCTGCTACCCGATTGTTTTTATCCTAATTTGCGCATTTTTCGTAAAAATAGGGTTATTCGTAGAATCACTATCGCCAAAATCACCGACGGGATTATAACGTAAACGCGTCCCACTATGCCGAAATGAGCAGGTGCGTCCCAGCTTGAAAAGGCGATAATATACTGCCACGCGACGATTACCAAGACGGGAATATAGGTCATCAAAAGAATCAGCCGCTGATAACCTTTAAAGCGACCAAGCTGCTTTTTATCCGGCTCGATTGGAGTGTAATTCTCGATTTCGGTACCCGAAACGGTACCAAGCCGCAGCGACAGAAAATGATTATCGATACCGATAAAGCCGCGCTTCTTTTCTACATTCGCGAGAACGGCAATCGATGCGTCACCACTAATCTTTACCGAAAAAGCACATTTAAAATAATGAACGGTCGCTCTCCACGGGATGAGATGGGATGACTTTGTCCCGTCGCCGTTAAGCAGCGTTCCACCCGCGAAATACGGCACTGCACCAAACGCGCAGGGCGAATTTTCATCCTTTCCGCGATACTGAACCAATCGAACCGAATGCTCCCCTTCCGAAACGGAAATCCGCTTTGTATCGCTTTTACGTGCGGTATCGACCAGCTTTTCGTCGATATAGATATTCACCTTTGAGTGTGGCTTTAACGAGAAATTGAGGGTTAATGTAGCCATTTTTATTCCTTTCATCAGTCCATTATCAGACCGATTTGTGCTTTATTAAGCTTCACTGACTTGCCGAGGGGACAAACCATTCCGCGACAAATCTTTTCACCAATCAGCGAATCGTCGGGCAGATAAACTCGGTAAATTTTGCTTTTGCAAAGCCCCTTTACCGCCGACAGCATACGGTTGACCTCGCCGTCGAATTCGATTATCCTCACGCGGTCGTCACCCTGCTCAAAAATGGCATAACCGCCATCAAATCCGACCGCCGTCATTTCGCAAAAGCGCAGGGCAAAGTCGATATACTCGGTCGAAAAAACGGCATTGTTCCCTTTTCTGCCATCGCGAAGCTCTTTCAGTTGGCTTGGGGTTAACTTGGTCGTTTTGATAGGAAAGTCGAAAATACTTTCGCTCGGAATATCGGCAATTTTGGCACCACAAACGGGTTCAAAGCCAAACCGCCGGTAGTAGCCGACAAGCCCCTCCTCCGCCGGAACAATCATGGCATAGCCGATTCCGTCGGCGGCATATTTATCGAGGGCAAAGCGTATCATCGAGGACATAATTCCCCGTCCGCGATACTCGGGCAGGGTCGCGAGTGCATAAAAATACACCGCGCTTACTCTTTTTCCCTCGGCGGAAAGGTCGCATCGAATGATATTCATTTCGGCAACGATTTTTTCATCCTCGCGAAAGACAAGTCGGTCGCAAAAGCCATCCGTCCCCGCTAAAAACTCGGCAACATCATCGGCATTGTCGTCAAAGCCGCTCTGCCACACGGGAATAATTTCGAGATGATCCTTTTCGGTTGCAAAATCAATCATTTTTTTCTCCATACATTTTAAGTACGCGGGTGAGCATATCGGCAACACCGTCGCACACCTTTTTGGGCGAAAGAATCCTTACCCCTTCGCCAAACTGGAATATCCACGACATAAAGGTACGGCTGACTTCCGCCTTAAACCGTACACATGAATAGCCGTTTTTTCCTTTTTCGAGGGTCAGGTCGTCACCGAATCGGTCGACGAAAACGCCGATATACTTATCCTCGATTTGCGCCGTGATAAGTTCGGGCTCACCGCCAAACATGGAAAACTGTGACTTCGCCTTTTTCGCGGGATCAAAATGCTTGTATTCGTCACTTTTTTCGCGCTTTGTATCAAGGACTCGCACTCGGTCCATTTTATCCACGCGGAAATTAGCGATTTTTTCGTGCTTTTTATAATAAGCGGCGAGATAATAATACTCGTTGTCCCAAATCAGCGCATAAGGGCTGACCGAGTATTCCTTTCCGTCCGAGCGATAGTGCTTTTCGCCCGAAAGGGTGTAGTCAAGGTATTTGAAGCTAATCTGCCTATCCTTTGAAATAGCGTCGTAAATGGCATCGATAACGTAATAAATCTGTTCATTCTCCGCCTTTGATATTCCCGACATGTGAAGCTGACGGTCGATGCTTTTGGCGTCGCTTTTGCTGACGAGCCCCTTTAACTTTTCAATCAGCTTAAACGACTTTTGATGGGTGATGAAGCGGGATGCCTGCACCGCATCGGTCAGCAGCTTTACCTCGCTCAATTCAAACCGTCTTTCGCCCAGGAAATAACCGCCACCCGATGCAGAAACAATATCGTATCCTGCCTCGCGCAGACAGTCGATATCGCGATAAATCGACTTTCTCTCGGCGGCAATGCCCAAATCCGAAAGACGACGAAGAATATCCGCCGTTTTTATCGGATTTTCCTCGTCGGTTTCGCTTTCGAGTATTTGCAAAAGATAGAGCAGTTTTAATTTCTGATTTCCGTTTCCGGCCATTACTTTGTACCAAAGATGCGGTCGCCGGCATCGCCGAGTCCCGGAACGATATAGCCGTGGTCATTGAGCTTTTCGTCCAATGCGCCGACATAAATCTGAACGTCGGGGTGAGCCGCCTTTAACGCGTCGAGTCCTTCCGGTGCGGCAATAATGCACATAAACTTAATGTTCTTCGGCTCGCGTTTCTTTATCTGCGTAATGGCGTCGATAGCCGAGCCGCCGGTAGCAAGCATCGGGTCAACTACGATTACGTCGCGCTGTGAAATATCCGACGGAAGCTTGCAATAATATTCGACAGGCATAAGTGTTTCGGGGTCACGATATAGTCCGATGTGACCTACTCGTGCGCTCGGTACAAGATTAACCATTCCGTCAACCATGCCGAGTCCTGCGCGAAGAATGGGCACAACGGCAAGCTTTCTGCCTGCGAGCTTTTTCACCTTTGCGACTGCAACGGGTGTCTGTACCTCAACCTCCTGCAAAGCGAGGTCGCGTGTTGCCTCATAGCACATGAGCATAGCAATTTCGCTGACAAGGGTTCTGAAATCGCGTGAACTTGTCTTTTCATCACGGAGGATTGACAGCTTGTGATGAATAAGAGGATGATTCATAATAAATACATTCTGTTCCATAATTTTATCTCCCTTTTTTTATGCCAATTTATTTTTATTATAATTTTTCGCCGCGTTCGAGGGCGTCAATCATATCAACTCGGCGTTGATGACGGCCACCCTCAAATTCGGTATTAACAAAGGCATCAACCATAATCTTTGCCGTTTCGGGACCGATAACCCTTCCGCCGAGGCAAAGAATGTTTGAATTATTGTGAAGGCGTGTGAACTTTGCGCTATACACCTCAGAGCAGGCGGCAGCGCGGATTCCCTTTACCTTGTTGGCGGCGAGGGACATTCCGATTCCCGTTCCGCATACGAGGATTCCAAGCTCAAATTCGCCACCCGATACGGCCGTTGCAACCTTTTCGGCGATAATAGGATAATCAATCGGCTGCTTTTCGATAAGGCCGAAATCGCCAACCTCACAGCCCATTTCCTTTAAAAAATCAACCAGTTCGTTTTTCATTTCAAAGCCGCCGTGGTCGCAGCCGATAGCAATTTTCTTTCCCATTTTCAGTTTACTCCCTTTTTTAATTTTGCTTCGTTTTTTGCCTTTAATTCGCGTTCTGCCTGAGGCAATCGCAAATAGCTCGGCAGAAGCTCGTGCGCCGTTATTTCGACATATTCGTCCGAAACCAGCGCAACGAAGGACGCCCTTTGGCACGAAAGATGTGGCGGTGCAACAAAAACGCCGTCAACCTCTGTCTTTATGACATTATAGCACATTTCGTTGCCTCTTCCAACCAGAAATACCTTTTCTGATGGAAATTTTCCCTCCGATTTGAGCCGCTTTATATCCTCGACAAGCTCGGTCAGCAAAATGGCTCTGTCCTCGCTGATTCGTGTGAGTTTTTCGCCGTCGGAATAGAAGGTGGCGGTATATACCTGACCGCATCTGGCGTCCATTACAGCTACGATAATCCCCTTTGTTCCGACCATTCCGTAAGCTGCTGCGTGAAGGGTGGATACGCCAACGCATTTTTTACCCGAGCCGAATGCCATTCCTTTTATCGCCGAGATGCCGATTCGCAGTCCCGTAAACGAACCGGGACCAATGCTGACGGCAAAGCGGTCAATTTCGCCAATATCAATTTGTGCATTTTTGAGCATATCGTGGAGCATGGGCTGCAAGGTCTGAGAATGGGTGAGCCCTATGCTGATGAACGCTTCGCAAATGATTCTGTTATCCTCGACAACCGCGCAGGAACATGGCTTGTCCGCGCAATCAATCGCCAATATCTTCAATTTTTATCTCTCCTCTCGACGAAATCAAGATAACTCGCTCGTTATCGTCCTCGCCACGCGTAATATCCACCGTAATCAAGTCGTCCGGCAGCGCATTTTCGATATTTTCGCTCCATTCGACCGCAAGTACCGCGTCGGTTTCCATATATTCGAAAAAGCCGGTCGAATAAAGCGACTCCCAACTTTCCACCCGATACATATCAAAGTGGTAAAGCGGCAACCTGCCACCGATATATTCGTGAACAATAGCAAATGTCGGGCTCGAAACCTCGCCCGAATAGCCGAGCGCCTTTGCCAGTCCCTTTATAAAGGTAGTTTTTCCTGCGCCGAGGTCCCCCGTAAAAGCAATCACCGCTCCTGACGATATTTTGGCTCCAAGTCGGGCGGCTACCTCACCCGTTTCACTCGCTGATTTTGTAACAAATTTTTTCATTTTTTCCTATTTTACCCGTCCTTTGTAAACAGATTGTAAATTCAAATCGGCATGTAATACAAAGTTTTTTGTTAGTTTATAGAATTATATCACAAAATTTGAAGATATTAAAGTATTTGCTTGAACTTATTTTAATTTTATTATATAATTATTTTGTATCAATATGGGGAGGTGTCAAAGGTTAGTAATATTTTAGGAAAAATAGCCGACTATTTTCGCGAAACTGACAAGGTATTACTTTCAATTTGCACCTTCGCTTCACTATTTGGTTGTATGATGGTTATGTCGGCAACCAACTACACGGGCAGCTTTAAACAGTTTTACGTTCAGCTTGGCGCGTTTTTTATCGGCATTATAATTGTCGTTATTATGTCGGGCTTCGTCGACTACGAAACAATTGCAAAGCATAAATATATTTTAGCCGGTGCGGCGGTAATTATGGTGGGACTGACCTTTTTTATCGGATATGCCCCTCCCGGCACCGATGACAAAGCATGGCTCATTTTCCCCGGCGGATTTACATTTCAGCCGTCCGAGCTGCTCAAAATTGCCTTTATCATCACCTTTGCAAGTCACGTAAACCGAATAGAAAAAACGGTTAACAAGCCGCTGAATCTGATTTTACTATGTATTCACGGGGCTATTCCCGTCATATTCATTCACCTTCAAGGCGATGACGGCTCGGCTCTGGTAATAGCACTCATTTTTATTTCAATGATGTTTGCCGCCGGTGTAAAGCTCAGATATTTTATTATCGCAATCGGCTCGGTGGCGGCACTTTCGCCGATTCTGTGGTTTCTCGTGCTTAACGACGACCAACGAATCCGAATCGAAACCCTCTTTAATCCCGAAGCCGACCTTTACGGTAGCGGCTGGCAACAATGGAGAGCCAGAATCGCTATGGCTAACGGCGGCTGGTTTGGAAAGGGATTTATGCGAGGCGACTACGTTCAGGCGAACGAAATTCCCGAGCAGTACAACGACTTTATCTTTTCGAGTATCGGTGAGGAGCTTGGATTTATCGGGCTTTTGGCCGTTCTGGCGCTCGAAATTGCCGTTTGTATCCGACTGCTTGTCATCGCCCATCATGCAAGAGATAAGATGGGCACAATCATTTGCAGTGGTCTATTCGGCCTTTTCGCCGCCCAGACCATTCTAAACGTTGGAATGTGCTGCTCGATTCTGCCGGTTATCGGTATTACGCTTCCATTTTTCAGCGCAGGTGGCTCGTCAATGATATGCACCTATCTGGGAATCGGACTGGCCGTCAACGTATATATGCACCGAAATCAGCACGTAATGTATCTCAATGAAATGCATTAACATAAACAATACTATATAAAAAGAGGTATCCCACTATGATTATGAAACCAAAAAGCAAAAAATTCTGTTTCGCAAAATTGCTTGTATTCGGACTTTTGATGCTTGCGCTTCAGCTTGCTTCCTTTGCAGGCGACCTGCCGGTAAGCTTAGAGGTGCTTGAAGAAGCTGACCAGCTCGACATCGCAGAAGCACCCTATTCCGAATATGCACAATTATACTCATATACCGAAACAAATACTTCACCTCTCGGCACAACATTTGCATATCACGAATCATTGATTCTCGGACTTGGCTGTGTCGCCGCAGTAATTGCAGGCAACTTCCGCTCAAAGACGGTGGCAAAAACAGTTGCAACGGGCTTTATTGCTTTTGCAGTGCTTAATTTCGGTTTCCATCTCGCATTTGCTCTTATCGACTCATCATCGTGGTACACACCCTATTCGCTTATGGAATGTACTCCCTTCCTCTTTGGTATCATGACCACTGCTGTCGCAGGTGTAATCGGTATTCTCGCATTCTTTGCCGACCCTGTTATTGACGCAATCAACAAAAAGGTTGAAGCAAAGCGTTGGGCAGCTTATAACGAAAGAATTGCCGCTGAACGCAAGGAAAATGCCGAAAGCGAAGCCGCCGTTAACGCAACAGCAGCTGCTGAATAATCCTCTATCTTTTTTATAAAAAAAGGAAGAAAAAAGATGACTTTTGCATTTTACACACTCGGTTGCAAGGTTAATCAATACGAAACGGCAGCGATGGAGCGTATGCTCGTCGCTGCCGGATATACACCTACCCTGTCCGACGCTCAGCCGGACATTTTTATTATCAATTCGTGCACAGTAACCGCCGAAAGCGACCGAAAAACGCGCCAAACAGTCAGAAAATATCGCCGCGAATTACCAAACTCGGTGATTGTGCTTACCGGCTGTATGCCACAAGCGTTTCCCGACGACGGAGCCAAAATTGATGCCGCCGACATAGTACTCGGAAATCATTCGAACAACCGTCTTTGCGAGGCGATAGCCAATTTTTTAGAAACAAACAAGCGGGTTGTCATGATAGACGAGCATAAAAAGGGCGACCTTTTTGACACGCCGCCGATTGATAAAATCGAGGAGCGTACCCGAGCATATCTCAAAATTCAGGATGGTTGCAACCGCTTTTGCTCATACTGCATTATCCCGACGGCAAGGGGCCGTGAACGCTCAAAGCCGCTCGAGGATATAAAAAGTGAGGTTTCGTCCATTGCAAAAATGGGGCATAAGGAAATCGTCCTGGTCGGAATCAACCTTTCGGCGTACGGCAACGATATTGAAGCAACCCTCTGTGACGCGGTTGACGTAGTTTGTGCCGTCGACGGAATAGAAAGGGTACGTCTCGGTTCGCTTGAACCCGACATTTTCACCGACGAAATGATGACGCGTCTCAAAAATCAGCCCAAATTCTGTCCGCAGTTTCACTTTTCGCTTCAATCGGGCTGTGACCAAACGCTTAAACGCATGAACCGTCACTACGACACCGAATTTTATCGCAATCTGATTAAGCGTGTTCGAAGCAACTTTGACAATGCGGCGATTACCACCGATATCATGGTTGGCTTTGCAGGTGAGAGCGAGGACGAATTCGAGCAGTCGCTCGGCTTTGCGCGTGAAATCGGCTTCGCAAGGGCGCATATTTTCGCCTATTCGAGAAGGACGGGTACAGTAGCGGCAAGGGCGAAAAATCAGGTCACAAACGCCGAAAAACGCACAAGATCGCAAAAGATGATTGCCGTCACAAAGGAAAGCGAAACCGCATTCCTCAAATCACAGGTAGGAAAGGTTTGCTCGGTGCTTTTTGAAACCAAACGAGGCAACCTGAACGAGGGATATACCAAAAATTACACATACGTAAAGGTTGATTCGCCCGACGACCTTTGCGGCGAAATAAGGGATGTTCGCATCACCGACACCGCCGACGATTACTGCATCGGCGAGCTCGTATAAATAATTTTACAATAAAAAAGGTTCTCGAAAAACAAATAATTTGTTTGAGGGGACCTTTTTTGATGAGACTTTTTTAAGTCACAATCGTTTAATAGACAAAGGTACCTTACCGGGAGGGTTAATATGACAAAGGAAAAATGTGCATATAGCCGCTTTCTCGACGGAGATAAGAGCGGAATGGAGGAAATCGTAAGAGAATATAACAGCCCGCTTATTTTCTTTATAAACGGGTATGTCAAAAATCTCGCCGTATCGGAGGATATTGCCGCCGAAACCTTTTGCAAGGTGTTTGTCAAAAGGAAAAAGCTGTCCGACCCGTCGGGTTTCAAGACCTGGCTATATACCATCGCGCGAAATTTGGCTCTGGATTGGCTGAAATCTGCGCAAAAGCAACGGACGGTTTGTCTGAATGAGATTGACGGGTACAGCGAAGCCGACTTTGACGACGCGATACTCGAAAATGAGCGAGCAAAGCAACTTCACAGCGCTATCAAGGAAATCAAAAGCGACTATCGCGAGGTAATTCACCTCATTTACTTTGACGAGCTTTCCTACAAAGAAGCGGCAAAAATCATGAGAAAAAGCGAAAAGCAGATTAAAAATCTCGTTTACCGCGCAAAGCTTTCGCTGAAGGACATTCTCGAAAAGGAGGATTTTGTGTATGAGAACCTATGAGGAGCAGATGAGCATCATCGAGGAGCGAATCGAAAAGCATAACATAAAAAGAGCCGCTACAAAAAGGCGGATAATAAACACACTGCCGATTTTAGTTGCAGTAATAGCAGTAACCTTTATTGCAGGGGCGGTTGGCAATTCGAAAAGGGATACCACGCTCAAAGAAGAAGCAGGTAGCAACAGAGGCGACTATTATAATTATTCATCCTCAATAAAGGAGGAGGTTGCTTTTGACATAATGCTTGGCGACGGACTGGGAGAACTCGGTGACGAAGGAGTTAAAGGCAGCGATGACCTTACCACCGACCAGTCGCAGACCTCCGACAGAAAGATAATTAAAACGGCGAACATGTCGGCCGAGACAAAGAACTTTGACGAATTTTTGAGCATTGTTGAAGGTTATCTGAGCGAAAAGGGCGGATATATCGAAAACAAGGAAATGAACAACAACACCGATTTTTCGGGACGTAAATGCTACCTCACCATCAGAATTCCCGAAGCCGAGCTTGACGGACTGATGAAAAAAATCGGAGAAAATGCCACCGTCACCTACGAAAACATCCGCGCAAACGACGTGACCGATTCCTACAACGACAGCGAACGTCAAATCAAGGTGCTGGAAACCGAGCAGGAGCGTTTGCTCGAACTGCTTAAAAAGGCGGAATCGCTCGATGATATTTTGGAAATTGAATCACGTCTGACGATAATAAGATACGAGCTTAGCACGTACGAGCAGCAGATTGAGGAATATGATGACAGCGTATCGTACAGCACTCTTTCGCTGAACGTCAACGAGGTTGAACGCGAAACGGTAGCAAAGGACGACAGCTTCTTTACAAAGGTCAGTGAGGGCTTTATGACCAGCATCTCGGATATTGGACACGGATTTACCGATATTGCGGTCGGATTTTTGAGCATTACTCCCTATCTCGCGCTGATTGCCGTCATTT
>JAFQBX010000023.1 GCA_017399535.1 Clostridia bacterium | reverse complement strand
TAGAAAAAACAATGCCGTTATCAGTTTCAATGATGACGAGGAGGATGAACCTCCTCTACATATCGGGGATGTAATCGGTTTGACTGAATTACAACAATATTTCCCGAACCTATTGAAAAACGAAAATCAGAATGGTATAATTACAACCGTTGGTAAGTGTGGTAAAAAGTCATCCCTTGATGCTATACTGCACAGGCAGCTATCAAGGGCTAATGAACCTAACAAAATCCTCCCGACGAATCGGGAGGATTTTTGCATTGTAGGGGCGACTATTAGTCGCCCGCGGGCGGCAGATTGCCGCCCCTACATTCTGGGTAAGTGGATTTTTGAATATTGAAAATTACTTGCAAATCGGTATAATAAAAATAAGAGGTGATTTTATGGGCTTGTTTGATATTTTCAAGAAAAAGAAAGTTGAGCTTACCGAAGAACAGTTAAAATGGAACAAGATGTGGGAACTTTGGACTGAAGAAAAAGTTGAATCACCTTATGCAGAACTTTTGAATTATTCGGGTGATGTGAACAGCGGTGGGCACGACTACTATTTCGAGTGCTTGGATTTTGAAGGGAATATAAAAAAAGACATGTCCGCTTTAGAACAAATTCTCTCACCAGAACTAAACAATAATTTAAAGAAAGCATATCAAGCCTATTTGACATTGAAAGAAAAAGAGGACGACGAAAAGGCTGAAGAAATTTTAGAACTGTGTGATAATGTATTCTATGAAAACGAAAAAGAAATCAATCACGTATTGGAAGAATATGCTTCAAAAATCGAACTTTAATTCCCTCTTTTGCAGATAGCCCCACAGGCCGCTATCAAGGGCTAATCTAAGTAATTAGATTTAAAAAGCAAATTAAATCCCCGCTGAGTAATCAGCGGGGATTTTGTATATATTGAGATTATTGGCAAAAGGTGATATAATGATTCATAAACTAAAATTTGCGGCGAGAGGGTTTAAAAAATGTTTCGGGAACTGATGAGAAAAAACAGAAAAATATCCACAGAGGAATGTATCGACATCCTAAAAACAACCAAAAGAGGCGTCCTTTCGGTTATTGGCGACGACGAATATCCTTACGGAATGCCCATGAATCACTGGTACAATGAAACGGATGGAAAAATATATTTTCATTGCGGCAAATCGGGGCACAGATTGGATGCGCTGAAAAGGAGCGACAAGGTTTCCTTCTGCACTTATGATGACGGCTATCGCAATTCGGGCGAATGGGCATTAAACTTCAAAAGCGTCATCATTTTCGGCAGAATGGAAATTGTTGACGATATGGACAAAATCACCGATATTACGACCAAACTCAGCCACAAGTTTACTTCCGACGATGAATATATTAAAACCGAAATTGAACAAAGTGCCTGCAATACATTGTTGCTCGTTTTGACCCCCGAGCACATTTGCGGAAAAATGGTACAGGAGTCATAATTAAAATTACATAAACAAAATTCCAATCCAAGGGCGGTACGCTATAGTGATAAAATGGTTTTGAACGTCCACTTTTCCGCTCAACTTCATAAAAAATCCCGAAATGCGACAGCATTCCGGGCTTTTTGTTATTTGTTAATCTAAAAAGTTTCCACTTCAAAACTGCGTAGCACCTATAAACGGCGTAGATTTCTGTCGATTAAGGCAAAAAGCGCAGAAATACTTTGTGTATTTCGAGCATTTTTAACGCAAAGCGGCTGGAATAAACGCCGTTTATAGGCAATTGATCACTATAGCGTACCGCCCAAATCGGTGGGGATTTTTCATTACTCTTTTTCTTCAAGTGCCTTTTTCTCCGCCTTTTCGTCCAGATGCATTTCCCAATGGACGAGGAACGCCAACAAGGCACGAATGACAATGACGATACCAAGTATTGCAAGCTCCTCTAAGTTATGAATAATAACCGTCTTTATAATCTCAGCACCCATCTTAAATTCCAACGCAAGAGAAAGCGCTTTACCGAGGTCGGTGGCTACATGAAATGGCTTTTTTTCAATCATGCGCTTAATCAGTAGTATAAGTGCGCGGAATGACCCGACAATGATGATAACAATGCCAATCAGCTCCAATATGCCGGCTGAAACCTCTGCAATCGGATACAGAAGTTCCTTTAAATATGTTGCGACCTGTCCCATTTTTTGCACCATCCTTTTATGTAATATTTTTCTCAATTTCTTATAAATTATAGCATATCCGTTCTATATTTGCAATTGGCTGCAACCTGACAACGAATTTTTAGCTTTTTATTGCAAAAGTTTTCGAAACAAAGTATAATGGAGTAAACTAATTTTGGGGAGAAAACTATTATGATAAACGAAAAACCTTTGGACAACCTTGTAGGCGCTTACAGCAACACCTCGATTTTCAGAAGAATTGCTTTCATCGGCGACAGTCTTTCATCGGGCGAGTTTGAAACGGTGAACGACGATGGCAGCCACGGCTATCACGATATGTTCGAATATTCCTGGGGCCAGTACATCGCCAGAAAAAACGGACTCACTGCATATAACTTTTCAAGGGGCGGAATGACTACCAGATGGTACGTTAACTGCTACGCCGACGAAAATGGCTTCTGGGACAAGGAAAAGGCATGTCAGGCGTATGTTATCGCATTGGGTGTAAACGACCTTTTCGGTCACAATATGCCAATCGGCACAAAGGACGACATCACCGTAACCGAGTTAACACACGAAAGCCCATTTATCAGCTATTATGCCGAAATCGTCAGACGATATAAGGAAATCAGCCCCGATGCAAAATTTTTCTTTGTCACCTTCCCCAACGAAGGCGAACGAACCGATAAGGTGAAATTCGAGGGCGTGATAAATGCGCTCTACGCTCTCGCCGAGCATTTCGACAATTCGTACGTAATCGACCTCTATAAGTATGGCCCCGTGTACGACGACGCTTTTAGAGAAAAGTATTATTTGCACGGTCACCTGAACCCGATGGGTTATATCCTTACCGCGAATTTGATTGATTCATACATCGACTATATTATCCGCACCAATCCCGACGATTTTAAGGAAGTTGGCTTTATCGGCTCGGGTATAAAGTATAAGTAAGCTGGTTTTTGCCAACCGACTATTAAACAGGTTATCCCCTCGAAAAAATTCGAGGGGATTTTTTATATTTCCGATTGTTGCAAAACTCCTGTTAATTTGGATTCTTTTGGTAAATTTGTGTTGCTTTTACTGTTTGATTATGTTATTTTTTTATTAGAGGTGGTTGTTTTATGAAGTTGAAAAAAATAATTTCTTTGTTGCTGATTTTTATTTTGTGCTTTTCCTTATGCGCTTGTGAAGAAGTGGAGATAATTACACCATTCGACACCTCGTCACTTTCGAGCAGCAACGAGCCGGAAGTAAGTGCGAAATCCAGCCCTTTATTATACAAAGTCACCGACAAAAGCGGCAACGTTCTTTGGTTATTCGGGTCTATACATGTTGGGCGAGATGAGTTTTACCCTTTGCCCGACTATATTACTGACGCCTTCAACAGCGCTGACAAGCTGGCGGTTGAGTTCGATATCGTTTCTTATGAAAAGGACATGTCAGCTCAAATGCAAACGCTGAGAACCTTTTTATACACCGACGGAACTACTATAAAAGACCACGTTTCAGAAGATGCCTATAACAAAGCGGTTAAAATATTAACCGACGCTGATTTATACGTGTCTATGTTTGATCAGTATAACGTTTCACTTTGGACCAGTTTGCTCGATTCCATTTTAATTGAAAAAACCGGCGCAGATACAGAGCTTGGCATCGACAGACACCTGATTAACAAAGCTTACGACGATAAAAAAGAAATTGTTGACGTTGAGTCTGCTGAATCTCAGTATGAAATGTTGGCAGGGTTCTCTGAAGAATTGCAGATGTTCTTGCTTAACGAGACATTGTCGTCATTCGATGATGAGGATTTGGCAAAAAAAGAAATGACCGAAATGATGGATTTGTGGGCAGCGGGTGACGAAAAGGGATTCGCTGAATATCTCTCTGCCGAGGAGAATAATATTCCCAAGGAACAAACCGCACTTTACGAAGAATATACCAAGGCGATGATGACCGACCGGAATGCTTTGATGACCGATTTTGCAGAAAACGCATTAAAATCGGGCGAAGAAATATTTATGTGTGTCGGCGCGGCTCACATTGTCGGAGAGGGCGCAATTGCACAGAATTTAAAGCAAAAGGGCTATACCGTCGAATGTATAACAAAGTAAAATAATGAAAAATTCGTCCAAAAAAATGGGCGGATTTTTTATATATAGACCTATTAATGGGACAGATGTCATGATATACTACAATCAAGAGGTGAGGAAAATGAAAAAAAGAAAATACCTGCCCGTATGGACAGACGGACTAACATACTATGAACAGCACTATATATATTGGATTAGCAATAACATGGAGCGTTTTGACGACAGATACTCCTTTTTGCCAATTCGCATTTTGGGAGACTTTCTTTGCGATAGAAAACGATTTGATAATTATGTTCATTTAATTGATAATTACTTTGAAAAAAAAAGATGCAGGATTCAAAGTCAAATAATTCCAATCTCGTACCACGTTGCAGAAAAGGCCTTTGACTTGGCGGCAAACGAATTTTTTGAAAAGCATCCTGAAGCACTCGAAATAACCTTTGGTAAACAAAATTTTAATGGCATTTATGACACGGAATATCCAATGGAATATGAAACCCGACTCAAAGTTTTTCAGGAAATTTTAGATAAAAAAATCGAAGAGCTTTGTGTATTGGATGAAGTCTTTGAGTTTGACAAACCAACACAAGAAGCACATTTCCCATGGCCTCAATATACTATAAACGCGATGATTGATATTAACGAGAACGATATTCGGTATGGTTTACCTAAATTTTTGTCATCACGCGGTTTTCCGTACAAGCCCAAAACAGTAAAGGTGAAAAAAGAAGATATATACAGCCATTACAGTTTTGTCCCCGAAAAAATATTTAATTTGGCAAATCAGTACGTAAAATACGAGCAAAATTCAAAGGATTTGGCGGACTTTTTTAAAGCAGCGAAAGATAAAAATTTGGATTTAATTAAAAAATACGTGCATGACGGAGTAAGCATAAACAGCATTGACAGGTATGGTTGCACCGCATTCAGTAATTTTATCATAAGATATGATTTAGAAATCGAAAAGCACAATAATGACGATTTAAAGGCGTTTATCGATATGGGATCAAATCCCGCTATTTATGGTGCAGGTACCGATGTGGAACCACTTTCAGAGGCAAGCATGGTTAGAGATGTAGATGCCGTTTCATTTTTACTGGAAAGTGGAGTCAGTCCTAACGTATTCCCTTGCATCGACGAGCCGTGGGACATGGGCAGAGAAACTCTGATAGATCGGACAACTCGTTGGGCATACGAGGACATCAATACAGATTACGCTCCCGATGAAACACAGCAGAAAATTTTAAATTTGCTATTGCAATACGTCAATTACTGCCCTTATGCAAACAGTGATAAAGAGGCGAATACAATGCTAAAAGAAATACCGCAAAGTGAATTTTTAAAAAGAGCGAATGAATATGTTCATCAGATTGAAATAGCCGATCTTAATTGGTTAATGGACGACAATCTGCTCGACTGCGTCGGAATAGTGGTATCCTTTGAGGATGCCAAAATCCTAATCGAAAGTCGCAAAAAAGCCCACGACGAGTATGAATTTGTTTATTATGAATACTGCCCTTGCGACAGAGAAATACTTGATAAAAAAATCGTTTCTACAGAGGATAAAAAAATCACCTTTTTTGGCTTTGATGACGAAAACAGAAAATTTCCCGTACTGCGATTTTTTTTGGGTGACCGTCGCCTTCTAATTACCGCTGACAATATTTTGATGGTTGGGCTAACTCATTGGAATATAGACGGCGAATGGATTGAATATGAAAACAACATAATGCTAAACGGTTAATTAGCCCATCCCCCTGCCGATTTCGGTAGGGGATTTTTCTTTTGTCAACGGAGAGTAGGTTGCAGGATTTGGGTGCGGCGGTTATAATAATTTCATAAAGGGGCGGATGAGATGGACAGCTATATAACCGGCGCTACAATCAAAAATTTACGCGAAAAAAAGGGGATCACCCAGGCGCAACTTGCCGATTTGCTCGGCGTAAGCGACAAGGCGGTTTCAAAATGGGAAACGGCAAAGGGACTGCCCGACATCACCTTAATCGAGCCGCTGGCAAAGGCATTATCGGTATCGGTTATGGAGCTGATTTCTGGCGATATGGTGGTAAACAAAAATATCTCGGCAAATATACTGCGGTCGAAATTCTACGTCTGTCCTATTTGCGGAAACATAATGTCGGCGGTGGGAAACGCGGTTATCAGCTGCTGCGGAATCAATCTGCCGCCGCTTGAAGCGGAAGAGACCGACGATCACCATCAAATAACCATAGAAAAGGTTGAGGACGAGCATTTTGTGACGGTTAATCACGATATGACAAAGGCGCATTTCATTTCCTTCATCGCCTTTTTGACCTGTGACCGAGTGCAGCTTGTCAAATTCTATCCCGAAGGCAACGCTGAAACGCGACTCAATCTCCGTGGCGGCGGCTATCTGTATATCTATTGCAACAAGCACGGACTGATGAAAAAGAAAATTTAGCCGAAGGTAACTATAACTGCAAAGAACTCCCCGCCAAAAAATCGGTGGGAAGTTCTTTTATGTGATAATTTTATATAATATCAAACATTGTTAATGGTTAGAATAACATGAAATATCACACATATATCCTGACATTGTAATTGCATATTCGTATGTTTCTGCTCCTGCAGGCGAATAGATTTCTGCATAAAAGCACAAATTACCATATTCGTTGATAAATGGTACAGCAGCATTTATATTCTTTGTCGCTAACGTTTTCTTTTTATAAGTAGACTGTGAATATTCATCAGGTAAATATTTCAAAAAATCTGTAAGTGCTGTTTTTATATTATCGCGACCTTCTTCCTCTGTAAGGCCGTAAAGAGCAAAAATTTCTTCGGCAGAAAGTGCCTTACCGGTAACAGTAGAAAAATTGTATGCTTTATAATACTCGCAATCAGCATCATATTGCGTTTTCATTACAACAGATGCTGCATAATCATACTGACCTACAGAATACGCTACATTGAGCAATACTAGACTGTCCGGGTCTTTAATTTCATCCTTAATCCATTTATACTCACTATATATTTTATCATTAATGGATTTTACAACGCTTAAATTTACGG
Source organism: Clostridia bacterium (assembly GCA_017399535.1). GTDB lineage: Bacteria > Bacillota > Clostridia > Oscillospirales > Acutalibacteraceae > UMGS1976. The sequence continues at coordinate 16,255 of JAFQBX010000023.1, read as the reverse complement.
TCGGTATATGATAACAATTTTCTCCGTCGTTAAGGGCTTTTGTGTACTTATCTTTATAAGATATATCAGGTATGGTTAAAACCTTGTCGTTTGACGCTACCTTTTCAACCCTTTTTACCATAGAGACGTTTTTCGTTTCGACATCATTAAGTACCGAAAAATTAAATTCTGTTCCCAGTACCGATGGAACGTACCATGGCTTTGAATAAAAATATGTGCGCAGGTCGGAATCTTTAAAAACGTATCCGTGACGCGCAAGAAGTTCGTTTCTGGCTATTGTTAATTGCGTCTTTGTATAATCGAACAAATCGTTTTCGTAAAGTTTGACGCTGTTGCTTTCGGGAATCATATATTCCGCGCTATTTGCCATAAGATACTTATTACCTTCATAATCTAACGTATCATTTCTGACAGCTAACGTAACCTCTAATAAAGAAACATTCGATTGTTCTTGAACACTCAGCTCAAACTCTGCATTGCTTGGCAGATACCAATCGTGTGCATTAAAATACTCCTGGATAGAGGTGTCGTCAAAACTTTTACCATGTCGGGCATATATTTCATGTTTTGCAAGTAAAAGTGCATCGTTAGACATTTCTCTTATATCATTGTAACATTTGTACATGCTATCACTTTGAGGAAGAATATAATCCCCATATGTAGCAAAACAGGACTGATACGGATTGCCTTCCAAAACCGATTGGTTAATTTCGGAGTTAGTAGCTGTTTCCTGCCCGGACGTCGTAAATGGTAATGTTTTATCGGTAAACAAATAAATAAATACTGCTGATAAAACAATCGTTAAAATACCACAAATAATAAATAGCGACATAAGTGTGCTATTTGTCGCAGGCGGTTCTTTTTTAGCTCCGCAGGTTGGACAGAAAATATCATTATCGCCAATTTCACTTCCGCAATTTTTACAAAACATAAAAATCCCCCCTATCTTCTATATATTAACATAAAAACCAGATTTTTCAATAAATTGGCAAATAAAATATATAATTTTGTCTAAAAATTGTTATAAAAAAACACCGCTGATATAAAATCAGTGGCGTTTTTTATTATACGATAACTTTATTCCTCGATGATGGCTACTTCGTAGGGGCGGTAGGTACCGCTGACGGCATCTCTGCCATAGTTGGAGAGAATAATCTTTCCGCTTGTTTCAACCGAAATCTCTGACTCGTCCTCGAAATTGCATATTACGATAAAGCGCTTGCCCTCATAAGTACGGGTAAAGACAAAGTTGCCGTCCTCCTGCTTTGATATAACTTCAAAATCTCCATAAAGGATTGCATCGTTCTCGCGTCTGATTTTGAGAATTTCGCGATAGAAGTTGAATACCGATTTTTCGCTATTGCGGTCGGTTTCGAGGTTAATTTCCTTATATCTGCTGTGAAGGGGCATCCATGGCTCTGCATCAGAGAATCCGCCATTTTTACCCGCGGTCCACGACATCGGGCGGCGAGGATTATCACGGCTACCGAAATTGATTTTATCAATGGCTTCCTCGGGCGTCATACTCTCGCAAAAATACTTGTAAATATTAACGCTTTCAATATCGTCAAATTCGTCAATCGAATGGTGGTGCGAATTAGTGAGTCCGAATTCCTGTCCCTGATAGATAAAGGGCACTCCGCGAAGGAGATAAAACATGGCGGCAAGGCAGGTTGCCGACTCGTAACGAAGTTCGCCGTCGTTTCCCATACGCGAAATAAAGCGGCCGTTATCGTGATTGTCGGTAAAGAGAGCGTGAATAAGGTCGCGCTCCTGGTTAAGTGTCTGCCACTTTGCGATAATGTCACGAACCGATTTGAGCGATTCGGGCTTTTTTCTAAACTTTGTAGTGCAGCCACAGGCGAGATGGTCAAACTGGAAAAGGGTGCTGAGCTCCCCTCTCTCGTACGCAGAGTGACGAACAATCTCATCAATATCACCTGCCCAACATTCGCCGACGGTAAAGATGTGACGCACCTTGTCACGACCGAAAAGGGCGTGGATATGGTCGTGAAGCTGGGGACCAAAACAGTTTAAGTTGCGTTCCCAATCCTTTGAAATCTGGTCAATTACGTCACAACGGAAGCCGTCAACTCCAAGGTCAACCCAGAAATCGACAACGTCCTGTATTTCCTTGACGACCTTTGGATTTTCCCAATTTAAGTCGGGCTGGCTGGGTGCGTAGGAATGAAGATAATACTGTCCTCTCTGCTCGTCATATTCCCACGCAGAGCCGCAGAAACAGCTTTGCCAATCATTTTGGGGCTCGTCAAACCAATAGTAATAGTCGCTGTACGGATTATCCTTTGACATGCGTGATTGCTTGAACCATTCGTGCTCGGACGAGGTGTGGTTAGGTACGAGGTCCATAATGAGCTTCATATCTCGCTTGTGCATCTCGCTAATGAGACGCTTTACATCGTCGAGGGTACCAAACTCGTCCATAATATCGCGATAATCAGCAATATCGTAGCCATTATCGTCATTCGGGCTCTTATAACACGGGCAGAGCCAAATTGCGTTTACGCCGAGTTCCTTTAAATAATCGAGCTTTTCGATAACGCCGTTTATATCGCCGATTCCGTCGCCGTTAGTGTCGTTAAAGCTGCGAGGATAGACCTGATAAATTACATAACTTAGAAATTTTTTATACTGTTCGGAAATCATTTTTTCTTTTCCTCCTCAATAAAACTCGCATTATCAGTATAACAAATCCGCCCACCCATTACAACCGATAAATTGCCGCAAAAAATCATTTCTTTGCAAAAGTTTAAGTTTAAAAGAACGACCGCACACGTACGTTTGCCTTACAACAAGGACAGGTGGCGGTGTGGGTACCCTTTCGCCTTTTGAGCCGCAGGGTTGCTCCGCAGCTTTTACACTTCACGTACTTATAATTCTTGCGGTCGCGGGTGGGCTTTTCGGGCGTGGAATAGACCTTTTTGCCGCCGAAGTTGCCGTCGCCCTGACCATAGTTGCCGTAGCCGCCGCCCTGACCGTAGCCGCCACGGTTTTTTCTGAAAAGGCGGTCAACGAGGTTGCAATACCACTCGTTTTCACGGCGTCGGGCATCGACGTTTCGGGATAAAAAGCGAAAAATCATATACCCGAATAGCCCCAGCATTAAAAGGCGGATAACAAAATACGCCGTGTACCAATCGGTCAAAATGCCGATGAGCCCTTCGCAAAGCCACAGCACCAAATAAACGATGCAAAGTCCGCTAAACATTCGGTCAATGCCGTTTCGCCCATACATAAATCGCGAAAAGGATACCATAAAACGTCTAAACATGGTTGTTTCTCAAATTCTCCTTTATTTCCTTTTTATACTATTATTGTAAACGATTTTTTTGCAAAATTGGTAGCGAATGTGTAAACAATCTATTACCGCAAATAATTTATCAAAAAAAGGAAGGCGACTTGGGCGGTGTGCCGCAGTTGCCTTCCCTCTTTTTACTTTTTTTACAGAATTGATTTATACAATTTAATATACTCGTTGGCCGATGCCGCCCACGAATTGTCGCAACGCATTGCCCTTTCGACGAGGATATTCCAGCCCTCGCGATTCTTAAATCCCTCAACGGCACGATAAACCGAATGTGCCATATCGTCGGCATTATACTGCTGAAAAACAAAGCCGTTTCCGTCGAATGCGCCCGAGTCGGTGATTGTGTCACGCAGTCCGCCGGTAGCTCTGACGACAGGAATTGTGCCGTAGCGCAGGGCTACCATTTGAGCCAATCCGCATGGTTCACTCTTTGACGGCATGAGGAAAATGTCGGCTCCTGCATAAATTTTATGCGCCAAATCGGGTATAAAGCCGAGCTTTAATTTGAGCTTATCGGGGTAACGAGCCGCCAATTCGTAAAGGAAATTTTCGTACTCGAATTCGCCCGAGCCGAGAACTACAACCTGCACCCCAAAGTCTAGTATCGCTTCAAGTCGCGCCTTTACCAAATCGAGTCCCTTGTGCGAAACAAGTCGGGTTACCATACCGATAAGGGGGATATCCGCCTCCTCGGGAAGCTCGAAATAGCGCTGTAACTGACGCTTGTTTTCCGCCTTTGCCTCGCGGGTATCGACCGAATAATTCTGATAAATCATGGGGTCGGTTTCGGGATTATAGAGGTCGGTGTCGATGCCGTTTACGATGCCCGAAAGCTTCCAGCTACGTTCCTTTAAAATTCCGTCAAGCTCGTGCGAATACCACGGATCCATTATTTCCTGGGCGTAGGTTGGGCTGACGGTAGTAATTCTGTCCGCCCTTTCGATTGCACCCTTCATCAAATTAACGCAGTCGCGGTATTTGACAATATCGGCGGCAGAATCGGGAATGCCGAAAACGTCACCGAGAATTTCCATACTGTAAATTCCCTGATACTGAATATTATGAATGGTAAAAATGGTCTTTATTCCGCTGTACTCAGGTCTTTCGGCATAGAAAAGATCCTTGTAAACAGGGATAAGTGCCGTTTGCCAATCGTTGCAGTGGATAATGTCGGGCTTGAAATCGATTACCGGCAGTACCTCCAAAACAGCGCGTGAGAAGAAGGCAAAACGCTCGGCATCGTCATAGTGACCGTAAAGCGTACCCCTCTTGAAATAATACTGATTATCGAGCAGGTAATAAATTACGCCGTCCGACTTTGCTTCAAAAATGCCGCAGTACTGACGGCGCCACGAAACAGGTACCGAAATACTGCCGATAAAGGTCATTTTCTCGCGCAATTCGGCGCTGATAGAATCGTAAAGAGGCATAATAACGCGGCAACCGACAAATCGTGTACGAAGCGCCTTTGGCAAGGCGCCCGAAACGTCGGCAAGTCCACCCGAAGCGGCAAATGGCTGGGCTTCACTTGTTGCAAATAAAACTTTCATATTTTTCTCCCCTTTTACGAGTTATACCTTTTCTGCCTTTTTGATAAATACCTGATAGGTGTCGGAGCCCTTCAACTCGCGGTCGTTACCGATTATTACGTTTTTATCGGTGCAGACATATTCGAGATGGGCATTTTCGCCCACCACGGTTCCCTGCATAAGCACGCAGTTCTTTACCACTGCGCCCTTACCGATTTTTACTCCGCGGAAGATAACCGAATTCTCGACCTCGCCCTCGATAACCGAGCCGTCGGCGATGAGAGCATTTTTTACCCTTGATTTGAGTCCGTAGCGAACGGGTGCTTCGTCACGCACCTTTGTCATAACGGGATAATCGCGACGGAGTAAAGCGTTTCTGTTCTCGGCTTTGAGGAGGTCCATGTTTGCCTTGATATATGTTTGAGTCGAGTCGATAACGGCTACGTAGCCCTCGATTTCGTACGACTGAATGTGAAGTGTATCGACATGACGCTGGAAAATGTCGCGGTTCATGGCTGTACGGCTGTGAGCGGATGCCTCGTCGATGAGCTCGATGAGCAAATCCCTCTTTATAATATAGCAACCGAGCGACCATAAACAGTCCTTCTTTGCCTCGGGCGAAATAAGAATTTCGGTGATTTTACCGCTTTCGTCCGCTTTTAATTCCATCACGTCGTCACCCGAAGGTGCTTCACCCTTTATACTGCCGATTGTGATGTCAGCGCCGCTGGAAAGGTGGCTTCTGTACATCTTTTTGAGGTCGAAATTGGATACAACGTCGGCTTCGCAGAGATAGACGTATTCTTCGTCGGCCGATGCGATAAAGTTGCGTATTCCGATAAGCTGTTCGAGTGAGGAACAGGGAGCGTTTCCTGCCTTATAAAGATTGGGCGGAAGGATATAAAGTCCACCTTTTTTTCTTGCAAGGTCGAATGCCTTACCGGTACCGACGTGGTCCATCAGCGAATGATAATTGGCATTTGTGACGACACCAACCTTGCTGATATTGGCATTTACCATATTCGAAATCGAAAAGTCGATAAGACGGTAACGGCCACCGAAGGGTACCGAGCCCATTGCTCGACTGGCGGTAAGCTCACGAATGAGATGGTCGTGCTTGTTGGCAAATACTATGCCCATTATGTTACTGCCCTTCATTGACATTCACCCTCCTTCAAATTTTCTGCAAGCATTGTTTGCGGTTTTACCTCAGCGTTTTTGCCTACTTCGAGTCCGCTTCCGACTACTGCGATGCCCCATTTTTCGAGGTCGGTCATCTTTTCGGGACAGCTTCCGATTTTGGCATTTTCGCCGACAACACTGTTTTCGCCAACGATGGCGTATTCTACGACGGCACCCTTTTTAATCACGGCACCGGGCATTACGATAGAATCGTGGATTTCTGCGCCTTCCTCGACGGTTACCTCCGAGAAAAGCACCGAGAATTCAACCTTTCCGTCAATGACACAGCCCTCGGTAACAATCGAATTCTGCACCTCGGATTTTTCGCCCAAGTAATGAGGAGCGTTTCCGCGAGTTCTCGAATAAATTCGCCATTTTGAATCCGAAAGGTCGAGCTCAACATTTGGACGGAGCAGGTCGAGGTTGGATTCCCAAAGTGAATCAATCGTTCCTACGTCCTTCCAATAGCCCTCGAAAGGATAGGCGTACATCCTTCTCTTATCCGCGAGCATGGACGGAATTATGTTTTTGCCAAAATCGTTCTCCGACTCGGGATTATTTTCGTCCTCGATTAAATAGTGACGGAGCTTATCCCAGCTGAAAACGTAAATGCCCATCGACGCCTTGTTGGATTTGGGTTGCTTGGGCTTTTCTTCAAATTCGTAAATCATTCCGTTTTCGTCGGCGTTCATGATGCCAAAGCGACTTGCCTCCTCCATCGGTACTTCGAGTACGGCGATGGTACAGTCGGCACCCGCTTCGCGATGCGCCTTTATCATATTCGAGTAGTCCATTTTATAAATATGGTCGCCCGAAAGAATGAGCACATATTCGGGATTATACTGGTCGATAAACTGAATATTCTGATAAATTGCGTTTGCCGTTCCCTTGTACCAGTTGGTTCCCTTAATCTGCTGATACGGGGGAAGAAGATGGACACCGCCATTGATTCGGTCGAGGTCCCACGGACCGCCCGAACCGATATATTCATTGAGCACAAGCGGCTGATACTGGGTCAAAACGCCCACCGTATCAATTCCCGAATTGATACAGTTTGACAGCGGAAAGTCGATTATTCGATACTTTCCGCCATAGGGTACAGCCGGCTTTGCCATATTGTGAGTGAGCACTCCGAGACGACTTCCCTGTCCTCCCGCAAGTAGCATGGCTACGCATTCTGTTTTTGCTTTCATATATTTCAATCCTTCCGTAATAAAGGTTTTGATAACTTAATTTTTATCTATTATCGTCGTATATTTTTGCGCTTTTTTTGCAGTCAAATGCATACGGACACACATTTCCTTTTCTAATATAACAAACTTTATCTATCTTTTCAAGGGTTTTTTCGTATTTATTTAATATAATATGTAATAATCTTGTCTCCAAATTTGTATAAAATATCTAAATTATTTTACATTTTTGTCCAATAACGAGCTTTTTATGATACACAATATCTCTATTTTATGTTTTTGACTCGTAGGTTATGCCGCTTTTTAGATAAGTTCGTTTGTCTAATCAATCAAAAAAAGCGGCATCCCGACCGATATGGGAATGCCGCTTTTTTTAATTCACTTAACGGGCTTTAAACCGGGATTATTTAATAAGCTGATTTATAAGTGACGGACCGTGGTCAACAAATACTCCCGTTGCAGCCGCATTCTCCTCCGTAAAGGTCGAAACACCGCTGACCTCAGCCGTAGAATCGTAAATCATAAACGGAACGGGGTCGGACGAGTGGGTTGCCGTTGCGATAGGCGTCGGGTGGTCGGGCAGAATCATCATACGATAATCGGTGCCGTCAAGTTGCTTGACAATCGGGGCTACAACCTTCTCGTCAATAAGCTCGATTGCCTTCACCTTATTTTCGGCTTCGCAGCGATGACCGCATTCGTCGGGCGCTTCGATATGCACGTAAACGTAATCGTTGGTGTCAAGCGCCTTTATTGCCGCTGCCGTCTTTCCCTCAAAATTGGTGTCGATGTATCCGGTGGCTCCGTCAACGTCGATTGACTCCATTTTTGCGCTCTTTGCTATTCCTTTGAGCAGGTCGACCGCCGAAATGACAGCACCCTTTATTCCATACTTTTCTTCAAAAGCAGGAAGTGCCGCTCTGGTTCCCTGACCCCAGAGCCAGATTGAGTTTGCGGGACGTTCTCCTCTTGCTACCCTCTCCTTGTTTATCGGGTGGTTTGAAAGGATTTCGACGCTCTTTTTCATCAAAGCGTAAAGCTCGGGATTGTCGATATGCGGCTGTAAATACCCGCCTACAACTCGACCCGAAATATCGTGAGGGGGCGTAAGTGTATATCCTGCCGAGCGACCGCCGTGCCAAATGGTGCAGTGACGGTAGGCAACCCCTGTGTAAAAGTCGAATTCTCCGCCGCCAAGCTCGGTCTGAAGCGCTTTTATCAGTTCATCTGCTTCATGCGTTGAAATATCTCCGCCGCAGTAGTCGACCATAGTCTTTTTCTCGTATTCGGGTTCATCAGAAAGGGTGACGAGATTGCATCTTATCGCTACGTCGTCGTCATTAAGGTCGATGCCGATTGACGCCGCTTCGAGGGGTGAGCGTCCTGTATAAACTTCGGCAGGGTCGAATCCCATTACCGACAAATTGGCAACGTCGCTACCCGGCTTCATTCCGCTTGCAACCGTCCTTACCATTCCTACCGTTGCCCTTTCGGCCAAGCGGTCAATATTCGGCTTTTTTGCCGCCTGCATGGGCGTCCTTCCGCCGAGAGAATCAATCGGCAGGTCGGCCATTCCGTCGCATAAAATTACTACATATTTCATTGGAATCACTCCCGAAAAAAGTCAAAGTTTCGTCTGATTTCATTTTAGCACATTCATTTTCAAATTGGAATAAAAATATACCAGATGACAAATTTTTTTGCTTTGTTGACAATAGGGATAGAAAAGATTATGATAATATTGTATGAATTTTACTGAAAAGACGGGTATTTTTAATGGAACGAAACAAAAAAATTGCACTTATCCCCTTTTTAGCGGCGGTCATATTTTCGCTAATCGTAATCGGGGTGGAGCTGATTATACCACTCGACAAGCTGCATACGGCATCCGACGATGAATTTCAAAACACGTCGGTCGGCGGAAAGGTTTGCATTTCGGGCAACACCGCATATTACCTTTCGTCAAGCGGAAAAATCCGCATGAACGGAAAAAATATTGATATCAAAATTGCCGACTCGGGCGCAAAAATACAAAGCTACGGCGACGGAATTATTTACATGGACGAAAACGAGCTTATCACCTGCGACATGACCGGCGCAAATAAGCAGACAGTTATCAAAAACGTCGGCGACTACTTTCTCAGCGGAAACTGGATTTTTTACACCGAAAAGGACAGCCGCAACCTCAAAAAAATCCGCATCACCGACAAAAAAAGCTTCGACCTCGGGATAAAGGTAAACGGTCAATTCACCGTCAGAGGTAACACGCTCCTCTTTATCGGTGATAAAAATTATCTTTATTCGGCTCGTACCGACGGCAGCAATCTGACCGCCTTTCTTGGTAAAAGAGTGGACAGCTTTATGTTCTATGGCAACTACATTTACTTTCTCCAGGATAGCAAAATTTGGTCAGTAGTAACCCACAACACCGCAAGTATGTACTCCTATTGCGAAGCGGATAGCTTCACCGTTTACGACGACACGCTGTACTATATCAGCGAAGGTAATCTGTATTCACGCGACCTCACCGATACCGAGGCAAAGCCCGTAAAGCTTGAAACAAAGGGTGAAAATCCGACCGAAATCTACGTTTCTGAAAATCATCTCTACTACTATCTCGCCGACGGCACACTTTATCGCTGTGACCACTTTGGCGCAGGCGCGGAAAAAATGTAAAAAATTATATTCTCTGTCCTTTTTCACAAAAAGGGCAGGGTTTTTTTATATCTTTTTTGGTCAAAGCGGAAATGTTGAAAAACAAGGAAAAATTTGGACTTTGTACTATTGACAAACAATTCAATTGGCGTTATACTAATCATAGGTTAGCATACGCTAACTCATTTTTTAAAACTATCGGTTAGCCGCCGCTAATCGCCTTTGAAAGCTCGGCTAACCTCTAATAATAACTTATGGTGAAAAGTATGAATTTAAGAACCGCTTTGGAAGAAAAAGAATACATCATTCAGCGAATAGATACCGATGACGAGGAGCTTGACGCCTTTCTCTTTTCGCTCGGCTGTTACAGCGGCGAAAAAATTACGGTCATTTCCCGTTTAAAAGGCAGCTGTATAGTTTCGATAAAAAACGCGAGGTACAACATTGACAATCAGTTGGCCGAGGCAATTATCGTTTGATGCTTTCACTTTAAAAAAGCACAAAAAAACGGTTGGCTGATTATTTTTTCGGCGATAGGTTAGCGGTCGCTAACCCGCAAATTTAAGCAAAATTTATGAAGGAGTTATAGAAATAATGCGTATTGCCTTGACAGGTAACCCCAACTCAGGAAAGACAACAATGTATAACGCTCTCACCGGCAAAAGTGAAAAGGTTGGTAACTGGGCAGGTGTTACGGTAGATAAAAATGAACATTTGATAAAAAAGCGCTTTACAAAAGGTCAGCAGATTATTGCCGTTGACCTGCCGGGTGCATACTCAATGTCGCCGTTTACAAGCGAAGAAAGCATCACCAGCTCGTACATAAAAGAGGAAAATCCCGACGTTATCATCAATATCGTCGATGCGACCAATCTCGGACGCAGTCTTTTCTTCACGACGCAGATTTTAGAGCTTGGTATCCCCGTGGTCATCGCCCTTAATAAGAGCGATATTAACGAAAAAAATCGCACAAAAATCGACACAGCCGCCCTATCGAAAAAGCTCGGTTGCCCCGTCGTAAATACAATTTCGACCTCGGCTAACGGGCTTAAATCGGTTATTTCCGCCGCAATAAAACAGGCCGGAAAGCCGCAATCGGCGCCATATACCGAGGGCGAAATCAACCTTTCGGACAAGGAGGCGGTGCTCGAAGCCGACCGCGAGCGATTCGAATTCGTAAACCGAATCGTTGACGAAATTGAAACACGAAGGATACGCTCCAATCAGCGCAATTTCGGCGATAAAATCGACTCTGTGCTGACGAATAAATGGCTTGGTATCCCGATTTTTGCCGTTATTATGTGGGCGGTTTTCTGGATTTCGCAGGTGGGTATCGGTCCCTTTATCGCCGAGGGAATCGAACTGTCAAACGGTACTGTTATCCCCGGTCTCGTCACCCTTATCGAATGGTTTGGCGAATGGGTTGGCGGCTTTATGGTTAATTCACCCGAAATTCTCAAAACGGTCGTTTTGGACGGAATTATCGGCGGCGTAGGCGCAGTTGTCGGCTTTTTGCCGCTGGTAATGGTAATGTATTTCCTCCTCGCGATGTTGGAGGACTGCGGATATATGTCACGAGTTGCCGTTATCCTCGACCCGATATTCAAAAAGGTCGGTCTTTCAGGACGGTCGGTTATCCCCTTTGTAATCGGTACGGGTTGCGCTATTCCCGGAGTAATGGCCTGCCGTACCATTCGTGACGAGCGCGAAAGAAGGGCAACCGCAATGCTTGCGCCCTTTATCCCCTGCGGAGCAAAAATTCCCGTAATCGCCCTTTTTGCAGGGGTTTTCTTTCCCGAATCGGCATGGGTTTCGCCGTCAATGTACTTTATGGCGATTATCATTATCTTTTTCGGCGCATTGCTTATCAAGTGGATGTCGGGCTATAAGTATAAAAAATCCTTCTTTATTATCGAGATGCCCGACTACAAGCTTCCATCGCTGAAATTTGCCCTTAACCAAATGCTTGCGCGTGGAAAATCCTATGTTATAAAGGCAGGTACGGTAATCCTCCTTTGCAATTCGGTGGTTACCATTATGGCTAATTTCAGCTGGACGCTGTCCCCTGCGTCGCAAAACGAGTCAATTCTTCACGACCTCGCTTCGCCCTTTGCAATTCTCCTCATTCCGCTCGGCTTCGGCTTATGGCAAATGGCCGCCGCGGCAATAACCGGCTTTATCGCAAAGGAGGAGGTTGTGGGTACACTTGCCGCAGTTTTTGCAATAAGCGAAAATGTTATCAGCGGCAACTTTGAGCTGATGAGCCAGGGCGGCGGTGAAGAAATGTTCGGCATTTCGGCGGTTGCCGGACTTTCGTATCTGATGTTTAATCTGTTTACTCCCCCGTGCTTTGCCGCTATCGGCGCCATGAACGCCGAAATTAAGAGTAAAAAGTGGTTCTTTGCAGGAATCGGGCTCCAATTTGCAACCGCGTACGTGCTTTCGTTTATAGTATATCAGGGCGGCACTTTAATCACCACAGGTCATCTTGGAAGCGGCTTTTTCCCGGGTCTTATCGCCGTTATATCAATCGTTCTGATTACCGTTATTCTTTCCCTTCGCTCAAACGCAAGGGCGAAACGCGAATACGCAAAAAAATAAGCGTCCTCGCACAAATTCATTCACAAGGAGCTGATAAAAATGGGACCGACCGATATAGTAATTTCAATAATTCTTCTGCTAGTCCTAGGCGGAGCAATCGCCTACGTCATTCGGGCTAAAAAAAGCGGTGCCAAATGCATCGGCTGCCCGTACGCAAAGCAGTGCGGCGGTAAATGCGGCTGCTCCTTGGACGAGAAAGACGAATAAAAGTAAAACGCCTTGAAGGAAAATTCCTTAGGAGCGTTCACATAGGGAGAAATTGGTTTTTCGCATAAATTCGACACGACTCTTAGCAACAAATCCTTGTAATACACAAAGTATTACTGCGGCTTTGTTGTTTCGAAACCGAGCCGAATTTATTGCTACAAAACTGCAAAGCACCTAAAACAGATGGATTTTTGATAGTATAAAAGACACAACACCGCAGTGACGCTGTCGCGTACTGCGGTGTTGTAACGTATTAGACTGCAAAAATGCGCTGTTTTAGGCGAATTGTCCCTATGTGAGCGCTCCTTTCAAGGCGTTATTTTTATTTAATCCACTTTTTTCAGTACGATTGCGGTGCGGTTGGGAATGTAGCACTTGAATCCTACCCTACCGTCAGCACTTGTTCTAGCATCATACTCGACAGAGGTATCGACACGTGAATATCCGCCAAATTTACCGTCATCCGACGAGAGAATAACCTTATACCTGCCCTCTTTTCCCACCGGGACAAAGTATCCGTCAAAGGAGGTTGTCGGGTGGAAATTAAAGATAAACAAGGTGTCCCCTTTGGTATACATCAGCATCTTGTCATCCTGATGCAGCCATCTGTTTTCGGCAGTCAGCGAGAGGATGTCCTCCTCCTTTAAAAGCCGTATCATCGCCTTGTCAAAGTCGTTGAGTTCGCTGTATCTGAGGTCGGGATGGTCAACCAAGCTCCACTGACGGCGGCAATAATGATAGCTCCAGCCGTTGCCTTCACGCGGAAAATCAATCCACTCGGGATGACCGAATTCGTTACCCATAAAGTTGAGATAGCCCTTTCCTGCCAATGACGCAGTGACAAGCCGTATCATCTTATGCAGGGCGATTCCGCGGTCAATCACCATGTTGCCGCCGAATTTTCTCATTCCGGTATACATTTCGGCGTCGCAAAGGCGGAACATTATGGTCTTGTCCCCGACAAGCGCTTGGTCGTGAGACTCGCAATAGCCGATATTCTTTTCCTGAGGGCGACATGAAGTAAGCTCGTACCACAATTTGCCGATGTCCCAGTATTCGTCGGGGCATTCCTTGATGGTCTTTATCCATAAATCAGGCACACCCATCGACAGTCGATAGTCAAAGCCGATGCCGCCATCCTTTATCGGCAGGCACATTCCCGGCATACCCGACATATCCTCGGCAACCGTAATCGCGTTTGGATTGATTTCGTGGATAAGCTCGTTTGCGAGTTGCAAATATGTGACCGCGTCGGTGTCGGTATTCATCGAAAAATACATACTGTAATCGGTGAACGCGCTTCCAAGTCCGTGGTCGTGATAGAGCATCGAGGTCACTCCGTCAAAGCGGAAGCCGTCAAAGTGAAACTCCTCCATCCAATATTTCAGATTGGAAAGTAAAAAGTGGAGCACCTCATTCTTTGAATAGTTAAAAAGCTTTGTTCCCCAGGCGCAGTGATTTCCCTTTTCACCCTCATGGAAAAACTGATAAACCGTGCCGTCAAATTCGTTAAGTCCCTCGTTTGTATTCTTTACCGCGTGGGAATGGACAACGTCGAGCAGGACGGCAATTCCCATGCTGTGAGCGGTGTTGATAAGCTCCTTTAAGTCGTGGCTGCTGCCGTAACGCGACGAGGCGGCAAAAAAGTTTGACACCTGGTAGCCAAACGAGCCATAGTAGGGATGCTCCATAATCGCCATTATCTGAATGGTGTTATAGCCGAGCTCCTTTATCCTCGGAAGAATATTTTCGGTAAATTCCTTGTACGAGCCGACGGCACCCTTTTCCTGTGCCATTCCGATATGACATTCGTAGATAAACGGCGTCCTTTCGGGTACAAAATCGCCGTCGGTCCAGGGGAATTTTTCGTTCACGTCTTCGATTTCGGCGCACCATGAATAATTGTTCGGGTCCTGGACAACGCGTGTTGCATAAAGGGGAATTCGGCGAAGCATTCTATCCCCGTTTATGACAATCGCCTGAATTTTTTGTCCGGGTTTTAGGGCGTCTTTTCCGCTCAATTCAACCTCGAAAACGCCGTTTTCAAGCCGTGTCATCGGGCAACTTTCGGTATTCCAGCCGTTAAAATCACCCGTCAGATACATTCGGTCGGCGGCAGGAGCCCATTCCCTGTAAACCCAGCCGTTTCGCGTACGATGAAAGCCGAAATAGCTGTGTCCGTTGGCGAAATTCTTTATTTTTTTGCAATCCTTTAATAAGCTTTTTCTCTTTTCCTTGTAAAGCTTAACTCTTAATTCAATATCCCTTTCAAATGGCTCTAAATAAGGGTCGATTTCTAAAATTCTGAATTTTTTACTTTTGCTCATTTCATTTCCCCCATTTCATAAAATATTATACTATAATCCGATTGCAAATATCAATAAATATATTATGGTTAAATGAAAAAGCGGAGTGGGATTTGATTTTTGGGTTGGGTATGTTATAATGAATATGGGCGGTGATTTTGTGAAAAACAAAAAACAAATGATAACTATAATTCTTTCCAGTCTTATCACATTAGCAGTTGTTTTTGCCGTATTGTTTGGTATAAAGATATATCAAGACAAACTCGTAGAATCTGGTTATAGCGAAACGCAAAACTCTGCTAATCAAAATGCCAAAGATGTAACTATGATTCAATTGATTGCTACTCCCGAAAAATATGATGGTCAACTTGTCAGAGTAATTGGTGTCGGCAATCTTGAATTTGAAGGCAATTGTATTTCACTTAGTAAAGAAGATTTGAAATATGGTGTTGGCAATTCCATTTGGATTGAGCTTGGTGAAAAAGCAATTTCATACGAAGTAGCACAACGATATAATGGCGAGTATGTAATCATAGAGGGTGTTTTTGATAAAGACGATTGTGGTCATATGGATATGTTCTGTGGCTCAATCAAAAATATTAGTCGGTATGATTTGTGGGATTCTCATTTAATAACCCATTCAATGATTACACAGCAAGCAGATAAAACTTACTCATACGAAATCACCGATTATAATGGTAAAATTTTAGATTGTGAAGATAATTTAACACGAGAACCCAAACGGCTAAAAGTGAGTTCTGATGTTGTTGGCATATCTGTTCAAACAGGAACAGGGCTATCCACTAACTACGCTACCTATTTTGATTTGGAAAACAGCAAAATTTCAGAGACATTTTATTATGTTTTAGCAGCTAAAGATGATTATGTTATACATGCTGATTATAGAGACGGTGAACATTATATAGTTGTCCAAGATATATTCGATAAAGAGCAATATTATCAAGAATATAAATTAGAAAACGTTTCGCCGGTTGCGGCTGATTTTATTGTTGACGGTTACTTCAATACTAAAGGAAACGTCAATATTACATATTTATCCGGCGATGACTACACAGAAACGAACTACACAATTGTAATATTACCCAAAGGCAAAGCGGAGTGAAATCACTCCGCTTTTATTATGTATAGGTCAAAATATGCTGCTTTTTGTCAAAAATTTTTGCTCTAAAATTGCTCGAAACCCCACTGTTTATGCGGTTTTTTCAACTTTTTTCCTATTATAACGCATTCCTCTAT
>JAFQBX010000022.1 GCA_017399535.1 Clostridia bacterium | reverse complement strand
CGGTAGCAAAGGACGACAGCTTCTTTACAAAGGTCAGTGAGGGCTTTATGACCAGCATCTCGGATATTGGACACGGATTTACCGATATTGCGGTCGGATTTTTGAGCATTACTCCCTATCTCGCGCTGATTGCCGTCATTTTACTCGTCGCATATTTTGTCGTAAAGGCGATTATCAAGAGAAAATAAAATAGTAAAACCGCCATTCACTTTATCGTGAATGGCGGTTTTTTCATTATACATTTTTTAATTTATGCGCGGGTCCATTTTACGCCCTGGGGTGTGTCCTCGAGGGTGATGCCCATTTCCTTTAACTTGTCGCGAATTGCGTCAGCGGTGGCGAAATCGCGATTTTTTCTGGCTTCGGTGCGTTGTCTTATCATTTCCTCGACCTGCTCGTCGATATTGTCCTCTTTTACATTATAAACGAGCCCGAGTACACCGCTCAATTCGGTGAATACGCGAAGCGCCTCCTCGCAGTCCTCTTTGGTCGGATTGCCGCCGAGCATGGTATTGATTTCGCGGGTGAGATTGAAAAGGGCGGCTATTGCATCGGCTGTGTTGAGATCGTCGTCCATAGCGGTAATAAACTCGTCAACAAACTGTGAAAAATCAGCCGTCTTTTTTCCCGATTCGGCCGATTTCATGCGGAAAACGAGATTTTCGCGGCAGTTGTAAAGGCGGTCAAGCGCATTTCTCGACTGCTCTATAATTTCGGCAGAGTAGTTAATCGGGCTGCGGTAATGGGACGAAATCATCAGGTACCTGATCGGCTCGTAGCCGTAAACCCCTGCGACCTCGCGGACTGTAAAGAAGTTGTTAAGCGACTTTGACATCTTTCGATTATCAACGTTGATATATCCGTTGTGCATCCAGTAGTGTGCAAAATTCTTTCCGCTGGCGGCTTCCGACTGAGCAATCTCGTTCTCGTGATGGGGGAAAATGAGGTCCTGACCGCCGCAGTAAATGTCAATCGTTTCGCCGATATAGCGCTGTGACATGGCGGAGCATTCGATATGCCAGCCGGGACGTCCATCGCCCCATGGTGACGGCCAGGAAGGTTCACCCGGCTTTGCACCCTTCCAAAGTGCGAAGTCCATCGGATTTTCCTTATGCTCGGCTATATCAATTCTGGCTCCTGCTTCGAGGTCCTCGAGCGGCTGATGCGAAAGCTTACCGTAGTCGTTAAATTTCTTTGCTCTGAAATACACGTCGCCGTTAGCGGCGTAAGCAAATCCCTTTTCGACCAACTTCTCAATAATCGAAAGAATGGCGTCAATATTTTCGGTGGCTCTCGGGTGAACGGTTGCCTCGCGGATGTTCATTCCCTTTACGTCGGTCCAAAATTCGCCGATATATCTTTCGGCTACCTCAGGGACGGTGATGCCCTCCTCATTCGCCTTTTTGATAAGCTTGTCGTCAATGTCGGTGAAGTTCTGAACGAAATTTACCTTATATCCGCGCCATTCAAGATAGCGGCGAAGCACGTCAAATACGCACAAGGGCCGGGCGTTTCCGATATGGATAAAGTTATAAACGGTAGGGCCGCAGGCGTAAATTCCGACCTCGCCTTCCTTTACTGTTTTAAGCTCCTGCTTGCTTCTGGTGAGGGTATTGTAAATTTTCATTATTTTGTTTCCTCCGATTTTATCTGTTTTGCGAGATTGTCGATCTGCATCTGCAATTTGCAAATTTCGAGTGCGATCGGGTCAGGAATGTGTACCCAGTCGAGCTTATCCTCGCCGTCGCGTTTTATTCCCTTCTTTACAACTCGGGCGGGAACGCCGACGGCTGTGCAGTTGTCTGGTACCTCATCCAGAACGACGGCTCCTGCCGCAATTCGCACGTTATTTCCGACCTTAAAAGGACCGAGCACCTTTGCTCCTGCGCCGACCATTACGTTGTCGCCGAGGGTTGGATGGCGCTTTCCCTGGTCCTTTCCGGTACCGCCGAGGGTTACGCCCTGATAAATGGTGCAGTTTTCGCCAATTTCGGTGGTTTCGCCGATTACGACTCCTGTGCCGTGATCGATGAAAAGTCCCTTGCCGATTTTAGCTCCCGGGTGAATTTCGATGCCGGTTTTTCGTACCGCGCGTTGCGAAATCAGTCGAGCCAAAAAGTAGCATTTGTGCTTGTAAAACCAGTGGGCTCGACGGTACATTCGCACCGCCTTTAATCCCGGATAGAGAAAGAATATTTCGATTGCAGACCGTGCCGCAGGGTCGCGGTCACGTACGGCGGCAATATCCGCTCTGATATTATCGAACATTAGAAACAACCTCCTTTTTCTCAAAAAAGAGTGAATTTGTAGTATAAAAAAATCCACCTTCGTCGCCTATTTCAGCGACGGAGGCGGACTTTGTAAAAATCACTTTTAAAGCCGCGGTTCCACTCCGACTTGTAACTCAAATCAGGCACAATCATGCCCTAAACTGATAACGGTGTTTTTACCGCGCGAAACTAATTAGAGGCGATGAAGGTGCACTCACCTTTCACTCTGTTCATCCCGCGTGCTGTCGGGTGCATTTCGTACCCATCCGTTTCCTATAAACCGTTTCAGCCACTGCTCATAAATAAAATCAGCGCGGTTTACTCTCTTTCGGGTGGAAAATGGTACTACTTCTCCCGCATAAAGCGCATTTAATTATATTATATCCAAACTTTTTGATTTGTCCACTATTATTTTGCGAAAAATTCCTTGTTAGCGACGAGATAGTTTATTCCCGAAATCACCGAAAGGATTGCCGATGCCCAAAGCAGTACATCATCGAGTATTCTAATTCCTGTTGCGAGCACATCGGGAACAAAGCCGAGACTGATTACCCATTCAAAGAAAATGGTGGCAATAACGGCTACCATCTGCATGACCGTTTTGAGCTTACCCCATATATCAGCAGCAACTACCTTTCCGTTGGTGGCGGCCATATATCGTACCGAAGTGACCAAAAATTCGCGGGTAAGCATTATAAAGTTTATCCAAAGCATTCCCCAGCCGATTTCGAGATAAAGGAAGCCAATGAAGGCGGCGTGAACAAGCATTTTGTCAGCCAAGGGGTCCATAAACTTTCCGAAATTGGTGATAAGATTGTGCTTTCGTGCAATTTTTCCGTCGAGAAGGTCGGTAATCGATGCCGCAACGAATACTACGAGAGCCGCAATAAAATGATGCGGAAAATTAACTACCAACAGTATCAAAAACAGCGGCGCAAGAATTACTCGCAGGACGGTCAATTTATTTGGTAAATTCATACTAAATCTCCTATTCCTCTATCTGCTGTCCGAGAAGGTCGTATTCAATGGTATCAAAAATTTCGACCTTTACAATATCGCCTTCACTCGGACGGGGTGATGACGGGGCAAAGAATATCTTTGCATCTATTTCGGGTGCGTCGGCATACGAGCGTCCGAAACAGCATCGTATATAATTATCGTATCCTTCGACCAATATATCAAGTGTTTTTCCGATTTTTTCTTGATTTTTTTCTGAAATTATGCGAAGTTGGTCGTTCATAATGATCTCGGCGCGTCTTTCCTTGACACTTTTTTCGCATTGGTTATCCATTTCGGCGGCAGGTGTACCCTCCTCTGCCGAGTATGCAAAGCAACCAAGACGGTCAAATCCGATTTCGTTCACGAATTCGCAAAGCTCGGTAAACTGCTCCTCGGTTTCGCCCGGGAACCCTGTGATAAGGGTGGTTCTGATTGCGACATCGGGCATTTTTGCGCGAATTTTGGCGATAAGCTCGGTAAGTGACCTTCTGTCACCGCGACGGTTCATATTATGCAAAACCTCGCCGTTACAATGCTGAATCGGAATGTCGATATATTTCATAATTTTCGGCTGAGATGCCATTGTGTCGAGCAATTCGTCGGTAATTCTTTCGGGATAGGCGTAGAGAATTCTTATCCACTCGATGCCGTCGATTTCGCAAAGCTTATTAAGCAATTCCGCAAGCATCAGCTTTCCGTAAATATCCTCGCCGTAGCGTGTCGTATCCTGAGCGATAACCACCAATTCGCGTACTCCGCGTCTAGCCAAGCGGTTGGCTTCGTCGAGCACACTCTCGATTGTGCGTGAGCGAAAATGTCCGCGGATTGACGGAATGGTACAGTATGTACAGCAATTATCACAGCCATCGGCAACCCTTAAATACGCGGTGTATCTAGGAGTTGCGAGGATTCGGTCGCTGTCCATATCGAGCTTCTCCTTTTCGGCAAAAAGGGCAATCCCTTTCTCACCCGAAGCCACCCTTTCGACCACCGAAACAATGTCGGCGTTGCAACCGATACCGAGCAGAGCATCGATTTCGGGCATTTCGTCAATTACCTCATTTTTATAGCGCTCGGCAAGACAGCCGGTAACAATCAGTCCCTTTAAGCTACCGTCCTCTTTGAGCTGACCGAGTTCCAAAATGTTGTCGATCGCCTCTCTCTTTGCGTCCTCGATAAAGCCGCAGGTATTGACGATTACAAGATCGGCTTCACCCTCGTTTCCGGTGATTTCGTAGCCGGCTTCCTTTAATCTGTAAAGCATTATTTCGGCATCAACCTGATTTTTTGGGCAACCGAGTGATACCATTCCGATTTTTTTGTTCATTTGCATTTGCTCCTAATCGTAAAGCTCGTTTTCGTTCAAATATTCGCCGATTACCGCGCGAATGTCCGAAAATGAATAACCCTTTCCGGCAAGGGAGTTTGACACACTTGCCGCGGCTTTTATTCCGCCGGTGGCAAGCTTTGATGCATATTTTTTGTCAATTAGCTGACGAATCATGTCCTTTGGGTCGCGATTTACCGCGTCAACTGCACTTTTTGCAAAATCGCGGTCTATTCCGCGAATAACAAGCTCCCTGACGGCTCGCGAGGGTGACCACTGCTTGACATTAAGCATAATTTCGGCATAGCGCTCGGCATAGCTTTCGTCGTTTATAAGTCCGAGCTCGACCATTCTCGCCGCTGCCGCTTTTGCCGCCGCATCGCCGAATTCTCGGCGCAGCTTATCTGCCATTTCCTTTTCGGCAAAGTCGCGGCGCGAAAGGTGATAAAGCGCCCTTTCACGCGCTCGATAGTATGCCGAGCGGAAAATCAGCTCGCAAAATTCGTCATCGCAAAGCTCACGTCCGACCGCATACCCCGTTTCGTCAAAGGCGGTGCGGTCAACGAGAAGGTAGCCGCTTTGGTCAAGCTTTGCCTCCTCGTTCTCGATAAGCTCGTCGAAGGCGATTGCATAAAGCGACCGCCTTCTCGTATGAATTTTTAATATTTTCATCAGTCTTCAACGTCAACGTCGAGATTGATTTTTGATGTTTTTCTGGGCTTCGGCTCGGCGGCAGGTTCGACAATCTCCGGCTTTGGCTCGGCTGCCTTCGGCAAATGGGTAATTTCGGCTTCGCGCTTTGACTTCATAGCGTCGATAACCTGTGCCTTTAACTTGGCGGTGAATTCGGGATTTTCCTCCAAGGTGCGCTTAACGTTGTCTCTGCCCTGACCGATTCTTTCCTCGTTGTAATAGAACCAAGCGCCGCTCTTTTTAACAATATCGAACTGAACTGCGAGGTCGAGAATTTCACCCTCGGCGGAAATTCCCTTTCCGTACATAATGTCAAATTCAGCTGTCTTAAAGGGTGATGCAACCTTGTTCTTTACAACCTTTGCCTTTGTATGTGAGCCGATCATTTCGGTTCCCGATTTTAAGGTTTCGGCGCGACGGATATCAATTCGTACCGATGAATAGAATTTGAGTGCCTTACCGCCCGGAGTAACCTCGGGATTACCGTAAACGACGCCAACCTTTTCACGAAGCTGGTTGATAAAGATAACTACGCAGTTCGACTTTGAAATAGCGGAGGTCATCTTTCTGAGTGCCTGGGACATCAGACGCGCCTGAACGCCAACGTGGCTGTCGCCCATATCTCCCTCAATTTCGGCACGGGTCACGAGAGCCGCAACCGAGTCGATTACAATAACGTCGATGGCTCCAGAGCGAATGAGTGACTCGGCGATATCAAGCGCCTGCTCGCCTGCATCCGGCTGGGATACAAGTAATGAGTCGATATCGACGCCCAAATTACGCGCATAGACGGGGTCGAGTGCGTGTTCAACGTCGATGTATGCCGCGTCACCGCCGAGCTTCTGCGCTTCGGCAACTACGTGAAGGGCAATGGTCGTTTTACCCGATGATTCGGGTCCGTATATTTCAATAATTCTTCCACGCGGAACACCGCCGACTCCGAGAGCCATATCAAGCGCAATCGAGCCGGTCGAAATCGCCTCAACGTTCATTGTGGCATTTTCGCCCATTCGCATAACCGAGCCCTTTCCGTACTTTTTCTCAATCTGGGCAAGGGCGGTTGTGAGCGCCTCCTGACGTGCGTTCTTTGCTTCTGTTTTCTTTTCTGCCATTTTTAAATCATCTCCATACTTTTAAGTTTGGTTATATTATATATCTTTAACTGTACCAATAATGACCCTGTCATGTCCGTTATGGTCCTTTATTGTTTGACATTTGAGTCCGTGATTTTCAAAAATTTCGGTAACTGCACCGGCTTGGTCCTCGCCGATTTCGGCAAAAATTCGCCCGTCGTTTTTAAGTAGCGGTGCCCAATTTTTCGCTATCGAGCGGTAAAAGACAAGTCCGTCCTCCCCGCCGTCAAGCGCGGTAATTGGCTCATTTTGCACCTCTTTCGAAAGGGTTTTGACCGTATTTGTCTCGATATATGGCGGATTGGTGAGAATCGCGTCAAATTTCTCGAATCCCGTCGGCTCGGCCAAAACGTCGGTGTTTATTACCTCGATTTCAACGCCGTTTCGCTCGATATTCTTGGTTAAATAGCCCATCGCATTTTGATAAAGCTCGACGGCCGAAACGCTAACGCTAGGCAAATTCGCCTTTACCGAAATGGCGATGCAACCGCTCCCGGAGCAAAGATCAATCACCCTCGCGTTATCCCTCGTTCTCAAAAATTCGATTGCGTGGTCGACGAGAATTTCGGTATCGGCTCGCGGAATCAGAACTCCGTCACCCACGTAAAAGGGCAGCCCGTAAAATTCCCATTCACCGATAATATATTGAAGCGGTTCACCGCTTATGCGACGGTCAGCGAGGGAGCATATCCGTTTTTCGTCCTCGCTGTCAACCTCGCGGTCAAAATTTATAAGCAACGCTGTTTTGGTCATTTTGAGCCCAAAGGCGACCAAATTGTCCGCATCGAATGGAGCGTCCTCGACACCGCCCGACGAGAGTCGCTCGGCAATAAATCGGCGTAAAGCGGAAATTACCATCTATCATCCTCGCTGTTTTCCGGAATGACGGCGGTCATTGCCTCGATAGCTACCTCAATCATACTGTCGTCGGGCTCTTTTGTCGTAATTCTTTGGAGCCAAACGCCCGGTGCTGAAATAATTTTGGTAACAAAATTGTCGTGGCGACCGCAGAATTTGATAAGCTCAAAGCCAACTCCGACCAAAAGCGGCAGGCAGGCAATTCGAATGAGCATCCACAGTACAATATTACTTGCAAGGTCGGGGAAAATCCGGGCGATTATCATATAGAAAATTATGCTCACAATAAGCATCAGGATAAGGAAAGATGTACCGCAGCGGGGATGGAAACGCTTTTCCTTACGGACGTTTTCGACGGTGAGCTCGTTGCCGTGCTCGTAGCAGAAAATCGTCTTATGCTCGGCTCCGTGATACATGAAAACGCGCTTTATATCCTTCATCTGTGATACGAGGATGAGGTAGATTACGAAAATGATTATCTTTAAAACGCCCTCGAATGCCGCCTGATACGAAGTCATTTGTCCGCCTGCAAGGTGATTTACGTATTTGAAAATGAGCGACGGAAGGTAGAAGAAAAGGGCAAGCGCAAGGGCAATTCCAAACACCATTGATATTGCGCCGATAATTGCCATTAAAATTCCGTTTTCCGACTTTTTCTCGGTCTTTTTCTCGATAGGTGCATCAGCTTCGGCAGAAGCTTCTACGACATAATCGGTTTCGCCATCAGCGGCGACCTCATCGGGTGCTGATTCTGCGGTTTCGTCGGCAGTTGTTTTGTCAGCGATAATTTCGTCGGCGGTAATTTCGTCAGCGTCGGTTTCGTCATCGGTGGTTTCATCGGCGTCAGTCACGACTTCATCGAGTTCGGCTGTGGTTTCAGAGACGTCGACCACAGTTTCGGCTACCGATTCGCTTTCGGCTTCCCAAGCTTCCTCCGCCTTTGCATTTTTATCGGCTTTTTTGTCCGCCTTTGCCTTCTTTTCTGCCTCTTCTTCCTCGAGCATTCCCGAAAGGTCGGCCGAGCGCATAAGTGCCTTATATCCAAAGACGAGCGACTCGACCATCGAAACAGACCCTCTGATAATCGGGAGTCCGAAAAAGCCGCATTTATCCTTTAACGAGGTAGTGTTGAGGTTTTCGCTAACGATTTGGCCGTCATTTTTTCTGACCGACATAACCGTTTTGTGAGGACCTCTCATCATTATTCCTTCAATCAGCGCCTGACCGCCGATGCTGGTTTTTTTACAGCATTTTTCCTTGCTCATTAGTTTTCCTCCGAATTGTGAGTAATTTGGGCATCGTGGGCTGCAATCGACTCGGGTTGTGCCTTTTTTACCGTTGGGAGAACGACCGTAACCGTTGTTCCTACCCCTTCGGTGCTGTCGATTAAGAGCAGTCCGTTATGATGCTTTATTATCTCGTCAGCGACGGCGAGTCCTATGCCCGAGCCCCTGACGGTATTATTCGCCTTAAAGAATTTTTCCTTTATTCTGTCAATCTTGTCAGCGGGGATTCCTGCGCCGGTATCCGAAACGCCGATCTGCACACAGCCCTCAACCTCTTTTACATCGACGTTGATGGCTCCGCCCGACGAGGTGTATTTTATCGCATTGTCGATGATATTGATAAACACCTGTTCAAGTCGGTCGGGGTCGCCCATAACAGGCGACACCGATTCGGGCTCGTGGTATGAGAGGATAATGTCATTTTTCTTCGCAATCTGCTGATAGGCGTAAACCGCCTCGGCAACCTCAGCGAGAATGTCGATTTTTTCATTCTTGTACGACATTTTACCCGTCTGGATTCGGCTGAAATCAAGCAGCTCCTCAACCAGTCCCGAAAGTCGCGTAGTTTCGTTAAGTATGACCGAAACGCCCTTCATAGCCAGCTCGCGATCAACGTTAGCGTCGCTGATGGTTTCGCCCCAGCCCCTGATAGCCGTAAGCGGTGTTCGCAGCTCGTGAGAAACCGACGAAATAAACTCATTTTTCATCCTGTCGGTCGATTCAAGCTCGCTTGCCATATAGTTTATGGTGTCGCAAAGCTCGCCGATTTCGCTATTCGGCTCCTGAATTTTGAGTCGCGCCTTAAAGTCGCCGAGTGCAATCTTTCGCGCTACGTTACTGATTTCGCCAATCGGCTTTATTATCGAGCGGACAAAGAATATTCCCGAAAACGCCGCAACAAAAACAAGAATTATCGCAAACGCAATTATTATCAAATTGATAAAAAGAATGTGTCTGTCCAGCTTTTGCAACGAAACGATACAACGAACGGCGCCATTCGAGCCGTTGCCGTAATCGGCGAGAATATAGGTGCTTGCCATAACGTGCTCGTCACCCGAAGTATATCCCGTCCATTCACCGCTGATTCCGTCGGCAACCGCCTTTTCGTAATCGGGCATTTTTTCGTCCTCGGGGGGCAAAAAGCCGCTGGTCGAAACGATTACCGTCCCTGCGGTATCGAGTATCTGCACCTCAACCTGATTCTTTAAGGTAAATTGAGTAGAAAGGGAACGGGCTTCGTCGTAATATGCTGAGCTGTCGCATACGGCGAGTCGGTCAAATGAACCCGCGATTGAATTTATGTAGGACGAGACCGAATCGTAGTAATTACTGTGAACCGACGCAATAATTATAATCACTAAGGCGAGGATAATAGCCGTGAGCAACAAAAGTACGTTTAAAACCCAATTTCGCGTGACTCCGCGAACCTTTATCGAAATGTCCATTCGGTTATCCTCTCCTTTCGTTAATTTTATGCGTTAATTTAACCGATGAAAATTATTCGGTTGCCCATTTATATCCCATGCCCCAAACGGTAACAAGCCGCTTTGGTGCAGAGGGTTCGTCCTCGATTTTCATACGCAGACGTCGAATGTTGACGTCGACAATTTTTTCCTCTCCGACATACGAATCACCCCAAACCCGACTCAAAATATCGGTTCTGTCGAGCGCTTCGTCCGGGTGGGTAAAGAAGTATTCGATTATCTGAAACTCAACCTGAGTGAGTTCGATTTTTTGACCGTTTTTGAGAAGGAGTCGGCGGCGTAAATTGAGGGTAAATTCTCCGAGTACAATCTCCTCAACCGGCTTTTCGGTTTCGGTGCGATTTTTTAGCATATCCACCCTTCTGAAAAGGGAGTCAACCCTAGCCACAAGCTCCGACGGACTAAACGGCTTTGTAATATAATCGTCGGCACCGAGCATGAGTCCCGTTACCTTATCAAGTTCCTGAGTCCTTGCGGTGAGCATTATGATACCCATTGTATTCGAGTGATTGCGAATTTCCTTGCACACGCGTAGTCCGTCGATGCCGGGCAACGCAATATCAAGCAGTGCTATATGGAATCCGTTTGGATTGGATTTGAAAATTTCGATGGCATCCTCGCCCGAGCCGGCTTCGACCGTTTCGTACCCCGCGCGTCTGAGATTGATTACAACAAATTCGCGGATGGCTTCTTCATCTTCTACGACAAGTATTCTCTTTGTCATTTTTTTCACTCCCGTAGTTTTTTATATCAAGCTGAACATTGATTTCAGCGTCTGTTCATCGACCGAGTATTCACTCGTTGTGTTTACAATTCTTGCGACAAAAACGTAGGTGTCCTGACGCGCAAGTTCGATAAATATTGATTGGTCAAGCTGGTCGTAGTCGTCGATTGAATATCTCTTTATTCGGACAAGTTCGCTCGACACCACCCTCAGAATCGGGTCGTATACGCCGAAATTGAGCAGATGGGATGACGAATCGCGTGTAATGGTAACCGTATCTGTCCATTCGGCAGGATAGCGTATCATATAGCCGTCATTATAATTGATATATCCGCAATACTTGTCACTAAAAAGTGCGCCGTCAAATTCGCGCCAAACGGTGAGATACGCTCGTTCACTGCTTACCCGAAGCTCGAATCCCGGAAGCAATCGAGTAAAGGGAATATCAATATTTCCGTCGCCATCAAAGTCACGGCAGGTTTCGGTCGAGTAGCGGAGGGTAAACTCATTCTCGGTATGGGCATTCGACACAAAGGGATTGATTATCTTTCCTTCCTCGACGTAAACTATGTCGGTTACCATTGAGGTCGTCCCCTTATACGCGTCGATATATACCGCCGATTTGTTCCCCACCTTCGCCTGTTGCAGCTTTGCGTAGCCGGTAACGTTGCCGTCGAGGTATGCCGTTCCATTGAGGACAAGCTCGTTGTTAGTTACGGTATAAAGCTTTGCCGTTGCTTCCTTTTCGGCCGATTTGAGATTGACGATAAGCAGGTCGTCCGGCTCGTTTTCGGTCAGGTTGCAGAGGATAAAGTCAGTATAATTCTCCTGCACCATGAGGGAAAGCCGTCCGTTCTTAAAGGAATATAAGCTGAGCAGATTCTCATTCTTGCTAACCGAGGTCATTCCGACTACAATTTCCTTTGTTCCATTGCCCGAAACGTCGGAAAAAGCAACCATATCGACGGCATTCGACGTGGTGGCAATATCGTCCACCGATGCCCAGCCACTTTGCGTCCTGTCAACTATGTTGATGTGGATGGGTGCCACACCCTTTTCCGCGTTACTTTTGGTGTAAAAGACGATGGCTTCCTTTGACCCGTCGCCGTCGATGTCCTCTAACACAAAGGCAGACAAATGGTCGCCTCGCTTTGGATAGCTGAGGAGAATATCGTCACCTGCAAAATCATAAAACGCGTCGGCAATTTCGGTCATGTCGCCGGTTGCCTTTGGCGCGGTGAGGTAGGCAGTATAGTCCGAGCCGGTCATCGAGCACGAACCGCAAACGCATATTATTACAGCTGTCATTATCAGTAGCAAAATTCTTTTCATTCAACCGCCTTCCTTTCCCATATAATAATAAATATTTATACAGTGTATATTATAACATAGCAATTTCGTTTTGTATATATTTTTTCGCATGAAAAAAGGACGATTTTTTGTAAAAAATCGTCCTTTAATAGCGTTCACACAGTGAAATTTTGGTTTTTTGCTTTTCCGCTGCAAAAATCAGTCCTTTGAGCCGACCAGCGCCTTATAAATTTCGCTTCGTTTAAAGCCGCTGATTTGAGCCGCCTGCTTTGCCGCGGCAGTCGGTGCGGTTCCGTCGGCAACCGCGTCACGCGCATAATCGAGCGCCTCGTCAAAGGTCATTTGCGCGGTCTCAGTTTCGGCGGCACCGCTTACTATAAGCACGAATTCGCCCTTCGGTGACGTGGCGGCGAAATGCTCGACCGCTTCCGAAAGGGTGGTGTGCATGACATTTTCGTGAATTTTGGTAAGCTCCTTTATTACAGCGATTTTTCGCTCGCCAAATGCGGCAAGCATATCGCTGAGGGTTGCGACCAGCTTATGCGGCGCTTCGTAGAACACCATTGTCCGCTTCTCACTCTTTATTTTGCTGAGTCGGGCTCTGCGCTCGGACTTAACTCCGCTCAAAAAACCCTCGAAGCAAAAGCGGTTACACTCAATGCCCGAAATGGCAAGTGCAGTTATCACAGCGCTCGGTCCGGGGACGGAAACGACCTCGATGCCGTTCTGATGCGCAAGGGCTACCAAATCCTGACCGGGATCGGATATTGCAGGCATACCTGCATCGCTCACAACCGCACAGTTTTCGCCCGATAAAATTCTGTCGATTATCCTCGCTCCGCTATCGCGCATATTATGCTCGTGATAGCTGACGGTCGGCTTTTTTATCTCAAAGCGGTTCATCAGCTTTAAGGTTACTCGGGTGTCCTCGGCGGCTATAAAATCGACCGTATTCAGCGTTTCGAGTCCGCGGGGCGAAAGGTCGGAAAGGTTACCTATCGGCGTACCTACAACGTATAATTTTCCGCTCATTTGGAGCCCTCCCCTTTTATGTAATATTCGCCGTAAATTTCGGCAATTTCGGGTGAAACTCCGCCGTCATCCGCCTCGATATAGAGCGGCGAAAGATGGGCAAGTCCCGACCTTGCTCCTCGGCGTCCTTCAATCAAAATAAGCTTGGGTACTCCACCCCTGCGTTGACAGACGAGTCGCAATTTTTTCGGCTCAATGTCGGCCGCACGCATTGCCGAAATGATGTCGCAAAGCCGCTCGGGTCGGTGGCACATACACAGCCGACCGCCAAAGCGAAGCAACCTCTTTGCCGCCGAACAGATATCGTCGAGGGTACATTCAACCTCGTGACGAGCCGTACGTCTCTGCTCATCAGGGCTCATAACCCCGTCGGATGCCGCTTTATATGGCGGATTCATCGAAATCACGTCAAAAATACCGCTGCCCGAAATGGTTTCGGCATCCCTTAAGTCGCCGTTTATTACTCTGAAATTATCAATTCGATTTTCCCTCACAGAACGCTCGGCGAGAGCACAGGCATCGGCGCTGATATCAACGGCGGTTATGTCGCAACTACTTCCGTTAAGCCGCCAGACGAGCGGAATTATTCCGCAACCCGTACCGAAATCACACGCCTTGTCACTGTTTTTCGGCATGGAAAAGTCGGCCAGCAGCACCGCGTCGGTGCCGTAGCGATGAATTTCGGACACGTAAATTTTCATCTTGTTCCCTAAATATTGGAGTTTTTCCATAGCGTTATCTCCGTGAAACTCATCCCACGCAAAAAAGTATGTGGATGAAGAATTTTTTCAGTAAAGTCAAGCGTAAAAGTACCTTTAAATTCAGAAAGCGGAGCGCAAAAGACGCTCCGCTAACCTCATTTTTTTACTATGGCTGTAATTATTCAGCTACGATAGCTTCAACAGGGCAGCCACCAGCACAAGCGCCGCAATCTACACATTCGTCAGCGTTGATTTCGTACTTGCCGTCGCCTTCGAAAATAGCGCCAACGGGGCAGGTATCTGCACAAGCGCCACAACCGATACAATCATTAGTAATCTTGTGTGCCATGAATATACAACTCCTTTTACCAGCCGCTGCGCTCGACCTTAAATTTTTTTAAGTAATATCCGCTTAAAGCGCAGGAAATAAGCGGTTTTTTATGGGGTTTAGCCCATATACACAACTACATTTTATCACACAGTTTTAAAAAAGCAAGTGTAAAATTTGTAATAGCCGCCAAATGCGATTAGTTTTGGGTATTTTCACCCTTTTCCTCGAGCTTCTTTTCGCTCTTTTCGTCGGGTTTCTTTTTGCCCTTTATTACCTGAATCTCATCGCAGGAATAGGTTTCGAGACTGTCGCGTGATTCGAGTCGCACCTTAACCTTCTGACCGAGTACACTTGCGCTGATGACAACCCCTTCACCATCGGGAGTGGATACAGATGCACCTACCTTCGGGGTGGTTTTATTCAGCTTTTCGTACACGTTCTGCTCGTAATTGAGACAGCACATCAGTCGGCCGCAGGTACCCGAAATTTTTACCGGGTTAAGAGAAAGTCCCTGCTCCTTTGCCATCTTTATCGAAACGGGTAAAAAGTCGTTTAAAAAGCGGTTGCAACAAAACGGACGACCGCAAATTCCGAGTCCGCCAAGCATCTTTGCCTCGTCGCGAACACCGATTTGACGCAGCTCGATTCGGGTATGGAATACCGCTGCCAAATCCTTTACCAGCTCACGAAAATCGATTCGTCCGTCGGCGGTGAAGTAGAAAATAATCTTTGTTCCGTCGAAGGAATATTCCACCTCGACCAGCTTCATATCAAGCTCGTGCGCCGCAATCTTTTCCTCGCAAACGGAAAAGGCGCTTTTTTCCTTGTCTTTCAGCTCGTCACGGCGCTTTAAATCGGTGTCGGTAGCCCTTCTGACTACCTCGCGAAGCGGCTGGACAACATCGTCGTCCGACACGGTTTGGTTGCCGTTTGCAACCTCGCCAAGCTCGATTCCTCGCGCGGTATCAACTATTACCAAATCTCCGATTTTATATTCCTTACCCTTTGGGTTAAAATAGTAAGATTTTCCGTTTTCCTTAAATCTTACTCCTATTACCTCGGCCATAATTGCCTCCATTAAATTTATTCAAAATCAGCCGAATTTAGACTGACTCGTATTATTATAAATCAATTTGCGCACGAATACAAGCACACAAATTAGTCACCATGAGAGCACCGTTGCCGTTTGCATCACAGTCCTTCCTTGCCGACAGGCAGACCTCGGAAATTCCGATGAGGTGGTGACGTGTAAATTTTTCTGCCAAAAGGGTGCGAATGTCGTCGGGTGCATAGCTTTTTGGTGCGCCCATTTTGACCGCCAACGCCTCGGACACAAGTACGCTCATCGCGGATAAAACCGACTTTGCAAATACGCGGTCCTTTTCGATGACAAGAAGTGACTTCATAAGCGCAAGCTCCGACCGTTCGCCAATGCAGGAGAGTATCTCGCGTGCGGTAAAATCCGCCTTATCCTCGCCCGAAAGGCGAATAAGCGCACGACCGATATTTCCGTCCTCGTCGGCTACGGCTCGTTCAACCTCGGCTGAATTAAATTCGGGATTTTGCTCCAAAATATACTCGACAGCGGCGTCCTTTTGCACCGTGGAAAGCTTTAACACCACGGCTCGTGAACGGACGGTGGCAAGAAGCTGATTGGCATATTCGCAGGTGAGGATGAACACAACCCTTTTGGGCGGCTCCTCGAACACCTTTAAAAGCGCGTTTTGCGCCTGCTCGTTCATCAAATTTGCGTCGGGAATGATGAAAACTCGCTTGTCCGACTGATTCGGGAGGATATATGCCTCCTCCCTGATTTTACGAATTTTATCCACCGTGATATTCGCCTTTTCGGGCAAAACGGTGACGATGTCGGGATTTTCACTCATCAGACAGCAGGTACATTCTCCGCACGGCTTATTTTCGCCAGTGCAGGCGAGAGCCCGTGCAAGCATATTCGCAAGTGTCCTTCGTCCCGTACCGACCGCACCTTCGATAATAAAGGCGTGGGGCACTCGACCCGACAGGAGCATACTGTCCAGCCGCTCGACCGTCCCTTTGTTTCCGACAAATCGGTTAAATGCGCTCACAGCTTTTCAAACCTTTCGACGTCGGTGACAAAAACGACCGCTCCGCCAACCTTTGTCTCGATTGAGGTGGATGCGATGCTCGGATACGCCGATACGTGATGAATGGGCTGTACCTCGGTACGAACACCCGAATATTTCTTTATAATTTCGAGGGCTTCGTCAACTCGTCCGTCGTCGATTCCCATAAAGAAGGTGGTGTTTCCCTGCTTTAAAAATCCGCCGGTAGTGGCAAGCTTTGTAATGCTCATTCCGGCATCGGTCAGCGCCGACGAAAGCTGATTTGCATCATTTGAATTGACAATAGCGATAAGTAGCTTCATATTCTCGTTTCCCCCATTCGTAAAAGGTCATAACCAGCCCCTTTATTATACCACCTTACCATACTATATGTCAAACTATTAAGTTTATATTTTATACTTGTAAAAATAGAATTTATGTATTATAATAATTATCGTGATATTGCCGTTCGTACATTCGGGCGTGCGGGTGTGTTGGTCCTGTGCGACAGGGAGCTGTGAACCATGTCAGGCGGGGAACCGAGCAGCATTAAGCGGATTTCCTTGTGCGCCGCAGTCAATCTGCACACCCGCATACCCAAGTGCATGATCGGCATTATCTTTATCCCGACTAAAAAAAGCAGGTGATGAAATGTATCAAGCCCTTTACAGAAAATACCGTCCACGTAATTTCAGCGAGGTAGTAGGTCAAAAAAATATTGTCAAAACGCTTAAAAATCAAATTACCGACAATCATATTTCTCACGCCTACCTTTTCACCGGATCGCGTGGAACGGGAAAGACCTCCTGCGCAAAAATTTTCGCAAAGGCGGTAAACTGTCTCAATTCGCAGGCAGGCGATCCCTGTAACGAATGCGAAATTTGTAAAGGTATCAATGACGAAAGTATCTTTGACATCACCGAAATCGATGCCGCGTCAAACAACGGCGTCGATAACATAAGGGAGCTTCGCGACAATACTGCCTTCTCCCCTGCAACTGCAAAGTACCGAATCTATATCATCGACGAGGTACACATGCTTTCGGGCGCGGCATTCAACGCCCTGCTCAAAACGCTCGAGGAGCCACCGGCACACGTTATTTTCATTTTGGCTACGACCGAGGTGCATAAGCTGCCCGCGACCATTCTTTCGCGCTGTCAGCGATTCGATTTCAGCCGAATCGCTGTGGAGGAAATTGCCGCGCGACTGACCGAAATCGCCGAAAAAGAAGGCATTTCGCTCACACCTGATGCCGCGTTGATTATCGCAAAGCTGTCGGACGGCGCTATGCGTGACGCGCTTTCGCTACTCGACGTTTGCGCCGCTACGGGAAACGAGGTTGACGAAAAGGCAGTACTCGACGCCGCAGGAATGTCGGGACGCGAATATATCGAGCGACTTGCCCTTTCGATAGTGAATCGCAACAGTGAACAAGCGCTCGAAACCATAGCCGAGCTTTACGAAAGGTCAAAGGATATGACCCGACTCTGCTGCGAGCTGATTGAATACTTCCGCAATATTATGATGATAAAGGCAACCAAAAATCCCGAAAAGCTGGTCGTTTGCTCGTCGGCGGAAATCGAAAAGCTCAAAAAAGAGGGTCAGAATATGCCTCTCGATGCGATTATCCACGCTATCGAGGTGTTTGAAAAGGCGTTTTCCGACATGAACAGGGGCGCAAATCGCCGTACAATTATGGAAACAGCGTTGATAAGACTATGCGATCCGTCTCTTGATGAATCGATGACTGCTGTTTTGCGCCGAATTTCTGCGCTTGAAGCAGGTGCCGTGCTGACGGCAAGCGCAAGGGTAGAAAAGGATGACGTCGCGACCGAAAAAGGCGCCGATATTGCCGCTACGCAGGTGATTGACCTGAACGAAAAGACGGCGGATATTACGGCGACTCAGGCGGTTAAAATCCCCAATAGCGCAGTGGATATTGCGGCAACGCAGGCGGTTAAATTGCCCGAAAACGCCGCCGATAAATCCGACATCAAGGTATATCAAAAAAAGGTTACCGCCGACGATATAAAGGTGCCGTCTATGGCCGACGATAATTCGGCTACGGTTGCTTTTGCCCCCGTAAGCGAAACAAAGCCGCAAAGTAGCGACCAGCCGTATAAGAATTGGAACGATATTCTCGGTACGCTGGGTAAAACTGACCCGATGATGAAGGCGGCTCTCGAAGGGTCGCAGGCATACATCGTCAACGATTGTATGCTCATCGACTTTAAAAACGAGAGTTTCAGGGATATGATTAACACGAGTCCCCGACACAAATCGGCACTTAAAGCCGCCATTGTGCAGGTCACGGGAACAAATTATAAAATCGGTCCTTATACCAAAAAGAAGGCGGCGGGAAGCACTCCCGAGCCGAACGCAGACGATGAAATTGACCCGCTTGACGACCTCGTTTCGCGAGCAAGACAGGCAGGAATTGATAAATAAATTAGCCGAAAGGAAGATATAAAAATGAAGGCAAGATTACCGCAGGGCTACGGCTCGGGTTCAAACAACATTCAGCAAATGATGAAGCAGGTTCAAAAGGCGCAGGAGGATATGCAGACCAAACAGGCCGAGCTTGAAACCGCCGAATACACCGCAACCTCAGGCGGCGGAATGGTGGAGGTCACCGTTACAGGAAAGCATCAGGTTACACGACTTTCGATAAAGCCGGAAATCATCGACCCCGACGATATCGAAATGTTAGAGGATTTAATCACCGCCGCGGTTAATGAGGCAATGCGCACAGCCGACTCAACAGGTGAAGAAGAAATGGCAAAAATTTCGTCCTCACTCAACATACCCAACATTCCGGGAATGGGTGGTTTGTTCTGATATGGGATATAAAATTCCGTCACTTGCCAAGCTAACCGAGCAATTCGAAAAAATGCCCGGAATAGGCAAAAAATCGGCTCAGCGATTGGCATTTCATCTGCTCTCACTCTCGGACGACGAGGCAAAGGACTTTGCAAACGCGATTGTCGAGGCGAAAAAGCACATTCACTGCTGCTCGGTGTGTCAAAATCTGACCGACCTCGATAAATGCGACATTTGCTCGGACAAGTCGAGGGACGGCAGCGTTATCTGCGTTGTCGAGGACCCGCGCGATATAATCGCATTCGAGAGGACAAGGGAATTCAACGGCACCTATCACGTGCTTCACGGGGTAATTTCGCCCCTCGACGGAATAGGTCCCGACCAGATTAAAGTACGCGAACTGCTGAAAAGGGTCGCCGACGACGAGGTGCGCGAAATTATCATGGCCACCAACCCAACGGTTGACGGTGAAGCGACCGCCGCCTATATCTCCCGACTACTGAAACCAATGGGTGTAAAGGTCACTCGACTTGCTTACGGAATCCCCGTAGGCGGTAGCTTGGAATTCGCCGACGAAATTACCCTCATGCGCGCATTAGAGGGACGCAGCGAATTTTAAGAGTTTACGTAAGTATATAAAAAAACCGATGCGAATTCGCATCGGTTTTTTATATTTATTTATTCAAATAGTCGAGGGCGGCGAGATAGGTTCCTGCGCTCCAACCCATCATTGACGGCATCTCGTATTCGCCCTTTACGTTTACGTTCCCTTCGATAACATTGTACTTTTCCCAGAGATTATCGGTTTCCTTAAATACCTTTTCGACAAGCAAAACGTACTTTTCGGCGATTCGTCTTGCCTCCTCCTTGTATCCGTAGTTATCCAGTCCGATAATCGCAATATACTGCAAACAAGCCCAGCCATTCGGCGCATCCCATTGGAATGTACCCTCAACGTCATTTTCCTCGCAGGTGAGCAAGCCGTACTCTCTTTCGAGTCGGTCCAGATTATCCACAACCGCCTTTGCGTGCTTTTCGTCAGCAAGTCCGACAAAAAGCGGATAAAGCGACGCAACCGAAAAAATACCGCTCTGCTTTTTCTTCTCGAAATTGTAATCGACCAAAATACCATCTTTGTTTTCGAGATATTTTATCATGGTCGCCTTTCGGTCAGCGGCAAGTTGTGTCCACACTTTGCTTTCGCCGTTTTCAAGCTCGTCGGCAAAGTACGCCATATTGCTTTCGAGCGCGTATAAAAGCGAATTGAGGTCAACGGCGGCGCTGTTATACGTTTCGTATTCAAAGCGAGGATTGGCA
Organism: Clostridia bacterium; assembly: GCA_017399535.1. GTDB lineage: Bacteria > Bacillota > Clostridia > Oscillospirales > Acutalibacteraceae > UMGS1976. Next base: position 115,062 of record JAFQBX010000022.1, on the reverse strand, counting down.
TCCCAGCCACTTTCGCAAATTGCCAAATATTCACGGGCAATTTGGCTGTCGGTATAACCTTCGGGTTTATAGCCAATGCGACCAACGTAATCGGCAGCCATCTGTGAAGTAAACACAGCATTATCGTCGTCATAACGAGCGAGCCCAATTTGGCTATCGCGCTTTTCGGTCCAGAATTTATACTCGGTTTGGAGCGATTTATAGGCACGACCTAACCATTTCTTGTCGCCACAATTCTCATAAACGTCCCTAACCATTAGCGAAAGGAAGGGCGGCTGTGAATGATTAAGAAAATAGGTGCGGTTTCCATTCGGCATAAAGCCGTATCTATCGACCAGATAGAGCATATTATCGACATTATTCTTTGCCAATTCGTGTCTGCCGTCGATTTCGAGTCCCTTGTTTGTAAAATAGGTGTCCCAATAATACATTTCGTCAAAATGACCTACCGCAGGGACGGTATAAGGATACGGCAAACCGATTAAAGTTCCATCATCAGCCGTATTCTCTTTGATACAGTTATCCCAATTACTGCTTATGTATTCGAGTACCGCCTTTGTTTCGCTTCGCTGATTATTTCGGTCGGCTGTACTCATTTCTGTTACCGCTGAAATATGTGACATTGTTTTCATACCCTTCCGTTTTCCAATACATTTACCTTATTATACACATTGTTTAACAACAAATCAACCAATGCCGAGGTCATTAAAACAAAAAAACTCACCGAAGTTAATATGACTTCGGTGAGTAAAATGAACTTGTTATGAAAGTCCGATAATCATGGTCGATAGTATAGTGATGTCGGTACTGTCAACTACTCCATCGTCATTCATATCGGCGTACTCGGCTATTTTAGCATCCATTTCGCTTATGTTAAGCAGGTGCTGTTTGAGGATAAGCAAATCCTCTGCGTCAATGCTTCTGTTATTGCTGAGCAGACCCTTTTCACGGAAGAATTTGAGCACCGAGGTAAAGGGGCTGGCATATACGTTTGTATCGGCTTGGTATTCGCCAACGCTACCGTATCCTGCGCCCTTTAAGTTAATAATTCCCGAGGTGGAATAACGGCTGATTTCAACCCTATCCTTGTAAATTTCATATACTACCATATTCAAGCTCTTATCAACAGGGTTGCCTGAATTGTAATATCCAACATAACCGGCAGTCAAATATGAGAATTTAAGAGTATAGCTCTGGAACGAGGTCCTGCTGCCGATGTCAGCAAGAACAATTTGGTCATTGGGTTTGAGATAAATGGAGCTACCGCCGATGTAATCGTCATAGCTGCTCGAATGGTTGTGACCGAAAAGGAAATAGATGTTCAGTCCCTTTTCAGAAGCGGCATTGAGCTCGTCGAAAATGTACTTTGCATACTGGCAGTCGCCATTACTTGTACGTGAGGTATAGTGAAGCGGCAGATGCGAAAGGACAAAAATCGGCTTATCAAATTTTGCCTCGATTTTTTCATCGAAATATGCCTTTAAGTTGGCGGCAGTATTTTTTATGGTTTGCTCGTCGTCAGAAACAGATGAGTTTCCGTTAGTAGTACTAACGCCCTGATTCCACATATAGTCGTCCTCGTGGATAACAAAAACGCCGTATTTACCATCTGCGTCGTCGTTATTTCCGCTTTCGGATGCGCCCTGTGTGCCAACCGGGTCGTGATTTCCGCGGACAAAAACCATATCGCTGTCGGCAATATCGTAACGTGATTTTACAGCGTCCTTTAATGCGGCGAGACCCGACTCACTCTGGGACGGCAGGTTATTCAAATGACGTGTCATATCTCCTGTAAAGAGCAAACCGTCAATTTTGGTAATTCCGCTTTCTTTTACTCGGTTGAGGATGGTTTTTACGGTCAGGGCGCCGTCACTGTCGTAGGTTGCCTGAAAGTCAGAGCAGGAAATAAGTACCGTCTTTTCCTCCGTGGCGGCTACTGCGCTGAAATTAAGCACGGAAATGGTGCTGAGCACCATAACCAAGCTGATGATGATTGATAATATACGCTTTTTAGACTTAAACATTGCTATACTCCTTTTTTTGAAAACACTATACATTTAAATTATACCTTAATTTGCTTTGCTATTCAATACAAAATATTTTCAAAGAATGTACGATTTATGTAAAAAAATCGCCAAAACTGCGAAAGTCTTGGCGATTTTTTACTATCGATATTTTTTGCTATTTTAGCTCGTTCTCGTGAAGTTTTACGCCCGAGGCAACCAACTTTTTCTGCAGCTCGCTTACGTCAAGGGAAGCAAAATCGTCGGTCATTACTGCGGCAATTCCTGCTGCTTGACCTGTTACTGCGCAGGCGGGGATAACTCGGGTCACCTCGACCATTTCATCGGTTGACGAAATGCAACGTCCTGCGGTAATAAGATTTTTGACTTCCTTCCCGTACAGAACCTCGAACGGAAGCTCGTAAACGGGTCCTCTATTTCGCCAATCGCCGACCATTCCGATGCTCGATTCGACTCGCTTGTGCATATCGTCGATTTCGCTTGTTGCGATACCGACAATGCGACGAGTGGTTCTAACCTGCGGAATTGTGGGCAGACAAACGGGTACGTATTCGGGATTATCCTTGCGGCGAGAGTCAATGTCCTTTAACATTTCGGCGTGGGCCAAAATGGTCATTTCGCTAAGCTCGTCTCCGTCAACACCGCTAAATTTGCGGTCACTGAGTTTACCCTCCTGATCGGGATTATCGGGGTCGTCAATGGCTCCGAGAAGGCGTAATCCGACCTTTCCCGACTTGAAATAATAATACCAGCTCGCGAGGGAATTCCCTTTTGCAAAATGCTCGGTTGCGGCTCCGCTAACCTTACAAATATCAGCATCTCCCGTAGCGTCAACGACCGATTTTACGGCGATTGCGCTTCGTCCGCTCTTATTCTCGATTACCACGTGGGTGATTTTTCCATTATCGGTTTCGGCGGCAACGGCGACAGTACCGTAAATAATTTTTACCCCAAGTTTAACAAGCATTTGCTCGCATTCAATGGCGAAGGTATGGGGATTATACTGGGCGGCAAAACGATACTTCTTTCTCTTATTCATATCAATTTCGTCCGAAAGCCACGCCTTCATTGCGGGAGTATCTTCGCGACGCTCGGTACCGTAGCGTATAGAAAGGCGCAACAGTTCCTCGGCTATACCGAAGGAAACCTGACGCCCCTTTCCGTCGCAAAGCGGTAAATATATCGCAATAAGTCCCAGCGTTGCAAGTCCACCGAGGGTATATTCACGTTCAATGAGAGTGACCTTTGCCCCTTCGCGAGCGGCGGCAAGTGCGGCTGAAATTCCGGCTATTCCGCCACCGGCAACCAGCACGTCGCACGACTCTTTTACAGGAATTTCGCGTACTTTTTCGGTTATGTAATTCAAGGTATGCACCCCACAATCATTTCCCATAATTTTAGCATAAAATTGCCCTGATTGCAACTATTTTGTCATAAAAAACCGTCCATCTTTAATAAGATGAGCGGTTTTTTCGTTCATTTAATCCTTAAAGGCATCCTTTACCTTTTCAAAGAAGGATTTTCTCTTTGCGTAGTTGTTTTCGGTTGTTTTTGCCTCGAAATTGGTCAAAATTTCCTTTTGCGCCTTTGTCAAATCCTTTGGCACCTCAACGGTGATAATAACGTACTGGTCACCGCGATAGGTTGAGTTGGTACGGACAATTCCCTTTCCTTTAAGTCGGAATTTATCGCCCGGCTGTGTACCCTCGCGAATTTTGAGATTTGCCTTTCCGTCGAGCGTCGGTACCTGAATTTCGGCTCCGAGTGCCGCCTGGACAAAGGTAATCGGAATCTCGCAATAAACGTCAGTACCGTCCCTTTCGAATACGGGATGCGGTCGTACGTTTACCGATATGTTCAGGTCGCCGGCAGGACCACCGTTTATTCCTGCGTCGCCCTTGCCTCTGACTACCAAAATCTGCGAATCATCGATTCCTGCAGGGATATTGATTTCCTCCTCGCGTGTGCGGCGAACCTTTCCCTTGCCGCCGCAGGTGCGACAGGGCTTTTCGATAATTTTTCCGCTACCGCGGCACTGGTCGCAGGGACGCTGTGTCTGCATCTGACCGAAGGGTGTACGCTGAACGACCTTTACGTGACCGGTACCGTGACAGGTCGGACACGACTTTGGCGTGGTGCCGTCGGCGGCACCCGTACCGTGACAATCGGTACAGCCGTCGATGGATGTAACCTTGACCTTCTTTTTACAGCCCTTTGCCGCTTCCTCAAAGGAAATGGTGACCGAGGTGGTAACGTCTCCGCCTCGTCTGGGCGCATTCGGGTTGGCTCGACCGCCGCCGAATCCGCCACCAAAGATGCTCGAGAAAATATCGCCAATGTCTCCAAAGTCGCCGAAGCCGCCAAATCCGCCGCCAAATCCGCCTCCGCCGTAGCCACCAGCCGAATAGTTCGGGTCGACTCCTGCGTGACCGAATTGGTCGTAACGGGACCTTTTTTCCTGGTCGGAAAGGATTTCGTAGGCCTCGTTCACCTCTTTAAACCGAGCTTCCGCCTCTTTATCGCCGGGATTAAGGTCGGGGTGATATTTTTTTGCCGCCTTTCGGTATGCCTTTTTTAATTCATCGTCAGAAGCGCTTCGGTCAACGCCGAGCACCTCGTAAAAATCTCTCTTATCTGCCAAGTTTATTCCCCCAGCGAGTTTACTAAAATTTCATCGGAGTCCCTGTTTTTTTGTCGGCAGGGACTCCGTTCAAAAAAGCTTTTATTTACAATTACTTTGTTTCGTCAACGTCGTTGTACTCGGCGTCATAAACATTATCAGCATTAGCTCCGGCGGCATTTGCGCCCTCTGCCTGCTGTGCTTCCTGGGCCGCCTTATAAATCTTTTCAGATACGGCATAGACCTTTTTCTGCAATTCTTCCTGCTTCACCTTGATTGCTTCGATATCCTTCTTCTCTACCTCGGATTTAAGTGCGTCGATTCCTGCGCGGATATCGGCCTTTTCCTCGTCGGTGAGCTTGTCGCCCATATCGGTAAGCATCTTTTCAGTGGTATAAACCATCTGGTCGGCGCCGTTAATGATGTCAACCTCTTCACGACGCTTCTTATCCTCGGCGGCATACTGCTCGGCCTCCTGAACGGCCTTTTCGATGTCTTCCTTGGACATATTTGTATTGGAAGTGATGGTAATCGACTGTTCCTTTCCTGTACCGAGGTCCTTTGCCGAAACGTGAACGATACCGTTAGCGTCGATGTCGAAGGTTACCTCAATCTGCGGAATTCCGCGGGGTGCAGGAGCGATTCCGTCGAGATGGAATACGCCGAGTGTCTTATTATCTCTGGCGAATTCGCGTTCACCCTGTAATACGTGAACCTCAACCGAAGTCTGACCGTCGGCTGCTGTCGAGAATATCTGTGATTTCTTTGTCGGGATGGTGGTGTTGCGGTCGATAACCTTTGTCGAAACGCCGCCCATTGTTTCGATACCGAGTGAGAGCGGAGTTACGTCGAGGAGAAGGAGTCCCTTTACGTCGCCGCCGAGTACACCGCCCTGAATTGCGGCACCAACGGCTACACATTCGTCGGGGTTGATTCCCTTAAAGGGTTCCTTGCCGATAAAGTTCTTTACTGCTTCCTGTACGGCAGGAATACGTGATGATCCGCCTACCATAAGCACCTTGTTGATTTCGGCGGCAGTGAGTCCGCTGTCGGCAAGTGCCTGACGAACGGGTGCCATTGTCTTTTCAACCAGGTCGGCTGTGAGTTCGTTGAACTTTGCTCTTGTGAGGGTTGTTTCGAAATGCTTGGGTCCTGTTGCATCAACGGTGATGAAGGGCAGATTGATGTCGGTCGTGGTCATGCCCGAAAGGTCGATTTTTGCCTTTTCTGCGGCTTCCTTAACGCGCTGCATTGCCATTTTATCATTTTTAAGGTCGATTCCGCTTTCCGCCTTAAAGGTGTCGCAGATATAATCCATTACCCTCTGGTCAAAGTCGTCGCCGCCGAGACGGTTGTTACCTGCGGTTGCGAGAACCTCCTGAACGCCGTCGCCCATTTCGATAACCGAAACGTCAAAGGTACCGCCGCCAAGGTCGTATACCATTATCTTCTGGTCATTTTCCTTGTCAACGCCGTATGCGAGAGCAGCTGCTGTCGGCTCGTTAATGATACGCTTTACGTCGAGTCCTGCGATGCGTCCTGCGTCCTTTGTTGCCTGGCGCTGTGCGTCGGTAAAGTAAGCGGGTACGGTGATTACGGCCTCGGTTACTGGTGAGCCGATGTATGCTTCGGCGTCTGCCTTGAGCTTCTGAAGAACGATTGCGGAAATCTCCTGGGGAGTGTAATCCTTTCCGTCAACAGTTACCTTATAGTTCGAGCCCATTTCGCGCTTGATTGATGCGATTGTACGGTCGGGGTTGGTGATTGCCTGACGCTTTGCCACCTGACCGACAAGACGCTCTCCTACCTTTGAAAATGCGACAACAGAAGGTGTTGTGCGCATACCCTCTGCGTTAGCGATAACTACCGGTTCGCCACCTTCGATAACGGCTACGCATGAGTTTGTTGTTCCTAAGTCAATACCAATAATTTTTCCCATAATAATTTTTCCTCCAATATAATTAAATGTGTTTTGTAAACTTTTTTATACTAAACTGAAATAAATCAGTTTGCTACCTTTACCATTGCGGGACGAAGCACCGTTTCGCCGAGCTTGTAGCCGGCTTGAAGCACCTCGGCTACCTCGTTTTCGCCGAGCGTTTCGTCCTCGACGTGCATTACTGCTTCGTGGAAATTGGGGTCAAAGGGCTGACCCTTTGCTTCGATCATCGAGAGTCCCATTTTTTCGAGACTTTCCTTAAACTGCTTGATTATCATTTCGAGTCCCTTTGCATAGTCGGCGGAATCGTGGTCGCTATTCTCTGCAAAGGCGATGTTATCGACAACGGGAAGCAATTTTTTTACCACGTCGGCCTTTACATATGCGGAAAGCTGCTCCTTTTCACGAGCCGACCGCTTTTGATAATTGTCAAATTCGGCGGCAAGTGACAGTAGCTTTGCCTTTGTTTCGGCAAGCTCGTTTTGCAGCTTTTGTTCGGCTGAAAGCTCCTCTGCTGCCTCTGTTTCGGGGGTATTTGTTTCGGGTTCAGCCGCAGCCGTTTGCTGCTCCTTTTCCTTTTTAGCCAATTTAAAGTCATTCCTTTCCGTTCATAATTGCGCCGAGCCCTCTGGCAAAATATTCGACGCAGGGAATCATTCTTTCATAGTCCATTCGACGCGGTCCGATGAGTCCGACGTAGCCAAAATGTGTGCCGTTTCCGAGTCGGTAACGGGCGGCGATAATGCTTGAATTAGCGAGCACGTGATATCCCGTTTCGTCGCCAAAGATTACTCCTGCGTGGTCGGACGAGCAATCGTCAAGCAGCTTCATCATTGTTTGCCGTCTGGAAATGAGTTCGAAAATTTCGCGTGCGGCAACCGGCGACATTCCGCCGTAGCACATCAAATTCGATTGACCGTTGAGCTTCATTTCAGCTCCTGTTGCCTCGCTTACAAGTCCCGACAGCGCCTTTACAAGCGGTGCCGTTTCGTATGCGTATTCGCCTGCGTCGGCCATAATCCGCTTACCCGTTTCGGCGGCGTTAAACTTTAACAGCTCGCTACCGTTAAGCTGCCCTTTCGCAAGAGCGATGAAGCGCTCGGCTCCTTCGGGTGAAAGCGGCTCCTCTAACCTTAGCTTTCGTGAAATTACGTTTCCTGCCGAGGTGATGAGGATGATAACGGCTACCCTTTCGCTAATGGGGACCAGCTCGACGGTATGAATTCGGGTCGAATGGTCGGCCTCGGACGTGATGAGGGTTGCGCAACGGGTGATTTCCGCAAGTGCTCCTGCCGCTGCTTCGAGCATATTGTCCTTTTCGGCTATGCGAGGAAGAATTGAGTCAATTAGATACTTGTCAGATGGGTGGATGGTGCATTTGCCGAGCAGATTACGTACATAGTAGCGAAGTCCTGCCGCCGTTGGCACTCGTCCTGCCGAAGTGTGAGGTTGGTCGAGAAGTCCCATTATAACGAGGTCGCTCATTTCGTTACGAATGGTCGCTGACGAAACATTTCCGATCAGATTGCAAAGCAGCTTTGAGCCGACGGGCTCGCCGTTTGCGATGTAAATGCTTACTATTGACGATAGTATGTCCTGCTTTCTCGGTGTAAGGTCCATTCACTTCCCACCCTTCGTTTTTTATTATCTCTATTCATTAGCACTCTAACCTAGCGAGTGCTAACTGTGTTTAATTTACCACTATTTTTCCATTCTGTCAATAGTTTTTTATAATATTTTTAAAAAATACATTTTATTTACAATTTTGCAAAAATTTTATTAAACTATGACAAGTTTTGCCCTTTCACGCCGTCGGCTTACATTATATATGCATTGTACCGCACCTTCATCTGCACATAAAAAACCGCCTCGAACCTTTTACGGTCGAAGCGGTTTGTACCTTTTAATTTGCGATTCAAAAAGCTATCAGTTAACGATAGTTTTTTCAGTTTCGGCATCAAAGAGGTGGATAAACTCACTCTTGAATGCTACGGAGATGTCGTCACCTGCGCGAGTTGCAGTCTTCGGGTCAACGCGAGCATTGAGGTTGAATCCTTCGCAACCCATGTAAAGATAGGTTTCTACACCCATCATTTCGGTTACGTCAACGTGCGCCTTTACAACGCATTCGGGATGAGCTGCAACGTAAGCATCATCGTCAGAAATGTGCTCGGGACGAACACCTGCGATAACAGTCTTTTCTTCTTCGATATATTCGTCGAGCTTGCCCTTAGCATTCTTTTCTTCGGGGAGAAGAATCTTATACTTAACACCCTTGCGAGTCTTTGTATCTTCGGTACCGAATTCGAAGTAAATCTTTCCGTCTTCTTTAAGAAGGACACCTTCAACGAAGTTCATCTGCGGCGAGCCGATAAATCCTGCAACAAACTTGTTAGCCGGCTTGTCATAAAGCTTTGTCGGTGTGTCAACCTGCTGGATGAGACCGTCCTTCATAACTACGATACGGTCAGCCATTGTCATAGCTTCAGTCTGGTCATGGGTAACGTAGATAAAGGTTGTACCAATTCTCTTATGAAGCTTTGCGAGCTCTGTACGCATCTGTGCACGAAGCTTTGCGTCCAAGTTTGAAAGCGGTTCGTCGAGAAGGAATACCTTCGGCTCACGTACGATAGCACGTCCGAGAGCAACACGCTGACGCTGACCGCCCGACAATGCCTTCGGCTTTCTGTCGAGGAGATGTTCGATATCAAGGATGCGTGCAGCTTCTTCCACGCGACGCTTGATTTCATCCTTCGGAGTCTTGCGCAATTTGAGACCGAATGCCATATTTTCGAATACGGTCATGTGCGGATAAAGAGCGTAGTTCTGGAACACCATTGCGATGTCTCTATCCTTCGGTGCAACGTCATTTACCAGCTTGTCGCCGATATAAAGTTCACCTTCGGTAATTTCTTCGAGTCCCGCAATCATACGGAGAGTGGTTGACTTTCCGCAACCGGACGGTCCTACGAGGATTATAAATTCCTTATCCTTAATTTCAAGGTTAAAGTCGGATACAGCAAGAACGTTACCGGGGTATTTCTTTACAATGTTTTTGAGTGTTAAACTTGCCATTAAAACTGACCTCCATTTTAAGCGAAATACATTCCGCCTTATATTCTAATGGTTATTATATCAAACAAAATTTACAAATACTATGCCCCAATCAAACAAATATAATACCCTCTATTTATTTATATTTACCAACGAATTTTTTTCAATTAAGCGGATTGCACAAAAGCGCATAATTTTTGTTGGTTTATGGTGTAAAAAAATATAACTTATGACCAATTTATGAACTTATGTTTTGGCGGCTAAAATTACTGCGGCATTTTTACCGAATGGATAAATCCGTCACCCTCTACCGACTGAATATCAGCCGCCACAATATCTCCGTCGCACACCATTAAATTAAGCAAAATTCCTGTCGGGCAGTGAGGATAATTATTCACCGAATAAGAATATCTGACGACCTCGCAGCCGGTAAACTCGCGCAAATCAAAGCCCTGCGAAAGCTGAATTTCGTTGTACCTTTTCAGGTCGTCGTCCAAGCTGTCGGAAATATAAAATTTTTGAACCTTCACCGGTTTTTCCGACACATCCCAGCCGAAAGAACGAGCATATTCAACCTGGCTTTCTATACTGTCATATGTCCCCTTCATGCCGCCGCCCTGGACGACAAAAGCGGCTATGACGATAACCGAAATTATACAAACCGCACAAATTGCAAAATTCCTCTTTGACGGCATTTTTAGGGTAAAGCTTATCATATTCTCCTCCGAGATGACAATCATTTTATTTGTAAAAAAATATTGCCATTCGGTATAAAATATTACCTCTGTACTTAATTTATTTTACCGCCGTTTTCGGTAAATAATATGTAGGAAAAGAAAAAAAGGCGGTGAAAATATGCCATTCGAAATTACGGCAGAATTCGAAAATATCGAATATGCGGAAATTGCGGCAAATCGGCTCAAAGCTTTTACCGACGTTGAACGCGTGACCATTACAAAGCCGATTTTTCGCAAGGATACTGTGTCGCCGTTTGTACTTCCGTACAGGCCTGTTTACGGCAGAGACAAGGACATTTTACGCCCAAAAGGATACGGCTACGCGACCAAAACGAGTTACTACGAACCCGCACTCAGTCAAAAATGCAGAATGAAATTCATTACCGAGGATAAAAAAAGCGTGACACCGATACTGCACAATTCGGGCGCAAATAAAATTTCGGTCGATTGCGTTATAGTATAACCGATTATTGCATATATTTGAAAGACTGACAAAACAAATCTGCAAAAAAACGCAGACCGGAAAGGCGGAAAATGTAAAAATGGAAAGTTATTACCCCGAAGGATACCTCCTGAATACAACCGAAAATCGCGCAAATTTATCCTCGATAAAGGGGCTCGAAGACGCCTCGCTGAAAAGAAAAATAGTCGAGGCAACCGTCACCCTTTGCGACTATGAGCATAATCTACTCGTCGACCTGGGCGAAATCAAGGGCATTATTCCCCGCGAAGAAGGTGCAATCGGAATACGCGAAGGAACCGTTCGTGACATTGCGCTGATTTCGCGCGTGGGAAAGCCCGTTTCGTTCATAATCGAGTCGGTCGATGCCGATAATAAAACCGCCGTTCTTTCTCGACGTGCGGCTCAGGAAAAGTGCCAAGCTGAATATATTTCGTCGCTAATTCCCGGCGATATTATAAACGCAAAGGTCACCCATCTCGAAAATTTCGGCGCATTTTGTGACATCGGTTGCGGAATAATCGCGCTTATGCCAATCGACGCCATTTCGGTATCGCGAATTTCGCATCCGTCCGACCGATTTTCGCCGGGCGACAGCATCAAAGCGGCGGTAAAGTCGATTGACGAGCTCGGGCGAGTTTCGCTTTCGCAAAGGGAGCTGCTCGGCACGTGGGAGGAAAATGCCGCCGAATTTCTGCAAGGTGAAACGGTTGAGGGAATTGTGCGCACGGTCGAGGATTACGGCATTTTTATCGAGCTTGCGCCGAATCTCGCCGGTCTCGCCGAGCCGAGAGACGATGTAGAAGCAGGGCAAAAGGTCAGCGTCTACATAAAGAGCATAATCAAGGAAAAAATGAAGCTGAAATTGATTATAATCGACGTGTTTGACGCTGAAAAAAGGTCGTCTCCCATTAAATATTTCATCGACAGCGGTCACATCGACCGTTGGCAATATTCCCCCGACGGATGCGTTAAAATTATCGCAACCGAATTCTGATACAGTATTAAAAAATCGGCAGTCGCTTGATTTAGCGGCTACCGATTTTTTCATTTTCTTTTTAAAATTTCCGTTGGGAGCTGGGCTATTACGATAGCCGCGAACATTATGACACAGCCGATTATCTCCTCGGGTCGCATTGATTGGTTAAGGATAAGCCAACCCGAAATGGCAGCAATCGCCGACTCCAAGCTCATTATGAGTGTTGCAACGGTTGGATTAAGCTTCTTTTGACCAACGATTTGGAGGGTATATGCGACTCCGCTCGAAAATACGCCGGTGTATAAAATCGGCATACCCGCCGCATAAATCGCCGACAAGCTCGGCTTTTCGAATATAAACATCATTATTCCGCTGAAAATTCCGCAGGCAAAAAACTCGACACAAGCGAGCTTTATTCCGCTGAAATATGGCGAAAAGCGGTCGATTGCCAGAATCTGAAAGGCAAACGAAACGGCACACGCGAGGAGTAGCAGGTCGCTGATTTCGAGCACAAGGGATTCGGTCATACACAGCAGATAAAGTCCAACCGTCGAAAGCGCAACGGCAAGCCATAAAAGCGGTGAAACCCTTTTGCCAAAAAAGGTGCTGATTAGCGGAACGAAAATAATATAGCAGGCGGTGATGAAACCTGCCTTTCCCGTCGATGCGCCCATATTTATCGCCGACTGCTGAAATGCCGACGCAACGGCTAAAAGTGCACCGCATATTGCGCCGCAAATGAAAAGGTTCGGGCTTTTTTTCGGTTTCGGGGTAGCGCTGTCCCTTTTTCGCAATACCAAAACGAGCGGCAGTAAAACAATACCGCCGATTATATTTCGCACGCAGTTGAAGGTAAATGCGCCGATGTTTGACGCCTTTGCCTGCGCGACAAAGGCAACACCCCAAATAATCGCACCGATAAGAAGCAGTATGCTTCCGGTAAATTTCTGTCTATTCATTAAATGAACACCTTAATATTCCGTAATAATTTTCATCCCGTCACCCGGCAAAAAGCTGACCGTTCCGTTGCAATCGGTTCGGTAAATTTTCACTCCCGACCCTTTCAGCCGAGAAAGCACCTCGTCGGACGGATGGCCGTAGCTATTATCCGCGCCGACCGAAATGACTGCATAGTCGGGCTTCACCGCCGACAAAAGCTTGACAGAGGTGCCCGTTTCACTGCCGTGATGGGCTATTTTCAGCACGTCAGCCGACTGATTTATATTCGCGTCGTTTTTCGAAATGTCGCCCGTTACGAGAAAACCATATTCGCCAAATCGAAGTGAAATTACTGCCGAGCGGTCATTTTCGTCGGCGGCATATTCGTCAAAAAGCACCGTATTCACCTCAAAGCCGCCAAAACGAAAATCATCCATTTCGGCAAGTGAAACAATCTCGCCCGAATAGGACTCCTTAAAGCCGTCAAACGCCTCTCTGTCACTCAAATCGCTTGGCGGAATGGTAGTAATATACACCGAGTCAACCTGCATCCTTTTGCAAATGGTTTCGAGTCCGCCGAGATGGTCGGAATGAGGATGGGTTATTATCACCCTATCAATCTTTTCAAACCCGAGTGAACGAATATAATTACAAAGGGCGATAGCGTGACCCGAATCACCGGTATCGATTAGCATAACCGCCCCGTCACTTTGGACAAGGGTGCAATCACCCTGACCGACGTCGACGAAACGGACGGCATCGGTCGAATCGGGTAGCCGCTTTAGCCCAAAGAAAACAAACGCCCTTTCCAAGCATCCTGTAACCGAAATTATCGCAGTAGTGATAATCACAACTGCGATAATTATAATTTTATGTAATTTAGTCTTCATCGGCAAGTAACTCGTCGGCTCCTGTTGCCTGCATTTCCATCCACTGTGCTTTTGTGATGAGAATTTCGCGTCCCTTTGATGCGCCGCCATAAGCGCCGACAACGCCCTTTTCTTCGAGCTGGTCAACGATTCGTGCCGCACGGGCATAGCCGAGTTTCAACTTTCGCTGTAACAAAGAGGTCGATGCCTGTCCTGCCTCGATAACCACCTCGACAGCGGCCGAAAGCAGCTCGTCATATTCACCGTCAGACGATTCGGCAGAAGCGGAAGCTCCTCCCTTTTTACCCTTTTCCTGCGCTGCCTGACGCTCGATTTCCTGCTGAATATTCTCGTCATAGTCATTTTTCTGACCGTTTTTAAGGAAGCTTGCGACTGCTTCAATTTCCGCATCGGAAATCCAACAACCCTGAATACGTATCGGCTTTGCAACGCCGACGGGGTAATAAAGCATATCTCCTCGACCGACCAGACGCTCGGCTCCCGCCATATCGATAATGGTGCGTGAGTCAACCTGATTGGATACGGTGAGGGCAATTCGCGACGGGATATTTGCCTTAATCAGTCCGGTGATAACGTCAACCGACGGACGCTGGGTGGCAATAACGAGGTGCATTCCTGCGGCTCGTGCCTTTTGCGCCAGACGGCAGATGGAATCCTCGACTTCGTTGGGCGCCGTCATCATAAGGTCGGCAAGCTCGTCGATGAAAATGACTATCTGCGGAAGGGGTTTTAGCGTGTCACTCTTTTTCGCGAGTTCGTTATACGCTTCGAGATTTCGTACACCGTTGTCGCTGAGAATCTTATATCTATGTGTCATTTCGGTAACCGCCCACGAAAGCGCTCCCGATGCCATTCTCGGATCGGAAACGACCGGTACGAGCAGGTGCGGTATTCCGTTATATACCATCATTTCGACCGCCTTCGGATCGATCATGAGCATTCTGACCTCGTCGGGAGTTGCCTTGTAAAGCATACTCATAATAATCGAGTTAAGACAAACCGATTTACCCGAGCCGGTAGTACCTGCGATAAGCACGTGAGGCATTTTTGCAATATCCATGAAGCAGTTTGCGCCCGAAATGTCCTTGCCGAGTATTCCCGTGACCTTACTTTGAGCCGAAACGAATTCCGCCGACTCAATCAGCTCACGCGCGGCAACAGACGTGCGAATTTTATTCGGAATTTCGATTCCGACGGCCGCCTTATTGGGTATCGGCGCCTCGATTCGTACTCCTGCGGCGGCAAGATTGAGGGCAATATCGTCAGCCAAATTAGTGATTCGGCTAATCTTTACCCCAGCTGCCGGTTGAAGCTCGTAACGGGTAACCGAGGGACCTCGACTGATATTTATAATTCGGGTTTCGACACCAAAGGAACGCAGGGTATCAACCAATTTTTCTGCGTTTGCGGTAAGTTCGCTGCGAATATCACCCGTCGAATCGCTTGACGGACGTTTGAGAAGGTCGATTGGCGGGAATTTATATTCCGGCTGCTGCTCGATTTCATCCTCGTCCTCATCGTCACCTGTAATTTTGATGCCGCTACTCTTTCTTTTCGGCTTTTTGTCGGCGTAAATTATCTCAACCGACTCGTCAAGCTTTTTAAGCAAATCCTCGTCAATTACACCTGCATTTTCGTCCTCGGTTTCGTTCCGGACGGGTGCGTTATCGAGCGGGTCGGGCATATCGTCAAGCACGTCGTGACGTCGGTATGAATCGACTACACGGCGACCTTTTTTTCTCATTTCCTCGGGGTCATCGGGTTTCAGCTCGTCGGCTTCGCGAACCGGCTCTCCCGAAAGAGGAATGTCGTAAGCAAATCGGGTATCAACCTCGACCTCTGCCGCCTTTTCTGCCCTGCGGCGCTTATGCTCATGGTACTTGTCCACCGCAACCTCACGCAATTTTTCGGCGGGTTTGCCTGCCTTGTCAACGAATTTGTAAAGTGCCGTACGTGTAATTATCATCACAACTACAAATATTGCGAGAGCGAAAATAATTATTGCGCCAATTTTTCCTGCAACGGCGGTAAAGGGAAGAGCGAAAAGTGCTCCGAGAAATCCCGAGCGGAAAAAGCCCTCTGTCGTATATGCCGCCTTTATATGCTCGAAAAAGCCGAGCTCATCCTTGGGACCGAAAACGTCAATAGCCGCCGAGATAAACAGTACAGCAGCCGCGCATAATACAATCTGCTTTCTTCTCTTTTTTTCGTCGATGTCACGCGACATTTGCACCGCCGCATATCCCAAAAATATCGGCCAAACTACAGCGCAAAGTCCGAAAAACGACTGAATAAAATTATGTAAAAAGTTCCACACCGCGACGTCCTTTTGCGGTATGAGGGCAAGCGCCTCCAAAAAAATTGCCACCGCAAAAAGCATTATCGGCGTGATAATTGAATTCGATTTTACGGATTTTGACCTTGACCTTGATTTAGGGGGAGTAGGTTTCTTTTCCGCCATTTATCTTCAACCTCCTGGTTATTTAACCAAAAATGTTTTATATTTCTATGCTTTTACACAATCTCTTTTATCCCGAAATAGAGGATTACGATCACACCGAGGGCAATTCTGTACCAGCCGAAAACCTTGAAATCATGGCGTCTGATGTATCCTAAAAGGAACTTTATCACCAGCACCGAAACGAGATAGGAGACCAGCATTCCTACAAGCAGTACCGCGAGTTCAATTGGAGTGAAATTAAAGCTGAATTTAAGCATTTTGAGCAAGCTTGCGCCGAACATAACGGGTATCGCGAGGTAGAATGTGAATTCAGCCGCCGTTTTTCTTGAAATGCCGAGAAGCAGGGCGCCGATAATGGTCGCTCCCGAACGTGAGGTGCCGGGAAATGCCGCCGCCAAAAGCTGCCACACGCCGATTATTACCGCCTGTTTATATGTGATTTCGGCTATCGAATTGACCGAAAAGGTCGCGTTTTTATTCCTGTTTTCGACAAGGATAAAGAAAACGCCGAACAAAATCAGCATAACCGAAATTGTAATCCAGTTGTAAAAATATTTGTCAAAAAAGTCATCAAGCAACACGCCGACTATTGCGGCAGGAAGGCAGGAAACAAGCACCTTGTACCACATGCTCATTACGCTCTGCTTTATCTTTATCCCGCCCGAGAAGGAGAATGGCCACAGCTTGCCGAAAAACATGGTAACGACCGCCAGAATTGCTCCAAGCTGAATGACTACGCTATACATACTCCAGTAATCGTCGCCAAAGCCAAACTTAAAAAACTCCTCAAAAAGAATAAGGTGTCCCGTGCTTGAAACAGGCAACCATTCGGTTATTCCCTCGACAATGCCGAAAAACACCGACTTTAAAATTTCGAAAAATTCGTTCATTATTTACTCCTCAGATATGTATATTGCAGAAAATTTTCTGCAAAAATTATTTAATATTCGCTGAATTCAGCTTTATTTCGGTCGATTTGATAAAATCGCGCGGATTGGTAGACAGTAAAAGGGCATTTTCGTCCTTTTTACACTCGGCCGTTTGCGCCGACAGGTCGAGCATTACTATTTTGCTCGGGATGATTGAATAGAGCATCATTTTTTCTTTTCCGCCTTTTTTTCGTCAATCATTTGGTACAGCGCAGAGAGGGCATCCGACAGTCCGCCCAGTCGGTCGATGAGTCCGCTTTCGACCGCTTCGTTTCCTTCGAGCACTGTGCCAACGTCGGTAATAAGTTCGCCGACGTTCATCATCAGCCGCTTGAACCTTTCGCCGCTGATAGAGGAATTATCGGTGACAAATCGGGTAATTCTCTCCTGCATCTTGTCAATATACGAAAGGGTTTCGGGTACGCCGAGGACGAGTCCGCTCATTCGCACGGGATGAATGGTCATGGTCGCCGACGGCACGATAAACGACACTTTTGCCGATACGGCAAGGGGTACGCCGATGGAATGACCGCCGCCAAGCACAAGCGATACAGTCGGCTTGCTCATTCCTGCGATTAGCTCGGCTATTGCAAGTCCTGCTTCGACGTCGCCGCCGACCGTGTTAAGAATTATTATCAGTCCCTCGATTTCCTCGTCCTCTTCAATTGCGACGAGCTGAGGAATTACGTGCTCGTATTTTGTCGTCTTGTTCTGTGACGGAAGGGTGTAATGCCCCTCAATCTGACCGATTATGGTCAGGCAATGGATAATCCCCTTTTCCGAAACGGCGGTAACAGAGCCGCTTCGCGCAATCGCTTCGAGCTGGTCGATGGACATGGTGTCACGCGTATTGTCGCCGCTGTCATCACCGCTGTCATTGTCATTCGGGTGATTATCGGGGTTTTCGACGTCGGGGATGGTTTGATTTATTTGCTCGTCCTGGGTCGATTTCGCTTTTTCTTTCATAAATGCACACCTCGTTTTTCGGATTTATTCTTTCCCGAAAAGGCGGCAAATATTACATCAAGCTATACATAGTTATTATACCACCATTTTGTTATTATGTAAAGCGGTTTTCGTCCGTGAAATTCCAACTTTTTCGGGCAAAAAGCCCCTTTTCCGTTTAAATTTCGCCGCTGTGCAAAAAACGGTTGAAAAATCAAGATGGTTTGGTATAGAATAGTATTATTATTTTATTCGGAGGGCATATTCCGCTATGACTGAATTTTTTAGCTACGCAGGCACAGTCGGCATTCAGGTCGTCATACTGTTTATCATGATTTTGGTCGGCTTTGTTATCTCAAAAAAGGGACTTTTAAACGGCGACGGAGCTATGCAGATGACAAATACGCTGCTGTATATCGTCACGCCGAGCGTTATTATCAGCTCGTTTGACTCGATGGAATTTTCGTTAAAGGCGGCAAGTGACCTTTCGGTTGCGGCAATTTGCGCCGTGATTACCCACATAATCGGCTTTGCGATACCCTTTATCATTTTCAGAAAAAAGGAAAAACAGCTAAAAAACGTACTCGTTTGCACGACGGCGCTTTCAAACTGCGGATTTATGGGTATTCCGATGGCCGAAGCCGTACTCGGTGAAAGAGGCGTTTTTCTCGTTTCGGTTTATATCGCGATATTTAACATCTTTGTTTGGACGCTCAGCTTCGCAATGTTTTCGGCGGGAAAATTCAATATCAAAAAAGCGCTCATAAACCCCGGCGTAATCGGTACGCTAATCGGATTTGTCCTCTTTTTCTCGCGGCTGAATCTGCCCGAAATTGTATCGGCGCCGATTGGATTTATGGCGTCGATGAATTCACCCCTTGCGATGATTGTTATTGGCTATTACCTGTCGGTTTCGCCGCTTAAAATCACAAAAAAAGACCTGCCGCTTATGCTTTCGGTTGGGCTTCGACTGATTGTAATTCCGCTAATATGCCTCGGCATTTTTACGCTGATTGGAATAAAGGGTGAGCTGCTCAGCGCCTGCATCGTTCCCGCCTGCGCTCCTACCGCCGCAATGGTTATGATGCTCGCGGCAAAATTCGGCGGCGACACCGAAGCCGCTTCAAAAGGGATGTCATACGCGCATATTTTTTCGGTCGTGACCATGCCGCTGATGATTACCCTTTGCAAATTCTTTTAATTAAAATTGACAATTTGCATATTTTAGTATAAAATGAATATAATAAAATAAAAATGGAGGTATAAATAAATGAAATCAAACAAAATGAACGTATTTACCATCTTGGGAATAGCCCTTGCCGCTATTGCTGCCGTTGCAGGAATCGCTTACGTTTTATATCGTTACTTCGGCTGCAAATATCTCGCCGATGACGAATGCTATGAATACGAATACGACTGTGACGACTGCGACTGTGCAGAGGTCGTTGCTGAATAATTTTCCGATTTTTGAAAAAAATTTTAACCGTGACATTTCCGTTTCAGAAATGTCACGGTTATTTTTTTGTCTTATTTCAACTCAGCTATTGTAACGCCGTCCTCACCCTCGCCGAATACGCCTAGTCGGTAGGTGCGTACGTTTCTATTCGCTTTTAAGCTTTCGGCAACCGCACGTCTCAAAACGCCTGTTCCCTTTCCGTGAATTACCGTCACGACGTTTATGCCCGATAGTACCGCCGAATCGACAAATCGTTCGAGCTCCATTATGGCTTCGTCGGCCGTCATTCCACGTAAATCAAGCTCGGTTTTGACCGGTTCCTTTGAGCGTGAAAGGGTACGTCTGCCAAGCGATTTGTCGGCCTTTTTAGCAGCATTTTCGATAAGGCGGAGATTGGAAATATTCACCTTTGTACGAATTATACCCGCCTGGACAAAGAGGTTTCCGTCGCCGTCGGGCAGGGTGAGAACGTCGCCCTCCTTGTCAACGTCGGCAAGTCGCACTCGGTCCCCGATTTTAAGCGGTCGGGGAAGCTTGTAATCGGTTTTTTCGCGTTCGATTTCGCCCTTTTCAAATGAAGCCGCGCCCTTTTTCATTGCGGCACGAGCCCTTCTTGCGCGGTCGTCGTTATCGCGGGATTTTTCCTTGCGAATACGGTCGATTTCGTCAATCATCGCGTTGGCTCCTCTGGTTGCCTTTTCGATGATATTTTCAGCGATCGAATTCGCCTTTTCGATGATTTTTTTGCTCTTTTCCTCGGCGTCAGAAACGGTATCCGCCGCCTTCTTTTCCGCCTCGTCAAGCATTTGGCGGAGCTTTTGCGCCTCGGCTCGCTCCAAATCAACCGAATGTTTTGCTTCTTCGAGAGAGCGAACAACACTTTCAAGTCGCGCATCGTTATCGGCAATAAGCGCATCGGCACGCGCTACGATTTCGGACGGCAGACCAAGTCGCTCGGAGATGGCAAATGCGTTTGACCGTCCGGGTACGCCAATCATCAATCGATAGGTCGGTCGAAGCGACTGCACGTCAAATTCACAGGAGGCATTTTCCACCCCCGACGTATCAATCGCATAAGATTTGAGCTCGGAATAATGGGTTGTTGCGGCAACGCGACAGCCCTTTTCACGCAGACGTTCAATAATCGCCATGGCAAGTGCAGCACCCTCAATCGGGTCGGTTCCTGCGCCAAGCTCGTCGAGCAAAACGAGTGTTCGCTCGTCGGCATCGGACAGAATTTCAATAATATTGACCATGTGCGACGAAAAGGTGGAAAGCGACTGCTCAATCGACTGCTCGTCGCCGATATCCGCCATAACCCTGTCAAAAATCGAAATTCGACTTTCCTCCGATACGGGAATCATCAGTCCGCACATTGTCATCAGGGTAAGCAGACCGAGGGTTTTAAGCGTGACGGTTTTGCCTCCCGTATTAGGACCCGTGACCACCAGCGTGTCAAAGGAATTGCCGATTTCGATATCGATCGGCACCACCTTGTTTTTATCAATAAGCGGGTGTCGAGCCCTATGCAACATGGTCGAGCCGTCATTTGAAATTATCGGTTTTACCGCCTTCATCGAGTAAGCAAGACTCGCCTTTGCAAAGACTAGATTTATCTCGACGGCGAGGTCGTAGCTGACGCAAATCGAGTCAGCAAATCCTCCTGCAATAGCCGAAATTTCGGCTAAAATGCGGTCAATTTCGGCCTCCTCCTTTGAGATAAGCACCTTTATATCGTTATTTGCCTCCACCACCGAGCTCGGCTCGATAAAAACGGTCGCACCCGTTGACGAGGTATCGTGGACCAGTCCCGGCACGGATGAACGGCACTCGCTCTTTACCGGTACGACAAAGCGTCCCGAGCGCATGGTGATAACCGCCTCCTGCAAGTATTTCTGATAGGTGGACGAGCGTATAATTTTTTCGAGCTTTTCGCGCACAGATGCTTCCATAGCGCGTTTTTTGCGGCGAATGTCGGCAAGAGCGGTTGAGGCGTGGTCGCTGATTTCGTCGGGACTGATTATCGAGGTAAAAATCCTATCCTCCAAAAAGCGATTTGCCGTCAAGCCGTCAAAAAGATGGTTTAAACTCGGCGACGACTGCTCACTGCGACCGAACCAATCCTTTAAGCTGCGATAGGTGCGCAGTCCCTCGGCTATGTCGAGAAGCTCACCCGCAGAAAGTGATGCACCTGCCGCCGCTCTGGTGACCGCACCCTTTACATTTTTGAGCGAATAAAACGAGGGTGAAGCATATCTTTCGGTGAGGATATACGCCTCGTCAGTCATATTGATAAGCCGATTCACCTCAAAAATATCGGTGGACGGAACTATGCTTCGGGCAAGGGTTGCCGCGTCCTCACAGCTCGTCTTTTCGGCGAGCATTTCGAGTATTTTATCAAGCTCCAATACCCTCGAATGTTTCAAAATATCGTACATTTATGTACTCCTCATAATTCAAAAAGTGATTTATAAAACGCTAACGCCGTGAAATCGTGGTCGACCTGCGCCATAAGATACTGCTCGGTTATTTCGCTGAGAATGCGCAGTCCCTCGTCGGAAAGCGAAAAGCTAAACGCCCTTTCGAGCGGACAGGAGCAAATGTGTCGCAGAGCCGCAAGCACCCCTTTTGGAAGGGGCTTACATCCATTTTGAGCGCATTTGCCACAAAAAATCACCCCTTCGTTAAGGTTAAAAAACATTTCGCCTTCGGTATCTTCGCACCGCAAACAGCCGTGAAGTTCGGGCATAAAGCCGCTTATTGCCGCCATTCGCATTTCAAAAATCGCCTTTATCATTATTGGCGGCAGGGTGCTGTTTCGAGCAAGCATGTGAAGGCAATTAAGCGTCAGTCGCAGCTCATCGGCGGCCGAGCTTCCCTCGGTGCCGAGTACTGAACAAATTTCGCAAAAATATTGCGCCAATGACAGCCGCTCAATATCGTTTCTCAGCTCGAAAAATATGTCGAGTGCCTCCGCCTCGTCGACCGTATATGTATCGCGATTACGAAACAAGCTAAACTGAGAATATCCGAGCAACTGAGTTGCCGCCGCGCTTGTCCCTTTTAGCCGACGCGCCCTTTTCACAAAGGCACGGATTACGCCGTGGTCGGCGGTCAGCAAGGTAATAAGACGGTCGTCCCCTTTAATCGCCGTATCCTTGATTACAAGTCCTGCAAGATTGATTTTCAGTTTCTTCCGCCTCCTCACTTTCGACCTTTTTATACATTAAATAGTCGGCAACACTGCCGCTTTTTTTGAAATTTTCCCACGCTGAATCAACCGTCATTTTCATCGCCCCGTAAATAAGTTTTTCACCCTTATTTTGCGAAAAAACGGTAGCTAATATGAATGGAAAAATCAGTCTAATTCAAAATTGTGAATGAGCGACTGGCGATTTCGCCAATCCTCCTTTACCTTTACCCAGCAGGAAAGGTTGACCTTGCATTCAAAGAAGGTTTCCATATCGTGACGGGCTCGTGACGACACCTTTTTGAGCATTGCGCCACCCTTTCCGATTACGATTCCCTTGTGCGATTCCGATTCGCAGTAAATCACCGCGTCAATGTCAACGATGTCCTCACCTGCGCTCGTTTTTCTATCCTTGAATTTTTCGATAACGACGGCTATTCCATGCGGCACTTCTTTATCCAAGCTACGAAGAAGCTTTTCGCGGATGATTTCGGCGGCAAGTGAACGCTCGGTTTGGTCGGTGAGCATATCGTCGTCAAAGAAATGCGGTCCCTCGACGGCAAATTTCTTTATCTCGGCGAGGATCGTGTCACAGCCGTAGCCGTCACGTGCCGAGGAATAAATTACCGCCGCAAAATCAAATTCACCGGTATAAACCGAGGTCACGTTAAGTAACTTTTCCTTATCATTCAGCAAATCAATTTTATTTATGACCAAAATGGCAGGGATTCGTTGCTTTTTAAACCGCTCAATGAGTGACATATCCGCCTTTGACGGTTCGCCTTTAAACTCGGCGACATCAACTACGAGCATAGCAAGGTCAACGTCGCCTACCGAGTCCTCAATCGCCTTTACCATCGACTGACCGAGCACGTTTCGCGGCTTATGCAGTCCCGGTGTGTCGATAAAAACTATCTGCGTTTCCTTTTCGGTGAGGACTCCCATGATTCGATTTCGTGTCGTTTGCGGCTTATCCGAAACGATTGCTACCTTTTGGCCAAGAATTCTATTCATAATCGAGGATTTGCCGACGTTCGGCTTTCCTACTATGGCGACGAATGCGCCCTTTGTCATTTCGCTCATTGAATTTTCTCCGTTCGTTTTTTCATATACCTCAATTATACAATAAAAAATCCGCTACGGCAAGACGTAACGGATTATATTAAAAATTATCTTTGAATTCCGAGGGCTGACATAATTTCCTTTTCGGTGTTTCGCATAAGTCGCTCCTCGTCGCCGCCGTTTACGTGGTCGAAGCCGAGCAAATGCAGCATAGAATGAACCGTGAGATAGGAAATTTCGCGGTCGAAGGAATGACCGTATTCGACCGACTGGGCAAGAGCGTGTTCAACCGAAATTACGATGTCGCCAAGCTGTAACGCGTTGGTTTCGGGGTCGAGGTCGTAAACCCCGTCCTCGCCAAGCGGAAAGGATAAAACGTCGGTTGCCCTGTCAACGTTTCTGAATTCGGCATTAAGCTCGTGAATGCGATCGTCGTCAACGAGGGTGACAATGACCTCCGCATCATTTTCAAAACGCTGATTTTTAAGCACCTCGGCACAGGAACGGCGAATAAGAGTCCTCATTCCGCCTGGCAATTTTACCGCTCGTTGCTGATTCTGAATGGTTACCTTAACCTTTGGCATGGCGCTTGCTCCTTTTTTGCTCGTCATATTTTTCGTACGCCTTTACGATGCGCTGAACAAGCTGATGACGGACAATATCCTTTTGCGTGAATTTGATAATCTCGATGTCGTCAACCCCTTTTAGCACCTTTGACGCTTCGAGGAGTCCCGACTTTTTGGCATCGGGGAGGTCGATTTGGGTGATGTCACCGGTGACCACCATTTTTGAATTAAAGCCGAGTCGAGTGAGAAACATCTTCATCTGTTCGGGAGTGGTATTCTGCGCTTCGTCGAGGATTATGAAGCTGTCGTCAAGCGTTCTGCCTCGCATATACGCAAGCGGCGCAACCTCGATATTGCCCCTTTCCTGGTAGCGCTGGAAGCTCTCCGGTCCGAGCATATCAAAGAGCGCATCGTAAATCGGACGGAGATAGGGGTCAACCTTTTGCTGCAAATCGCCGGGCAAAAAGCCGAGCTTTTCGCCCGCTTCAACGGCAGGTCGGGTAATGATAATTCGGTTTACCCTATGCTCACGGAAGGCGGCAACAGCTTCGGCAACGGCAAGATATGTCTTTCCCGTTCCGGCAGGGCCAATCGAGATGACGATGGTATTTTTTCGTATTGATTCGACATATTTCTGCTGACCGAGCGTTTTTGGCTTAATGGGTTTGCCCTTTGCGGTGATGCAGATACAGTCGCCGCCGAGTTTACTCAGTTTATCGGCGTTTCCCTCCTCCGAAAGCGAGATTGCGTAACGGATATTCTGTTCATTGAGGGTTTCGCCCTTTGCCGCAAGGTCGAGCAGCGCCGACACAGCCGAGGTCGCATAAGCAACCTTTTCTTCATCGCCCCAAATTTTGAGCTCGCTGCCACGCAAAATCATACTTACACCAAGCTCTTTTTCGAGAATTTTTATATTTTCGTCAAAGCTTCCGAACAAATTGACCGCATAATCGAGGCGGTCAATATTTATCATCTTTTCCGTGTTTTTTCACTCCTAATCGGTGTCATTTTATTTATTATATCACACTTTTTCACCAATTAAAAGCGTATAAATCAACTTTTTATTCTATTATCGAAAGCGGCTTTTCGGTGGCAATATTTTCTTCGCAAACATAGTCGGCGATAAGGACAATCACATCCTCATTTTCGGTAAAGGTTATCTTTTTTTCCTTGATTTTCGCCCCGTTCAGTTGCTCGGTTTCGAGGAGTTTAAGTTCGGCTTTTGCCCGATTTTTTGCCTCGTCCTTGGACAATTTCACCGCTGTCTTTTTTACCTCTCGAAATTCGGCTTCGATTATCGAAAGAGGCAGAACGGTATCCCCCGATTGCAAGCTTTTTTCATCGGCGGTGGCTGTGTAATCGAACTTTACCGAGCCGAGATAGAGTGGCAAATATACGCCAAAAAGCTGAAAAACACGCTTTGTTTCGCTTCTGCCGGTTGGAATAAGCTTGGTCTCGGTGAGGGGGACTGTGACGGTGATTTTTCGGTTTGTTTCGGCATAAATTTCGCCCATTGCGTGACAGAGAACCGTACTCAAATCGCCGTATTCAACCGTACCGAGAGCTACCACGTCGCCCTTTCTGACCGCGTCGCCCACCTTTACCGCCGCACTACCTTTTTTGACGTATACCTTTGTAATTATACCGTCGGCGGTGGCGACCAAATTGCAGGGCGATTTATCCTCGACAAGCTCGGTTGACAGCCGCTCACGGACGTCGATGGTAACCCGACTGCCCTCAATATTGATTGCCGACCACGAAAGCTCGGGCATTTCGATTAAAAAATCGAGACGCAGATTTTCGGTGTCGAGGGAGGATATTTTTGCGCCGTTTTTTATACCGATTTCATTCGCTACGCCTAAAATTTCGTCGGTAGATACCCTTTCGTTTCCGGATACCTCGACCGACCAGACAAACTTTGGCATAAAGCCGAGAAAAAGCACAAAAATCAACGCTCCAAAAACAATTCCCTTTCGGTAACGGTAACGGTGGACGACAAAAGGAATACCGCGACGACGCTTTATTTTCAGCCGCACCCTGCTCCTTTTTCGAAGCCGACGTATCCGCTTGTAATCCCGTGCAAATACCGAACAAAGCAGAATTTCATCACGCCGTTTTACATTCCAGACGGCTATACCGTTATTCGCGCAAAGGTTCAAAAACCGCTCGGGATGCTCTCCTGAAACAGTTATCCTGACATAGCCGAAAATTATTCTAATGAGCTTTACAAACAGCATTTTTGCACCCCTACATTTCGAACTCGACCGACAGAATGTATCCCGAAATCACGACCGCCTTGTATGACAGCGATTTGATTTCGAGCCCCCTGCCAACAAGCTGGACCACGCCGTTTCCGACGTTCACCCTTATCTTTTCATCGCCGTATTCCAAAAGTCCGCGGCAGCCGTCAATCAGCACCTCGCGATTGGACGACATTTGAATTCCGCAGGAGGATGAAAGGGTGCCGGGCAGAATTTCAAGTGCGTCCGAAAAATGCTCCGCCGCTCTATAAACCTTTTTTCTTGACATTTTCTCACCCCGAATAAGCTCGTTAAATCCGTATATCAAATGTTATGACAAGGCGACTATAAAAATACGCGAGTGCATATATTTTAGGGGTGATTTTTTTATGATAAAACGGATTGTTGTCGGTGTTTGCACGGTAGTAATTGGCGGTCTTTTTTTGATTTTTGGTGCGGATATTTCGGTAGGGATACGCAGCGGCATTTCGGTATGCGGGGATGTTGTAATTCCGTCGCTTTTCCCCTTTATGATACTGGCGGAATTTGTCGCTCTATCGGGCGCAAGTGATACGCTATCAAAGCCGATTTCGCCTTTTACACGGTGGCTTTTCGGGTTGCCAAAGGTGACAGCGGCGCCGATTTTGTTATCCTTTATTTCGGGGTATCCTGTCGGGGCATCTCTCGCAAGACGGCTGTACGACAGCGGTAAAATTTTGCGCTCGGATGCCGAAAAAATGCTCACATTCACCGTCAATTCGTCTCCTGCGATGCTGATTTTCGCCGTTGGAATGGGAATGCTCGGCAGCAAAGAATACGGATATTTGCTATACATCGTTCACATTTTGGCATCAGTTTTAAACGGGATATTATTTTCGCGGATAATACTGAACTTTGGCAAAAAAAGAGTGTTCGCAAATGCAAATCTGTCAAACTCGTCAATATTTAGCACACAAAACAGGGCTCAAACAGGCGACCAAAAATCCGCGTACGGCATCACCAAAAAAGATGGCACTCCACACTATAATATAGCCGACGCCTTTGTCACCGCTACGGCAGACGCGTCGGTTTCAATGCTCAAAATATGCGGTTGCGTCATTCTGTTCGCGGGGATTGTTGCGAGCATCAAGTATGCAAGAATACTAGCACTCATTTTAGAGGTGACGGTCGGGTGCAAGGTAGCTGTAAACTACGGAATAAAAGCGATTTCTGCGGTGGTCGGCTTTGGCGGAATATCGGTCATTATGCAGGTTATGACGGTGTCAAAAGGACTCATTCGACCGTGGATACTCATACTCAGCCGAATCACCCACGCGGCAATTTCGTATGGGCTATGCTCGGTGGCGGTTTCACTTTTGCCCGAAAAGACGGTTGCGGTGCTGTCAACGGGACTACCGAGTTTTGACAGCTTTTCGAGCGTAACTGCACCTGCTTCGGCGGCAATGCTTTTGCTGGCGGTGGTGGTCATGTTCAGCGCAAAAATTGCAAATGCAAGATAGCCACCACGGACGCGAAAAGAGTTTTTTGCAAAAAATGCTTTTAATTTATCAAGGAATGATATATAATGTAGAAAAGGCGGTGATTTAGTAATGAAAATGTCGAAGGACATAAAAAAGGAATGTCGCATTTGCGTTGTCGGTCGAATGGCTCCCGACGGCATGTCCATTCTATGCACCAAAAAGGGAATTATGAATCCCGATGACAAATGCTTTCATTTTAAATACGACCCGCTGAAACGAGTGCCCCAAAAAAAGCCGAAACTCACCGAACATAATCCGGAAGAATTCGAAATATAGTAAAAATAATAAAAGAGGTTGTGACGAAAGAATGTCACAACCTCTTTTATTATATAATGTAAACAAAAAATCGGCCGCAAGGATAATTCCTTGCGGTCGATTTGATTTATGAGATACTATGAGAAAATTTATTATGCTACGCGTACCTTGCGTACAGTAACGAGAACGGTTGCCGCTGCAACGAGAACTGCAAGAATTACGTAAAGTGATGCAGATGCGTCACCTGTCTTTGTTGATGAACCGGAGGTTCCCGATGCTGAACCTGTGCTACCTGTTGCACCGCTTCCCGGTGAAATTGTAACGCCGTTAACGTAACAGGTGCCTTCCGGACCGTAGTTACCTGCTGCTCCTACGTGAATACGAGTCTTTTCGAAATCGTAGTCGTCAACGAGGAATGAGGTTACTTCGTTACCTGTTGCTTCTGAAACAAAGTTCATTGTATTAACCTTGCCGTCCTTTGCTTCCTTACAGGTGATGGTAATGATACCATTATTGAAGTTTACACTCCAAAGACCGCTGATTGAGTAACCGCCGGCGTCTCCGCGATCGGCTGTACCAAGCTTAACGTCCTTGTAATAAAGTTCGGCTACACAGTGGCTTTCGCCGGCCTTATCGTTACCAACGAGGAGTGTAATATCGCCTACCTGTAAACGATATTTTTCACCGTAGTAGTTGGTAAATCCGTTTGATCTGGTGAGGTATGATGAAACGGTAAATGATGTTCCGAGATTGTAAGGAGCAACCGATGTAAGCACCGGCAAGTCGCGTCCATTAGCAATCAATTTTCCATCAGAAGAGATGTTTCCTACATTACCCTTCCAGTTTTCCTTAGTGAATTTTTCGTAGCTGATTGTCTTTGTAACATTGATAACTGTCGGGTCAACCGGCTTAATTCTGAGGTAAGGAATGTAGCTTCCTGCTCCTGCAACACCGATTGAAACGTCGGCTACGTTGAAGTAGTAATCCTTGCTGATGTCAAAGGTTGTAACTTCTTTTCCGTCGGTTTCGGAAATCCACTTGATTGCTGTGCCGTCCTTATAAACGGTAATCTTGCCAAGCTTGTTTTCGATGTCGTATGTGCCGACTGCTGACTTATAATCTTCGGTAAAATAGGTTGTACCGAGGGCTGTTCCTCTGTAAATGATCTGAGCTTCGTATGTGCCGAGAGCTCCCTTCTTAACGTGAAGCTTGAGATCACCTGCTTCAACTACAAACTGGTCGGCATCAGATCCGCCTTCTTCAACATTCTTTGCATAAGTAGCAACAACGTTGAAGATTGTACCGAGTTTGAGATGTCCAACAGTCTGAAGTGAAACAAGATCGTCAGTCTTTGCATAGAGGTAACCGCTAGCGTTGATGCTGTCTCTGTCACCCTTAAAGTCGGCCTTGTTAAAGGAGCCGCTCCACTTAACTGCTTCTGAAACGTCGGTGAACTGGTCGCCTGTGCCACGAGGATCGTCTTCGTTAAGGTCGAATACGGTGAAGGTAGCCATAACTACGTTGTTGATGCGGCCGTTTTCGTTATCTTCGATCTGCTGACCGATGAGCATCCAGAGACCCGGCTCGGTGAGTACAAAGGGATCACCAGTGTAACCGGTAGAATGTCCGTAACCTACCTGAGCCCAACCCATCTGAGTTGTTCCTGTTTCGGTTACGCGAACATAGCTAAGGTTATAAATATTTCCTGTGTGCACCTTACCGTAAACGTCGGTATAGTTAAACTTATTGTTGCTCCAATAGTTGCCGTTTACGAGCTTATCAGATACATAGAACACATTGTTGAATTCGGGATCGAAGGTAAGATGTGTACCCAAGTAGCTGCTGTCATCGTCGATGTAATACTTGATTTCACGCGGCTGATATGCGTAAAGGTGATCATTTTCATAATGATACTTTTCGTTAGGTGTTGCCTTTGTAGGCGTATCTGTTACCTTGAAGCTGCCCATGTAGATATTCTGTCTGACGCCCGAAGCTGTAACAACTTCGCCGTAGATAGCGTATGTACCTGTAAGCTCGAAGGTAAAGAGCTTCTTTCCTACGATATCGGGATCGTTTACGTCCATATATTCGCCGAATCCTGTTTCGGGCTCGGTGTAATGGTCATCTTCGCCCATGTTGCCGGGAACGTACTGCTTGTAGCCGGATACATTACCTTCAACACCGTAGAGATATACCTTATCTACTGTACCCTGGTAGGTTACCTTACCGATGCGGTACTCGAAAAGGTAGTTGCTCCAAATGGTATCAATGTAAAGTGAGTCGGAAACGTGAATGTCGGCAACGTCAACGCCTACGTAATCACACATTGTACCTGTGGTATCGTTAACAACAAGGTTTACGTGCTGCTTTTCATAATAGAATGAGCCGCCATCCTGTGAAATATCAACGAGCTGATCGATGATATTCTGAGTCGGCCAGAAAACGTAGAAACGAGCAAGTTCGATTTCTTTATCCTGTCTTGCGCCGTTGTTGTATCCTTCAAGAGTACCCTTTAATACATACTCACCCGGCTTTTCGAATACCATTGATCCTTCGCCGGTACCTGCCTTGAAGTAATACTTTGTGCCGTCCTTATGATAAAGGTTTACGTGATAAATGAAACCTGTATATGTTTTATCGCCGGAAACATAAGAATACTGGTTATGATCTCTCCACCATGTTTCGTTCTTTAAGGTGTCGCCTACCATAAATGCCGCATATTCTTCGCCATTGATTGTAACCGTGTCGGTTGAGAAGCCGGCTAGGTTAGAAGGATTGGCCTTGCTTGTAACATAGGATGATTCGGGTCCCTGCTTGGGCCAGAATTTGATAATACGGGGTGAATAGTCAAGTGCCGGATTTTCGGAGCCGAAGTCGATTTCTTCTGACTCAACTTCACTTGAAGTGTCGCTTGAAGTATCTTCGCTCTCGGCTTCGCTGGGTGCTTCACTTGAAGGAGGTGCTACGTATTCGGTAACCTCAAACTGAATAAGTGTAACCTGTCCGCCGCCTTCCATATTGGTGACACATTTCCATGTACCAAGCTGATCGAGCGTTACAGGATCGTTATTTGAAGAGCCATTAATCTTTCCGTAGTAGAGCTGTGAACTGAATTTCCATTCGCCTTCACAGTACCAGTTCTGCATACCGTTGATTTTGCTGCTCTTAGATGTTTCGCCATCGGTATAATTGAGAGCAAAGTTAAGCCAGTTTCCGTTGGTCTTAATCTTATCACCCTTGTATACCTGGTCAACGTTTACGGTAAGATGGTATCCGTTATCCTTTAAATCCGAACCGTAAACCACCAGAGTAACCTCTTTACCGGTATACTCGGTAGCACTTGCGAAGGAGATCGCAACGGCGACCATTGTTACGAGCAGACAAACTGCTGCAACAACCGGTAATACTCTCTTTTCCAAAAATTTTCTCATAGCATTTGCTCCTTTTATTGACGGCGGTATCTCACTTCGCCGCCTATAATATGTAAGACGTCCCTTTGCCTACCGATAAAACGGCATACATAGTGACACTACTATACATAATGAATTATACATATTTTGTCACCACAAGTCAATAATAAAAATGAATTTATATAAAGAAACTTTCAGTTTTTTCCGGTTTGACAAAGGTTGAACCGAATTTTTGTAAAAAATGTAGATTTTTTGCACTTTTTCAGAAAATAAGGGAGGGTTAAAAACGATTAACACAAAGAAAAAAAGAGTCGCCTATATTGGCTCTGTTTTGGTCGGGTTTATAAACGGGCTTCTCGGGGCAGGCGGCGGCATGCTTGCAGTCCCCTTACTCAAAAAGGCAGGTGCCGAGCAAAAGCAGGCACACGCAACCTCAATCGCCCTCATTCTGCCCCTCTGCATTTTCAGTGCGACGTTGTATTTGATAAACGGTAAGGTCGCCTTTTCCGATGCCGTCGGCTACCTTCCCGCAGGAACTGTCGGCGCGGTAATCGGGGCGATTTTGCTAAGCAAAATAAAGGATAGCTGGCTGCGTAAAATATTTGCCCTTTTCATAATTTG
Source organism: Clostridia bacterium (assembly GCA_017399535.1). Classification (GTDB taxonomy): domain Bacteria; phylum Bacillota; class Clostridia; order Oscillospirales; family Acutalibacteraceae; genus UMGS1976. The sequence goes on along the minus strand of JAFQBX010000022.1, from coordinate 82,765 downwards.
GTCGGGTGTTAGGATGTGGTTCAAATAGCCGGTGTATATATGTGGTTGGCGGGGATTTTGTCGGGGATAATCGGCGCGATGGGAATAGGTGGCGGCGGTGTACTGATAATATATCTTACGCTGATGGCAGGGGTCGACCAAATGACCGCCCAGGGTATAAATTTATTGTTTTTTATCCCCTGCGCCGTCATCGCTCTCATCATTCATTCGCAAAAAAAGCTAATCGTTTGGCGACTTGCATTTCCGATGATTTTGGGCGGTCTGATCGGGGTTGTCGTCGGTGCATATTCAGCCGAGCTGATAGGGCCGAATATACTCGGCAAAATCTTTTCGGCATTTCTGATTTTTATAGGACTTCGTGAGCTTTTTGCGCGAAAAAAAGACGGAGAAAGCATCAAAAAAAGCAGTCGCTGAGCGACTGCTTTTTTTGTATCTTTTGAGTTAAAATTCGAGCTTTTCGATTGCGCCCTTTCGCATACGGAAAACGCAGGTAAATCCCGCTTTTTTACACTCGGCAAGTGCATCGTCGAACGCGTAATCGAGGGAATGTGCATTATGCGCGTCGGAGGATAAAATCACCCTGCCGCCGTTGTTAAAAATGGTCGAAAGCATTTGCGACGAGGGATATGGATTTTTCTTTCCGTTACGGTACATTGCACCCGTGTTTATTTCAAAAAGCATACCCGGTTTTTTACGCAAAATATTGTAAATCGCATTACGCGCAAGGGCAAAATAATATGGGTCGCGGTCATCAAAAAGGTGAATTTCGTCATTAAACTTTGATATGAGATCGAAGTGACCTACGATATGTACTCCTTCGCGAAGCGCCGCCCTTTCGCTGACGGCATAAAAGCACTCAGCCATAGCCAATGCGTCACCGCCAAACATTTGGTCAACGCATTCGATAAGCTCCTCGGGGGTGTTGTCGACGGCATAAATTCTTCCATCGTCGGAATGAAGCTGGTGCACCGAACTGATTACATAGTCAAAGGGTGTCAAATCCATTTCGCTGTCGGCGTCAAGCTCGATACCCGACAGAATCTCCATCTTTCCCTCGTACTCCGCCTTTAACTGCGCAATTTCGTCGAGGTAAAGGGGCAGTCGATTTTCACTTATTGCATAGTCATTTTCGTACGGCAACGGGGAATGAACCGAGAAGCCGAGCGAAACAAAACCCTTTTCGTGCGCTTTTTTCGCCATTTCGGCAGGTGACGATATTCCGTCGCAATAATTAGTGTGGGTGTGACAATTTGATAACACGCGTATCATTATTTCTACCTCTTAAATACCTGATTTTTTACTTTACTACATTCTTTGGTTTGCCGCTGAGAAATGCCTCGATATTGTCGCAGACGATTCCCATCAGGCGCTCTCTCGTTTGGAGCGGTGCCCATGCAACGTGGGGCGAAAATGTAATATTCTTTGCTCCGAAAAGGACACAATCGCGGCTCATCGGCTCGGTGGTCAAAACGTCGATGGCGGCTCCGCTTAATTTGCCGCTTTCGAGGGCGTCAAAAAGCGCCTGTTCGTCGACGATTCCGCCCCTTGCGGTGTTTATGAAGTACGCACCGTCCTTACATTTCGCAAAGGTGTCGGCGTTAAACAGCTTACTTGACCTATCATTCAGCGGACAATGGAGGGTGATTACGTCACTTTCTCTCAGCAGCTCGTCGAGGTCGGTAAAGGTGACGTTGCCGTCCTCCATCGGTGTCGGTTTATAGACAAGCACACGCATCGAAAAGGCGTTGGCAATTCGGGCAACCTGCTGACCGATTTTACCATAACCGACGATACCGAGCGTTTTTCCTTCCAATTCCGCCGTATCGAAAACAAAGGGTGAAAATGTCTCGCTGTTCAGCCAGCCGCCGTCCTTTACAAATCGGTCGTAATCGGCAATTTTTGAAAAATGATTGAGAATAAATCCAAAGGTTTGCTGGGCTACGGCGGCGGTCGAGTAGCTGCCTGCGTTGCAAACGGTTATCCCCGCTTTTTCGGTGTATTCGGTGTCGATATTATTGTAGCCCGTAGCAAAAAGCCCGATGTATTTGAGATTTTTTGCATCCTTTAAATTTTCCTCGCAGAGAACCGGCTTGTTACAAAGAATTATATCGGCGTCACGTACCCTTTCGGCGATAAGCTCGGGTGGCGTCAGCTGATACACAACCTTTTCACCGAATCGGTCGAGGGGTGACAGCGAAAGGTCGCCCTTTGTCACCGTTTGAGCGTCAAGAATAACTATCTTCATTGTTTTTTCTCCAATTTGTGTCGGGAGCCGTCCTTTTCGACGACGGTGATTGACGAAAGCTGTCCTTCCAAGCTTTCCTTAAACGAGTCGATATACAAGCGACGAAGTGTCGCCTGCTCGGCCTTTTCCTCCTCGGTCAGACCGACCTCCCTCTGCTTTCGCGCAAGGACGTTTATTCGTTCGATTTGTTCCTTTGTTACCATTAAAAAACCTTCTATTCGGTAATAATTTTCTTAATTCGTGTGCGGTCGATAAAGACGTAAAGCGGTATTCCGAGTCCGTAGCAGGCGATTACCTGACCGATCCCGATTGCCGCCGCCTGAATTAAATAACCGACCAAAAATCCGCTGTTTTCCATCGGGAAATAGACCTGCAATTCGAGCCCGATTATCGCCATATTGACCATCACAGCAGGAAGCGGTACAAGCCACGCAACCCCTTTTATCTTCACGTTGCGCAGAAGGTAGGCGAGTATTGCCGCAATAAGCGTTGCCGCCGTGCCAAAGAGCATATCGACGGGATTGAAGCTGAAAATATTGGCTATCAAACAGCCGACCGTCAGCCCGTAAATTGCAGTTGGCGTAAAGGCGCAAAGCACACACAACGCCTCGGCAATTCGGCACTGAATCATTCCGTATGAAAAAGGTGACACCACAATACAAAGCACCGCATAGATAGCGGCAATAGCGGCACTTTTGGCGATAAAAACCGCCGTTTTCGTCCTTTTTTTCATTTGTTGAATTCATCTCCGTAGTTTTATTTATTGTCAGGATTTTGCGAACTGACATTTTTTATACCTAATGTTTACAATAAGGGGTGGTGTCCACCCCTTATAAAGTAAAAAATTATTCGTCCTCTTCGGCTTCTTCGACAGGGAGTTTTACGATTTTTACCCTCTCGATTCGGCGCTCGTTGATGCTTTCGACGGTGAATTCACAGCCGGCAACCTCGACCGTCGGGGTTTCGTTTTCCTCCGGAATTCGTCCGAGAATGGACATTATCATTCCTGCAACAGTGTCGTATTCGCCCTGAGGAAGCTTGATTCCAAGTTCCTCCTCAACCTCCTCAATGTCGGTCACGCCATCGATGGTATAGGTTGTATCATTGAGCTTTTCAAATTCCTCTTCTTCATCATCGTATTCGTCCTGCATATTTCCTACGATGGATTCGAGCAGGTCCTCGATGGTAACAATTCCGGCAAATCCGCCGTATTCGTCCGATACGATGGCAAGCTGAATTCTCTTTTCGGTCATTTCGGCAAAAAGTTCGCCGCACTTTTTCGATTCTGGTACAAAATACGCCTTTCGCATCAGCTTGGAAACGCCGCGCTTTGGCAAATCCTGACCGACGAATTTAAGCAAATCCTTTACGTACAATACACCCTTTATATCGTCGAGGTCGTCATCATATACGGGGATTCGCGAATATCCTTCCTCCATCACGGTTTTTAAAACGGTGGTGAAGCTATCATTTATATCAATGGCCACGACGTCGGTGCGGTGGGTCATAACGTCGGCGGCTACGATATCGTCAAATTCAAAAATGTTGTTTATCATTTCCTTTTGACTTTCTTCAATAACGCCCTTTTCCTCGCCGACATCGACAAGCATTCTGATTTCTTCCTCGGTGACCGCCTGCGGTGTATCCTTCGGATTGATTCCGAAAAGACGCAACATTCCGTTTGTCGATGCGCTGAGAAGGGCTACAATCGGACGCATAATTGCCTTAAAAAACAGAAGTATGCCAACCACTTTGAAAGAGATGCTTTCGGGATTGTGCATGGCAATTCTCTTTGGCAGCAGTTCGCCGAGAACAAGCGAAAAATACGAAATTAAAATAGTAATCAGTATAAGCGAAAGTGAAGCTATAAGCCCCTTTACCGAGCCATCCGATATATTGAAAATATCGGTCAGCCACGCTGTAAGAATGCTGCTGAACGAGGTTGCGGCAACGGCAGAAGTTAAGAATCCTGCGAGGGTAACACCCACCTGAATTGTTGACAAAAAGCGTGACGAATCCTCTGTCAATCGAAGCACCTTTTTAGCTTTTTTATGGCCTTCATCAGCCATTTTTTCCATCTTTGAATCGTTGAGAGTTACGATTGCCATTTCGCTCATGGCAAAAAACGCATTCACCAAAATCAGCGCAAAAAGCAATACTACCTTTAATATAATACTCCCGGGGTCGTCCATTTTAAATAATTCCTCCTAAAAAGTAAATGTGTATAAAAACACACAATAAATATATAACCAAAATTCAAAAATGTCAATAGATTATATGATTTACACTGTTTTTTACGTTTCACCGAATGAATTTTCAATAGGTAAAAAGGGTGGGTTAAAAAAGTTATCGGTCGGGTAAATCAAGCGGTAATTTTTACAGTTTTTGCGGCTATTCGACCGATACCGCGCGTATATTATCCTTTTAGTAAAAAAATGATGCATAATTTTGACATTTTTTTAACATTTTTTCTATTTACATATTGTAAGAAAGGTGCTATTATTTTAATTGTATGAGAATGCAAAGGGGTCACTATGCCCTTTTTGCATGATTATTTATTTTTTGCTTAATTATTTTAAGGAGGATATATTCATGGCAAGAAAAATGAAAACCATGGACGGTAATAATGCCGCTGCACACGTATCCTATGCGTTTACCGAAGTTGCAGGCATTTATCCTATCACCCCGTCCAGCCCGATGGCTGACTATGTTGACCAGTGGTCAGCAGCAGGCCTCAAAAACATATTCGGCACAACCGTAAAGGTTTCTGAAATGCAGTCAGAAGCAGGTGCCGCAGGTACAGTTCACGGCTCACTCGCAGCCGGTGCTCTCACCACCACCTACACCGCTTCTCAGGGTCTTCTCCTCATGATCCCGAATATGTACAAAATCGCCGGCGAATTACTCCCGTCGGTATTCCACGTTTCGGCTCGTTGTGTTGCAAGCCACGCGCTCAACATCTTCGGCGACCATTCTGACGTATATGCTTGCCGCCAGACCGGCTTCGCTATGCTCGCAGAAACAAATACTCAGGAAGTTATGGACCTCGGTGCCGTTGCTCACCTCGCAACTATTAAGAGCCGTGTTCCCTTTCTCAACTTCTTTGACGGTTTCCGCACCTCTCACGAATTGCAGAAGATCGAAATCTGGGATTTCGACGACCTCAAAGAAATGGTTGACATGGACGCTGTAAAGGCATTCCGCAAGCGTGCACTCAATCCTGAACACCCCGTAATGCGCGGCTCACACGAAAACGGAGACATCTTCTTCCAGCATCGTGAAGCTTGCAATAAATACTATGACGCTGTACCCGCAATCGTTGAAGAGTACATGGACAAGGTTAATGCCAAGATCGGCACCAACTACAAGCTCTTTAACTACTACGGTGCAGAGGATGCTGAACGCGTTATCATCGCTATGGGCTCTATCTGTGACGTTGCAGAAGAGGTTATCGACTACATGAACGCTAACGGCGAAAAGGTCGGTCTCGTAAAGGTTCGCCTCTATCGTCCCTTCTCGGCAGAAAAGCTCGTAGAAGCTATCCCTGCTACAACTAAGAAGATTGCTGTTCTCGACAGAACGAAGGAACCCGGCTCACTCGGTGAACCGCTTTACATGGACGTTGTTACCGCTTGCGCTTCGATGGGCAAATCGTTCAAGATCATCGGCGGTCGTTACGGCCTCGGTTCAAAGGACACACCTCCTTCAAGCATTTTCGCAGTATACGAAGAGCTTGCTAAGGACGCTCCGAAGAGCCAGTTCACTCTCGGTATCGTAGACGATGTTACCGGTCTTTCTCTCGAAGAGAAGCCGTCACCCAACACCGCTGCTGCCGGTACAATCGAATGCAAGTTCTGGGGTCTCGGCGGTGACGGTACCGTTGGCGCTAACAAGAACTCCATTAAGATTATCGGTGACCACACCGACAAGTACGTTCAGGCATACTTCCAGTACGACTCAAAGAAGACCGGCGGTATCACCATCAGCCACCTTCGCTTTGGCGACAAGCCGATCAAGAGCCCGTACTACATCAACAAGGCCGACTTCGTTGCCTGCCACAATCCTTCATACGTTATCAAGGGTTACAAAATGGTTAACGACGTTAAGCCGGGCGGTGTATTCCTTATCAACTGCCAGTGGGATGCTGCTGAACTCGACAAGCACATGTCCGCCGAAGCAAAGCGTTACATCGCTAACAACAACATTCAGCTTTACACAGTAAACGCTATCGACCTCGCCGCTCAGATCGGTATGGGCAAGCGCACCAATACAATCCTTCAGTCTGCCTTCTTTGCACTTGCAAAGGTTCTCCCGGCAGAAGACGCTATCACCTACATGAAGGAAGCTGCAACAAGATCCTACCTCAAAAAAGGTCAGGACGTTGTTGACATGAACCACAAGGCCATCGACGCAGGTGCTACCGCATTCGTTAAGATTGACGTTCCTGCTGACTGGGCTAACGCCGAGGACAAGGCAACAGCTGCTACCGAAAACGGTCCTGCTAAGCTCGTTAAGATGGTTGACACCATTCTCAAGCCGGTTGCAAAGATGGAAGGAGATTCTCTCCCCGTTTCTGCATTCGTTGATCACGTTGACGGTACATTCGAGCACGGCGCTTCCGCTTATGAAAAGCGCGGAGTTGCAGTTATGGTTCCCGAATGGAATAACACCACCTGTGCTCAGTGTAACAAGTGTGCTTTCGTTTGTCCGCACGCTACAATCCGTCCCTTCGCTATGACAGAGGAAGAGGCAGCCGCCGCTCCCGCTGACACAAAGTTCGGAACAAAGCCGATCTTCAAAACAAGCTACAAGTACACTCTTGCTGTTTCTCCGCTTGACTGTATGGGTTGTGGCGTTTGTGTCGGTGTTTGCCCGACAAACTCGCTCAAAATGGTTCCTGCCGATTCACAGCTCAATCAGCAGCCGGTATTCGACTACTGCGTAGCTAACGTTGCTGAAAAGAACGACATCAGCCCTGCTATGAACGTTATCACCAGCCAGTACAAGCAGCCGCTCCTCGAGTTCTCGGGCTCATGCGCAGGTTGTGCAGAAACCTCTTATGCTCGTCTCATCACTCAGCTCTTTGGCGACAGAATGTATATTTCTAACGCTACCGGCTGTTCATCAATCTGGGGTGGCCCCGCTGCTACATCTCCGTACACAGTAAACAAGGATGGTCACGGTCCTGCTTGGGCTAACTCCCTCTTTGAAGATAATGCTGAGCACGGCTTTGGTATGTACCTCGGTCAGAAGGCAATCCGCAACCGTTTGGTTGACGATGCTTACGCTATCCTCGAATCTGACAAGGCAGACGACAACTTCAAGGCAATCGCTCAGAAGTACATCGACACCCTCAACGATGGCGACGCTAACGCTGTTGCTTCCGCTGCTCTCGCTAACGAAGCTGCTAAGTACGCTGACGTTTGCGACACCTGCAAGGGCATCGTTGAAAATAAAGAATACCTTTCTAAGAAGTCTGTATGGATCTTCGGTGGTGACGGTTGGGCATACGACATCGGCTTCGGCGGTGTTGACCATGTTCTCGCATCAGGCGAAGACGTAAACATCATGGTATTCGATACCGAAGTTTACTCCAACACAGGCGGTCAGGCATCAAAGGCATCACAGATTGGCCAGGTTGCACAGTTTGCTGCTGCAGGTAAGGCAATCGCTAAAAAGTCTCTTGCCGAAATCGCTATGTCATACGGCTACGTATACGTTGCTCAGATCGCTATGGGCGCTGACATGAACCAGACACTCAAAGCAATTCAGGAAGCTGAAGCTTATCCGGGTCCGTCACTCATCATCGGCTACGCTCCTTGTGAAATGCACTCAATCAAGGGCGGTATGGTTAACTGCCAGGCCGAAATGAAGAAGGCAGTTGATTGCGGTTACTGGAACATGTTCCGTTACAACCCGGCTCTCAAAGCACAGGGCAAGAATCCGTTCTCGCTCGACTCAAAGCCGGCAACTGGCGATTACAAGGAATTCATCATGAACGAGGCACGCTACTCATCACTCATGAGAGCTAACCCCGACCGTGCTAACGCCCTCTTTGAGGACGCTGCTGAAAACGCAAAGGCACGTTATGATCACCTCCTCCGCCTCAAAGCTCTCTACGAAGTTGAGGAATAATTCCTAAATAACCCAAAATATAAAAAGCGTCGACATGTCAGCATGTTGACGCTTTTTTTGTGCAATAAATTTGGCTATTTTGCCTATGTGAAATTTGTCGAATTTATGATATACTTGTTATGTAAGAATTTGGTATAAAAACAGTTTTTTAAATGTATAAGGGTATTGAGGGAAAAAGAGGATAGATATGTTTAATATAAGCGACTATGTTTGCTACGGTGCTACCGGCGTTTGCCAAATCACCGAAACGAAAAAGGAACGAATAAGCGGCGTTACAAAGGAATACTATGTCCTCAAACCCGTTTTTAACGAAAATTCGGCGGTATACGTGCCGATGGACAGCCCCGTACTTGTCGAAAAGATGAAGCCCGTCCTTTCCGCCACCGAAATAAAGAAACTCATAACGAATGCAAAAAAGCGAAATGACGAATGGATTATTAACGATTTTCAGCGCTCGGAACAATTTAAGGAAACGCTAAAAAGCGGAGATCGAGCCGATATTATCGAAATAATCCGAATGATTTACAGACGGCAAAAGGAACTCATTTTGCGCGGAAAGCACCTTCACGTCGCCGACGAGAGAACTCGTCGCGACGCGCAAACGCCCATTTGCAGCGAAATCGCCTTTGTTAAAAAAATTACACCCGACGAAGCACTCGAACTCATTTTAGCCGACTAATAAGGTAAAGAACCGTATCGCCAACCGATACGGTCTTTTTTTATTTTACCCCCTTGACAAAGAGAAAAAGAGGTGGTATATTACAACTGTACTACTCGTAATAGTACACCTGTTGCAACGAAATATTATTACGAAAGGATAATAGTATGTTCAGTATAGACCACATGTCACGACGCCCCGTATATGAACAGCTCATCGACCAGGTCGAAACCTTTGTTTTAAAGGGAATTCTTTCCCCCGGCGACCAGATGCCGTCGGTAAGAAGTCTGTCCCTCGAGCTGTCTGTCAATCCAAACACGGTGCAAAAATCATATTCGGAGCTCGACCTGCGCGGAATTATCCATTCGGTACCGGGCAAGGGCTGCTTTGTCTCGGACGAGGCGCTTATCGCTATCGAGTCAAAAAAACGCGCTTGGCTAGGCGAATTTAAAGCAAAAATAGAGGAGCTCAAACTCGCCGGAATAGCAAAAGAGGAGCTCGACCTTATTATCGACCAAATTTATGAAGCAAGAGGTGCTGAAAAATGATTGGCGCAAATAACGTAACTAAAAAATTCGACGACTTTACCGCACTCGACGGCATTTCGTGCAAAATCGAGTCGGGCTGTATATATGGACTAGTCGGCTCAAACGGAGCAGGAAAATCGACCTTTTTGCGCGTACTATCAGGAGTTTACCGCGCTGACCAAGGTGACGTTACCATCGACGGAGAGCCGATTTACGAAAATCCGAGCGTAAAGAAAAAAATTATGTTGGTGCCCGACGACCTGTATTTTCTGCCGGGTGCATCAATGCTGCGAATGAAAAAGCTGTATAAATCGGTCTATCCCGACTTTGACGACAAGCGGTTTAGCGAGCTTGCCGAATGCTTCGGACTCGACGTAAAAAAGAATCTGGGCACCTTTTCAAAGGGAATGCGGCGTCAGGCGGCGACGGTTCTCGCCCTTTCCGCCCGTCCCGAATACATCTTTTTCGACGAGACGTTTGACGGACTCGACCCGATAATGCGAAACGTGGTGAAACGGCTCATTTGCGAGGATATTCTCGACCGAAAGGCAACCGCGATAATCACTTCGCATTCGCTTCGCGAACTGGAAGATACCTGCGACCAGCTTTCGCTTCTGCACAAGGGTGGACTGGTGTTTGAAAGCGATATTCAGAATCTCAAAACCAGCTTGTTTAAGGTGCAAATCGCCTTTGACCAGGAATATGATAAATCGAAATTTACGGGAATGGACATTCTCAAATTCACAAAGCGCGGCTCGGTTTCGAACATAATCGTACGCGGAGACCGCGACCTCACCGTAGCCGCACTTTCGTCCATGAAACCGACCTTGCTCGACGTACTGCCCCTTTCGCTCGAAGAAGTTTTTACCTACGAGATGGAGGCACTCGGCTACAAATTCTCGGACATTTTGGAGGGATAAATGATGAAAAATAGAATTTTCAGCCGCAAGCTGTTTTTTGAATTTATGCGTCAGCTACGGCTGCCGGGATATATCTTTTCTGCCATTTTGTGCGTTGAAGCGGTGCTGATTTTCATTGGCTCACTCCTCAATTCATATACAATCGACGCATTCGGCAAAAAGGTATATCAGCTTCAATCCTTTGACTTTTTAGAAATTCACCCGCTGTCGCTTTTCGCTATATTCGTATTTGCGCCGATACTCGTTTTCTGTGCGCTGAACTGGGTCAATAAGCGAAATTCAAGCGACTTTTATCACGCCGTATGCGAAAAACGCGAATGTGTATTTTTGAGCGCATTTGTCGCCGCAATCGCTTGGCTGATGATCGAACTCGTTTCAAGCTCGGTGGTAGCCGTTATCTCACACGCTGTATTCCCAAAGCTGTTTTTAATCAACTACGCCTCGGTTTTTGTTCGATTGGCGGTTATTGTTTCGGGCTCACTCTTTGTCAGCGCCTGCGTTGCAGTTGCGATGAGTATCACCGGCACAGCTTTTAACAACATTATCGTTTCGGGCATTCTCATCTTTCTGCCGTCGGCGATTATGTTCACATTGCGTGTCGTAGTGATTGACGAGCTGCCTATTATGACCTCTCACGGCGTTCTCGGTCATTCGTACAGCATCCCCTTCGGTATGCTTGAAATGATTTTTAACGGGTATAACATAATCGACAGCATTCCTGCGGCAATTTACACCTTTATCATCGCGTTAGCTTATACCGTCCTTGCCGCATATTTGTTTAAAATCAGAAAGAGCGAATTTGCGGGAAATTCAGCCGTCGGAAAGAGGATGCAGACGATTTTCCGCGTGCTTGTAGGTACAGTTTTTTCGCTTATTCCGTGTGCGATTATATTCAATATGCTGAATGTGAACCGGGCATACGAGCAACCCAGTTTGCGAGATGATATATTCATTTTAACCGTGCTCTACACCATAGTTGTTCTCGCCGTTTTAATTTATGAGCTGATTGCGACAAAGAAATTCCGCAACCTGCTTCCCGCCTTAAAGTCGCTCGGATATGTGGCGATAGTGAATATTGCTCTCATCGGCGCTATGTTCGGCATGTATAACGGGGTGCTGTCCTTTACCCCCGATGCCGACGATATTAAGTCGGTGCAGATTTATATAACCGACCGCGCAGATATAAACAGCGACTATTACAACGCACTGACGGGTGAAATTAAGCTCGACAGCAAGCAAATCCGCGAGATTATCAGCGAGGCGCTGAAAGATAACGTACGCGAAACAAAGTGGGATTCGATGGCATACAACGGCTACTACGGTTACGTCGAGGACTACACCGTAGCCATAAACACCACCTTCGGCACACGTTACCGACACATATATTTTAACGAAAGCCAGTATTCCTCGCTCATAAACGAAATTAAAAAGGATACGCGGTATCAGGATATATTCCTCAAACTACCCAAATACTCCGACGTCAGCATAAACACGCACGGCACCGGTATTGAGCTGACCGAGGATGAAGAGAAAAAGCTGTATGAATACTGCCGCGAGGATTATTTGGCGGCTGAATTCACCGACGTATTTGACGACGCAAACATCTATTCCGAAAGTCAAATCGGCAGCATCGACATCACTGTACCGGTAAAAACCAGCACCTACCCCATCACCGTGTATATCGACCAAAAAACGCCCTCTGCATACAATTATTTAATCGGGCTGATAAGTGAAAGAAACAAGGATATCATCGACGACCTCGTTTATGAAATCGAACATTTTTACGACGGCACCGATGCCAGAGAGGGTAAAACAAGCGCCGACGTCTGCTTCTTTAATATGACCGACGAAAACGGAAACCGCTTTGACAACGCTGTGTATAACAAGGATATCGACTTTAAAAAGCTCGCCGAATTTATCAAAAACAATGCCGACAATACGCCACAGCACGGCGACCCGATGATTTCGGTAATGTTCTATCGCGAAGCATTTGATTACGAGATTATAAACGGCGAAACCTACGAAAAATATAATCCCGAAGCGTCAAAGGAATACTTTGTCTATATCAAAACCGAAAAAGGCAAACTGCCCGACTTTTATACCAATCCGTATTCGAACGAAACGGAACAAGCCGAATAACAGAAAAAATCGCAACGAAAAAACTCGTTGCGATTTTTTTATATATTTTTATGTAACAGTTAATTAAAACTTGGCTCCGCAATTTGTGCAGAAGGGGGCATTTTCGTTAGCACGGAGTGTACCGCAGGTAGCGCAAACAGAAGGTGTTTTGGGCTGAGCGGGTGCTGCGGGTGCTTTGGGCTGAACGGGAGCTTCAACTTTTTTCGGGAGCTTTGGCTCAGCGAAGGGAGATGCCGTATTTCCCTTATCGTCGCTGTTCTTATAACCGAGCTTGTTATTGATTTCGATAACGTTCTTTACAAGTAAAATTGCCATCATTGTAATTTCAAACAAAAGGCGAATTGCAATCGGCGAAATAAACATAACAAGCAACCCGTATAATGCGAGTGAACGGCCAAACTCCTGCATAAAGAGCATAAAGAAGCCAAACAAAATAGCAGCAATCGTTGTAAAGGTGTAAAGGAACTTTACAATCTTTTCAATCAAAAGGGTTCTGAAATTAAAAATATCCGCTATCCCCTTGAAAAAGCCGTTTAAATTTGCGCGCTTTTTATCCGGCAGAACCAAGATAAAAAGCAAAATTGTCGCTATAAACGCTGCAACAATGCTGATAATTAAAAAGGGTGTCGGATCGGTTGATCTGTAATATGAGCCGTAATCGTAGTATGATTCGTACATTTTTTAAATCCTCCTCAAAGATTTATTACATTTATTATATACAACCCAAAAAAATTTGTCAATAATTGCAGAAAAAAGGCGAACAGAGTATGTCTCTGCTCGCCTTTTGAAAATTTATTTTTCTGAGTATTTGTTAAGCATTATTTTTGCCGCCTTGTAAATATCGCCGCAGCCAAGGGTTATTACAAGGTCGCCCTCCTTAGCATTGTCAACGATGTAATCGGCAATTTCGTCAAAGGTGTCAAAATAAACCGAGCCGTCAATCTTTTCGGCGATTTGGGAGGTGTGGACGCCGTAGGTGTTCTTTTCACGCGAGCCCATAATCTGTGACAAAACGACCTGGTCTGCAATGCCGAGCACTCGGGCAAATTCGTCAAGAAGCATCGACGTGCGGCTGAATGTGAACGGCTGGAACACCGCAAACACACGGTTGAAGCCCATTGCCTTCGCTGTGTTGAGGGTTACTTCAAGTTCCTTTGGATGATGGGCGTAATCGTCGGCAATAACTATTCCGTTCGGCTTTCCGAGAATTTCAAATCTACGACAAGCGCCGCCAAATCGAGAAAGCCCGTACTTTACGTCCTCGCCCGAAGCGCCAGAAAGCATTGCCGCAACGGCAGCCATAGCGGCATTAAGAACGTTATGACGTCCGGGACAGCCGAGCGAAACATGGGTAACAAGCGCATCCCCTTTTAAAAGGTCGAATTCGTAAAATCCGCCCTTTGACATGGTGACATTTACTGCTCGCCAGTCGTTTCCCTCATTTTCGCCGACGGTAATGATTTCGACGTCAATTCCATTTGTCGCAAGCATACTGCGCTCGTCGTCACCGTTTACTACGGCGCACTTTGTCGACGAGCCGATAAAGCGTCTGAACGAGTCGATGAGACGCTCATCCGTCTTAAAATACTCCATGTGGTCGCGGTCAATATTCAGCAAAACGGATATATCGGGCGACTCCTTTAAAAAGGTGTCAACGTATTCGCACGACTCGCAAACGAGGGTGTCGGAATTGCCGCAAACGCCGTTTGCATTGATGAGCGGAAGCTTTCCGCCGATGATTGCCGACGGAGAAAGATTTGCATCTTGCAAAATTTGTGTTATCATAGAGGTAACGGTAGTTTTTCCATGGGTGCCGCAAACGCCGATTACGTTATCAAACTTTCGCGTGATTGCGCCGAGCAAAAAGGACCTTTCAAGCGTAGGGATAGAAAGGCGCTCAGCTTCGACCAGCTCGGGATTATCCTTCATAATCGCGGCCGAATAAATTACAAGCTCGGCTCCGTGAACGTTTTCGGGAAAATGACCGAGGGTGACCGGAATACCCATCGCTTCCACACGCGAAAGCGTATCGGTGCGGTTATTGTCCGAGCCGGTAAGCTCGTATCCTTTTTTATGCAAAATCTCGGCAAGGGGACACATTCCTGCGCCACCAATGCCTATCATGTGAATTTTTTTAACACTGTCAATCAGCTTATCGTATTCGTTGAGCTGTTTCATACCATCGCTCCTAAACTCAGTTTTAGCAACTTATAGATATAATACCACCTTTTTCACCGATAAACAACCGAAAAGGAACATTTTATGGAAAAATTTTTTATTCCGCCCTATGTAGCGGCAGTTATCAGTAAAATTGAAGAAACCGGCTTTGAAGCGTGGCTGGTCGGCGGCTGCGTCAGAGATATGCTGTCGGGCATCACTCCGCACGACTATGATATCGCCTCGAATGCGCCGTGTGAAGCCATTTCGTCCATGTTTGACCGCGTGATTGAAACGGGAATCAAGCACGGCACAGTCACAGTAATTTCTGACGGTCAGCCGATTGAGGTGACGCGGTACCGAATTGACGGCGACTATGCCGACCATCGACGTCCCGACTCGGTCAATTTCACGGGCGAGTTTGAGGACGACCTTGCACGTCGCGACTTTACCGTCAACGCGATTGGGTACAATGAAAAATACGGAATTTTCGACTGCTTTGGCGGAAAAGAGGATATTGAAAGAAAAATCCTGCGTACCGTCGGCGATGCCGAAAGGAGATTTGACGAGGATGCGCTTCGCATTCTGAGGGCAATTCGCTTCGGCTCAACCCTCGGCTACACGATTGAAAGTGACACCCTCGCGGCTATAAAAAAACTTGCAAAAACGCTCCACAACGTGAGCGCCGAGCGAATTTACAGCGAGGTAAAAAAGGCGCTGATGGGAAGTACGCCGGCACTTATTGAAACTATAGTCAAAAACGGTGGATTTGAGCATATTGGCATAGATGATTGTGACGATTTATCACCGATTGACGCGATAGACGAGAATTTGAACGTGCGGATTGCCGTACTTTTGAAGCTATGCAAATGTCTACCCGATTCGGTTTTGGCTAATCTCAAAGCCGAGCGTTCAACAAGGGCGGCGGTAGGGCTAATTTATACCGCGCTCGACGAAAATCAGCCCCTTGACCGAGTCGAGTTAAAGCACCTGTTGCAAAAGCATAGCGCAGAGGACGTTTTTGCCATACTTTCGGCGCACAAGGCGCTGTATGGGCGCGATATTTCGGCGGCGAAAACGGAGCTTTGCGACATTGTCGAAAGGAACGAGCCGTATCTCATTCGCCACCTTGCTATCGGCGGCGACGACCTTGCACAAATGGGTATCAGCGGTGAAGCGATTGGTCGGGTGCTGAATCACCTTCTGGAAAGGGTTATTGCCGAGCCCGAGCTAAACTCAACCGAAAAATTAAAAAGCATCATAAACAGTAACTAAACCGACAAATATCTCATAGAATGGGTATAGAACATTCTATGAGATATTTTTTTATGGGGTTGAGAATATGCAATTTAAAATTATCGGTGGCGACAAACGATTTGAGATACTTAAAAAGATGCTCATTTCAGAGGGTCACACCCTTTCACCCGACGCTCATATAATAATTCTGCCCCTGCCGCTGACACGCGACGGAGAAGCCCTCAACGCACCATTTGAAAGAGGCAAAATCGCGCTGTCCGACATTGTTGAGGCGGCTGACGAGGGTGACATTTTCTTCGGCGGTCTGGTTCCGTCCGATTTTGCATCGAAAATCAAGGCGGCGGGTGCCCTCGTTTTCGACTACAACGAAAGGGATTCCTTTGCCGAACTCAACGCGATACCGACGGCGGAAGGTGCCGTTTCGATTGCTGTCGAAAACACCGATTTTGCCCTTTTTGATGCAGAGTGTCTCGTCTCCGGCTATGGAAAAATCGGAAAGGTGCTGGCAAATTATTTAAAGGCGATGGGTGCAAAGGTCACCGTAAGCGCACGAAAAAGCACCGACCTCGATTATGCCGAAAAATGTGGACTAAATCACATTTTGACGAGTGAAATTGCCAACCACATTGATAAATTTTCGATTATTTTCAACACCGTTCCTCATAGAATTTACAGCGACGATACAGTAAAAATGATGAAAAAAGACGCCCTTTACATCGAGCTCGCGTCGGCTCCTTACGGAGTCGATTTTGACTCGTTATCGGGGGCTGAAATACGATATATTAACGCGCCGTCACTGCCTGCGAAGGTCGCTCCCGTTACGGCGGCAAAAAACATTTTAAACACCATAACAGAGATTATTCGGGAGGAATTTTTATGAATGTATTAAACGTCGGCTTTGCTATGTGCGGCTCCTTCTGTACCCTGAATGCCGCCGTAAACGAGCTGAAAAATCTGAAAGATAAAGGATATAACCTGTTTCCCATTATGTCGCCAATCGTCCAGGTCACAGACACGCGGTTTGGCGCGGCTGACGACTTTAAGTCGCGGGTAAAGGAAATATGCGAAAAGGACATTATCTCGACCGTAAAGGATGCCGAGCCGATAGGTCCAAAAAAGATGCTCGACATTCTCGTAATCGCTCCCTGCACGGGTAATACCGCCGCAAAGCTTGCAAACGGAATCACCGACACCGCCGTTACCATGGCGGCAAAGGCGCATCTGCGGAATGGTCGTCCCGTCGTAATCGCGATAGCCACCAACGATGCACTTTCCGGCTCGGCAAAGAATATCGGTGCTCTGCTTAATACAAAAAACGTGTATTTCGTACCCTTTGAGCAGGACGATGCCCACGCAAAGCCGACCTCGCTTATCTCTGACTTTTCGCTAATTGACGATACCATTCGGGCGGCTATAGAGGGAAAACAAATTCAGCCGCTGCTCATACGGAGAAACGGCTGAAAATAGAATGTCGATTTAATTAAAAACGGCTTTAAAACTCGAAATTCGCCTGCGACCAATCGTACTGTGTGAGTTTACCCTCGTTTTGCAGCTCGGGGTAGCCCCACTGACGAAGCACCTCGTACACTCCGATTGCGACCGAATTGGATAAATTAAGACTGCGCGCATCGTCAATCATGGGTATTCTGACGCATCGGTCGGGGTGGTCGAATAATAGCTTTTCGGGCAAACCATGGGTTTCGGCGCCGAAAAAGAGATATGCTCCATCGGGATAGTTCATATCCGAGTGGGTGCCGAGCGACTTTGTCGAGAAAAAGAAAAATTCGCCCTCATTCTTTGATAAAAAATCGTCCAAATCATCATAAAAGGTTATATCGAGCAGGTGCCAGTAATCGAGCCCTGCTCTTTTTAACTTTTTATCGTCAATTTTGAAGCCCATCGGTCCGACAAGGTGAAGCCGAGCTCCCGTAGCGGCACAGGTTCGTGCTACGTTTCCGGTATTCTGAGGGATTTGGGGCTCGACCATTACGATATTTAAAACTGCCATTTTTTATAAACATCTCACTTTTTTGGATTTATTAGATAACATTGTAACACATATCGCTTTGCTTTACAAGTTGACATAAGCCGCATAATATAGTAAAATAAAACAGAATATAGATATATATTACTGCTTATAAAAAAAGGAGGCCGACGGCGAATGCTCCAATGGCTTGCATACTTTTACTGCTGGCTGATACGCTTTATCATTCCCGTAGCGGCCATAACGGTAATATATCTGTTATACAAAATTCTCATCGGCGGTAAAAAGGAAAAACCGATTTTTGCCCGACTTGTCGACCAGAACGGAAAGGTTTTTCCCATTACATCGAGGGAGAATATAATCGGTCGAGGACGCCACTGCGACATCGTCGTGAAATCAAAAAGTGCACCACTCAATGCCGCCGCGTTAATACTCGAAAATGATGGATGGACGCTTCATCCCGTTGGCGACGTTTTATTAAACGATGACGAAATCGACTCTCCCGAACCGATGGCTCACGGAGACACCATTACTGTCGCATCCGCCGAGCTTACACTCGACGACAGCCGCGACCCGTACATTCCGTATGATAAAAACGACGAGCTAAACTCGGTAAGGGCAAAGTGCGCCGCAGTTGTACTGACAATGCTTCAAATAACGGTTGCGCTGTCTCTCGCCATTCACTATCTTTCGACCGACAGCTTTCCCATCCAACTGCCGATTTGCTTCGGTGGATTGATTGCGGTCGAGTGGATTTATCTGAAAATAATGAAGTTCGAGAATGTCGGAATCGAGCTTTGCGGCTTCTTTCTCTGCACATTCGGACTCGCGGTTGCGGCAAGTGCTATGCCCGATTCACTTTATAAGCAGTTTATCGCGATGATGCTCGGGCTTGTGGTTTTCATTCTGCTCTATTTCGTGTTAAAAAATCTTTCGCTCACGATGAAACTGCGCTATGCAGTAGGCGTTGTCGGTGTGGGACTGCTTTTCTTTAACATTTTATTCGGCACCGAGCTCAACGGAGCAAAAAACTGGATTGACCTCGGCTTTATCACCGTTCAGCCGTCCGAATTTGTTAAAATTGCGTATATTTTCGCAGGATGTGCCTCACTCAACCGACTGATTACCACGCGAAATTTAGTGCTTTTCACCTGCTTTTCGGGTGCCTGCCTGTTGCCGCTTTTCATTATGCGAGATTTCGGTACGGCGTCGGTATTCTTTATCGGTATGCTGATTATCGTATTCATGCGCTCGGGCGACCTTAAAGCAATTATCCTTTTTATCGGCGCGGCAGTAATCGGCGCGGTAGCCATTATCGCCCTCAAACCCTATGTTGCAAACCGATTTGCCACCTATCTGCACGCGTGGGAAAACGCGTATACAAGCGGCTATCAGCAGGTCAATACAATGATTGCGATTGGCAGCGGCGGACTATTCGGCGTTGGCGGAGGGGAAGGAAACCTCGACCTCGTCGCCGCGGCGGATACCGACCTCGTTTTTGGCTTTGTTGTCGAAGAATGGGGACTGATAATTGGGCTTTGCTGCGTTGCCGTGTTAATTCTATTCACCCTGTACGCAATAAAAAGGGCTGAAATGACTCGCTCGGTTTATTATTCGATTGCAGCAGCCGCCGCATCGGGAATGTTTCTGTTTCAAGCGGCTCTCAATATATTCGGTTCGACCGACCTTTTGCCGCTGACGGGGGTTACGTTGCCGCTGATTTCAAACGGCGGCTCGTCAATTATGGCAAGTATGGGAATGCTCGCTTTTATAAAAGCGGCAGGACTCGGAGGTGACGTAGAATGAAGCAAATGTCACTCCGTTCAATGTTTTTATTACTGTTTACGATAGCTTTTTCGGTCGGTCTTTTTGCGCTATGCTACCTCTCGTTCGCTAACGGCGACGATTGGACAAGCTTCCCCGCAAACAGACATATTTATAAGAATGGTACACTCGTAAACGCAGGTGATATCACCGACCGCGACGGAGTTGTTCTTGCGACAACGGAGGAGGGTAATCGAATCTACAACCCCGATTTTTATACTCGGGTGAGTACCATTCACGCTGTCGGCGACTTTAAAGGATTTATCAAAACGGGGCTTTCGACAAGCCATTGGGACACCCTCACGGGATATAACCGCGTGACAGGTCTCTTTTCCGCCAAATCGGGCGGCAATAATATCGAGCTTACCCTCAGCGCAAAGGTTAACACCGTCGCGTTAAAGGCGCTCGGCAATTATAGCGGTGCCGTCGGCGTGTATAACTATAAAACAGGCGAGGTTCTGTGCATGGTTTCTTCCCCGACCTACGACCCGACAGAAGAGGGCAAAGAGGACGAGGGAATCTATATCAACCGCTTTTTATCCTCGTCATATCCGCCCGGCTCGACCTTTAAGCTGGTGACGGCGATAGCCGCCCTTGAAACACTCGACGATGCCGAAACTCGCACCTATATCTGCGACCACGGCACAACGGTAGAGGGCGAGACCATTTCGTGTATGTCAAAGCACGGCGAAATTACCTTACGCGAGGCACTGGCGAAATCATGTAACGCGTATTTTTCACAGCTTGCAATCGACCTCGGCGCCGAAACACTGCAAAAATATGCGGACAAGCTGGGACTTAATTCGGCGGCAGAAATCGACGGAATAAAGGCAAAGCAAGGTCGAATTGACCTTTCGAATATACGAAAGGTGGATCTCGGCTGGGCAGGAATGGGACAATATACCGACCTCGTTAATCCGCTCGGCTACCTTACCGTAATGGGAGCAATCGCAAACGAAGGAAGAGCTGTAAAGCCATACCTTATTGAATCGGTAACCACCGCCGACGGAGTAAAAATCGGCAGCAGTTCAATCGATTACACCTCGCAGCTTTTTTCAAAATCGACGGCAAACAAGCTGAAAGAAATGATGCGATACACCGTTTCATCCACCTACGGCGACCACCGTTTTCCCGGACTGAATATATGCGCAAAAACGGGAACGGCCGAGGTTGACGAAGGAGTAACGCCGCATTCCTGGTTTGTCGGATTCAATATGAATGACGACTATCCCCTCGCCTTCGTCGTAGTTGCCGAAAATGCAGGTGCAGGTGTAGGCGTTGCGCGAACGGTCGCAAACAAAACGTTACAGGCGGCAAAAGAGCTTTTTTAAAAAAGGGCTTTTTGATATAAAGTTTATTAAATTACAGCAAAAGTAATTTTTTTATGAAGGGAAAGATAAATATGAACAAACGAATTATTTGCCTTGCTATCGCAATTATGATGCTTTTAGGATCACTTTGTGCTTGTACCTCATCGAGCGGCGATTCGCTTCTCGAAGTAGTTGCAGGGGTTGCGGGAACATCGAGCGAAGACACTTCGTCACTCCCCGAATCATCAAGTCAGCCCGAGTCGTCAAGTCAGCCCGAATCGAACGACGCTTCCGGCGAAGACGCATCAAGCGACGAGGAATCAAGCGAGGAAGAGGACGACAATCTCGACGTGACCTATCCGGAAAAGAACTATAACACTCCCAAAAAGGCGTATGTTAATACTCAGACCGACCCCCTCACAATGAGAACCAACCCCAGCTCATCAAACTATACAACAATCATGATGATTCCGAAAGGTGCCGAAATCTCGGTAAAGGGCGAAACAGGCAGCTTCTATTTCGTTGATTATAAGGGTAAGCTCGGCTGGGTTAGCGGCGCTTACGTAAAATTCGCTGACGATGCTTCATCTACACCGACATCCTCCGAAGCCACTTCATCCGAAACGTCAAGTCAGGGATAATTCCGCTTATTTCAGCGCATTGGGTTAATGGAAAAAGCAACCGTTTCTCTAAAAAAGTAAAAACTGTCGAATTGTTCAATTATATGGAAATAATATTATGCAACTTTAACATCGGAATAAAGTATGTTTGGTTCAAAATAGTGTAAAACATTGAATTTAATTTATACAGTTTGACATATAGGACTATATTTTTTATAATAGTTATATAAATACTTACAGGAGGAGCGATAACCATGACAAAGACAATTTGTAAGGTAGTTTACGATACCGAAAAGTCAACCATTATCAGAAAGTTTGTTTCGGGCCAATTTGGCGACCCGACCGGCTACGAAGAAACTCTCTATCAGACCGAAAGCGGTGCATACTTTATCTACGTCAATGGCGGCGCTGATTCAATTCATCCGACCGAAGATATAAAGAGAATCGCAAAAACCAAGGTTGACGCTTGGATTGCTGAACACTAAGCTACTAAAAAATAATCCGTCGGGTGCATTATGCCTGACGGATATTTTTTCCTCAAAAAAAGCATATTAAATTTGTAAATTAGTTTTTTAGCCACTTGAAAGCAATTATTTTTAATGCTATAATCGAATAACATCATAATAGGAGATGAGTGAATTTGAACATTTGGCACGATATTTCTCCCGAAAGAATCACGGCAAAGAGTTTTATGGCCGTTGTCGAAATTCCAAAGGACTGTAAAATCAAATATGAGCTCGATAAGGAAACGGGACTTCTCCGAATGGACCGCGTTCTTCACACCTCTACCCATTACCCTGCAAACTATGGATTCATTCCACGCACATACGGCGACGATAACGACCCGCTCGACGTACTCATTCTGAGCTCGGTTTCGGTTTATCCGATGACACTCATTCGTTGCTACGCTATCGGCGCTATAAAAATGACCGATAATGACGAAAACGACGAAAAAATTATTGCAATTCCCTTCGACGACCCGAACTATAACGTTTATAAGGATATTTCCGAGCTGCCCAAGCATCTTTTTGAGGAAATGGCTCACTTCTTTTCGGTTTACAAGCAGCTTGAACATAAAAAGACGACCGTTCAGGAGATTGTTAACCCGAAAACTGCCGTCGAAATTATAGAAAAATCCATCGAAAAATACAACCTCACCTTTGGCAAAGGCGAAAAATAATTTATCTTTTACGAGGGATTATATGAAAAAAGCGTTAATCATTCTTAATCCTTGCGCCGGTGTAAAAAAAGCAAACAAATTTATGACCGATATTATCACGCTTTTTTGCGAAAGCGGATATACCTGCACGGTACAAACCACCACACGCGAGCTTAACGGATACGAAATTGTCCGTCAACTCGGCGACGGTCACGATTTAATCACTTGTATCGGCGGCGACGGCACCTATAACGAGGTGGTTTCGGGAGTTATTGATGCCGGGCTTAAATGCCAAATCGGGTACATTCCCGCCGGCTCGACCAACGATTTCGGTGCTTCACTCGGTCTGTCGAAGATAATTATGACCGCCGCAAAGGACATCATTTCGGGCAGGGCACAAAAATTCGACGTGGGTTCCTTCAACGGACGAAATTTTACCTACGTTGCATCATGCGGTGCCTTTACCGACACGTCATATTCCACCCCAACCAATCTCAAAAATTCGCTAGGTCACCTTGCATACGTGTTGCAGGGGCTGTCCACCGTACTGGATATAAAGCCGGTGCATTTAGCCCTCACCGCTAATGGCGAAAAATACGAGGACGACTATCTCTTTGTCGGAATTTGTAATTCAACCTCGCTCGGCGGATTGGTTAAAATCGACGAAAAATACGTCGATATGAATGACGGTCTTTTTGAAGTATTGCTCGTAAAATCGCCGAAAAATATTGCCGAATGGGCAACCATACTTCATAATCTGAACATCCAGAAGTATGAAAACAGCGAAATGCTGACCCTTTTCAGCGCAAGTGAAATCGAGATTGTTGCCGACGAAAGCATTGACTGGTCTCTTGACGGCGAAAGACAAATCGGCAGCGAGAAAATCTCAATTAAGAATATCCGCGATGCGATTGAACTGATAGTCCCAAATAAAAAATAGTGTAATAGAAAAAACGGTTGGCTTTTAGGAGCGCTCACACAGGGAGAAATTAGTTTTTCGCATAAATTTGACACAACTCTTAGCAACAAAGCCGCAGTAATACACAGAGTATTACTGCGGCTTGATAGTTTCGAGACCGAGCCAAATTTATTGCTACAAAACTGCAAAGCACCTAAACAGATGGATTTTTAATAGTACAAGAAACACAACACCGCAGTAACGCTGTCGCGTACTGCGGTGTTGTAACATATTAAACTTCAAAAAGACTCTGTTTTAGGCGAATTATCCCTATGCGAACGCTCCTCTACCAACCGTTTTTTATTTAATCCTCCGCCTTCATTCGAAGGAGTGAACCCGACTTTATTTCGCGGTGATAGGGAATTTTTATTATCTGCATGGGATGGGGTGCACTTTCGATAAGATTGTCCTCGCCGTCGTAAAGCAAATCGGTTTTGACCATGAAAGGTGCGCTTCCAGGTTCGAGACAGTCAAGCTCGGTGCCGCTGAAAAATTTATTTTTCAGCCGGGCAATGACAAGCCCGTTTTCGTACCCTTCGACCACGGCGGCAACGGCATAATCGCGAATGTATCCGCCATTTTCGTAGGTTTGCATATTCGGCTGACGGCCAAAATAAAATCCCGTCGAATAGGTGCGGTGGCTAATCTTATTAAGCTCCTGCATAACCCATTCGGGCACGGGTGCCGTACTGTCGGCATAATAGGCGTCGATTGCACCTCGGTATGCGTTGGTGGTAACGGCGACGTAATAATGTGACTTTGCCCTTCCCTCGATTTTAAATGAGGTTATGCCTGCATTCGCCATAGCGGCAATATGCTCGGCCATACACATATCGTTTGCGTTAAGGATATAGCTACCCTTGTCGGTTTCGGAAATGTCGTAAAGCTCGCCCGGGCGCTTTTGCTCCACAAGTGAGTAGCTCCAACGGCACGGCTGAGCGCAGTCGCCTCGATTGGCATCGCGACCCGTCATATACATCGAAAGCAGACAGCGTCCCGAATATGACATACACACCGCTCCGTGAGCAAACGCTTCGAGTTCAAGTGATTTGGGCGTTTTTGCTCGGATTTCGGCAATTTCGTCAAGGGTAAGCTCACGTGCAACGACAATCCTCTTTGCGCCCATTTCGTGAAGCACGGTTGCCGCTTCGGCATTGACAACGCCCATCTGAACGGATGCGTGAATCTCGATTTCGGGCGCAATTTCGCGTACCATTTTCATCGCACCGAGGTCGGTCACGATAAAGGCATCAGCCCCCGCATCGCGTGCAGTTGCGATGAAATCGGGGAGCTGTGTCATTTCGCCCGGATGCATGAGGGTATTTACGGTGATATGCGCTCTGACTCCGCGAGAATGGGCATATTCGATACCCTCAGCCATTTTTTCGGGGGTAAAATTCTCTGCCCCTGCCCTCATACCGAATTCTGTGCCTGCGAAATAAACCGCATCGGCGCCGAAATCAACGGCGCATTTGAGTCGGGTTATGTCGCCGGCAGGGCAAAGCAGCTCTAATTCATTTGCCTTCATTTATGCCCACTTTCCTTCGCGACGAAGCTTTGCGATTGTGTTAAGATGGGCTGTATATGACTTATTGTAATAGAAATTCATATCCTTGTCGGTTACGAAATAGGTGTAGCTGGTATCCGACGGCTGCAAGCAGGCAAGAATTGATGCCTCGGTAAGTGAACACTGCGGTCCGGGGGGGATTCCCTCGCTACCTGCCGGATATGTCTTCTTCGTTCCGTCCTCGTTAGTAACCGTCATCGGTCCTGCATTGGTATTATAACGGTTATCGGGATAGTAATAGGTCGGCGTTGAGCCAAGGAATTTCGGCTCCGACCAAGTGAGTCGATTGTAGAATACCGATGCGACGTTTCGCATTTCGTTATAATTGCCGCTGGCCTCGAGTTCGAGAATGGAGCCGATTGCCATACAGTCGTTGAGTGTCATATCATTTTTGCCGAGACGTTCGCCCACCGCCTTTACAAGCTCCTTCCAATTCTCAGGAAGGCGTGCATCAAAGCCGTTGAGCATCTTATCAATCGCTCTCTTTGCATTATTTACAGAGGGCTCGTCGGCATAGAAATTATAGGTATCGGGATAGAGATAGCCCTCGAAGCGATAACGCACGCTGTTCTCGGGAATCTGATTTATCCACGAATATTTGTATTCCATTTCCTCCATGGCGGTGATAAACTGGTCACGAGTACATACACCGTTTTCTTCGAGAAGGGATATAATCTTATCAACATTGGCGCCCTCGGGAATTCGAACCTGTACTGTTACGGCGTGGTTGCCCTGTTTGAGATTATACATAATGGTACCGTAGTCCATTTCGGAATTAAGCTCATAGTTGCCCCACTGATACGAGCCATCGTTACCCTTTATCTTTGAATAAATGCGGAAAAGTGTCGGGTGATTGATGATTCCTTCTTCGTACAGTTCCTCGGCGATTTTAGCCGTTCCCCAGTTTCCGTCCTCGGGAATGGTAAAGTCGGAAATGGTTCTTCCGCGGCTGATTCCGAAAAAGTCGCATACACCGCTGAGAGTAAATGCGGCAAAGCTTCCTGCGACAATAAGTATGACAAGCACCCAGAGGAATGCGTGAATTACACGATGTCTTTCCTTTGTAAAGGAGCAAAGCACCATAAGAACAACGGCAAAAATAAGCAGAAGCATCATTACGGTATTATTCGTAAAGCCGAAAATGTCCATTCGCATATCGCTGAAAACGGCAATTATTCCGATAATCGCTATGGCGGCTAAAACGAGGGCGGTGATAAACTTTGTCTTATGGGCGAGGAAATACTCGACAAAGCCGACCTTTCCTTCTTTCCTACGGGCAGGTCTTTGTGCGGCAGGACGTGAAGTGCGTCTAATTCTCGCTACGGGTGCATTATTGGAAGTGTCTGTGTCCTTTGCGAGCATGCTGCCGATTTGAAAATCGTCGTCGAGCTCGATGCCCTGAATTTTTTCGGGTTCGGGCTTTGTTGAAGCATCAGAGGTCGGCTCGGCATCAAATGCCGGCTCCATTTCGGGCTCGGAATTGAGTACCGGCTCCATTTCGGGCTCGGGCTTTACTTCGGGCTCGATGTTCGGCATCGGCTCGGCATCAAGCATCGGCTCAGCATCAAGCATCGGCTCAGCATCAAGCATCGGCTCGGTATCGAACTCAATATCGGTATCAATGTCGGTCGGAAGCTCTGACGGCACCGCCTTTTCCATCTTCGGCTTTTGACGAACGGCTCTCTTTTCGCGTTTTGCCGCTTCGCGTCGCGCCTTTACCTCCCTGTCCAAACGACCGCTGTCGATATTTTTACCTCTGTTCGGGGTAAAGAGGTCGAAATTATAGTCCTTTTCAACCTGGGCTGGCTCGGCTTCGCCAACCTTTTCGGGCTGAAAATCAAACTCCTTCTTCTCGTCCATACTAATCCTCCTGATTTCTCTCTTTTTTCTTAAAAAACGGCTTGCTTGGGCGCCGTATAAAACGGTCGGTTACGATAAGTCCGAGCGGACAGTCATATCGACCGTGTAACATTCGGTACATATAGTCCTCGGCATAGCATATTCCCACGGTATCAAAATCATACCGCGCTAAATAGCGGTCGTAGTAACCGCCGCCATAGCCGAGCCGATAGCCGAAGCTATCCAGCGACAAGGCAGGTACTATCATCAGCGTATCGCTGTAATCGGTGACAATTTCGAGTGTTTCCTTTGGTTCAAGGACGTTAAATGAGCCCCTTTCCAAATCGTCGAGCCCCGAAATATAGTGAAATTCCATATTTCGAGTTCCCTTTATGCATCGGGGCAGAGCAATTCTCTTTCCGTCGGCGAGGGCTCGCTCGATTATCTCGAAGGTGTCGACCTCAATCTCAGTTGAGGCATATATCATGACCGTTTTTGCATTCTTGTACTGATAAAGCGAGGTTACCCTTTCGGCAACTCGGCGGTCAAGCTCCTTCTTATACTCGAGGGAAAGTGACTCTCTCCGCCGCCTACGCTTTGCTCGCAAATCGGCCTTGTATTCGCGTAAATCTATTGGGGACATTTCATGCCCTTTCTGAGTACCTTTGACTCCTTTTCGCCCTTTAAATAGGCGACCATCTGCAACCCGAATTCAATGGCTGCTCCGGCTCCTCGGGCGGTGATTATGTTTCCGTCGGTGACCGCCGGCTGATCGACAACCTCGGCTCCTTCCAAAAAGCACTCGAATCCGTCAAAGCAGGTCGCCTTTCTTCCCGAAAGCAATCCGCGCTTGCCCAAAATTGACGGTGCGGCACAAATGGCTCCGATGAGTGCGCCCTTTTCGGCCGCCTTTTCGATAAAGCGGGAAACGACCTCGCTTCTTTCCAAATTCAAGGTGCCGGGCATTCCGCCGGGCAAAATAACCGCTTCGATATCGTCGGGAAGCCCAACCTCGCTATCGGTTATATCGGCGCCAACGGCAATCCCATGTGAGCCGACAATGGCAAGTCCGCCGACTCCGACGACGGTTACGTCAAGCTCGGCACGGCGAAGAATGTCAATCGGAGCTATTGCCTCAATTTCTTCAAATCCGCCGGCAAGAAAACAATATATCATTACTTAATCTCTCCTAATCAGTAAAAAAACGGGACTATTCGGCAAGTGCCTTTTCGACTATGCTGAAAATTTCGTCGGCGATATCGTCAATCGATCGCATATTTTCGCCGTCGGTGCAACGAATTACATTCCAGCCGAGATACTCGGCGGCAAAAAGCGCACATCTGTAACAATGCTCGAGATAGTCAACGTCCTTTTCGTGAATGTCCTTTTTCCCCTCGTCGCCGAGATAACGCTCGCTCATTAGCCGCTGTGACACCTTTACGGGCACATCGAGAAAGATTACGGCGTCAGGACGGGGAATCGCGACCTTTTTAAACTCGGTTTCGTACAGCCAATCGAGGTAGGTTTCCCATTCCTCGCGTGGCATTTTTGACATCTGATGCACGGCATTTGAGGTGGTATATCGGTCGCATAAAATCGATCTGCCGTTTAAATAATCCTCGCCCCAATGACGCTTGAAGCTGGCAAATCGGTCGACAGTGAATAAAAGCGAGGTCGCATAGGCGTTTACATCATCCGCCGACGAGCCGAATTCACCCTTCAAATACATTTTGACCAGTGTACTTGACGGGTCGTCATAGTCGGGGAATTTTACAAATCGGACGGCATCGCCGAGTCGCTTTTGCAATATTTCGGTTTGGGTTGACTTTCCGCTTCCGTCAAGCCCCTCGATAACTATCAGCTTACCTCTCATTTTTTTGCCGCCATTTCTTCAAAAAGCTGCTTTACCTCAGCCGCTTTACCGCAGGTCATTTTACCCTCGGTGCATTTACCTCTCACGCAAGGAGGACCCGAGCGTGAAAAGAGATTAGGCGCAACCTCGACACAGAGTCGGTACATTTCGGTAGCAAGCTCACGAATCTCCCACTGAGCTCGGTTACAGCAACGGTGCGAGAAAAAGTTGAATAAGCTACGCGCATTCATGGTGACAATCATCTTTGTCGTGCAGGCATTCGGCAGCACAAAACGGGCGTCCTCAATCGCCTTCTTTTCGGCTGCGCGAGATGCCGCCTTTTCCTCCATGCCGCCGTCCATCATTTCTTTTTTATGCTTTTGCATGAGAATTTCGGTCAGGCGGTCATAATCCTTTTGCGCGTTTTCCATCGACTGAATAAAAATCTGCTCGGCTTCTTTATCCCCTGCAATTTCGGGAGGAAGCACGTATTCGAACTGTGCCTCTTTTACATAGCGCTGACTCTGAACGCTGAATGAAGCGATGCGGTGACGGGTTATTTGAGCCAAAAGTGCTCGCGAAACCCCTTCGATTCCAAAGGTGAAGGTGGCGTGTTCGATAGGACTTTCGTGACCGATTTGTGCGAGCATATCGACAAATCCTGCCGCCTTTTCTTCATCAAGGCCATCGTGAATGGTATCAATATCAGCCGCAGAATAGCAAAGTTTTGCCGCCATGGCGACGGTTATTTCGGGACAGGGTGTATGAGCAAGGAGGGCAACCTTCATATTTTCTAATCTTTCCTCTCATAAAGCGGCAATAATCCGCCAAAATATATTTTTACCCATTATAGCAAATATAAATATATATATCAAGTAAATAAACAAATTTTGTCCACTTTGAATTGACAGAGCGATCAAAGGAAAATATAATTACTGTATCAGGACGAAATTTTTTAAAAATAAACGGAGTAAAAAACCGATATGACGACAGAAATAAAGCTCGATTTTAAACCCATCACAACCGGCGATGCAGACACGCTCAAAAAATACTTTCAAATGCAGGATTATCGCACCTGTGGCTTCACCGTCGGCAGCGCAATTATGTGGCAAAAGCTATATAATTTACAGCTGTGCGAAAGCGAAAATATGCTCACACTTTCGGCAGATTACGAGGGTGAAGGTCACTGCTTTTCGGTGCCGGTCGGAAGCGGCGATTCGGCGGCAGTGGCAAGGGCAATTTATACCGAATGTAAACAAAAAAACGAACGGTGCATTTTCAGCGACGTGCCCGAAGAGGCGGTCGACCTTTTACGCTCGATTTTTGGCGAAGAAAGGGTTGTTGCCGAGCATTTTGAGGACTGGGACGACTATGTTTACGAGGCGACCGACCTTATCGAATTCGCGGGTAAAAAATTCAGCGCTCAGCGCAATAACGTTAACAAATTCAGCCGCGCTTGTCCGAATGCGGTTTTTAAGCCGATTACGAAGAAAAATTTTGATATTGCCGCTGAATTTCTGAAAAATTACGTTGCCGAAAACTGCGACAAAACCCCTTCCGGTCAGGATGAATGCTGCGCCGATTTGGAGCTGATTGACAAATATTTTGACCTCGATTTGAGGGGTGGAATTATGCTCGACGGCGACAGGGTGATTGCCATTTCGATAGGCGAAAAAATCGGCGACACGCTCTTTATCCACGTCGAAAAGGCGCTCACCGAATACAACGGAATTTATCAGGCGGTGGTCCAAAGCTTTGCCAAAATGTATGCTACCGACGTGAAATACATCAATCGCGAGGAGGACGACGGCGTAGAGGGACTGCGCAAATCAAAACTCTCCTACCGCCCCGTCTTTATGCTTAAAAAACATTCCGTAGAAATTATTTGACATAATAACAGAAAATATTGTATATAATACCATATTTCTTTTTTTATTAACCTGTGTTATACTGTATTTGTGAAATAATGCAGACACTCTGCAAAACAATAAATAAAGGGGACGAGAAAAAATGTCTGACGAGATTTTTGGCAAGCTTGGTATAATCAGTATGCCCGGCTGTGACGCTCTTTCAGGAAAGGTTGACACATATCTGACAGAATGGAGAGAGGCAGAGGAGGATACTTTTGTTATCCCGTCGGTTTGTCCGCGATTCGGCTCGGGCGAAGCAAAGGCCCTCATCAAGCACACCGTCAGAGGTTACGACCTTTTCATCATCTGTGACTGCTTCAATTACGGCGTTACATACCGCATGTACGGAATGGACGTTCCGATGAGTCCCGACGATCACTTCCAGGATATTAAGAGAATTATTGCCGCTATGGGCGGTAAGGCAAGACGTATTACAGTTATTATGCCCATGCTTTACGAAGGACGTCAGCATAGACGTGTTGCTCGCGAATCGCTCGACTGCGCTCTCGCATTACAGGAGCTTACCGCTATGGGCGTTACCAATATCATCACCTTCGACGCTCACGATGCCCGCGTTCAGAACGCTATCCCGCTCGAAGGATTCGAAAACGTTCACCCCACATACCAGATGATCAAGGCACTCATCAAAAACGTTCCCGATATCAAGCTTGACCGCGACAACGTTATGATCGTTTCTCCCGACGAGGGTGGAATGAGCCGCTGTATCTATTACTCATCGGTACTCGGTCTTCCCCTCGGTATGTTCTATAAGAGAAGAAATTACTCGGTTATCGTAAACGGACGTAACCCGATTGAAGCTCACGAATTTCTCGGTCAGGACGTTGAGGGCAAGGACATTATCATCGTTGACGATATGATTTCATCGGGCGACTCGGTTATCGACATCGCCGAAAAGTTAAAGGCAAAGAAAGCAAGACGCATCTTTGTATTCGTTACATTCGGTCTCTTTGTCGAGGGCTTTGACAACTTTGACAAGGCATACGAAAGCGGCTATATCGACAAGGTTTTCTCAACCAACCTCGTTTATGCAAAGCCCGAATTGCTCGAAAAGCCCTGGTACGTTCAGGTTGATATGTCAAAGTACATCGCACTCATCATCGACACCATCAACCACGACCATTCCATCAGCGACCTTCTCAGCCCGATTAACAAGATTAAGAAGCTCCTTAATCTCGACTAAAAATCGCATAAATTTATCCGCTCGGTTTATATCGGGCGGATTTTTTTGTTTGTAATTGTAATTTTGACAAGAGTGTAGTATAATTTGATAAAAGTTTAGTAACTTAAAAGGAGTATTTTTGATATGAACAAGGTAACACTCGTAGTAATGGCGGCAGGAATGGGTAGCCGTTTCGGCGGATGTAAGCAGATTAGCCCGGTAGGTCCGAATGGCGAAATACTGCTCGATTTTTCGGTGTATGACGCTATTGCCGCCGGATTTACAAAGGTTGTTTTTATAATCCGTGAGGAAAACGAAGCCGATTTCCGCGCGGTTATCGGCGACCGCCTTTCGAAAAAGATTGAGGTTGAATACGTTTATCAGGATACCTCGATTCTGCCCGAAGGACGCAAAAAACCCTTTGGCACCGGTCACGCCGTTTTGTGCTGTATGGGTAAGGTAAACGAGCCCTTTGCCGTTATCAACGCCGACGACTATTACGGAAAGAGCGCGTTTAAGCAGATTTATAATCATCTCAAAGATGCAAAGGGCACCGATTTTGCTATGGTTGCCTTTGACCTCAAAAACACGCTCACCGACAACGGCACGGTTTCGCGCGGAATTTGCGAGCTTGACGGCGATATGCTCAAAAGCGTAACCGAAATCACAAAAATCAAGGACATGAAATACACCGACGACGGCGAAAACTGGACCAAACTTCCCGAGGACACACTCGCGTCAATGAATTTCTGGGGCTTTACTACCGAGCTTTTCCCCGCGTTAAAGGCGGATTTTGATAACTTTCTTAATACGGCAGATCTCCAAAAAGACGAGTTTTATCTCCCCTTTGCCGCCGACAAGATGCTCAAAGAAGGCACCGCCACGGTAAAGGTGCTTCAAAGCCACGACAAATGGTACGGCATGACCTATCGCGAGGATTCCGACTCGGTAAAGGCAGCTCTCGCAAAGAAAATCGAGGACGGCGAATACAACGGAATTTAATCGACGAAATTAAAACTTTTTTTATAAAGGCAGGTGACGAAAAATGGCTGATGAACGACTGAGCCGATTGCTTGCAAAGGCGAGACGATTGCCGCTGACACCCGGCGTGTATATTATGAAAAATGCGGCAGGGAAAATCATCTATATCGGCAAAGCAAAAAAACTGCAAAACCGCGTCAGTCAGTATTTCGGCACCCAAAACCGTCACGCCGAAAAGGTACGTCAAATGGTCGAAAATGCAGAGGATTTCGACTACATTCTCTGCGGCAATGAGTTTGAGGCGCTTGTGCTCGAATGCTCGCTAATAAAGCAAAATATGCCCAAGTATAACATACTTTTAAAGGACGCAAAGGGCTTTCACTATATCCGCGTGACACCGCCGCCATACACCACAATCAAGGCGGCAAAAATGATAAAAAATGACGGAGCCGAATACCTCGGCCCGTATTATTCCTCCTACGTGGTGAAAAGGTCGGTTGACGCCGCGCTGAAAACCTTTAAACTGCCGCAGTGTAACAAAACGGCATCGGATTTTATGAAAAAACGCGGTGGTCGTCCCTGTCTCAACTATCACATTGGTCAATGCTCGGCTCCTTGCTGTAACAAAATTAGCAGAGCCGATTATGACGAGGCGGCAGCGGCCGCGGTCGACTTTCTGAAAAAAGGAAGCACCGACACGGTAAAAATGCTCACGGCTCAAATGAATGAAGCCGCCGAACGACTCGAATTCGAAAGGGCGGCACGACTGCGCGACCAAATAAACGCCCTCAAAGGAATGGGCGAAAAGCAGAAGGTAGTCGAGTCGGCGGTCGCCGAGCAAGACATCATCGCACTCGCCAATTTTGATGAAAAATGTTGCGTTGAGCTGTTCCGTTTTCGCGGAGGACTGCTCACCGACAGAGAAAACTTTTTCTTTGACGGGTACGATGACGATAGCCAAATGCGGTATGAATTTATACTCGGCTTTTATTCGGGTGGTGCAGAAATTCCGCGACGGCTGACCCTCGACGGCGAGGTTGCCGACCGCGAGCTTGTGGAACGCTTTTTGACCGAAAAGCTGGGCAAAAAGGTGAACATCACGGTGCCCAAAAAGGGCGAACAACTGCATCTCGTCAATATGTGCAAGGAAAACGCCGAGGAGCATCTCGCCGACAAGCTCGGCAAACGCACACACAGTACAGCCGCACTCGACGAGCTGAAAAAACTGCTCGGGCTGAAAAAAATCCCCCGAATCATTGAATCCTACGACATTTCGCACACCGCAGGCGACGATATTGTTGCCGGAATGGTGGTGTTCAAGGACGGCGTTCCTTTCAAAAGCGGATACCGAAAATTTGCGATTAAGACACTTTTGAACCAGGACGACTGCGCCGCTATAGCAGAGGTTGTCGAGCGGCGAATAATGGAATATAAAAAGGGCGAGGACGGCTATTTCAGCACCCTTCCCGACCTCATTCTGCTCGACGGCGGACGCGGTCAGGTTGATGCGGTTGCTCCCATTTTATCAAAGCATGGATTCGACGTAGCGCTATTCGGACTCGTCAAAGACGACAAGCACCGAACACGTGCGATAGTTTCGTCAAGCGGCGAAATCGCACTCAAATCGACCAAGGCCGCCTATACCCTCGCCGCGACCATTCAGGAGGAGGTCCACCGCTTTGCCATCGGATATCACCGCAAAAAACGGTCGGCAAAGGTCGGCTCCTCGCTGACAAAAATCGACGGCATCGGCGAAACGAGGGCAAAGCAACTGCTCCGTCACTTTGGCACGATAGAAAATATCAGCCACGCCGAAATAGATGACCTTCTGCGAGTAAAGGGTATGAACCACACAGCCGCAAGGTCGATTTACGACCATTTCAGAAAAAACAGTTGACAGAAAGCATCATTTAATGTATTATAAATTTGTTAAGTAACAATTTTGGAAAAGGATTGATTATATATGAAAAAGTATTTTGCACCCGAAATGAACCTCGTTGAATACGAAACCGACGACATCATGACCGCCAGCACAACAGTAGGCGACGATAACATTCCCGATGCTCCCGGAATCGAGGATGCTACCGACAACCTCTAATTTATCACAAAAGAAAAAACGACCTCAAAGCCAATATCGGTTTTGAGGTCGTTTTTTTATATATTTTTTATTTTGCGCGTTTTTTCTTTTTTCGACGGATTTTTAATCCTGATGAAAGTAAAATAATTATCTGAGACGGTATTCCAATCGCGAGCACAAGCCAGAAGTACGCCTTTTGCAACGAGAGGAACAAAACAAGACAAAGTGAAACAAGCACCGTCCATAAAAGCAAGGATATAATAAGAAAATTCAGCTTATTTCTACCCCAAATAGAATTGAAAATGAGGGTGATTATGCAAGAAATCGGCACCGCGAAAACAAATACCAGCCACGCCTTTGACAATCGAAATTCGGTAGAAACGCTGATACTGACGTAAACTATCGTCGCTACAAGCCATACAATCGTGTTACTAAGCAGGGTGATTATAAGACGGTTTCGCCGCTGACGTTCGGTAAATTCGCGCTTTATTTGATTTTCGGCTTCGTGTTCTTCGGAAATAAGGTAATCAACCGTAACGCCAAAATGATCGGCTATTTCCTTTAACGTGGCAACGCTGGGGATTGCTTCACCGCGTTCCCATTTTGACACTGCCTTGTCGGAATAATTAAGCTTTTCGGCAAGCTGAGCTTGGGTAATGTCAGCATTGCGGCGCAGATCAATTATATTCTTTGCTATAATCGGCTTTAAATCTTCCACAAGCTCATCTCCTTTTTAGTCTTTTTTTCATTATACCATAATAGAACTGTTTTCGCAACCCCTTAATTTTTCCGACTCTCCCGATGGTAGAGATTCTAATTTTCTTCTCTACCGACCGATTTTTTGCAGACAAAAACGGGCGGAAATCCTTTATAAATCAAGCACTCTTGTATTTTCTACTGACAGGAGAGTTTAAAAAACGCAACTCTACCGCATGAAAACCAAACATAGAGCCAAAAAATTATTATGTAGGGTGACATTGCTCTAATATCGGTTTAATATTATCATACAGAGCTTTCGCCGCGGCAAATCGGTCATTTGCAAATTCAGAATAAAAAGCGACACGCCGCAAACACCGAAAGCGCTTATACTAACACAATTTTTCAATTCTAAACATAAATTTTCCGAAAGGATGCTTTTTTACCATGAGTAAATTTAAAATTATCACCGACTCCTCCTGCGACCTGACGGCAGAACTTGCTGAACAGCTCGACCTCGATGTGCTCTGTCTTTCGGTGCTCGCCGAGGATAAGGTATACAAAAACTATCTCGACGGACGTGAAATCAGCCCGACCGACTACTACAATATGCTTCGCGGCGGACTAATGGCAAAAACGGCAGCAGCAAACATTGAGGATTTTAACGACATATTCACAAAATGGCTCAACGAAGGATATGATATCCTTTATCTCGGCTTTTCGTCAGCCCTCAGCGGCACCTTTAACACGGGAAAAATCGTTGCCGACGAAATGAGCGAAAAATATCCCGACCGAAAGATTTACTGCGTTGATACCCTTGCGGCATCGCTCGGTCAGGGAATGCTGGTATATAACGCCGCTAATATGCAGAAAAACGGAGCTTCGATTGACGAGGTTCGCGATTGGGTGGAGCAAAATAAGCTCAGTCAGTCACACCTTTTCACCGTAAACGACCTGCACCATTTGCAAAGAGGCGGTCGCGTATCGAAAACAACGGCCATCATCGGCAGCGCTCTTGGTGTAAAGCCGCTGATGCACTGCGACAACGAGGGTAAACTTGTTAAAACAGGCGTTGTTCGCGGACGTCAGGCATCACTTGACGCGCTCGTAAAGCGGATGAAGGAAACCATCATAAACCCCGAGGGTCAGACCGTTTTCATCAGCCACGGCGACTGCATCGACGACGCCGAATACGTAAAGTCCGAAATTTTAAAGGCATTGCCGGTAAAAGAGGTTATAATCAACTTTGTCGGCCCCGTAATCGGAACCCACTCGGGACCGGGAACAATGGCGCTCTTCTTCTTTGCAAGTGAAAGATAAAAATATACGAGGTCGTCGTTTTTAGCGGCGACCCCGATTTTTTATATGCAAAAGTGCCTTGATTTTTTAATACGGCTGTGATAAAATCGTGCTATAAGTAAATAATTGGTTATATTAAGAGGGAGTAGCTTGCAGCAAAAGGAATTTTTGCTGCGACAAATCGGCGTCAATACGGCTAAAAAACCCGCCTTTGTATTAAAAAGCAAGACTCTTATTACCCGACTTTGCTTTTTTAATGCAAAAAATGGGTAATGAGCGTCTTTTTTTATTTCTTTAAACACATTAAAAAAGGAGAAACGATATGGAAATCCTGTACGAAAACCTGCTTAATGTCACGTGGCAACAAATTGTCATGTGGGCAATCGGCGGCATTCTCATTTACCTCGCAATTAAAAAGGAAATGGAGCCCACCCTTTTGCTCCCGATCGGCTTTGGCGCAATTCTGGTCAACCTGCCGCTTTCGGGCGCCATCACCCATGGCGAAGAGGAAGGCGCTTTGACCACCCTGTTTGAAGCAGGAATTGCAAACGAATTATTTCCGCTCATTCTATTCATCGGTATCGGTGCAATGATCGACTTTGGCCCTCTGCTTTCTAATCCGAAGCTTATGATTTTCGGTGCCGCTGCCCAGTTCGGTATCTTCTTTACCCTCTGTGCCGCATCGATGTTCTTTGACCTTAAAGATGCCGCTTCGATAGCAATTATCGGTGCCGCTGACGGCCCGACCTCCATCGTCGTAGCAAACAAGCTGAATTCAAATTATCTCGGCGCAATCATGGTTGCGGCATATTCGTATATGGCTCTCGTACCTATCATTCAGCCGCCTGTAATCAAGCTGCTGACAACTAAAAAAGAGCGTATGATTCGTATGCCTTATGAGCAAAAAGAGGTTAAAAAGAGCACTCGTATCCTTTTCCCGATTGTAATCACCGTTATCGCAGGACTTGTCGCTCCGGCATCGGTTTCGCTGGTTGGCTTCCTCATGTTTGGTAATCTCATTCGCGAATGTGGTGTACTCAATTCCCTTTCGGAAACAGCGCAGAAGGTGCTTGCAAACCTCGTTACCATATTCCTCGGTATCACCATCGCGTCCCAGATGCAGGCCGAAAACTTCCTTGCGCTTGACACGCTACTCATTCTCGGACTCGGTCTTTTTGCCTTTATTTTCGATACCGTAGGCGGAGTTGTATTTGCAAAGATTCTCAACCTTTTCCTCAAAAAGAAGGTAAACCCGATGATTGGTGCGGCAGGTATTTCCGCATTCCCCATGTCAGGACGAATCGTTCACAAAATGGGACTCGAAGAGGACCCGCAGAACTTCCTGCTTATGCATTCAATCGGCGTAAACGTTTCGGGTCAGATTGCCTCGGTTATCGCAGGCGGTTTGATACTCAACTTCTTTATGTAAGGGAGGACAATGTGTATGAATTTCAATCCAATGGCTTTTGTCGATAATCTGAAATATATGGGTATAGGTATGCTCAGCATTCTCATCGTTATGGGCGTCCTCATCCTTATCACCGTGCTGCTCAACCGACTCGGTAAAAAGAGCAAAAAGGACGAGTGAAAAATCGCTTTTTGACCATATCTAAAAGGAGATAGCGGTAAAAAATGCTCAGAGTAACAATTTGGAACGAGTATCATCACGAACAGAACGACCCAATTGTCAAAAAGCTGTATCCCGAAGGAATACACGGTCAGCTTGCCTCGTTTTTAAAAGAGGATTTCGAGGTAAGAACGGCTGTGCTTTCGGACGATGAATGTGGGCTGACCGAAGAGGTGCTGAAAAACACCGACGTGCTTATCTGGTGGGGGCATGTGCGTCACGATGCCGTTCCCGATAGAATCGTCGAAAGAGTATGCAACGCCGTCGTTTCGGGCATGGGACTGATTGCGCTTCACTCGGCTCACCATTCAAAGATATTTAAACGGCTGACGGGCACTCCCTGCAATCTCGGTTGGCGCGAGGATGGCGACCTGCTTCGCAACTGGGTATGCGACCCGAGCCACCCCATCGCAAAGGGAATCGACAGATTCTTTGATGTCGAGCATGAAGAAACCTATTGCGAGCCCTTTTCTATCCCCGAGCCGATGGAAACCGTTTTTATCGGCTGGTACGAGGGCGGAGAATGTTTCAGAACGGGCGTCACCTTTAAGCGCGGAAACGGAAAAATATTTTACTTCCAGCCCGGTCACGAAACATATCCAACCTATTACAACAAGTATGTTCAGCTGGTAATAAAAAACGCTGTAAATTGGGCAGCTCCGATATTAAGAAGCGATAGTATTTTAAAGTGTCCCCATATCCAAAAAGCAGATTATTAAATTTTAAAATATATAAGAAAATCCCGATTACAAACACTGTGCAATCGGGATTTTACTGTCTTATCAACCAATTATATTGCCGTTTTTGATGACGTATTTAATTTCGAAATCGTCGTTTATAATCACGAGGTCGGCGTCCATTCCCTCGGCGATGCGCCCCTTTTTATCCGCGATACCGAGTATCCTCGACGGTACGGCAGACGCGCAATACACTGCGTCCTCAATGGGAAGACCGAAATCCTTTACCGAGCGGCGAACACAATCGAAAAGGGAATTCACATTTCCGTACAGGGTGCCGTCGGTAAGGGTGCAGGTACCGTCCTTTACGGCTACGCGCTCACCCTGAATTTCGTATTCGCCGTCGGGCATTCCTGCCGTGCTGACATCGTCGCTGATGATACAGAGCCGCTCTCTGCCGACAAGCTTGTAAACAAGGCGAATTACACGGCTATCAATGTGCTTTCCGTCGCAGATAAGCTCGACGGTAGCATCACTGTCGAGAATTGCTCCGACCGCTCCCGGCTCTCTGTGTCCGAGGGAACTCATCGCGTTAAAAAGGTGGGTTGCGTGGGTTGCGCCCTTTTCGATTGCGGCAGTAACAATGTCGGCTGATGCGTCGGTATGACCGACGGAAGCGACAATTCCCCTGTCCCGAATGGTCGAAATTCCGTTCAAATTCGCTTCAATTTCAGGGGCAACTGTCATAATTTTAATATTGTTCCTCGACCGAGAAATAAACGTATCGAGCACTCGCTCATCAAATGGCCAAAAGTGCTTTTTATCCATAGCGCCGTGACGCTCGGGCGAAATAAAGGGGCCTTCCATATTTATTCCAACCATTTCGGCACCGTCTGTACCCTTCTCAATAGCTGTACCGAGCGTTTCGAGGGATTTTAGCATAATTTCTATCTCGGTAGTGAGGGTGGTGGCGGCAAAAGAGGTTACACCGCGTTTTACAAGCATGCAGCAAACCCTTTCGACCTGGTCGGCGGTGGCTCCCGTAAGATCGATGCCACCAAAACCGTGAATGTGCAGGTCAATAAGCCCCGGAATAACCGTAAGCCCCGAAATACCGAGGGTTTCGCCATCGTCACCCGAAAAGCCGAGACGACCATTTTGGATATACAAATCCCTTTCTTCGAGCACAAAATCGGAATTCAAAATCCTTCCGCCCGTCAGTCGCACTGATAATCCGCCACCTTTCTTTATAGAAGTGTTCGTTTACGTTTATTATAACTTAATTGCCAAAATATTCAATACGGAGTTTAGGTTAAATATAGGGCGAGGGTTTACTCCCGTCAATTAGTATGATATAATACATACTTACGAAAGCGAGGTTTATTGGGGATATGACTAAAATAATGTTTGTCTGCCACGGCAATATTTGTCGTTCGCCGATGGCGGAATTTATATTCAAGGACATGGCCGAAAAAGAGGGACTGTCGGGTGAATTTTTCATTTCATCATGCGCGACAAGCACCGAGGAAATATACGGCGGAGTGGGAAATCCCGTTTATCCCCCTGCACGCAGAGAGCTTGCAAAGCACGGACTTTCCTGCGACGGAAAAAGAGCCGTGCAAATAAAACCGTCCGACTATGATAAATACGATTTGCTGGTCGTAATGGATTCGAATAACCTGCGCAATCTTTTGAGAATACTCGGCGATGACAAGAGGAACAAAATTAAAAAACTGATGAGCTTCACCGACCGAGGCGGCGACGTGGCTGACCCGTGGTATACCGGCGATTTTGAAACCACCTACCGCGACATTTTCGACGGATGCAAAGGATTGCTTGATTATCTGATGAAAACCAAATAACACAAAAAAGGACGGAGAGCGTTTTCTCCGTCCTTTTTTTATTCAGCGAGGTTTATTTCTTTTTCATATTGATAATCACGATGATGCCGACTGTGATAGCCGCTATGAGAAGGCAGATTATCACGATAAGCAAAGTCTTTACCAAATTGCCGCTGTTGTCGTCATTCGATGAGACGGACTCGGTCGGTTGAGTGGATTCGGTCGATTCGGCGGACACTGTCGACTCGGCTGCGCTTATGCTTTCGTCCAAACTTTGCTCGGTCGACTCTGCTTCACTCTCGTCCTTTTCTGACGCGGAAGAGGTGTCCTTTTTATCGGTCACGGTTACGGGAATAACGCTCGAATATGCGGCGCCTCCACCCGACGCTCTGACCATACATACATAGTAACGAGTACCAACCTTGCTCGTGTCGCAGGTAATATAATCGCTGTATTCACTTTCGTCGGGGAGCGCCTTTATATCGGCGAGCTTGCCTGTCGAGGTTTCGTACCAATGGTATGTAAGCTGCTCTCCCGACGGTGCCTTTGCTATGCAACGAACATCTACCGACTCGCCCTTTTTGGCGGTGACTGAAGCAGGTACAGAAATTTCGGGCGGCATTCCCTCATCTCCGCCTACAACGCTAACATAAGCAACGGCGCTCTTTACGTCATAATGTCCATCCTCGATAACGCAGTAAAGTCGTGCTCCGTCAAGTTCCTTTTCGATTCCGTTGAAGGAAAAATAGAAGGTGTTTTTATCACGGGTTGCACCATAGGTTTCGCCTGCATACGCTTCCCACGGCTGCATACCCTCAATGGTTTTTGACGTGTTATAGGTTTTTCCGTTATATTGGAGATACCATGTAGCGCTGAGGTTGCTTCCCTCCGCCTTTACCGTATATACAGCGCAACTGTATTCGGGGTAGTTGGGGCTTTGCGGCTGCAAGGTAATGGTCGGCTGACCTGCCGCATGTGCCGAAAGGGTAATAACCAAAACAAACAAAACGAGAATTACGGCTGTCACAAGCTTTTTCATAATATGGTAATTCCTCCTGCTTTTTTTGAAATGTGCCGCGAATGATGCCCCGATGCCTTGACCGAGGTGAAAAGATATGGTAAAATTAAATAAATGCAAATTGTGCCGATTAAACGGCTGTTTTAAAAGGGCATAGCGGCTCAATGTGCGGCTGATAAAACCGATTTATACCCTCTCGTTACAGTAATTATACAAAATCTATATATTCACCACCCCACACTTTTTCACAAAAAAGGGTGGGAAAGGACACTTTTTGTTCGCTGTGATGCGATTATCTTGGGTAGCCGACCGATTTGTCGGTTTGGGAGGATTTTGGGATATGAAGAAATTTATTTTTAATATAGCGGCTATGATTATGGCAGCAATTTCTCTCTCCGGCTGTACCGCCGTGGGAGAAAAAAACGCAAGCTTGGTCATAGTTTACGGAGCTGCGGCAATTTTGGCTCTGGTGCTTCTTGTTGGCTACTGTCTGCTCGTTCATAAGAAGGAAAAGTGGCTTCTCTTCCTCTTTTCGTCGGTGTCGGTTGTCAATTTCGGCTACTATTGGCTATCCGTTTCGTCGTCGGTCGAAGGTGCACTTATGGCAAACCGACTCGCCTATCTCGGCTCGGTATTTTTGCCCATGTCGGTGATGATGATTGTACTCAAAGTGACAAAAATTGAGTATAAAAAGTGGGTTCCGATTTTTCTCTTTTCGTTGGGAGTTGCCATTTTTTTACTTGCGGCAAGCGGCGGAATACTGGACATTTATTACAAACAGGTTTGGATTGAAAAGGTCGGCGGAATTACAATACTTAACAAGATTTACGGTCCCTTGCATCCCGTTTATCTGTTCTATCTGCTCTCGTATTTTGGAGCAATGATAGGTACAATCAGCTACGCCATCAGCAAAAAGAAGCTCGATTCGACGGCACACTCGATTATCTTGGCATTCGCCGTTTTTGTAAATACCGGCGTTTGGCTTATCGAGCAGCTGGTTCAAATCGAATTCGAGATTTTATCAATTTCATATATCATAAGCGAACTGTTTCTGCTCGGGCTATATATGCTGTTGCAAGAAAGTGAAAGACGAATCACCCTTTCGAAGCAGGTGACAAGCGAGCAGCTGAGCCAACTGATAAAAGAAAACGAGGCAAAAAACGGCGAGCAACCGACAATTTTGCTTTCGGACGAGTTCAAGGCGCAATACGACCTATTTGTTTCGGGGCTGGATTCTCTGACCCAGACCGAAAGGACGGTTTACGGCTATTATGTTGAGGGAAAAAGCACAAAGGAAATTCTCTCGATACTGGATATAAAGGAAAATACGCTTAAATATCATAATAAGAATATTTACGGCAAGCTGGGCGTTTCGTCGCGAAAGCAGCTTATCGAAATGTCAAAAATTCTGAAAACACTTGACAAGACGAATAAAAACGGCTAAAAAACACAAAATCGGTATAACACGACTTTTCTATGGAGGAAATATGAGAAAGACAAAAATTGTTTGTACAATCGGTCCCGCAAGCGAAAGTGAAGAAACCCTAATCGGCTTATGCAAAGCAGGAATGAACGTTGCCCGACTCAACTTTTCACACAACACCCACGAGGACCACAAAAGGCGCATCGACCTTATTAAAAAGGTACGTCAGGACCTCAATCTGCCGATTGCGATTATGCTCGACACAAAGGGTCCCGAATACCGAATCAAAACCTTTGAAAATGGTCGCGTTATGCTAAATGACGGCGACAGCTTCACCTTTACGACCGAGAATATCATCGGCAACGAAAAAAGGGTTTCGGTCAGCTACGAAAAGCTGACAAACGACCTTTCGGCAGGTGACACGATACTGCTCAATAACGGACTGCTTTCCTTTAAAGTCACCGAGGTTGAGGGAAAAAATATTCACACCACCGTTGTTTGCGGCGGCGAGCTTTCGGACAGAAAAAGCATGAGCTTCCCCGGTAAAGTAATGAAGCAAAAATATCTTTCCGACCAGGATAAAGAGGATATTCGCTTCGGCATCGAAAACGGGGTGGATTTCATTGCCTGCTCATTCGTTTCGAACAAACAGGATTTGATTGACGTTCATGACTTTTTGGAAA
This sequence comes from Clostridia bacterium, assembly GCA_017399535.1. Classification (GTDB taxonomy): domain Bacteria; phylum Bacillota; class Clostridia; order Oscillospirales; family Acutalibacteraceae; genus UMGS1976. The sequence goes on along the minus strand of JAFQBX010000022.1, from coordinate 38,202 downwards.
CCCTCGGCGCAAACGAAATCGAGCTGATTGCAAAGATTGAAAATCAATCGGGATTCGATAACATCGAGGAAATTTGTCAGCACTGCGACGGCATAATGGTTGCTCGCGGTGACATGGGAGTCGAAATCGCATACGAAATGCTCCCCGCTATTCAGAAAAAGCTGATTACAAAATGCCGTATGCTTGGTAAAAGGGTCATCACCGCTACCGAAATGCTCGAATCGATGATTCACAATCCGCGACCCACCCGAGCCGAAATTTCCGACGTTGCAAACGCAGTTTACGACGGGACAAGCGCCATTATGCTTTCGGGCGAGACGGCGGCAGGAAAATATCCCGTTCAGGCGGTCGAGTCGATGGCTAAAATCGCCGAAACCACCGAGCGCAACATCAATTATAAAAAGCGCTTTCACAACGCAGAATTCGAAACGCGAAACACTGTTGACGCAATTTCTCACGCTACCTGCGGAATGGCAATCGACATTGACGCCGTTGCCATTGTCGCCTGCTCACTTTCGGGCATGACGGCACGAATGGTTTCGCGATTCCGCTCACCCGTCGATATAATCGGACTCACCACCGACGAAACTACGTGGCGAAAACTTGCTCTTTCGTGGGGCGTTATCCCGGCCATTTGCGAAAAGTTCAGCTCCACCGACGTGCTTTTCTACACGGCGAAAAAGATTGCGGAAAAGGAACTGAATCTCAAACCCGAGGACAAAATCGTTATCACCGGCGGCGTAACAACCGGCGAATCGGGTAATACTAATTTGATTAAAATTGAGGTTATTTGATTTATATGAAATTAAATGAAGCCGTTTCGAAGAGAATAACCGAGCTTTGCAAACAAAGAAAAATGACCCAATATGCCCTTTCACTCAAAAGCGGCGTTCCTCAATCCACCCTCAGCACCATAATTAACTGCACATTCCCCAGCATGAAACTGCGCATTATTTACGAACTCTGCGAAGGATTAGAAATCACTCTCGGCGAATTTTTTGATTCCCCACTTTTTGACCGAGAAAATATTATTGATGACTGATACAATTTTTTCACCAATACGTAATGTCACCCGTAAAACACACTTTTTCGGGTGGCGTTTTTTTAATATTTGTGCCCTTTGCGCAGAGCTTAATGGTGGCGAATATTGGCGGCTCGGACAATTTTTTCAGCAACTTGCAATATATAATAGTTTTTGTTATAATATAAAATAAATTTATATAGGAGAACTATATATGATTAGAGAAAGAATTACAAAAATACAAAACGAGCTTTCTGCCGACGCGGCTTTTTTGGTTGCGAGCGATAAAAATCGCTTTTATTACACCGGCTTTGAATCGAGTGCAGGTGCCGTTTTGATTACAAAGAACGAGGCGTATTTTTTAATCGATTTTCGCTACGTCGAAAAGGCAAAGGCGACCGTCACCGACTGTACCGTTATACTCAGCAGTCGCACCGACGAGGAAATTCGCGAGCTTTGTGAAAAAAATGAGATAAAAACCATTTTTATCGAAACATATTCCACCTCGGTCAGCCGACTCTCTGCCCTCAAAGCCGCTTTGACCGGAATCGAGATAGTCACCGACGATAAGTTTGATAAATTGACCGAGGATATGCGAGCCATAAAAACGGCAAAGGAGCTCGAATTTATCCAATCGGCGCAAAAAATGACCGACGATACATTTTCATACATTCTCGAAAGAATTGAGCCGGGTCGCACCGAGCGTGACATTATGCTTGATATGGAGTTCTATATGCGACGACTCGGCAGCGAAGGGGTTTCATTTGACTTTATCGTCGTTTCGGGAAAGAATTCGTCACTTCCTCACGGAGTCCCGACCGACAAAAAGGTCGAAAAGGGCGACTTTATCACAATGGACTTTGGTGCGGTTTGCGGCGGATACCACTCGGACATGACCAGGACGGTTGCAGTCGGCTCTGTTTCGGAAAAGCAAATTGAAGTGTACGACACCGTTTTACGCGCACAGCTTGCCGCTGAAAAGGCGGTTAAGGCAGGTGCCGTTTGCAAGGATATTGATAAGATTGCACGTGATATTATCTATTCTGCGGGGTATGAGGGCTGCTTCGGTCACGGACTCGGTCACAGCGTAGGCATCGAAATTCACGAAAACCCCTGCTTCAATACCCGCTGCGACGCCATTCTCCGTCCCGGAATGATTTTCACCAACGAACCGGGCATTTATATCGAAAATAAATTCGGTGTACGTATCGAGGATATGCTTTATGTTACCGAAAACGGCTGCCAAAATCTAACCAAAAGTGACAAAAAGCTAATTATTCTTTGATATTTTTACCAAATTAACGGCTTTTTTTCGTCAATTTTAGTTAAATTTGAAATAATTGTTTCTTTTTTAACGATTATGTGTTATAATTTCTTAAATACAGTAATTTACCGCCTGACCTTAGGCGAAATAAATATTGTTTTTCAGCATTTTACCCACTACTAAGGAGATGAAGGTTTTGAATTCCAAACTGGCATTTTATATTGTAAAGCGTGTGCTGTTGGCGCTGTTTACAGTATTTCTTGTTATCACAATCACATTCTTTGCTATGAAGGCAATCCCCGGCGGTCCGTTCCTCAGCGAAAAATCGCCGAGTCCTGCCGTTACCGCACAGCTCGAAGCCAAGTACGGACTGGACAAGCCCATAATGGAGCAGTATACGACATATCTTTCGGACGTTGTTAAATTCGATTTCGGTCCCTCGATAAAGAATCGCGGTCGCACCGTTACCGACCTCATTTTAGAAGGATTTAAGACCAGCGGTATGCTCGGTCTCGAAGCGGCAGGACTGGCTATTATTGTCGGTCTCGTCCTCGGTTCACTTGCCGCCGTATTCCACAACAAATGGATTGACAAGATTATAATGGTCCTCTCGACAGGTAGCGTTGCTATGCCGTCATTCGTTATTGCGACATTGTTACTGCTTGCCTTCTGCGTATGGTGGCCAATATTCCCGCCGAACGGCTCAACCTCGGCAGGACTCGTTTTACCGGTAATTTCACTCAGCTTGTACCCGATGGCATACATCACCCGTCTGACCCGTTCGAGTATGCTCGACGTTCTCGGTCAGGACTATATCCGCACAGCCAGAGCAAAGGGTGTTTCACCCGCTAAGGTCATTTTCAAGCACTCGTTAAAGAATGCGGTTACTCCCGTTATCACCTATGTAGGTCCGATGATTGCTTACATTCTCACGGGTAGCTTGGTAGTAGAAAGTATCTTCTCGGTTCCCGGCATCGGCAACTACTTTTTCTCGAGCATAATCAACCGCGACTATCCGATGGTTATGGGTACCACCATATTCCTCGCCGCACTCATGGTTATTATGACGCTTTTATCCGACATCGCTTACAAAATCTTTGATCCTCGCGTGGATCTTTCATAAGAAAAGGGGGTTTTTGATATGAAAAAGAATACAACTTCATTACCGAAAAAGAACCCTCTGTCGCTTCAGCTCGACCTTTCGAAATTCGAAAAGGCAACCGACGAGGAAAAGTTTTTACAACAGAGAATGAGAGAGAGCACCACCTTCTTTAAGGACGGTATGCGTCGCCTGGCTAAAAACAAGCTGGCTATGGCCTGCCTTATCATCGTTGTTCTCATCGTTCTGATAGCCACATTTGTACCGATGATTTATCCGTACAGCTACGAGCAGCAGCTTGGCGTTACCGCGGGTCAGAGCGTTGACTCGTCGTACAATAACCTCAAGCCCTTTGAATATGGCGCAACCGAGCTCGAACGTATAGAAAACGGTGAATCCATTTTTCCGCATATTTTCGGCACCGACGCTCACGGACGCGACTACGCAATCCGTGTAATTTACGGTACACGAATTTCACTCATCGTTGGCTTCTTTGCTAGTATAATCGTCCTCATTATCGGTGCGATTTACGGCGCAATTTCGGGCTACTACGGAGGCAAAATCGACCTTATCATGATGCGAATAGTCGATATTATCTATTCACTGCCCGACCTGCTCATGATTATTCTCCTCGCCACAGTATTAAAGCAGACGCTCGAACCCGTTATCGAAGGCACCGGACTCGAAAAGCTCGGTGTAGGTATGATAAGTATCTTTATCGTATTCGCCCTTCTCTACTGGGTTGGTATGGCTCGTCTGATTCGCGGTCAGATACTCACCATAAAGCAGCAGGACTACGTTCTCAACGCGCGTTCAATCGGCGCAAAGGGCGGTCACATTATTCGCCGTCACATGCTGCCCAACTGTATCAGCGTAATCATTATTTCAACCGCACTTCAAATTCCGTCGGCAATCTTTACCGAAAGCTATCTGTCCTTCCTCGGACTCGGCGTAAATATGCCGATGCCGAGCTTGGGCTCACTCGCAGCCGAGGCACGTCCCGGAATTTTCACATACAGCTATCGCTTGATTATCCCTGCGATAACTATTTTTCTCATCGTTCTGTCGCTCAACCTTTTGGGTGACGGACTGCGCGATGCATTCGACCCGAAGCTTAAGAAATAAGGAGGAGTTAACTATATGGAATTACTCAAAGTTACCAATCTACACACCTCCTTTTTCACTCCCGCCGGAGAGGTAAAGGCGGTAAACGGCGTTTCATTTTCGCTCGAAAAGGGTAAGGTGCTCGGAATAGTAGGCGAATCGGGCTCAGGAAAGAGCGTAACCGCCTACTCCATTCTACAAATTCTGGCCAATCCCGGAAAAATTGTTGACGGCAGCATAATTTATGCAGGGCAGGAGCTTGTCGGCGCGTCAAAAGAGGAAATGAGCAAAATCAGAGGAAATAAAATCAGCATCATTTTCCAGGACCCGATGACCAGCTTAAACCCCGTTTTCACAATAGGAAATCAGCTTATGGAAGCAATTATGCTTCACACAGGCAGAGATAAAGTAGAGGCAAAGGAACGCGCTATCGAAATGCTTAAACTCGTTGGCGTGAACGAACCCGAAAAGCGCATTAAGCAGTATCCGCACGAATTTTCCGGCGGTATGAGACAGCGCGTTATGATCGCTATGGCTCTCGCCTGCGAACCCGATATTCTCATCGCCGACGAGCCGACAACCGCTCTCGACGTTACCATTCAGGCACAGATTCTCGACCTTATCCGCGACCTCCAAGCCCAGCTCGGAATGTCGGTTATCCTCATCACCCACGACCTCGGCGTTGTAGCCGAAATGTGCGACGAGGTAATCGTTATGTACGCAGGTGAGGTTTGTGAAAGAGGTACTGCCGACGAAATTTTCTACAATCCGAAGCATGAGTATACAAAGGGACTGCTTCGTTCGATTCCGACCGTTTCGGACGACGACAGACGACTCGAGCCCATCGGCGGTACACCGGTTGACCTGCTCAATATGCCCGATGGTTGTCCCTTCTCGTCACGTTGCGACAACGCGATGAAGATTTGCCTCGGATACAAGGCAAAGGAAATGAAAATTAACGACAATCACATCGCAAGCTGCTGGCATAACATAAAGGATGCCATCGCGGCAGGCGAACTCACCGAAAAAGAAGTAGAGGAGATGTATAACAATGAATGAGCAAAAGAATCTTCTCGAAGTAAAGAATCTGAAACAGCACTTTGACGTGCCGAACGGGTTCCTCAAATCGCTTAAATTAAAGGCGGTTGACGACGTTTCTTTCTCAATAAAAGAGGGCGAAACACTCGGCTTGGTTGGCGAATCCGGATGCGGAAAGACCACCGTTGGTCGTACAATTCTCCAGCTTTACAAGCCGACGGCAGGTGAGGTTTGGTTCGACGGCCAGCTTATTAAGAGTAAAAAGTCGATTAACGAATTCCGCAAGCAAGCACAGATGGTTTTTCAGGACCCATATTCGTCACTCGACCCCCGAATGACCGTCAGCGACATTATCGGAGAGCCCCTCGACGTTCACAAGTTATATTCGAATAAAAAGGAAAGAGCCGAAAAGATTAAGTATTTGATGGACCTTGTCGGTCTTTCGCCCGAGCACGCTACCCGCTATGCTCACGAATTCTCGGGCGGTCAGAGACAGCGTATCGGTATCGCGCGTGCACTTGCCGTTGACCCAAAATTCATCATCTGTGACGAGCCGGTTTCGGCACTCGACGTTTCGATTCAGGCGCAGGTCATCAATATGTTCGAGGATTTGCAGAAAAAGCTTGGACTTACCTATCTCTTTATCGCGCACGACCTTTTAGTAGTAAAGCATATTTCTACACGAATTGCCGTAATGTATCTCGGTAAATTGGTTGAAATCGGTCCTTCAAATGACCTGTATCATAATCCGATTCATCCGTATACCATCTCGCTTCTGTCGGCCGTTCCCGTCCCCGACCCGAACATCGCCAGAGCAAACAAGCGCATTCACCTCGAAGGTGACGTCCCCAGTCCCCTTCATATGCCGAGCGGCTGTCCCTTCCGCACACGTTGCCCGAAGGCAACCGAAAAATGCGCCGAAACAATGCCCGAACTGAAAGAAGTTCAGCCGGGACGCTTTGTTGCCTGCCACAACCTTTAAAAACGGCAAAAATTATGAGTAAATTGTACTCGTTACGACGAGTTATAATTAAAATCAAAGGAGGAAATACCATGAAAAAACTGATGAGTGTATTGCTCGTAGTAGCAATGTTGCTCGGCTGCATGATGTGCTTAAACTCATGTGGCACAAACGCTGACGAAAAGGTTATGACCCTCAACGTCGGCGCATACCCGGACACCGTTGACCCTGCGCTTAACTCCGCAGTTGACGGCGCTACCTACATCGTTCACGCTTTCGCCGGCCTCGTTGGCTACGAACAGAACGATAAGGGTGACTTAGAGTTGGTTCCCCAGTGTGCTGACTCACTTCCCGAAGGTGTATTACTCGAAGATGGCAAGACCTCTTACACCTACACACTCAGAGAGGGCTTAAAGTGGAGCGACGGCACCGACCTCACAGCAGAAGACTTTGTCTATGCTTGGAACCGCGCTGCAAGCCCCGTAACCGCTGCTGACTACGGCTACATGTTCGAAGTTATCGACGGTTATGCCGAAATGAACGAAACTGATGCCGACGGCAACCTCGTTAACCCCGACGCTAAGCTCAACGTTACCGCTGACGGAAACAAGATTACCGTAGTTCTCACCGTTGACGTTCCTTACATCCACGAACTTTGCGCATTCCCTGCTTACATGCCTGTTCGCAAGGATTTAGTTGAAAAGCACGGTGAAGCTTGGGCTACCTCAGCCGACACCTACATCGGAAACGGCGCTTACAAGGTTACCGAATTCACCCAGACTCAGATGGTTATGGAAAAGAATGAATACTTCTATAACGCTGACAAGGTTGTTACTGACAAAATCGTTTTCGCATTCAATGACGACGACGTTTCTCTCTTAACAAACTATCAGAGCGGCACATACCTCTTTATCGACTCCGTTCCCAATGACGAAATCGAATCACTCAAAACAGGCGCTTTAAAGGATCAGTTCTTTATCGAAGGTCAGCTCGGTACCTACTACGTTTCATTCAACGTAAATGATACCGCTCTCAAGGGCTTCACACAGGAAGAACAGGCCAAGATCCGTCAGGCACTCGGTCTCATCATTGACCGTAACTACATCGCTGAAGAAATCGGTCAGGCAGGTCAGGTTCCTGCTGCCGGCTTCGTTGCTATGGGTCTCACCGAGCCCGACGGCTCCGAATTCATTTCAAAGAACGGTGTAAACCGCGATGGTAAGGGCTATTACAGCGTTGAAAAGGACGATTATACCGCCAACTGCGACGCTGCACTCGCTCTCTTTAAGGAAGTTGCAGATTCTTCAAAGAAGTTCTCTGTAAAGGATAACAAGCTCGTTGGCTTCCCGACCCTCACCTACATCACAAATGAAGGTACCAGTCACGAAGCTATCGCTACCTACCTCCAGACCGCTTGGGGTGCTTACGGCATCACAATCAAGGTTGAGGTTCAGGAATGGGCTACCTTCCTTAACACACGTAAGAATGGCGACTATTCAATCGCTCGTAACGGTTGGTTAGGCGACTACAACGATCCTATCTCCTTCCTCGATATGTGGATCACCGATTCGGGTAACAACGATACCCAGTTCGGTCGTGGAGAACATGGAAAGTACGCTGCTTACAGCTACAACGGTCAGGATAACTTGACATGGGCTGATTCGTATGACAAGCTCATCGCCGAGGTTAAGAGCTCAACCGACGCTGAAAAGCGCTTTGACCTCATGCACCAGGCAGAAGATATCCTTATGGAGACCGGAGCTATCTGCCCGATCTACTACTACACAGATATCTATATGTGCAGCGATAAGATCGACGGATTCTTCTCTTCACCGCTTGGCTTCAAGTACTTTATGTACGCTTCTCTCGCTGAATAATTAAAAGGCGAAGAATAAAGCTGAACTAAACTAACAGGGCGCGGATGTGACGAAAATCGCATCCGCGCTTTTTGTAATATAAATTGATAAAAAATCCCCTTTTCACCCGAACAAAAAGGTGAAAAGGGGATTTGTTTAATTCAGCTTATTTATCAGTCGCCGAGGCGGATGTTTATTCCTCCGCCATTGTTATCATTCGAGCCGATTTTGAGATACGGGGTGAGCACCTGTGCCGTGTTGATGACAGGCATCGACTGGATATAGACCTTTCCCGGTCCGGTTATTCGCGTGTGGAAGAAGCCCTCACCGCCAAAGAACATATTTTTAACGCCTTTTACGGTCTGAATATCCATTGTACAGCTTTCGCTCATTGCGGCGAGATAACCGGTATCGACAATGATGCTTTCGCCGACGCCCAGCTCATACTCCTTGCAATAGCCGTCGATTTCGATAAACACCATTCCGTTGCCGCTGATTTTCTGCATAATAAAGCCCTCGCCGCCGAAAAAGCCGCTACCGAGCTTCTTTTGGAAATAAACCGAGAGGTCGAGCCCCTTTTCCATAGCGAGAAATCCGCGCTTTTGCACGATAATCCCGTTTCCGTCGGTGACCTGGTAGGGAATGATTGAGCCGGGAAAGCTCGACGCAAAGGCAATCATGCCCGAGCCGCCCTCGGCGGTATATTCGTTCAAAAAGATTGATTCGCCTGAAAAAAGTCGGCCAAAAACCTTTTTAATTCCGCCACCTGTGTTGGTTTCCATTCGCATATTCGGCGACATCCAGCTCATTGCTCCGCTTTCGGTGCAAAGTGTCTGTCCCTGCTCGGGATAGCAGATTACGACGGGTAAATTTCCACCCTCAATTTGATATTTTATCATAAAAAGCAACTCCTTTTTTCTGTGATTATAACGAGGTCCCCCCTCAAATTTATACTAACATATTAGATAAATTATTTCAAGAAAAAACCGACCCAGCAATCAAATGCAAGGTCGGTGGGTAATTTTATATATTTTGAAACCACGCTATTTATCGGTATTCCCGTGATCTCCACTCATTATAATCAGATTCATAGTAATACCAATTTGCCATTTCAAGCGCTTTTTGATATGTTAAATACTGAATATCCAATTCATCGGAACCGTTAATCGACAAGGCAAAACCGGCATCCCAAGTAAATATGTCAGTCCAACGTTGAAAATAGATTATAGTTCCCCGCTTTGAAATTGTATCATACCCTTTTTTACGTAATTCTAAAATTACATTTTTTAAAGGGATATCCTCCATTGAATCAATATCGTTATCAATTATTTTTATTTGATTTTCTTTTCGAACAAGCATAGAAGATTGATAAAAAGTTATAGATTCATAATTTTTATAATCATCCGACATTAAAATACTTGTCACGTTTTGCAACAATTTATAGTCCTCTTCAAAGGTTGTGACATTTGATTCTCTGATTTTCTTGTTACCATAATCGTTGTAATCGGAAATAAAACATCCGGAAAAACAGGTTACGATTAAACATAACAAAATAAACAACAATACATTCTTTCGCATACCGTCACCTCATTGTTTTACAAACGTCATCAAAAATTGCGCCACTTGTTCTTTTTCTGTTTCTTTAAATTATGACGGGCCTGCATAATAGCTATAATCACCATAAAAGGCGCATCTATATATTTCATTTTTATTAGCGTATATTTAATACACCAAATCTGAAGTCCTTCTATAAAAAAGGCAAGTATCCATATAATTAAAAACAGTGCACATATAAATAAATACAGATAATTAAAGAAAACAAAAAAACGGTATCCTTTCTTTTTTCGTTCATCGGGATAACCCATACACAAAATCCATCTACCAAAGGCAATAAGATGCTCCTTTAACGTCCTATCAAAAAGCTCGTCTATGTGTTTTTTATGCTCTTTTGATGTTCTATCTTTTATAACAAACCTCGCAAAATTACCCCTAATAAGAATAAAATAAACACCAAAAGCAACAAACACAAACCAGCCCATACACGACGGGAATTTTAACCCACTATACACATCGTCACCTCATTATATCGATTGGGTTGTCGTCTTAATTACATTTTACAACCATTTCGCCACGCTTGTCAACGGGCGGAATAGGAATATTTTGGAAAAATAACAACTTGGGTTTTGTTAGGACTTTTCGCACGTGACAGTTTCGTTTTCTCGATTAAATTGTAAACCCCTTGACTTTTGTGTCGAAAGGTAGTATGATTAACAGGTATAACTGAATAAAGCTAAATGAAATCAGCAGAAGTTAAGCCGTTTCGCCTTTTTTCGATAGGGATAACCCTTTCGGGCGGTGATATGACAACGACTGTTGACGGATAGCAATCTGGAGAAGTTCGCTTTATGCGAATGCCGAAGGGGCAATGGTTTTTTTAAAAACCGCAATCTCTCAGGCAAAAGGACAGATCAATTTATTTTACATAGAATGCACACATTCTGTCATTTCCATTTTTTCACCGCTATCCGATTGGTTAGTGGTGATTTTTTTGTTTTGTTCGGTTGATAAATATTTTTTAGGGAGGTTCATTTCAAAATGGACAAAATTTTGCAAACGATTGAAAGTGTAAACGGCGAAATTAACAGCGTCGTTTGGGGTGCTTTCGGTCTGCTCCTTTTGGTTGGTACGGGTATAATCGTTACCATACTCACCAAATTCTTTCAGGTATCACACATCGGTCTGTGGTTCAAGCACACACTCGGCAGTCTTTTTAGCAAGGACGTAATCAAGCACAGCAAGGAAAAGGGCTCGATTTCTCCCTTCCAGGCGCTGTGTACCGCGCTTGCCGCTACGGTAGGTACAGGTAATATCGCCGGTGTTGCCGCCGCTATCTGCATCGGTGGTGCAGGTGCTGTTTTCTGGATGTGGGTTGCCGCATTCTTTGGCATGATGACCAACTACGCCGAAAACGTTCTCGGTATCTATTACCGCAGAAAGAACGAAAAGGGCGAATGGTCGGGTGGTGCTATGTACTATCTCGCCGACGGTCTCGGCAAGAAAAAGGGCATGAAATGGGTCGGCAAGGCCCTCGCCGTGCTTTTCTGTATATTTGCGATGCTTGCATCATTCGGTATCGGAAGCATGGGTCAGGTTAACAAAATCGTTACCAACGTTGCTCAGGCATTCGACGTATCTGCCCTTTCATCAATCGAGGTTTTCTCGGGCGTTTCGCTTTATAATATCATTCTCGGCGCACTCATTATGCTCCTCACCGCCCTCATTACACTCGGCGGATTAAAGAGAATTGCTAACGTTGCAGAAAAAATCGTACCCTTTATGGTGGTACTTTTCGTTGCAGGCAGTCTCGTCATCATCGCTATCAACTATGCGAATGTCATCCCCGCATTTAAGGCAATTTTCGTTAACGCATTCAGCCCCGAAGCATTCGTTGGCGGCGGTATCGGTGCCGTTATCGGAAAGGTTGTTACCCAGGGCTTCAAACGTGGTGTTTTCTCGAACGAGGCAGGTCTCGGTTCGTCGGTTATGGTTCACTCGAACTCAAACGTTAAGGAGCCGGTTAAGCAGGGTATGTGGGGCATCTTTGAAGTATTTGCCGACACAATGGTTGTATGCACAATGACCGCTCTCGTTATCCTCACCGCAGGTGGACTTAACGGCGGCGTATTCAACGCTGTAACAGGCGAAATTGCAGAAGGTTATACCGATGCAACCCTCGTTGGCGGCGCATTCAACTCGGTATTCTCATGGGGCGGCATAGGTGCAAAGTTTATTGCTGTTGCTATGTTCCTCTTTGCCTTTACCACCGTTCTCGGCTGGTCTCACTATGGCTCAAAGGCATGGGAATACCTCTTTGGCGCAAAGACAACCTTTGTCTTCCGCATCATCCACGTATGCACGGTTATCTTTGGCGCAATCCTTACGTCGTCACTCGCTTGGGACATTTCGGATACCTTCAACGGACTAATGATGATTCCGAACCTTATCGGTGTACTCGCCCTCTCTCCGCTGGTTGTAAAGATTACCCGAAACTATCTGAGACGAGTTAAGAAAAAGGAAAACATCGAGCCGATGTATAACGTTGACCCCGAAATTCAGGCGGCTGAAATTGCACGCGTAATTTCTGAGGACTAATTTTAAGCATATAAAAAAAGAGGCAGAGAGATTTTTTCTCCCTGTCTCTTTTTATTATTCAGAATTTAAAATCTTTCGACAATGCCGTAGTCGGCGTAATCAAAAATTCTCGCATCCTTGTCTGGATTTATTGCGATAACAGTCGTACTTCCCTCTACCGCGCAGGTGTGGTGTATCGCTCCCGAAATGCCAACAGCAATATAAATTTTGGGGCTGACCGTCTTTCCTGTTAATCCGATTTGCTTATCGTAAGGCATCCTGTTCATATCGACAAGCCCTCTCGATGCGCCGATTTCGGCACCCAGCTTCTCTGCTAATTCGTACAGCTTATCAATACTGTCGGCAACCCCTTTGCCGCCCGAAATGATAATGTCGGAGCTGTCGCTTTTTGTCCTGACGGTTGCCATTTGTGGCTTGGTAACGCACTTTATCTTTGCCGTTATGTTGCCGCCCTGCGCAGGACGGTACATTATCAGATTTTTGCCGTCAGTTTCGAGCGCAGTGCAGTCGGCACAAAGCCCCGTATTCAGCATGGCGGCAACTATGGGAGCGTTTTTTCTGCCCCAAAAATCAGCGTTCCACAGAATTACGTCGGGCTTTTCGGCAATCGCCTTTTCATATATTGTTTGAGGATCTGATTTTTCAATTAAAATGACCTCTTCGGCAATTTCCTTTGCCTTTTCATACACTTCCTCGCCGACCGCCCATACACTTTTGAATTTTGTACCATCGTACGTTTTTTGCGATTCGACATTATTCTGTTTTATCAGCTCATCGATAAGCGGTAGCAGTTCATCCATCAAAATAAACCTGCATTTTCGCCTTCCCCGCTCATTTTCAAACGTTTCCAGCACCTTTGTCGGTGAACCGGTCAATCCACATTTTTGCAGATCGCATCCAAGCGCCTCATTATCAAGGATTTTTACCTCGCCAACCTTTGAAAAAATGCTCGGAAAACGTAAAACATATCCTCGCTCCAACGCGACTAGTGCAGGCAACTTTACGCTTTCGTCGCCCAAACGGGTGGCGGCAAAAACGCTATCATCATTAACCTCAATTTTGAGCGCGTTTGTTATCAGCGGAATTCCGAGCATCTGCGAAAGCATTGGGCCGACCTGGGCGGTATCTCCGTCGATGCTCTGCCTGCCGCAAAGGATTAGGTCATATTCCATTCCCTTTATCGCTGTCGACAGTATGTACGACGTTGCAAGGGTGTCTGAGCCGGCGAAGCAATTATCGCTTATCAAAACCACCTTTGCGCCTAGTCGTGTCAGCGGCTTTAATGCGCTTTCGCTGCTTTTTGGGCCCATGGATACGACCGTAACGTCGTCGGACAACTGCAACGCGCATTCAAGCGCCGACTCATCAAAGGGATTGAGCTCCCCTTTTACAACCTTTACACACACTAAAATTTTCATAAACATTCACCGTTGTAAATTGGTTCAAGCGCCTTTTGAATTGCTTTATATTTTCTGAAAAGTTCGTTATATTTTACTGTGTTTTCGTGATTTGGAAGGGTTGTCGAAGTGACTTTGTTGCATTTTTTTACCGCCTGCTCGGCGTTTTCGAATACGCCTACGGCAATTCCCGCAAGCATTGCGCTACCTAATGATGAGTCGGTATATTTCATCTCGACAAGCTCCATTCCAAGCGCATCCGAAACAATTTGACGCCACAAGGAACTTTTTCCGCCGCCGCCGATAATCATAGCCGAGCTGTCGTGCGGAACATTTAATCCGTCGAGTGTCTTTTTGCAATCGAGCATACTCATCGCGACCCCTTCGAGCACTGCGCGAGTGAAATACGGCTTTGTATGAGACGCTCTGACTCCGACGAAATCGGCGCACAAATTCGGATTGGCGTAGGGTGTCAGCTCCCCATTCAGGTAGGGGTGGAAAACGAGTCCGTCGCAACCGATTGGCACCTCTGATGCCGCCGTATCAAGCTCCTTATAATCGCCGCCAAAGGTATCTCTAAACCAACGGTATGATGCCGCACACGACTTTGTCGCCGTGCCGGGATAATACAAGCCATCAATAAAATGGGAATAGTTGATTAGGTTAATATCGGGATATGTTTTATCCGTAATGACGCAAATTCGTCCCGCAGTAGCAAGCTTTAAGGTCATTTGACCCTTTTTCACCGCACCGGAGGCGAACACCTCCATCACCGTATCTGTAGTGCCGCAGATAACGGGGGTGCCTTCACTTAGTCCGGTCGCCTTCGCCGCCGCCAAAGTAACCTTGCCGATGACGTCGGTGGGCTTTACAACAGGCGGCAACATATCGGCAGTAATCCCTGCCAAATCGCAAAGCTTTTTGTCCCACTGCATAGTATTGCAGTCAAAAAGCATACTGCCCTCCGCCTCGATATAATCGGTGCAGAAAACGTCGGTCAAAAAGTAGCGGATATAATCCTTTTCGAAGAAAATATATTTGATTTTAGCAAAGGTTTCGGGCTCCTTTTCGCTCAGCCAAATAAGCTGCGGCAGGGTCCAAATTGTGCTCGGCTTATGATACGTTTTAGCGAAAATTTCGTCGCCAAATTTGCTATTCAGCTTGTTTACCTGCTGCTTTGAGCGCGTGTCGGTCCAATGAACAGCGTTACGAAGCGGCTTATAATTTTCATCACAAACAACGAAAGTATGCGTAGCCGAGTCGAGTGCTACCGCCAAAATATCCCCTGCGTCAATGCCGCTTTTTGAAATCAGCGCCTTACTATTTTCGCAAAGGGCGTCTATCCAGTCCTGCGGTGCCTGTTCACAAGCGCCGATTTCGGGATAAAGAGTAGGATATTCTACCGTGTTTTCGGCGATAATCTCGCCTTCCGTATTGATTAACGTCGCCTTTGAAGCGCCGCCACCGAAATCGATACCTAATAGATATTTCATTTCATATTTCTTCCTTTTCATAAATGCCACAATAGAGATATGCTATCTCGCATATCTCTATTGTATCAAAAACATTATCTATTTTCAATCCACGCGTGGTCGGGGTCAGAGCTTCGGTTAAAGCCCTGATAATCACCCGCCATAACCCACAGAAAATAGGTTTGGTATCCGGGTGTGGAAACGGTGGTATGATAACCCCTCGGGAACTCGACGAGCTCGTCATTCTTTACCCTATACGCCTCGTCAATCAAGCCATCGTCGGTATAAAGACACTGCACTGCAAAGCCCTGCTTGGGGTTAAAGAGGAAATAATAAATCTCCTCGGCAATACATTCGTGTGGCATATTATTGACGTCGTGCTTGTGAGGAGGGAACCCTGCCCAGTTGCCCTCTGTGCAATAGCATTCGCCAATTGTAAGCACCTTTGCATTGGAATCGCCGTCGATAATAAAGCTGGTTTCGCGCTGATAAGGCACTTCGCCCAGCATCTTTAACTTAACGTGAGATTCGCGAAACACCTGATGCTCGGTTTTTTCATTAACGGGTGTACCGCAAACGGCAATTTTAACCTTGGTCACGGCTTCTATTGCAAGCTGTTGTTCCCTCGGCATATAAAAGCTTTCTGCCTTTCGATTTTCAAAAACAGTTTGTCTGTTGCCGATATTCTTATAAACCTCGCCGTTTACCTCTAAATTGCAGTAACCTTCGAGCATTATGAATGCAAACTCTTTATCCTCGGTGTCAAAAAGCCACTTTCGTCCCGGTTCGAGCTCGATAATTCCAAATTCAAGCTTTTTGAGACTGCTTTCACCTATTTTACAAATGGGTGTATATCCACCTGCTGATTTATATGATTTCTTAAAGTTCATAGCCGTTCTCCTTTAAGTAATTCTTTACCGTTTCAAAGTCGGGTACACTTTCTCGGGCTCCGATACCGGTACATTTGAGAGCCGACACCGCGCTCGAAAAATGACAACATTTAAGGTAGTCAAACCCCTTTACAAGCGCTGCCGCAAACGCTCCGTGGAACACGTCACCGGAACCGTTTGAGTCGACCACGTCGGCAGGATAAATCGGGTATTCGGTGACCTTTTCGCCGTCGTAAATTATGCCGCCGCGCTTACCCTGAGTGATTACAACGATTTCGGGCGAATAGAGGTCAAAAAGCTTTTTTGCCGCTTCCGCTGCCGTAGCGCAGCCCGTATGACCAAGCGCAAACTCCTCCGACGGAATCATTATATCGGTCAGGGCCAGTAATCGCTCGACCCCTTCGTACAATCCGCCACAATCGTAAAGCACCTTTGTCCCGCTATCGCGAGCAATAGCGGCAGCATCCACCGCTGCGTCCATTTCGTTTCCGTCAACCATCAGAATTTCGGCGTCACGAACCCCCTGCTTTTGCTCATCGGTTAAAACGAGAGGCGGTAAATCCCCCTTATCAAAAACGCAGGTGCGACTAGCCGTATCGGCACAAAGCCACAGCACCGACGCAAAGGAACGATACCCTGATTTGACCTCGATTAAGTCGGTTTTGACCCCGTATTTTTCAAAGTCAGCTTTTAAAAACCGACCGCCGTTATCATCCGATAAAACGCCGATATAGGCTGTAGTTTCGCCCAATTTTTGCGCCGCGACGAGTCCCGTTGCAACCGGTCCGCCACCCGCTGTTTTACAGGCGGTGGCTCTCATTTTAGTATCTTCGGTCGGGTATGTAGGGATATTATAGAGAGTGTCAAAAACGTTTGCTCCTATTCCTACTATTTTAACCATAGATTACGCCTTTCCGTCCGCACCGACAAGCTGAATTCTGGAAATGCAGAAATTCTTAACCGCTTGGATGGGATTTTTCATAAAATTATCAATAGCAACCGCTCTGTCGGGATTGTGAAGCTCCTCATGACAGCTATCGAGGAAGGTATAGCAAATATCTGTAGCAAAGTTCATTTTGCGAACTCCTGCCTTTACCGCCTTTTTAATTTCTTCATCAGGGACGCCCGAGCCGCCGTGCAAAACGAGCGCAGTATTATTGGTAGCGGCACGAATCGCCTCGATACGCTCGATGTCGAGCTTTGGCGGTTTTTTATACTTGCCGTGTGCAGTGCCGACAGCAACCGCCAGACAAGCTACACCCGTGTCCTCTACAAAGCGCTTTGCGTCCTCGGGAGTGGTAAACTCGTCCATATCCTTGTCAGCCGTTGTGCCGACGTGACCGAGCTCTCCCTCGACCTGAACATCAACGAACTCGCAGGTTTCGACCACACGCTTGGTCAAAGCGATATTCTCCTCAAACGGCAGGGTCGAGCCGTCGAGCATAATTCCGGTAGCGCCATAACGAATGGAGCGTGTGGTTTCGAGCTCGCTCGGACCGTGGTCGAGGTGGAAACAAACGGGAACGGATGCCTTTTTTGCTGCCGCAAGAATAACGGGAGAAAGGTAATAGCCCGTTTCCTCCTTCATCAGTCGGGGATAAACCTGCATAATGATGGGTGCTTTTGTTTCCTCGGCCGCCTTGATAACGCCCATTACGCTTTCCATATTATACACGTTAAAGGCAGGGATGCAGAAGCCGCCCTTTTCCGCCAAATTAAGCACGTATTTTAAGTTTACTAACATTTATTACTCACCTAAAATCAAATCTTCGATAGAAATAATCCTTACCTTATCCTGCTCTACGGCTTTCAGCGAAACGTATTCGCCAACGCAAGCGGTAACAATGATATCGGCGCCGATTGATGTAGCGTTGAAAATTCTGCGCTCGGCTACCTTCTTTACAATATCGGGAATATACTGCGCCATAAGGATATTACCTGCCCAGACGGTTTCGGCACGATTCAGAAGCATTTCGCCGAGAACGGCATAGGACATGATGATTTCGCGAGCTTCCTCGGTTTCATTAAGGTCGCGTGAAAGCTGATACGGATCCTGGAAAACGACCGATTCGCCGCTGTTCTTTGCTTCTAACTTGCCGTCCTTTAAAAGAGAAGCAACAAAGGATGTGTATGTAACAACCTCGGCATCAACCTCGATGCCGTATTCTTTATAAAGCTGCTTGATAACCTTTGCATCGGTCGGGTCGTAAACGACAACCGTTTTATACTCGCCGAGCACCTTTGCGCAGGCGGTCATCTGCTGCTTTGTTTCGTTAGCGGCGCCGATAAGGAAATCGAGCTGTGCTCCGCTAGCAGGTTCGTTATCTAAAACTGTGAAGTCAACGGCGGCCTTGTCAAGCACCTTGATTGCTTTAACCGCCTGCTCGCAAGCCATAAACTTTGCATCAACGCCGAGAAGAAGAAGGGTGTCCTTTTTATCAGCGTGTGCCTTGATTGCCGCGGTGAGAGTGTCGCAGGTGGCAGTTTTGCCATAGGCGTTGCCTGTTTCGAGGCAGTTAGCGACCAAAACCTTGATATAATCGGGGGTTACGCCCTCCAAAGCCGCCTGCAAACGTGCTTCCTTTGTGAACATTACGGGATCCCAACCGGTGATACAGTCGTGAACGCAAGCTCCGCAGGTGCAGCACTCGTAGATATTATCCATAATTTCCGCCAATTCAATCGCCTCGCGATTTACAAGCGAGATGCCGAGCGCTCTCGCTCTGGCGGTGTTTCTTTCCTGACCGGTAGCGTTACCGATGGGGCAAATGTGATGGCACATCCAACAAAAACGGCAGGAATCAACGTGCTGTTTACATTTTTCTGACATTATCATAGCTATTTCCCTCCCGTTCTATTAAAGTCCCAACTTAAACGGATTCATTATTCCGTTGGGGTCAAGTGACTTTTTAAGTCCTTCGAATACCTGCATTGCGGGGCCGTACTGCTCCTTCATCAAGCGACCAAGCTTGATTCCTACGCCGTGGTGGTCGTTTACAACGCCACCGTGAGCAAGAGCCGCTCTGACACCGCAGGTCCAGATTGCCTGATGCAAACGCAATGCCTCGACCGGATCCTCGGGAACGTCCTTGCCCTCGACGATAAAGCGGTCGTAAATCATTGAACCCCACTCGTACCAATGCGAGAAGTGTGCAATAAACTTCGCCTGCGGGAAGTTGGTTTCGATGGCTTCCTTCATTGCCCAATAAATTTCTTCAATCTTTCCGTAGGGCGCGATGGTGTCCATTGTACCGAACATCTGTGGGATGTCCATCATGTGACCGGGATAGAAGAAGGTTATCTTTTCCTTCCACCATTTTTCGCCATATTCGCTGCCCAAATCCTCGGCGCCATACTTTGCAAAGGTTTCGAGGAGAATTTTTTCCTCAACCTCGACCATTTCCTTTACGCCCTCATAGGCGATGTTCATAAATGCGCCCTTGCGCTCAACGCCAACGATTTTCTTGATAAGTGAAGCGGTTTCGGCTTCGTCATAAAGGCGCATAACCGACGGCTTGAATTTCTGCAAAAGCTCACGCGATGCCTGGAATGCGCCGTGCATATCCTGGAATAAGAAGCCGCGGAAACGCCTTTCTTCCGGCTGGTCGAAAATACGAATCTGTGCCTTTGTAATTACGCCGAGAGTACCCTCGGAGCCGATGAATATCTGATTAAGGTCGGGACCTGCGGCGTGTTTTGGCGCCGAGCTGGTCTCGATAATGTCGCCGTTAGGCAAAACGACCTCCATTTTAAGCACCATGTCGTCAATCTTGCCATACTTGGTCGAAACTACACCGATTCCGCGATGGGCCAAAAAGCCGCCGACCGTCGAGCAGGTAAGCGAAGAGGGATAGTGCATGGTTGCCTTGCCAACCTCGTTTGCGGCGTACTCGATATGCTTATAGATGGCTCCTGTACCGCATTCGATATACATGCCCTCTGTGTTAACTTCGTAAATTTTGTTCATTCTCTTTGTATCAAGAATGATACCGCCGGCAACGGGAATAGCGCCGCCCTGTGTACCGCCGCCCGCTCCCCATGTGGTAACGGGAAGCTTGTAATAATTGGCGATTTTTAACACCTTTGAAACTTCCTGTGCATTTTCGGGACAGACAACGATATCCGCCTCGGGCATACGGCAACCGCGGTCGGCCCACATGCGCGAAAGCCAATAATAGTCAACGCTATGTGTAACCTTGTCAATAGCACGGGTTGAGCAGTTTTCTTTACCAACTGCGTCCTCCAGCTCGGTCAAAATCATAGCGAATAAAAATTCATTCATTTGGTACTGCATTTCTATATATCTCCTTTAAATATGTGCGTGATTATTTAACGCTTTCGTCAACCTTGAGGTTGGGGAAGTATTTACAAAACTCCTTAAACTCTTTCACAAAATTGCCGGGCATTTCGACAAAGTGGTGAATGTATGGTCCGTCGATCAGCCGATCCTCTACCGCCTGCAAATCATCAAACTCGGCCCAAAGATACGTGCCGTGGGTTTGCGGTCCTTCGGTAGTGTTGCAAACGAGGGGCAAAACCATATAATCGCCGTGTTCCTGGTCGATACGAGCGACGGTGTAGTTGCCGTCCTTTGCCCTGAACCACGAACGCTGATTAACCAGCCGCGCTCTCGTTCCCGGTGCCTTACTGCTTACCGGGAAGGGTCCGCAATGCCACAGAAGCTCGGCATTTTTATTTTCGGGATGTCGTACTGTAAATTCACCGAAAAGCGGTCTACCGGCACCTAATGTGGCGCTTTTCAGCAGTACCATTGTTATAGCGGCGTGAAGATCGCTTTCGCAGGCAACCATATAACCCATTTCGTTAAGCAGTCCGTAAACTGCGCAAGGAGCTAATCCATCAAACATCATGGGCGTTGCCGTCCAGCATTCTGCTGAAATAACGTCGAGCTTATATTCCTCAAACAGATGCTTATACATAGCTGTCAGGGTGGCCATCGGCTTTATGTATTTGGGGGTTAAATCGTCGAGCTCGAAATGGGTCATAAAATATCGCTCGTACTCGGCAATTTCGTCAGTATAATCTACTGCGGCAGTTTTCATTCTCTGCTCAATCATTGCCAAATTGATTGGAACAATCTTTATTCCAAACTTCTCCATCAATTCCCCTTCATTCCAGATTACCGAATAAAAAGGTGCCGGACGAATGCCAACCTGGCCTATACGCAAGCCCTTAAAGTTTTTGACCATGCAGGCAACATGGGTGAAAAGGTTAAAACCCCTTCTGAACTCGTCACTTTCCACGCGGCAACAAGGCAGGTGAGAAAAAGGAATATGATAGCGCTGCATTTGACGTGAAACGGCAAAAAGTCCACACTGCGAATCGGTAGGACGCATACCGTCAACGTAATACTCGTCATCAAGCGGTGCCCAAATGAGTACCGGCTTGCCAATCGCCTTTGCTATGTCAGCTGCCGCCTCTTCGTTACCGAAATTGCAGTTTATAATAAACACCGCATCTACGTCATTATCCTTAAACCGCTGTATGATTTCGGCGGCAGAAGTATCGTCGAAAATAAGGTCATTATGGCCAAGTCCTTTTGAATTGACGAATGTAACCTTTTCGGTTGTATATTTATCCTCGATGTATTTTACGAATTTTTTTCCTCTCTCTTCTGCCGAATGCCATGTGAGAAAGGTACCCTTCGGTCTATCGGTTGTATTGCGACGCATTGGAACAAGTCCGATCTTCACTTTATAATCCAACATATTATCAACCGCCTCTTTAAAAATATTTTCATTTTCTTGCGTGTTCTTACCTAATTATCATACTATATTACGAAAATATTTTCAACATGAAAAATAAAAAAACTTCAATTTGACATAATTTTATTATCGTGTATAATTGTAATATATGAAAATATTTTCATAAGAGGTAAAGAATGGATAGAATTTCACTGCAAATTAAGCTGCTTTACGACAAAATGGGCAAAGCAGAAAAAAGAATTGCCGACTGGATTTTTGAAAATCCGGGTAAAATTATTTCGTTATCAATAATTGAGCTTGCCGAACAATGCGAATGCGGTGAAGCAACCATAGTCAGATTCGCAAAAAGGTTAAACCTTAACGGATTTCAGGAATTAAAATTCCTGCTCGCTGCCGAAAGCGGCGGTTCACCTGCAAGCACCCATATCACAGAAGCAGATACCCCTTTTGACATTTATCAAAAGGTTTGTAACGATATTTACCTCTCGTTAGAAAAAACAAAGGAATCGTTAAAGGAAGATTTGCTCAAACAAGCAGCCGAAAAGCTCTGCGTAGCGGATAAAATTGTAATATTCGGTTTAGGAAACTCCTCGGCGATTGCCCTTGACGCGAGCCACAAATTCATGCGTGCGGGACTCAACGCCATCGCCTATACCGACAATCACATGCAGGCAATTGCCGCATCTCATTTAAAGGAAAATGATATTGCAATCGGTATTTCTCACTCCGGCTCGTCAAAGGACGTTGTCGAAGCACTCAAAATTGCAAAGGAGCATAATGCTACAACAATCGCTATAACCAATAGCGGTAAATCACACATTTTAAAGCAAAGTGACATCGTTCTGGCAACCGCTTCCGAGGAGACGAAATATAACGTACTTGCACTTAATTCGCGAATTGCCCAACTCGCAATAATCGATACCCTGTATTTTTATGTTGTATATCACCGCTCGGAAGGCACCCTGAAATCAATTCAGGAAACCGAACACTCACTTTTAACAAAAAAATATTGAGAATTTATAAAATATAAAAGAACAGTCCGAAACGATTCTGTTTCGGACTGTTCTTTTATTTATTTTACCTTTTTCTTACACTCGTTGCGTGTAAAGCCAAAAATGCATGAGCCGCTGACAAACAGAAGCGCGGTCCACAGCCAAAGGTTTCTGGCGTCACCGGTGTTTGGTGAGCCGCTGTTAGAGGCTTTGTTAAGCTTGGCAAGAGCCGACTTTGCTTTGTCAAGGGCTTTTTTTGCGTCCTCATTGACCAACGATTTTTCGTATTTTGTGAGGGCTTTGTACGCCTTGTCGGCCGCATTGATTGCGTCCTTGTCATTCTTTGTAATGGTTTCGGGCAGATTTTCGATCATCTGCTCGACCGCTTCCACGTTATCAATAATTTCGAGTGCATCGTCAATTCGGTCGAGGGCGTCCTCGATTGCCTGCTTTTCGTCGTCGGTGTAGCTATCACCGTTTTCTTCAAGCGAATTTTCCAACTCGGACTTTAACCCTTTCAAGTCGGACTTGTCATCGGGTGTTACGTTATCAAAGGTCATTTCCTCAATGTTTTTGACGGTGAAATCGACACTCTTTTCCAGACCTGTGTAATTCTTTGTACCCTCGACGGTAAAGGTAGCAGTGTAGTCGCCGGGCTTTGTCGGTGCGGTTTCATTATCCCACTCAGTGCCGTCGTTAGCAGTGCCGCTGTACTTGACACTGACCGTGCCGAATTTAGCTTTGGCGGTGGGTTTACTTGCCTTCTGCCCAAAGGCCCAATCCTCGATTGACGGAGCAGTAGTCCACGAATTTTCTGCCTTTTTAATTTCATATTCAGCAAAGAGGGTGGTTTCAGTTTCGGTGAGATAGTTGTCCTTGCCCGAAATAATTACATAATATTTACCGACATCAATGCAATCCGTTGTGTCCTCTGCCGGACCAAAGAATTTAGTCGGCAAACCATTAGTCCAGGTCTTTACGCTATCCTCGCCCTTAACGTATGAAAGATAATCAACACCTTCTATCAGGGTTACGCCATTCATAGTTACGGTAACGCCGGGCTTCTGCGACTCGCCATTATAGGTGAAGGTGTCGTCTGAAAGAGTAAGTGTCGCATCCTCAAGGGAAGCTCGTGCGATTGAAAACGCGTCGGTTGCCGATGCTTCTCTGCAATTATCGTCGCCTGCAACAGTCACGCGAACAACATAATCGCCTACGTCGACGGGAGGGGTGGTGGTATAGGTGCTGTCGTCAGCGTTTAGTTCCTTATACTCGATGGTGGCGTCGCCGCTGCTCAGCTTGTCAAAGGTTGGAGCCGTTACCGCCGTGCCATCATAGGTCTTGCTAATATCGCTGATATTGGTAACCGAGCCACTACCCTTGTTAATTCTGAAAATCTTTATAATACTTTCGCCGTCGGCGGTAAGGGATGCGGTGGCGAGACCTACATTTAGGTTATCCGTAAAGTTCAATTCCGGCTTTTTCCCCGCCCAAGCATCGCCCGAATAATTAACCGAGGCAGTATTTGTAATCGGAGCGCCGGTATAAACGGAGTCAACGGCTGACAAGGAGGCAATAGCGTGATGTCCGCAACCCCTACCACATCTTTGTTCGAGCGTTTCGCCGTCCACCTTTGTCACGGTGTAGTTGTGTGACTTCTTTTCCGCATAGGTGTGTTTACAGGTTTCACAGGCAGATGCCGCCTCACAGGTTGCCTCGGAATAGGCGCAGTCGTCTTCGTCAAGCCGCTGTCCACAGCCATTCTCGCATGCATGGTAATGGGTTTTTGCTTCCGTGTCGGTTGTCCAAAGGGACTCGGGCTTGTGATTGTCGGTGTCTATATACGAGGATTTACATATTTTGCAGGTAGCCGACGTCGTGCAGGTGGCATCTCCGACACAGTCCTCGGTAACTGTTTCTTTACAGCAAAGACACCTTCCGCTATGCTGATTGTTACCGGTGGATTCCCAGGTGCAAATATGACCTGCTTTACGTGTGACCTTCAAAACATGGTACATTGTGAGGTATGTATTTTCATAAGTTTCGTCACAGTGAAAAAAGTCATTCAGTTCCTTATCGACCCAATATCCTGCCCGACACTTGTCAGAGCCGCTATGCTCAAGTTTATAGCGATATTTGATGGTTATTTCATTCTTTTTAGGAAAAGAAACCTCCACAATCTCAAGCGCTTTTATAGGCATGGACGGAGAATCACATTCGGTGCAATAGATCGCATTTGCTGTGAATTTAATGCCTGTTTCTGCATGCTTCACTTCAACAGCATTTGCCGTCAAGCTCATCATCGGCACAAGTCCTGCCACCAGCACAAGCGCAAGCACAATACTGCATATTCTATTCAAAATCCTACATTTCATTTTCATATTATTTCCTCCGTATATAGATTGTAAAAAATCGGCTGTTTGCCGCTGTGTTTTTATTTTTTTTATCAAGGAGATTTCCTCTTTTATAATCATTATAATTTTTGACTTAAAAATTATAATATAACACACCTCAAAATACAAGATTTTTTTGTATTCGCCACCCATTAACAAAAATTTTTATCGCGCTGAAAAAATTGCGGACGTTTTTTTACCGAATAGGGCTACAAAACTACCGCTTGGTTAAATGCTGTTGAAATCGGTGCCGTTTTATGCTATAAATCACAGTGTGATGACTTCGTAAGGAGGATGAACATGAAAAATATTATCAAAATCGACCACCTGAGCAAAAGCTTCGGTGACGTAAAGGCGGTTCAGGATTTGAGCTTTTGCGTAAAGGAAGGTGAGCTTTTTGCCTTTCTC
Source organism: Clostridia bacterium (assembly GCA_017399535.1). Lineage (GTDB taxonomy): Bacteria > Bacillota > Clostridia > Oscillospirales > Acutalibacteraceae > UMGS1976. The sequence continues at coordinate 12,429 of JAFQBX010000022.1, read as the reverse complement.
GGCATAAACGGAGCAGGAAAATCCACCACCATAAACATAATGTGCGGTCAGCTGTCAAAGGACGACGGAAAAATCGTAATCGACGACGTCAATTTGGACAGTAACCTCGACCATATCAAGCGTGAGCTCGGCGTTGTTTTTCAGAATTCGGTGCTTGACTCGGCTCTGAGCGTATACGACAATCTTCAAAGCCGAGCGGCATTATACGGTTTGTTCGGCCCGGCCTTCAAGAAGCGACTGAACGAGCTTGCACAGTTGCTCGAATTTGAGGACCTGTTAAAAAGACCGATTGGCAAGCTTTCGGGCGGTCAAAGAAGGCGAATTGACATAGCACGTGCCCTCATAAATCGCCCGAAAATCCTCATTCTCGACGAGCCGACCACCGGCCTCGACCCCCAGACGAGAAAAAATATTTGGAGGGTCATTTCCGACCTTCGCAGGACAGAAAATATGACGGTGTTTCTCACCACGCACTATATGGAGGAGGCGGCAGAGGCCGACTATATCGTTATTCTTGACGGCGGCAAAATTGCCGCTGAGGGTACTCCGCTGATGCTCAAAAACACGTATACTCAGGATTTTATCACCCTCTACGGCGTGGACGAGGAAAGGGTGAAATCGCTTTCACTCGAATATGAAAAAATACAAGGTGGATTTCGCCTTTCGGTGCCGAATACCGCAAAAGCGACCGAGCTGATTATAGAGCATCCCGACCTTTTCACCGATTACGAAATCACAAAGGGAAGAATGGATGACGTATTCCTCAACGTCACGGGCAAAAAATTAGAAGGAGGTGCGGTAAAATGAATACCATTTTTGCTATGATAAAGCGAAATATGAAGCTGTTTTTTAAGGATAAGGGAATGTTTTTTACCGCGCTTATTACGCCCGGCATTCTCCTGATTTTATACGCGACATTTCTCGGAAACATTTACGAGGATTCCTTTTACGCAGGGCTCCCCGACACGATAACGCTGCCCGAAAAGGTCATAAACGGTCTGGTCGGAGGTCAGCTTATTTCCTCCATTCTGGCGGTGTCGTGCGTAACCGTTGCTTTTTGCGCAAACAATCTGATGGTTCAGGACAGGTCAAACGGAAGCATTAAGGACCTCAAAATTTCGCCCGTAAAACCGTCGGCACTTGCCATCAGCTATTACGCGGCAACCCTTTTGTCTACGCTGATAATCTGCCTTTCGGCAACTGTCATCTGCCTCGTTTACGTTGGGGCAATCGGCTGGTATATGTCGGTGTCGGACGTACTGCTTCTTTTGCTCGACGTCGTACTGCTCTCTTTCTTTGGCACGGCGATTTCGTCGGTTATCAACTTTTTTCTTTCGACCCAGGGGCAAATGTCGGCGGTGGGTACAATTATCAGCGCCGGATACGGCTTTATTTGCGGCGCATATATGCCGATTTCGTCATTCAGCGATGGGCTTCAAAAGGTAATTACCTTCCTCCCCGGTACCTACGGAACGTCGCTCATTCGCACACACTCCTTGCGAGGCGCATTGTCCGAAATGCAAAGTCAGGGTGTTCCCGCAGAAATTGTCGGCTCGATAACCGATTCGCTCGACTGCAACCTATATTTCTTCGGCAGTCAAATAAGCGTACCGACAATGTATCTCGTTCTCGGCGGCTCGGTAGCCGTGCTGGTCGGCATATACGTACTAATGAACGCGATGAAAAAGAAGGTATAAATAAAAATCCACTCACAAGGGTATATCGCCCTTACGAGTGGATTTTTTAATTTATTTAGAAAGCATAACCTTATCGCTGGTAAACCGGCTTCCGCTGGATTTTTCGAACATTTGAAGTAGCTGTTCAATGGTGAGTTTTTTCTTTTCCTCTCCCTTTACGTCGACTACAATTTGACCTTCGTGCATCATTATGAGTCGGTTGCCGACCCTTATGGCGTCCGCCATATTGTGCGTAATCATAACGGTTATCAGATTATCCTTGGCAACGATTTCCTCGGTAATGTCAAGCACCTTTTTTGCAGTTTTTGGGTCGAGGGCTGCCGTATGCTCGTCGAGAAGGAGAAGCTTCGGCTTTTTAAGCGTTGCCATGAGCAAGGTTAACGCCTGACGCTGACCTCCCGAAAGAAGTCCCACCTTTGCGGTTAGTCTTTTTTCGAGCCCGAGGTCGAGAATTTTAAGAAGTTGCTTGTATTCGGCTCTTTCCTTGGCAGTGATACCGGGACGAAGCCATCTTTTCTTTCCTCGACGGGCGGCAAGTGCGAGATTTTCTTCAATCTGCATATCGGCGGCTGTGCCTGTCATCGGGTCCTGAAATACGCGTCCCAAATATTTTGCGCGCTTATATTCGGGCAGCGCCGTAACGTCAACGCCGTCGATTACAATGCTTCCGCAATCAACGGGATAGACACCCGCAATCATATTAAGCATGGTGGACTTTCCTGCGCCGTTGCCGCCGATAACGGTAACAAAATCACCCTCGTCGAGATGCAGGTTAATACCGTTAAGCGCCTTCTTTTCGTTAATTGTGCCGGGGTTAAAGGTTTTTTCAACGTTAATAATATCAAGCATTTGCCTTTCCCCCCTTCGATTTTCTAATATGCTTTTCGGTATATTGTCTCTTCCAATACGGTACGGCAAGGAAAATAGCAACAATCGCCGCCGAAAGCAGTTTCAGTAAATTGGCATCGAGTCCTATGGTGATAACCGCCTGGATAACGATGTAGTAGATAATCGAGCCAAAGGCAACCGCCAAAAGCTTTAACGCAAAATTCTTAAACAGCTTGCCAAAAAGCGCTTCGCCGATGATAACTGCGGCAAGACCGATAACAATAGCGCCCTGTCCCATTTTTACGTCGGCAAACCCTTGATACTGGGCGAGAAAAGCACCCGAAAATGCCACAAGTCCGTTTGAAAGCATAATTCCGAGCACCTTATTGAAATTGGTGTTGATGCCCTGTGCACGACTCATGCTCAGATTGCTGCCGGTTGCTCGAATGGCACAGCCCATTTCGGTACCGAAGAACCAATAAAGAATCGCTATTACCACGATTAAAACAACGCCTACGGTAATAAGCGGGTTATGGAAGGCAAGCTCCTTTACCCAGCGGAGTGAAATAAGCAAATCGGTTTGATTTACGTTGACAGATTGGTTTGCCTTTCCCATGATTTTGAGATTGATGGAATAGAGCGAAAGCTGGGTGAGAATACCCGCCAAAATAGGCGGAATGCCCATAAGCGTGTGAAGGAGTCCCGTAATGGCACCCGCAATCAGTCCCGCAACAAATGCGACAAGCATGGCAAGCCACAAATTCCAACCGTTAAGTATAAGCACGACTGCAACGGCTCCTCCCGTCGCAAACGAGCCGTCAACCGTAAGGTCGGCAATGTCGAGAATGCGGTATGTAATATAAATACCGATTGCCATAATTCCCCACACCAGTCCCTGCGAAATCGAACCGGGAAGGGCATTAAAAAGCTGCATAAAAAGTTCCATAAAATTCACCTTTATTAGACATAATAAAATAGGGAAACAGCCGGAGAGAGTCCCCTTCTCTCCGGCTTAAATATTATAAATTAGTTTGCTTCGATGGCGGTGTAACCTTCAAGCGGTGTGAGTCCAAGCGCTTCGCAATTCTGCTTATTGTACTTGGGAGTCTGCTTTTCGGCGTATTCGATGGGCATTGTCGAAATGTCAGCGCCGTCTTTGAGAATTCTTACCGCCATTTTACCGGTAGTGTAGCCGAGGTCGTAATAGCTTATTGAAAGGGTAGCAATACCGCAACCCGAGCAGATACCCTCTTCACCTGCGATTACAGGAATCTTTTTCGGTTCGCAGATGTTATCAATAATACCTGTATTTTCTGCAACAGTGTTATCGGTAGGAACGTAGATTACGTCGCAGTTGTCAGCGGCGGTTGTGCAAATCTGAGCCAGGTCATTGGAATCGGTGAAGGGATAAAGTTTAGCGGTTATGCCCTTCTTTTCGAGCTCGGCCTTTACAACGTCAACCTGGTACTGACTGTTTGCTTCCTTTGAGCAGTAAAGGAGTCCGACCGTCTTTGCTTCGGGGCACCATTCGGTAATCATCGCCGCCTGCTTATCGAGAGGAGCAAGGTCGGACGTGCCCGAAATGTTTCCGCCTACTGTACCGCCGAAATCCTTGATTTCGAGCGCTACGCCGTATTCTGTTACCGATGTGCCGAGAATCGGAATATCACCCGTTGCCGCTGCGGCTGCCTGTAAAGCAGGTGTAGCGTTTGCCATGATTAAATCAACATTGTTTGATACAAACTGGTTGGCAATGGTCGAGCAGGTTGCGGCGTCGCCCTGACCGTTTTGAAGGTCAAATTCAACAGCATCCTCGCCAAGCTCGTCAATTATTGCCTGTTTAAAACCCTCGGTTGCGGCATCAAGCGCAACATGCTCTACAAGCTGAACAATACCGATTTTATATTTTGCATCGGTCTTGTCCTCAGAGCATGAAGTAAATGAAAACATACAACCTATACAAAGAGTAAGTGCTAAAATAACAGATATTACTTTTTTCATAATAATTCTCCTTTTGTGAAGGCGAATTTGCGCCTTGCATTTTTGTTATTTTCAATATATAATACAAATGACCATTAGTCAAACGAATGATTTTAATGTTTGCTATCGAATTTTTCGATGGTAGGAGGATGTAAAAATGGAACTGAGAAATTTGATTACCTTTATTCACGTAGCCGAGCTTGGCAGCTTCACAAAAGCCGCCGAACAGCTCGGATATTCACAGTCAACCGTTTCGTTCCAGATAAAGCAGCTCGAAGATGAACTGAACTGCCTACTGTTTGACCGAATAAATCACACCATAACGCTGACCGAGCGCGGTCACAAGCTTATTTCCTACGCGCATCAGATTCGTGCTTTGATAGACGATTACAAAGAGGGTCTCGGCGGTGAACAGGATTTAAAGGGGCATATTCATATTGTCTCGCCTGACTCGGTATGCGAGGAAATGATAAACTCCAACTACATCGATTTTCATCAAAAATACCCTTATATTTCTATTCAGTTTTCTACCGGCGACTCGACGGTAATGCTCGATATGCTCGACCATAACGAAGCCGACGTTATCATTACCCTCGATCAGCATCTGTATAATAAGGATTACGTTATCGCAAAAGAGGAGCTTCTGCCAATGCACTTTGTCGCAAGCGCCGACTCGAGATTTGCCGGAAAGAAAAATTTATCAATCGAAGATATTGTCAACGAGCCGTTTGTCCTAACCGAATACGGTCAAGGATACCGCCGCGTTTTTGACAAGGAGCTGGCGAAAAAATCGCTCGAAATTGTACCCGTCCTCGAAATCGGCAGAACGGATATTATCACGTCCATGGTTGCAGGAAGCAATATGATTTCATATCTGCCCGATTTTGTAACAAAGCCGCTGATTGAATCGGGACAGCTTTGCTACCTCGACGTTAAGGATTTGAACATCGAAATATGGAAACAGCTCATTTATCATAAAAACAAGTGGATTTCAAAAAGCTTGAAGGCGTTCATCGACTATGTTAAGGAAAAAGAATTTTCCTCATAACGAAAGTCACAAAAAAGGTGTACCTAAAAAACAAGGTACACCTTTTTTAATGTGTTATTTACTTTTGAACTTACAAATTAACCAAATAGTCCTTTTTAAATCCGTGCGCTCCAAAAATCTGCCACTTGCCGACGCCAAGCCGTCCCATAATCGCCTTTCTTTCCTCCGAGCACAAGCTCGGATCGGTATCCACCGAGGTCATAAGTATCGGCGCATACTGATTATATTCCGCCTGCTCGGCAGTAAGCCCGTGGGTGTTGATATAAACATCTCCCGTGACTGCGATATGCTTTGAATAATCTATCAGCACAATTTCGCCCGGCAGATGCCCTCCCTTACCCTCATACACCTCAAAGTGCAGCTCTCCAAAATCAAAGAGTCCTATTTGTGTAATCGGTTCGGTCAAAGTCGACAGGTCCTTCCACGGCGCTGTTATCTTTTCGGGGGTTACGGCTTTATACGAGGTCAGGGCTTTGCAAATGTTTATGTACGGCTTGTGGAGAGGGTTCGATTCCCTGTATCCGTCCCTGCCGTGATATTCGTTTACAAGGCAGTTTGCCGTTTTTTTACTTGCGATCACCTTATCAAACAACGGAAGCAATCCACAATGGTCAACGTCGGCATGGGTTACGAGAATTGTTTTTTTCATACTATCAAAGTCGGGAAGTATCTTTCTGAACACCTCCGTCATCTCGTCCCTGTAACACGCGTAGCCGCTATCGACAAACAACACGCTACCATTACTTTTTATAATTATCGTATTACTGCCGCAGGGTGGCTCGATGAGGATTATTTCGGTATTGTCGGCTATTTTATGGGTGCTTATGCGGGGATTAAAGCCGTCACCCTTCGACTCGCCGAGCAGCTCGGCAAATCGGCTGATACTGTCAAAGGTACGATAGGGCGACAGTCCCTGCTCGTCGAGTGTCTGCATTGCAAGATTTACGTGCACCAAAAGCTCACGACTCACCTTCTCGGGCAATCCCATTGTTTGAGAAAGCCCCTGAACGTAGGCATTATAAAAAATGCTGTTATCATACACCTTTTCGGAGCTGTTGTAATTTATTACACGGGCCTTGCACAGCTTTTCCGCTTCCTTTAAGAAATCGGAAACCTTATTATAATCATCAACGTACAAGCCCATTTTAAAATACTGATAATCCGTCCCGTTTTCTTGCGAGCTGATGTAGGAAATATTGAAATTAAACTCGTTTATAAGCTCGAGCACATCGGTTACGCTTCCCGGGACGTCGCGCAGACAAAACTCGATTAAAACAATGCTCGTTTTAGCCGCGTTATTTTGCAAATACCCTATTTTTTGAAGCTCGGTATCCGCCTTTTTAAGCTGCTCCTCGGTACCTTCCGCGTCAATAAACAGGGTGTGGGAATCCACCGCCTTGTTATAGCTGACGCGGGTAATATTGACTCCGAGTGCAGAAAAGCACTTGCTTGCCTTTAAAAACGCTCCAATATGGTTTGGCATAGAAGTTACATACGTCTTTTTCAACTTAGTCACCTCGTTTTCAATTTAAGCCGCAAGGAAATTTTGATTCCCTGCGGCTTAAAAAGCTTATTTGCTCAATTTTTCCATATCGTTTTTACGGATTTCGACGCGTCTTACCTTGCCGCTGATGGTCTTTGGCAATTCGTCAACGAATTCAACGATTCTCGGATATTTATAAGGAGCAGTATGTGTCTTTACGTATTCCTGGATTTCCTTTTTAAGCTGGTCGGTGCCTTCGGTTCCTTTTACAAGTACGATGGTCGCCTTTACAATCTGACCGCGAACCTCATCGGGCACGGGGGTGATTGCACATTCCAATACGTAGGGCAGCTCCATGATGACACTCTCGATTTCGAAGGGTCCGATGCGGTAGCCCGACGACTTGATTACGTCGTCGATACGTCCAACGTACCAGAGATAGCCCTCTTCATCCATTGTCGCGGTGTCGCCGGTGTGATAATAGCCGTCGTGCCATACCTCGTTTGTCTTTTCCTCATCGAGATAGTAGCCGATAAAGAGGCCGCAGGGCGCTTCTCCGTCCTTTACGCGGATGCAGATTTCACCCGTGTCACCCGTTTTACACTCGTTTCCGTCGGCGTCGAGAACAACCACGTCGTAAAGGGGACTCGGACGACCCATTGAGCCGATTTTCGGCTTTGAGCCGACAAAGTTTGCGATAGAAAGGGTGGTTTCGGTCTGACCAAAGCCCTCCATGATGGTGAGTCCTGTCGCCTTTTTAAACTGGTTGAACACCTCGGGATTGAGGGCTTCACCGGCGGTAGTTGCGTATTCGATAGAGGAAAGGTCGTACTTTGACAGGTCCTCCTTGATAAAGAAACGGTACATTGTAGGGGGTGCGCAGAAGGTAGTGATATGATATTTTGCAAACATGGGCAAAATGTCTTCGGAATGGAATCTGTCAAAGTCGTAGGTAAATACACCTGCTTCGCAGAGCCACTGTCCGTAAAGCTTACCCCAAAGCGCCTTACCCCAGCCGGTGTCGGAGATGGTAAAGTGCAATCCGTCGGGATTTACGTTATGCCAATGCTTTGCGGTCGGATAATGACCGAGAGCGTATTTATACGAATGGGTTGCGATACGGGGATAACCTGTGGTACCCGAGGTAAAGAGCATAAGCATCGGGTCGTCACCGCAGGGAGTGTCTTCGGTACGGAAATAATGTGTACTGAAACGCTCCATTTCAACGTTAAAGTCGTTCCAGCCGTCCTTCTTTCCGCCGACCAAAATCTTTACCATATCAGGAAATTCTGCCGCTGCCTTTTCGGCTTCGGTGGAAACCTCTCCGTCGGCGGTACAAACGATTGCCTTTACCTTCGCCGCCTTATATCTATAAGTAAAATCGTGCTCAACGAGCTGATTTGTAGCGGGGATTGCGATTGCACCGAGCTTATGAAGCGCAAGCATACAGAACCAGAACTGATAGTGGCGCTTGAGAACAAGCATTACTGTATCGCCCTTTTTGATGCCGAGCGATTCAAAGTAGTTGGCGGTTTTTGCCGAATATTTTTTCAAATCGCTGAATGTAAACTTGCGGTCGGATTTATCGTTCGCAACCCACATCATTGCGAGCTTATCGGGATTCTTTTCGGCGATAGCGTCAACGCAGTCGAAGGCAAAATTGAATTTGTCCTCGTTCTTGAATTTAATGCCGCTGAATACGCCGTTTTCGTCATAGAAGGATTCCACAAAATTATCGGCAACCGTTGCGGTGGTTGCTTCCTTTTCGACCGATTTGGAAACGACATAGGGGGCTTCGGGGTATTCCTCGCTGACGAGACCGTCCTGCGGATTGAGGACAACTGCGTGGAATTCGCATCCGCCCTCGCTAACTGCTATCATGCCGTGGGGAATCAAGCTGTTATAAAATATCGAGTCGCCTTCGTGAAGGACGTCAACGTGATTGCCGACCTGAACCTTAAGCGAGCCCTTTACGATAACGTCGAATTCCTGACCATTGTGAGAATTGAGCTTCATGGGTGCATCTTGTTCTTCGGGGAGATACGGGAATTTGACCAAAAACGGCTCGGCAAGCTTATCCTTGAATTTAGGTGCAAGGTTGTTGTATTCAACGCCGTGCTGCTTTAAAATTTTAAGTCCGTCGCCCTTTCTGGTGATGGCGAACGAGCTTAATGTGGTGCTTGTGCCTTCGAGAAGGTCAACTACCTCGACTCCACACGCCTTTGCGCACTTATAAATAAAGGTAAAGCTAAAATCGGTTTCGCCCTGTTCCAAAACCTTGTAATCCTCTACCGATACACCTGTGAGCTTGGCAAGCTGCTCCTGTGTGTATCCCTTTGCTTCGCGCAGGTCCTTTATTCTGCCTGCGACCTCTTTCAAACTGTAATCCATTTTCTGTTGTCTCCTTTCAATATTAACATATTGGGTAATGGCTACAAATTTGAATAAAACAAAAAACTCGTCTCAAAGATTCTTTCTTTGAGACGAGTTATTAAACCCGCGGTACCACTCAAATTACGGAAAATTCTTTTCCGTCACTTTCCGAGCTCTAACAAGCCCTTTGCCTTTACGCAGCAATACGGAAGGAGTCTACTCGGCAAATGCCTTTTGGTCCTCCGACTCAGAAGGGATGGGTCATTGGAAGGATTTACTATTGCCTCGCACCACACGGCAACTCTCTGAAACGCATTATCTTTCCGACCGTCTTCATCATAGTCGTTATTGTGATATTCAAATTTACAGTTATTCTAGCGCCTTAAAGTACAAAAGTCAAGAGTTTTTTAAAAAATTTTTTCGCTTTTCCCAACAATTATCATATGTCAAATCCGATATCGCTGTCACTCATATAGACAAAGGCACCGACGAAGGGCGGTACGCCATAGTGATAAAATGGTTTTGAACGTCCACTTTTCCGCTCAACTTCATAAAAAAATTTTGTGTATTTCGAGCATTTTTAACGCAAAGCGGCTGGAATAAACGCCGTTTATAGGCAATTGATCACTATAGCGTACCGCCCAAGCGATGCCTTTTCTTATTATCAATCGTCAGGATTAGAGCCCTTTACCATGTTAAAAAAGGTTTCGTCCTTCAACGCTTCCAGCATAATGGTTGCGCTGTTTACGTTGGTTGCAAGCGGAATTTTCTGCACGTCGCCCAAGCGGAGAAGCGCCGAAACGTCCGGTTCGTGCGGCTGTGCAGTAAGAGGGTCGCGAAGAAAAACAATCAGGTCAAGCTCACCGTTTGCGAGCATAGCGCCTATCTGCTGGTCGCCACCCTTAGGGCCACTCTTCATTCTTTCGATTTTGAGTCCTGTTTCGCCCATAATCAGAGTGCCGGTTGTTCCCGTAGCATACAAATCGTATTTTGCAAGAACGTCCTTATACTTTTTTGCAAGTTCAATTATCTCCTGTTTCTTTTTATCGTGTGCTATAAGTGCAATTTTCATATCTATACTCCTTTTTTAATAACAATCAGACACGCCACGTGACAGGACATCTCTGATTTTTTATTATACAACGATATGCTTACTATAACACAAAATAATTTAACATTCAACAAATTGCGACCGTATTTCACTCGCAGTTTAGCACATGTTCTCGACGTATTTGAATTTAATCTGCTTTTCGCTAGATAAATTCGAGCAGTGATTCTCGCTTTATTGCTTATACCATTTAATTAAAAAAGAGTACAAAGAAATTAAATCTGTTTGAAACATATAATTCATTTAGCCACCATCCGGTAATTATAATTCTATTAGTTTAAGTATGAAAGAAACAGTTATAATAAAGAAAAAACCTCACCAACTTTTTAATTGATGAGGTTTTTAGATTGATTAAAAATGTTTTTGAAAATGTATCAGCCGGTTCCCCAGATTATATGGCATCCACCATTACAATATTTGGGATCACTGCCCATCTTAATCCATGTTTGTGTATCAACATACCACTTTCCACAATAAGGGCAAGTTTCTTTTGTTGACGGAGTAAACGTGCTGCTCGTTTCTTTGCTGCTTGTTTCAGAAGGAGCTTTCGAACTCTCCTCCTTCGAACTTTCGACCTTTGAACTTTCCTCTTTTGAACTTGTCACTTTAGAGCTTGTCGGCGCCTTAGAACTTGTCACCTTAGAACTCGTATTTGAAGGCTTTTTCGAGGAAGTATTTTTTGAACTCGTTTCTTTTTTCGAAGAAGTCTCTTTTGAACTCTCATTGCTCGATTCATCTTCGCTTATATCTTCAGAAGCGTCTGCTTCGTTATTTTCAACTTCACTGTTTTCGCTTATGTTTTCCACAATAGAAGAAGTGGACGAAATTTCGGACGAATTTACTTTTTCTTTTTCTCCTTTCGTCAAATTATTTTAATCACATTAAGTGATTGATTGAAAATAATATGACAGATAAATTTGATTTCAAAAGAGAAAAAACTTCTAATTTTTTCCTCTTACTTTTATTGTAGCATTAAAAAGTGAAGTTGTCAAATGATTGAGGGGAGAAAAAGGGTTTTGCGGAGAGAATTGAGTTGGTTGTGAATTACAACCAACTGTTTAATACTCTGTAATATAATATACATCGAACAGAAATGAAAAAATAGTCTCAAATAAAATTCATTATCACTCACACAAAGATGTTTTAGTCACCTTATTTGGTTTATAGCTAAATAAATTTACTTGACCTATAGTTGATTAAAAGTAATATTGACACAAGAAAACGCCCGGAAAACCGGGCGTTTTTTATTTGATTATGTTCTAAATTTACGACTGCAAAACGGTATTTTATGCTTTTGAAAGTTAATCGACATTTCAATCATCTATATTCACTACCTTTACAAAGTTATAGAGATATTGTTTTTTAACTAATGGGCATAGTTTCCCTTGTAACATTATGTTATACAATGTTTCGATAAATTTGATAAGATATAAACATCATTTATTAGAGTTTTATATTTTGCTTTTCGGAATATTAGAAAAATGCGAGTTGTGCAGAATTTTCGTAACTTTTATTAAATAAATAAAATAAACGAGAAATGGGAAAATCATGTCGCCGTCTTACTCATTTCCCGCGTGTTTTCCGCTCATTTTTGACCATGATTTTGACCCTGATTTTGACCCTGATTTAACCACGAAATAGGCGAAATCAGATGAAAAAAGCCGGTTTTGGCTGTAAATTTCTGTAAGTAAGCAAAAACAAAAAAAACACCGAAAACCCTTATTTATCAAGGTTTTTCGCTCAAAGGGACAAAAATTGACCAATGGGTGAAAGCCGGTACGGGAAAAGAGAAAATCCGATCATCGAAAAGATGGTCGGATTTTTCTTTATATACAGATGAAAACAGCTCCGAGGTCACAACGATCTCCGAGCTGTTTGGCTTTTATGAGTTCATATTTGGGGTAATACCTAT
>JAFQBX010000021.1 GCA_017399535.1 Clostridia bacterium | reverse complement strand
TTTAAGTCCTCTGAAAGCGTAGGGCGAGGTTCTTGGCTTAAAAGCACCGCCGCGAAGCATGGTAGCTCCCGCCTTCTTTACCCTTTCGGCGACCTCGATAATCTGCTCCTCCGATTCGACCGAGCAGGGTCCCGCGATAACGGCGAATTTCTCGCCGACTCTCACCTTTCCGTCGACGGTGATAATCGAGTTTTCGGGGTGAAACTTTCTGTTTACTACCTTAAACGGCTCGGAAATTCGTCTCACCGAGTCAACTATGTCAATTTGGTTAATGAGGTTTATATCAATCCGCGAGGTGTCGCCAACAAGTCCCAAAATCGTGGTATGCGCACCCTCAACAATGTGGATATCAGGACCCTGCGCCTTTATATCTACTATAAAATTATTCAGCTTCTCCTGTGAAACTCCATGCTTAATAATTACTACCATTTAGGTTCACTCCTTTTTTTGCACAAATATTCACTGATATTTATAAATTATATCACGTCAAAACCGCTTTGCAACTATTTACAAAAGCTTTTTTTAGTGTTATTATTATAATAATTTAATTTTTTACCGTTTTGGAGGCATAATTTACTATGAACGTAGAACAATTTAAAATTTCATCGGTATATCCGCAAATCGAGGATTTCGGCGCAACCTTTAAGACGTTTTTTACCGAAACCAACAACGAGCTTAATTTCGGAAAGCGCCCCGCAATCGTAATCTTTCCCGGCGGCGGATACTGGTTTACTTCGGCTCGCGAGGCCGACCCGATCGCCCTCACCTTTGCGGCAAAGGGATTTCAGGCAATCGTCGTCGATTACAGCACAAAGAACACCGCCGAAAAGGCGCATTATCCCCAGCAGCTTCTCGAAGGAATTGCCGCCATCGACTATTTAAGAAAGCACGCTGACGAGCTTAACATCGACCCGACAAAGATTTCGGTCATCGGCTTCTCTGCCGGCGGTCACATGGCAGGAATGATGGGTACCCTTTACGGCGAAAAGGTTGTTTGCGACACCTTTAACGTAACTCCCGAGCAGGTTCGTCCCGATGCGATGATTCTCTCCTACGCCGTTCTGTCGAGTGGACAATACGGACATCGCGGCTCCTTCTCGTGTCTGCTTGGCGATGAATTAGCCGCTGACGAAAGCAACTTTAAACAGGTTGACATTATCGAAAACGTGACCGAAAACACACCGCCTGCATTCCTCTGGACCTCATACACCGACGACTGTGTGCCGCCTCAGAACTCGCTTATGATGGCCACAAAAATGCTCGAAAAGGGCGTAAAATGCGAGCTTCACATGTTCCGCGAGGTATGGCACGGTGCTTCACTCGCCGACCACACAATCATTTCCGACCCGAACAGCGTTTCTTGGGCATGGGGCTACAACCGTCCTCACGTTGCTCATTGGGTTAAGCTCTGCCTCGAATGGCTCGACGAGGAGCTTCAGCTCGGCTTTAAATTATAATTAGAAGAGAGATTTTTAATGGAATATCTTTACGACCTACACGTTCATTCGTCCGAGTGCAGTAAATGCGCCCACTCGACCCTTATCGAAATGGTCAAAGCGTATAAGGATGCGGGTTATGCCGGATTTGCGATTACCAACCATTTTTTGCGCGGATACAGCTGGATTCCCGCCGAATATACCTGGGAGCAAAAAATGCACTGCTACTGGGACCCGTACATTGAGGCAAAGAAGCTTGCCGACGAGCTTGACTTTGACCTGCTTTTTGGCATCGAGGAGAATTACGGAATGGCCCAGGAAGTGCTTTTCTACGGAATCGACCTCGACTTTCTGCTCGCTAACCCCGATATGTGCGACATTCCTATTGAGGAGCTTTGCGAAAGGGTACGTGCTTACGGCGGATTTTCCTCTCACGCTCATCCCTTCCGTGAACGCGACTATATCCCAAAGGATTATAAGCGAATGGACATTTCCTACCTTGACGGACTCGAAATTTACAACGCGTCGAATAAGAATCCCGAAAACATAAAGGCCGAGGAGCTGATGAATCAGACGGGGCTCAAATTCACCGCCGGCTCGGACAATCACTTTGTCGCCTCGCTTGAAGGCGGAAACGTCGGCGGACTCGTTTTCGACCACCGAATCCGCACGTCAAAGGAGCTTTGCGACGCGCTGAAAAGCGGCGAAGGCAGGGTGTATAAAAAGGAAGCCGACCGCTGATTTCGGCAACCGCACCTGACACGGAATGGACCGCATACCGCCCGTTTCAGCAACCGCACCGTATCGTCAAATCGAACACACGTCACGAAAATCGGCACAGAAAACAAACGCCAACTTGACGGCACACCGCCTATTTTGGCAAATAACCGACCGCCAATTTGACGACGCAACGCCCATTTTAGCAAAAAAGAATAAAAATTACCGCTCTGGAATAGTATTCAGGGCGGTTTTTGTTTGGCTATGGTTGACCTTTCGACAGAATTTGATATAATTTTTATATAATGGTGGCTTATATACACCAAAAACAGAGAAAATTTTGCGGCATTTTATAATATTAGGGGGTTTTCTGATGAAAAAAATTGTAGCGCTCCTTCTCGTCCTCGCCACCGTGTTTCTCGTTTCGTGCGGCTCGGAATCGGCCGATATCGAGGACGTTTTAAACGAGCTCAACTCGGTCGGGAACGAAACGCCCGACTCGTCATCAAACGGCACGTCATCGCAATCGAACACGGCTCAAAGCATGAAGCTGACCTTCCTCGGCGACTGCCTCGTTTCTACATACAAGGGCGGCGAAGCCAAAGGTACGTTCAACTGGTATGCAAAGAATTATCCTGCCACCTACTTTTTCGAAAAGGTGTATGATACCCTTTCCGCCGACGACTACACCATAGCAAACTGCGAAACGGTGCTCACCGACCGCACTCTAACTCCGCGTGACAAGGGTACGGGAAGCCGCGTTTTCTGGTTCTATGGTCCGAGCGCGAACGCAAAGATTTTTACAGCAGGCAGCGTTGAGGTCACCGGCGTAGTAAACAATCACATGAAGGACTACGGTCAGGCGGGTTACGAGGATACTCTTGCCGCTCTGAAAAAGGAAAATCTCATCATCGGCGACTATAACAAGCCGGTTTATCTCGAAAAGAACGGTATCAAGGCGGCAATTATGTTTGTCAATCTATGGTCGCTCGGTGATGCCAATAAAATAATTGCCGACATGAAAAAGCTCGATGCCGACACGGATTATAAGATTATTTATTTCCACGGCGGTGTCGAGGGCACAAACTATCCTGAACAGTGGAAGGTTAACGCCTGCCGCAAGCTGATTGACTCGGGCGCAAACTTTGTAATCGGTATGCATCCCCACGTTTTACAGCCGATTGAAGAATATCACGGCGGCGTTATCGTATATTCGCTCGGCAACTTCCTCTTTGGCGGCAACACCGCGCCCGTAAAGAACACGATTATTTATCAAATTGAACTTAAAAAGGGCAGCTATTCGCAGAATGTTATTCCCTGCCAGGTATATTCGGGTAGCCGTAATAATTGGCAGCCCTGCTATCCCGAAACCGAAAGCAGCCGTCAAAAGACACTTGACCTGCTCGTAATGACCGATAAGCGTTATTCGGGTTCGCCGTCGAGCAACACGTCGAGTGATACTTCAAGCAACACGTCAAGTACAACCTCGGGCGGAACCTCGAGTGATATCTCGAGCGATGCTTCAAGCGAAACTCCCGATAATTCGAGCTCGACACCGAGCGAAACGCCAAGCACCACTCCAAGCGAGACTCCCAGCACCACTCCAAGCGAGACTCCCAGCACCACTCCAAGCGAAACGCCTCCGCCGACCAATTCCGAATCGACCGAGGAGTAATAACACCGATTTAAGCGAGGGACAATCTCCACGGCAAAGCTTCCTTTTCCCTTGCTCTAATAGACATTACAATAAAAAAAGCGCAGAGATTTTACTCTCTGCGCCTTTTTTTATTTAGTTTTTACGCAAACTTGTTCAGTGCGTATGTTCAGCGTTGCTTTCGCAATTGCTTGCTCGTTTAAGCGTTGCTCTTGCTTATTTTGCGAAGTAAGCGCTTGCTGCATCGCCGAAGCACATGAGCGCCTGGGTAAGCTTAGCGAGGTTATCGGTTCCGCTTGCCTTGCTG
>JAFQBX010000001.1 GCA_017399535.1 Clostridia bacterium | reverse complement strand
GGTGCTTTGCAGTTTTGTAGCAAATAAATTCGGCTCGGTTTCGAAACAACAAAGCCGCAGTAATACTTTGTGTATTACAAGGATTTGTTGCTAAGAGTCGTGTCGAATTTATGCGAAAAACCAATTTCTCCCTATGTGAACGCTCCTAAGGGAGACACTCTTTTTCTTTTTTGCGAAAGAGTAACCAAACGGAGCAGGATTGAGGTAAAAATAAGTAAAAGTAGTGTAATAGATCTATTGGACAAATTGGATTTTATCTATCGATTTAATTCGCATTTATAACGGAGAACCGTTTCATCACCATAGGTTTCATAGAACTCTGTAACGCTAAAATTATTCTTTAGATAAAAACCAACAGCATCATTATCTGTTTCGGCATATACGGATATTAAACCATAATACGTTACTATTTGATTTATCATATAAGAACCAATGCCCTTGCCACGAGCAGATAATTCTACAGCAATGCCTATTATTTCAATTTTGCGCTGCTCTGAAAATGAAATGACAATTACGCCAACAATTTCGCCTTGATTAAAACAAGCAAAGATTTTTACAGAGTTATCAATAAGAAATGTATCTATTTTATTATTGAATTTTTCTTCGGTTGGCAAAAACATACAGTGTTTGTATATCTCGTATGTTTTGCAAACATCATTTTTATGTGTTAATTCTATCAGTTTGAGTTCCATTTCACACCTACAAATTCAAGTTTGTTTAACTAATTATATCGTAAATTACAGAATTTTTCAATATTTAGTGAAGTTTAGGCAACGCCTAAGTGAAGTAGTGGCGATGCCACTGTGAAGTATTGTTATACGTACAATGTGAAGTTAAGTGTGCCAAAACACTTGCGAAGCAAACTTCACTGCATAGCAACTTCACGATGCGCAGCATCGCTTCACGCACCGCAGGTGTGCTTCACGTGCCGTAAGGCACACTTAGTTAAAAAGAACCCACACTTGTCGTAGACAACTGTGGGTTCTTTTTTGGCGGAGAGAGGGGGATTCGAACCCCCGAACGGGTATTAGCCGTTACACGATTTCCAGTCGTGCGCCTTAGACCAGCTCAGCCATCTCTCCACATATTCAATTTTGCGCCCTTTTCGGTCGGTCAAAAGCGACCTTTCAAAAGACTTTTACATTATACCCAATGCCTAGCCAAAAATCAAGAGCAATTTTCATTTTTTATCCCCTGCCGAATAAACCGCATTAAATCGGCAAAAACTACCTTTAAAAAGGGGAGTGAAAAATGCTCGTCACCATCATCCGCACCTTCATTTTATATTTCGTCATCATCATCGCCATGCGCATCATGGGCAAGCGGCAGGTCGGCGATATGCAACCGAGCGACCTGGTCGTGTCCCTCCTCATTTCCGAAATTGCCGCCATGCCGATTGACAACATCGACTCGCCCATGACAAACGGCATAATCGCGGTGTTTTTACTTGTCTTTCTCGAAACGGCACTCGCATTCATTTCGCTCAAATCGCCATTTGTCCGTCGGGCGATAAACGGCAACCCGTCAATCATTATCAAAAAGGGAAAGGTCGACCGACCGACACTCAAACGACTCCGAATTTCGACCAACGAACTGCTCGAATCGTTACGGGCGCAAGGAATTTTTGACATTTCGTCGGTCGACTACGCCATCATCGAGCCAAACGGCGACCTCAGCGTACTTGAAAAATCCGACTCGGGCGGAGTGATTGCCGTCCCTGTGATTTGTGACGGACGGTTGCAGGACGGCTTTATGCAAAGCATGAGCATATCGAAAAAAACCGTCAACGACGAGTTGAAACGACGCGGCATTTCGACCGCCGACGTGTTTATCATGACCATCGACACCAACGGAAACGCGGTCATCGTGCGTGAAGACACCGCCAAAAAGCACAACGGCGCAAAAAACAGCGGCGACAAGAGCAACGGCAAGAGCGCCGACAGCAAAAACCGAACCGAAGACAAGGAGTAGAGAAAATGAAGCGGCTTTTTATTTCCCTTGCGATTTTTGCGGCGCTTTTCGGCTTTGCCTTTTACGGAACGGTGGCGCTGTCACATGAGGGCGAACGGCTGACGGCGCTTTTGACCGAAGCAATTGACCAAGCCGAAATGGGCAACGCAGACGGCGCAAAACAAGCGGCAGAGCGACTGGAAGCGAGATATATCGAGTCGGAAAAGCGGCTCTCCTACTTCGTCGACCACCGAAACATCGGTCAGCTCGGCGCCGAAATCAGCACCCTCCCCTCTCTCGCCGAAGCGGAGGATTTGAGCAACTTTCTCGCCTCCTGCAACAGCGCAAAAACCTCGATAATTCACCTCGTCGACAGCGCCACCCCCCATCTCCGCAACGTAATGTAACGCAAAAAAGCACCGCGGTAACCACACCGCATTAGAGGTATATAAGCCCCTCGCAAAAACAATCCCTCAAAAAACAACAGCCGCCGAAGGTGTGTTCCTTCGACGGCTTTTTTTGATTTCGTTATTTGTGGAGTTCCCGTTGTCTCGGTTAAAATCCTTACTTCGCGTATTCGACTGCGCGGCTTTCGCGAACAACCTGAACCTTAATCTGACCGGGATATTCCATTTCGCTCTCGATTCGCTTAACGATTTCGCGAGCGGTGATAACCATTTCGTCATCGCTAATCTGGTCGGGCTTGACCATAATACGAATTTCGCGTCCTGCCTGAATCGCGAAGGAATTATCTACGCCGTTAAAGGAGTTTGCGATTCCTTCAAGCTGTTCGAGACGCTTGACGTAATTTTCGATATTTTCGCGACGGGCACCGGGACGAGCGGCAGAGATTGCGTCGGCCGCCTGAACGATGCAGGCGATAACCGACTTCGGCTCGACGTCGCCGTGGTGGGCGTGAATGGCATTGATAACAATTTCGTTCTCGTTATGCTTTTTGGCAACCTCGACACCGAGCTGAATGTGAGTTCCCTCGTGTTCGTGGTCGAGCGCCTTACCGATATCGTGGAGAAGACCGGCACGCTTAGCAAGGGCAACGTTTTCGCCAAGCTCGGCGGCCATAAGTCCCGACAGGTGAGCAACCTCGAGCGAATGATTAAGCACATTCTGACCGTAGCTGGTACGGTAGCGCAGACGACCGAGAAGCTGAACCAGCTCGGGATGCAGATTGCGGACCCCTGCATCGAGAACGGCATTTTCGCCCTCCTGCTTGATTGTGCGGTCGATTTCTTTCTTTGCCTTTTCGACGGTTTCCTCGATTCGTGCAGGATGAATACGTCCGTCGAGAATAAGCTTTTCGAGCGAAACCCTGGCAACCTCGCGGCGAATCGGGTCAAAGCTCGAAAGTGTGATTGCCTCGGGCGTATCGTCGATAATGAGGTCAACGCCGGTAAGTGTTTCGAGTGTGCGGATGTTACGACCTTCGCGGCCGATGATGCGGCCCTTCATTTCATCGTTTGGCAGACCGACTACCGAAATAGTGGCCTCCGAAGAATGATCGGCGGCACAGCGCTGAATAGCGCCGGCGATAATGTTGGAAGCGAGTTTGTCCGACTCGTCCTTTAACTGCTCCTCAAAAATCTGAATTTTGAGTGCCTTTTCGTGAGTAAGCTCGTCTTCAAGCGATTTAAGGAGATAATCCTTTGCCTGCTGAACGCTGAAACCTGAAATGCGCTCGAGAATGTCCATCTGCCCCTTTTTGAGCTGAGCGACCTCCTCCATGCCCTTTTCGATTTCCTTGCTCTTTTCGTTGAGTTTTTCTTCTTTTACTTCTAAATTTTCAATCTTTTTGTCAAGAGATTCTTCTTTTTGAATGATTCTGCGTTCCTGACGCTGAACCTCGTTGCGTCTTTCGCGAATTTCCTTATCGGCTTCGCTTCTCAGACGGTGAACCTCGTCCTTTGCTTCGAGAACTGCCTCTTTTTTCTTTGCCTCAGCGGTTTTCATAGCGTCGGCGACCATGTTTTTTGCCTGTTCCTTAGCGGAGAGAATGATTCCGTCGTCGGTTTTACGCTTATGCAGATGGCCTAAAACAAAGCCGATTATACCAAAAACCACAGCAGCTGCGGCAGCAATTCCAATTACAACTGGTGTCTCGAACATTTGAGCACCTCCTTTATATAATAATCGCATTTTAAAGTATATCGGGTATGCGAGAAGGACCCGGATATGAAAAACCAAACACACTAGCCAAATATGCGTTTTAGTCCAATAACCACCATATCATGTTAAATAATAATACAAAATACACAATATGTCAAGTAATCACATAATATTTGGTATGTATTTTGTATATAATAATAAATAATCGTTGAAAAATCCACGCAATTGAGGTAAAATAAGTTATTATTATTTTTTTAAAGGGTGAATGACTTGAAAGAGTATTTGCAAATGAAAGAAACCGAGCTTCAAGCCGAGTTAAAGGCGGTTGACGAGGAATATAACCGCTTTGCCGCGATGAAGCTCAGCTTAAATATGGCTCGCGGAAAGCCGAGCGCAGAGCAGCTTGACTTTTCGGAGGAGCTGCTGACCGTGGTCGACTCGCGCGAAAAGGTTATCAGCGCAAATGGGGTTGACTGCCGCAACTATGGCGGACTCGACGGACTCGACGAATCAAAGATTCTCTTTTCCGATATGCTGAACGTCCCTGCCGAAAAGGTTATCGTCGGCGGAAACTCGTCGCTTAACCTCATGTTCGACTTTATCGCCCAGGGAATGCTCACCGGCTTTGACGGCGAGCCGTGGATAAAGCAGGGCGAAGTTAAATTCATCTGCATCACACCGGGCTACGACCGTCACTTTGCTATATGCGAGCATTTCGGGATAAAGATGATTCCCGTTGCAATGCTCGACGACGGTCCCGATATGGAAGAGATTGAAAAGCTCGTTGCAGACCCGCTTGTAAAGGGTATCTGGTGCGTACCGAAATACTCAAATCCGACCGGCAACACCTATTCGGACGAGGTTGTTCGCCGCTTTGCCGCACTCAAACCCGCGGCAAAGGATTTCCGCATCATGTGGGACAATGCGTATGCGCTCCACTTCCTTGACGAAAACGATGACGATAAGCTACTCGACATTCTCGACGAATGTGAAAAGGCAGGTAATCCCGACCTTGCCGTTATGTTCGCAAGCACGTCAAAGGTTACCTTCCCCGGCGGCGGTATCGCGGCAATCGCGGCAAGTGAGCATAACCTCGACCTTATCAAAGCACGCATGACAATCCAGACCATCAGCGGCGACAAGCTTAATCAGCTCCGTCACGCGCGAATTTTCACCGACATCGACACCTTAAAAGCGCATATGAAGAAGCACGCCGACTCATTAAAACCGAAATTCGAGCTTGTAATCGACACCTTGAAGAAGGAACTCGACGGACTCGGCATTCTTTCGTGGTGCGAGCCAAAGGGCGGCTACTTTGTCAGCGCGGATACCCTTCCCGGCTGTGCAAAGAGGACCGTTGCACTTTGTAAAGAGGCAGGACTCATTATGACGGGTGCAGGAGCCACCTTCCCCTACGGAAAGGACCCGCTCGACAGCAATATCCGAATCGCTCCGTCCTTTCCGCCCATCGACGAGCTGAAAACGGCAATGCAGCTTTTCACCGTCGCGGTCAAAAAGGCAACACTCGAAATGCTGATAAACGGCTAATCGACATTTTCGGTCAAAAAGGGGAATTTAATTATCCCCTCTTTGATTGACAATTAGTTAGATTTGCTATATAATTAAGTAGTTAACTTGTATTTTTATGCAATAGTTCAAAAAATAAGGAGGCCCAAACAATGAAAAGGACAGGTAAACAATGGTTTTTCATTGTTGCGATACTGATTTTCGTGCTTACATACTGCTCGTTCTTCGGTGTCACTAATTACTATGGCGACAAGGAGCTCGAATATGTCAAGGGCGCCAACGATATCCGTTGGGGAATTGACATAAAGGGCGGTGTCGAGGGCGTATTCTCTCCCTCAGGCGTCGATCCGGACAAGGTTACAAAGGATCAGCTTGACGCTGCCGAAACGGTTATCAAAAACCGACTCATCGGTCAGGGAATCACCGACTACGAAACCTTCGTAGACGCTGCAAATACGCAGATTGTTGTTCGTTTCCCCTGGTCATCGAATCAAGAGGACTATAATGCCACCAGCGAAATCAATAAGCTCGGTGACACGGCTATAATCACCTTCCGCGAAGGTAATCAGGACGTAAATGGTGCCGTCGTGCTTCAGGGTGCAAAGGACATCGACTCGGCAAACGTGGTTTACGACCAGACAAACGCCGAACCGCAGGTTCAGCTCGTCCTCACCAACGAAGGAAAGACAAAGTTTGCTTCGGCAACCGCTCGTCTCAAAGGTGACACAATCTCTATCTTCCGCGACGACGTTTGTATTTCGGCTCCGACCGTAAACGACACCATCTCGGACGGCTACGCAATCATTTCGGGCAACTTCGACGTCGATACGGCAACCGAGCTTGCCAGCGAAATCAACGCAGGTACCCTTCCCTTCGCCCTCACCGTTGACGATTCAAAGATTCAGGTTGTCAGCGCAACCCTCGGCGAAGAGGCACTTAACGTTATGATTATCGCAGGCGTTATCGCATTCGCCGTAATCTGCATTCTCCTTATCATCAGATACCGTCTGCCCGGCGCAGTTGCTTGTATCGCGCTTGTCGGACAGGTTGGCGGAATGATCGCCTGCATTACAAAGTTCTTCCCCGGTACCGACAGCTTCACAATGACCATTCCCGGTCTCGCAGGTATTATTCTTGCAATCGGCATGGGCGTTGACGCCAACGTTATTACAATGGAACGTATCCGCGAGGAGCTCCACAAAGGAAAGACCATTACCGGCGCTATCTCGACCGGATCAAAGAATTCTATTGCCGCAATCATCGACGGAAACATCACCAACGTTATCGTTGCGGTCGTCCTTATGGGCGCGTTTGGACCTTCCGATAATATATTTGCAAAGCTGTTCAGCTGGGTATTCGGCTTCTTTGGCGCATCGGTAACAGGAGCAATCTACTCCTTCGGTTACACACTCCTTATCGGCGTTGTGCTTAACTTTGTCTTTGCCGTATTCGCGTCACAGATTATGCTCAAATCGCTCTCCGGCTTCAAGTGCCTGCGTAAAAACTGGCTCTATGGCATCAAGGAAAACGCAAAGGAAGCAAAGAGCTTCAATTTCGTTTCGAACCTTAAAAAGTTTGGTACAATCAGCTTAGCAGTCATCGCAGTAGGCGTAATTCTGACGGCTGTTTTCGGACCGGTACTCGACATTCAGTTCAAGGGCGGAACAAAGCTCACCTACTCCTACACGGGTGAAATTTCGCTCGACGACGCTTCAAAGGCGCTCAAATCGGATGCCTCACGCGTTGTTTATACCTACACCGGCGACCTCGACCAGAAGAAAGCCGACACCGCCTTCGGTACTGCATTCGGCGACGACCTTGCCGCAGTTAAGCTTGATGAAGGTACAGCCACCGCATTCGTAAAAACTGCCCTCGACGACACAGCCATTTCCGACGCAACAAAAGCAATTCAAGGCGCGTTAAAGGATAACAGCATTACCAATAATTCCGACGAAACCCTCGTTTATACAAAGGATATGCTCGGAAAGAACTTTAACGTTACCGCAAGCTCCGACTTCTCGGGCACGGCACAGAAGCTGGTTGTTTCGCTCACCGACAACGTATCGGCAAAGACCGCCGACGCATCGGTAGTAGCGCTCCAAACCGCCTTTGCCGACAACAGCGTCGAAAGCGGCGAAATCAACTCGGTATCGGCATCTGTCGGTAAGCGCTTCTTTGTAAAGGCGCTGGTTGCAGTTCTCATTGCATCAATTCTCGTAGTTATCTACGTTGGCTTCCGCTTCCGTCGAATCGGCGGCGTATCGGCAGGTATTTCTGCTCTCATTGCACTCATTCACGATATTTTAATCGCATTCATCGTTTGCATTATCTTCCGTCTGCCGATTGACGCTAACTTTATCGCGGTTGTTCTGACCCTCCTCGGCTACTCGCTCAATAATACAATCATCATCTTTGACCGAATCCGTGAAAATCGCCGTATCTATGGCGCAAAGCTTTCACTTGCCGAAGCGGTTGACAAGTCAAACAACGAAACCCTCACCAGAACGATTATCACAACAATTACTACACTCGCAGCCATTGTTGTAATCATCATCGTTTCCGAGCTTATGGGTCTCACCTCGCTCCGCACCTTTGCAATTCCGCTTTCTGTCGGACTCATCGTCGGTGCATTCTCGTCAATCTGCCTCGCTCCTACCATTTGGGTTAAGTGGAAGGAAAAGCAGATGGCAAAGGCCACCTCAGCTCCGAAAGGCAAAAAGAGATAATTTTCTAAACCTCAAATAATATAAAAAGCTCTCGTCTTAACCCGACGGGAGCTTTTCTTTTGTGTTAAATACGACATGATAAACAAACAACCCCGAGCAAATCCAAAAGGACTCCGCTCGGGGTGTCTTTTCTTTCGTATTATTTATTATCTGTTTCTCCGCCACGGCTTTGGTGACGCGTCGATTCCTTTCGCGCAATTCACTCGGCAGCAAATCAATTTTTCTCGCACAAAACCTCACACAGCCGCGCATTCGCTTTTTCGCTCAAATTTTCACTCGGCGGCAAGTCGGCGAATTTCGGCAACCGCCTGCTTCATATCCGCGGCGTCGCATATCGCACTGCCTGCGACGAGGATGTTTGCCCCTGCCTTTGCCGCCTCTCCTGCCGTTTTAAAGTTAATTCCGCCATCGACCTGAATATCCATGTCGGCGAGTCCGCGTCGGTCACATTCGGCACGAAGCTCTCTTATCTTTTCGGTCGCCTCGGGGATATACGACTGACCGCCGAAGCCCGGCTCAACCGACATAATCAGCACCATCTCGACCATGTCAAGATAGGGATAAATCTCGCTAACCGGCGTTTTCGGCTTGACCGAAATTGCCGCCTTAACGCCGCAGTCGTGAATCTGCTTCAAGGTCGCGGCAACATCACAGTCGCTCTCGTAATGAATGGTGATTCGCTCGGCATTTTTAGCAAAGCGCTCGATATAAAGCTGAGGACGCTGAATCATCAAATGCACGTCGAGGGGAAGCTCGGTGTGACGTGCAAGCGAATCGATAACGGGGAATCCGATTGAAATATTCGGTACAAAATCGCCGTCCATTACGTCGATGTGAAGCATTTCGACACCTGCCTCCTCGAGCTGACGGACAACCCCTTTCAGCTCCAAAAAGTCGGCGGTTAAAATTGAGGGTGAAATCTTTACCATAATCAAAAAATCTCCTGAAAAATTTACTTTCCATCACTATAATAACCCGATTTCCCCTCACGGTCAAGCGATTTTGCGACTATTTATGGCAAAAAGCACCTTTTCGCTTTCCCTTCACGCCACTCTGCGCTCACCCGCCAAAAAAGCCGTCCATTCCGCCCATCTTTTTTCCATGCTCGACGGTGTATGCGGCGGCAAGCGTCGGCTTTTTAAGCCGCCTTGCAAACTCGCCTAAAATATGCGGCAACCGCCTCTCCTCTCGGTCGATAAAAATTATCGCGCGGTATTTCTCCATCAGCTCGTAAATTTCAATCTCGCGTGGCATCTCCGTCCCCGAAAAAGCGCCCTTCACCGCCCTCAATCCGTCAATCAGCTCATTTATTCCATCAAACTCAAATACAGCGGTTTCCCCTTTCACCTTTTTCATCCGAATTGCCGTCGACGGAGCCGCTTCGAGCGAGGTAAACTGCACCGTACAGCCGTCATTTGCTCGCGGAAACACCTCGATAAGCACTCGCCCCGATTCCCCGTCGAAGCCGCCCGGCAGTCCAATCCGTTTGAGCAGTCCTTGAAGCACCTCGCGTGTATGACTGTCGTTGTAATCCATCTGCTGATATGTAATGTCGAGCGCCGACAGGTCGGCGCGGTCGAGCTCAATCTTAAACTGCTTCGGAGAGTCAAAAATTATATGCATAACGCTACCTCCATACAATAATTTTAGTCGGTCGCAACCCTGCTTTCAAGCGGTAAAAAGAGTAATCCAAGTCATTTTTTACCCTACCTAACCCATTCTATGCAAAGGGGCATGACCATTCATTTTGTCCCACCGAAAAAGTATATTTTCCTCTGATTTTGCCCACACTATATCGGGGTGAAATTATGAAAAGCGGTGTTTTAATTTTTCTTCGTGCCTTTGGCTTTACCATGCTCTGCTTTGCGCTGATTGCGGTCGGCTATTTTGGCGCCCAGCTAGTCGATTTGGTGATTTAGCGTCACATTTGTAACCGTTCGTCACATTAAAAAAGGGACAGCCACATTTCCCTTTTTGCCGACACAATCGAGCGGCGGCAGCATAGAATATAGCAAAACTTGATTTAACGAGGGTTTTGCTATGTCTTTTACATATCCGAATAATTATTTTCTCTCAGCCGTGGACACAAGCGGCTTTTTGTCGTTTGTAGAAAGAAATCTCGCCGACTACACACGCATTTTTTTGCTCAAAGGGTCGGTCGGAATGAAAAAGTCGGACGCGCTCATTTCGGTTGCCGAGCGACTGAACGAAAGGGGTATCACCGTTTTTTTGGCACAAAATCCGCGTGACCCCGACCGTATCGAAGGCGTTTTTGCTCCCGAAATCAAATTGGCGGCGGTGATTGGCTCCTTTCCGCACAATCTGGACGAAAGAATCGGCGGAATTCGTGAAATTGCCGTCGATTTTAACGCCGCCCGTAACAATTCCCTGCTTAACGAAACGGCCGCCGAAATTACCGACGCCTACCAAAAACGAGCCGCCGACTATGAACGGGCCGGTCGTTATTTTTCGGCGGCAAGGTCGCTGCTACGCGACAGCTTCATGATGTCGGCGGATGTGACCGACGGTGACAGGGCGGCAAAGTTCGGCATGATGTCGGCGGCAAAGCTGCTCGGCAAAAGCCGTGGCGGTCGCGGTCGAGAAACCTTGCGTTTTTTGAGCGCCGTCACTCCCGACGGACTGATTTTTCGCGACGATACCCTACTCGACGCCGCCGACCGAATTTTTATCATCGACGACCGCTTTTCTGCCGCCGCAAAGGTGATAATGACGGCAATTCGCTATTCGGCAATCGAGCTTGGGCTGGACATTATCAGTTGTATGTGTCCCTTCTTCCCCGACCGCGTCGAGCATGTCATCGTCCCCGAGCTGCGTGTCGCCTTTTGCACCGAAAACCGCTATCTGTCAATACGCGCCGACCTGCGCCGTTACCATTCGCGACGGTTTATAGATATGTCGGCGCTGTCGTCGAGGCGGCAACGGCTGCTTTTTAACAAAAGAGCGACCGACGAGCTGATTTCGGGCTGTGTCGGCGCTTTAAGGTCGGCTCGCGAGCAGAATGAACTGCTTTCATCCTACTATGACCGAGCCCGACGCCCCGACGTCACCGACGAAATCACCTGTTCCCTGCTACGTCAAGTGGACGCATCAGTTTAACGCGCAATACAATCTTACCCCTTGCACATAAAAAACTCCCCTGCCATTACTGAATGTGCTCTAATTAACAGAAAACCTCTCTGCTTAATCAGCAGAGAGGTTTTTATCAGAATTATTTTATTTCCTGTTCCAAAGTTTTAAATGTTTCGGTGTTAAAAAAGTCATATAGCGATATTTCCAAGCCGTCACATAATTTTTTAATGGTAACAATGCCGGCGTTCTTGCTTCCGCCGTTTATTATATTCTTCAATGTTGAAGGCGGAACAGCAGAAACACTTGCCAGAGCATTTACCGACAATCTTTTTTCCTCACATAATTCTAATAATCTGTTTGCCACAGCTTTTCTTGTATCCATAATATCACCCCTAAAAAGTTCTAATAAGAGTTTATGCGTTTTAGGAAAACAACATCGACCATATATGGACTTTTTAGACCATATATGGTAAAATTGGATAGGTGGTGATTTGTTATGTGTAAAAATACTTGTTGTTTTCTAGGTCATAGAAGAATAAACGAAACCGAAGAATTAAAATCAAAACTTGCGGAGATTATTGAGAAACTGATTGTTGTCGAAAAGGTTGACACCTTTCTTTTTGGGAGCAAGAGCCGATTTAATATCCTGTGTCTTGAACTTGTGACCGCAATGAAAGAAAAGCACCCACACATAAGCCGAGTCTATGTCCGAGCCGAATATCCGTATATAACCGAGCAATATAGAAATTACCTGCTTGAAAACTATGAGGACACCTATTACCCCAAAAAAATAATGAATTCAGGCAAAGCCGCCTACGTCGAACGCAACTTTGATATGATAGATAGCAGCCACTATTGCGTTGTTTATTATGACAAAGACAGCGTCCCAACCAACCGCAAAAGCGGCACCAAAATCGCCATTGATTATGCCATGAAAAAAGGCAAAATTATTATAAGCGTATTATAGTTTTAGGTTGTTATGATAAATGTTTCTTATCGCCGCACATAAAAATCCCCCCTGCCGTTACTGACAGGGGGGATTTATTACGTCATATTTATTTTTTACCGATTTTCCTCGACTGAATCCGTTTCTCTACCGAATATTTCTCGACAGAATCGGCTTCGTCGGCAACCTCGTCGGCTTCGACGGCTGTTATTCCTCGTCTCCGTCATCTCCGTCGTCGGCAACCTCGTCGCCGTCATCGGTTTCGTCGGCTTCGTCGAGGATTACCTCCTCTTGCTCTGCCGATGCGGCTTCGTCAGGAGTTTCTGCTCCCTCTGCGCCGCTTCCGTCGTCGATAACCTCGATGGTTTCCTCCTCGTCGTTATGCTCGGCAAGCTCCATCGTGACGACGAATGTGCCTTCATCGGGCTTCATTACTCGAACACCCTTTGACGGACGGGCAAAGATGCTGACACTTTCGGTATAAACGCGGATTACGATACCGCCGCTGGTGATAATGATTGCGTCATCGCCCTCGTCAACGGCGTGAACTGCCGCAACCTTGCCAAATTTGGCTGTGCGGTAGTTGGTGATACCCTTTCCGCCTCTCGTCTGGGTGCGATAGTTGTCAAACGGCGACCTTCTGCCGAAGCCGGTCTCGGTGACGGTGAGAAGTGTCTTATTCTCGTCAACCTGGACCATTCCGACGACCTCGTCGTCTCCGCGAAGGGTAATTGCCTTAACTCCGCGAGCAGTACGTCCAATCGGACGGCAGTCGGTTTCCTTAAATCTGATTGCCCAGCCGTCGCGTGTAGCAACCAGCAG
This sequence comes from Clostridia bacterium, assembly GCA_017399535.1. Classification (GTDB taxonomy): domain Bacteria; phylum Bacillota; class Clostridia; order Oscillospirales; family Acutalibacteraceae; genus UMGS1976. The sequence continues at coordinate 37,866 of JAFQBX010000001.1, read as the reverse complement.
GTCGCGTTCACCGTCGGTGAGCTGAACCCATTTAAGCTCGTCACCTTCGTCAAGGACGATTGCGTTGATGCCGCCCTTGCGGTTTGAATCATATTTATTAAGCTCGGTACGCTTGATAACGCCGCGCTTTGTAACCATGCAGAGATATTTGCCCTCTTCCGAAAGGTCGTTCGCCTTAACCATTACGCTGACCTTTTCGTCCGGAAGAAGCGGCAGGACGTTAACAATGTTAAGTCCCTTTGAGGTGCGACTGCCTTCGGGTACTTCGTACGCTTTAAGCTTATACATTCTACCCATATTGGTAAAGAAGAGGAGTCGGTCATGCGACGAGCAAACGAACATCTGCTTTGTAACGTCTTCGTCACGGTTGACGGCGCCTTTTTTACCTCTGCCGCCGCGATTTTGGAGTCCAAATTCGTCCGAAACCACGCGCTTGATATATCCCATCTGCGAAAGGGTAATGACGTTTTCATTTTCGGGGATGAGGTCCTCGATGTCAACGTCACCGCTGACGGCAGTAATTTCGGTACGGCGGTCGTCGGCATACTTGTCGCGGATGTTGAGCGCCTCGGTCTTAACTATATCGAGGACAAGCTCGTGCTTGGCGAGGATTTCCTGATATTCCTTAATCTTTTCGACCAATTCGGCGAGTTCTTCTTCGATTTTTTCTCTTTCAAGTCCGGTCAACTGGCCGAGTCGCATCTGCACGATAGCGGCCGCCTGAACCTCGCTCAGATTAAAGCGGTTAATGAGCGCTTCCTTACCCTCGGCAACCGTCTTTGACCCGCGTAAAATTGCGATTACCTCGTCGATGAAGTCGAGCGCAATTTTGAGTCCTTCGAGAATGTGTGCCCTTTCCTGCGCCTTGCGTAAGAAATATCTCGTTCTGCGCTCGACGATTTCGCATTGGAAATCGATATAGTGCATGAGCATTTCCTTCAAGGTGAGGATTTTCGGGCGTCCGTTTACCAGCGCAAGGTTGATTGCGCCGAAGGTGCTTTGCAGCTTTGTGTAGGCAAAGAGCTTGTTGAGTACAACCTGCGGATTAGCGTCACGTTTGAGGTCAACGACAATGCGGATACCTCCGTCGCGCTTACTCGAATGGTCAACTACGTCGTCAATTCCTTCCACGCGCTTTTCGACAGCGAGGTCATAAATCGACTTTACGAGCTCCTTTTTATTAACCATATACGGAATTTCGGTGATGACTATGCGGAATTTGCCCGATGCCAGCTCCTCAATTTCGGTTTTTGCGCGCATGATAATCTTTCCGCGGCCGGTAGCATAGGCGGCACGGATTCCTGACATTCCCATAACGATACCGCCGGTAGGGAAGTCGGGTCCCTTGATATGCTGACAGATTTCGTCAAGCTCGGCGTCCGGATTGTCGATGAGACAGCACATTCCGTCGATAACCTCGCCGAGATTGTGCGGCGGAATATTGGTCGCCATACCAACGGCGATACCCTGAGTTCCGTTGACAAGAAGCGTCGGGAAACGGGTAGGCAATACCGAGGGTTCCTTTAATCTGTCGTCATAGTTGGGTACAAAATCGACCGTTTCCTTGTCAATATCGTCAAGCATGTGGGTCGAAAGCTTGTTCATTCTCGATTCGGTATAACGGTAGGCAGCAGCAGGGTATCCGTCGATTGAACCGAAGTTTCCGTGTCCGTCAACCAGCGGATAGCGTAAATAAAAGTCCTGCGCCATGTGAACCATCGCGTCATAAACCGACGAGTCACCGTGCGGATGATAACGTCCGAGAACCGAACCTACCGTGTCGGCACATTTGCGGTGCGGCTTGTCGGGGGTCAGTCCGTTTTCGTACATTGTATAGAGAATACGGCGGTGAACCGGCTTGAATCCGTCGCGAACGTCGGGTAAAGCACGGCTGACAATTACCGACATTGAATAGTCGAGGAAGCTTTTGTTAACCTCGTCAACGATTTCAACCGGTATAATTTTAGTTTCTTCGTCCTTGGGCCAATAGACCGTTTCTTTGTTTGCCATTTTCACTCACCACCCCTTAAATATCCAAATTTGTTACGTTGAGGGCATTGTCCTCAATGAATTTTCTTCTCGGCTCAACCTCGTCACCCATCAATAAGGTAAATGCGGCGTCAGCAAGCTCTGCGTCCTCCATTGTTACCTTTAACATCGTACGGGTTTGAGGGTCCATTGTGGTTTCCCACAGCTGTTCGGGGTCCATTTCACCGAGACCCTTGTATCGCTGAACGTCGACCTTTTCGCTACCGCCAAGCTCGGCGATAAAGGTGTCGCGTTCTTCATCAGAGAATGCGTATCTGAAATTCTTACCCTTTGAGCCCTTTGCTGTTACCTTGAAAAGCGGCGGCTGAGCGAGGAAAATGTGTCCTTCCTCAATCAGAGCCGGCATATAGCGGAAGAAGAAGGTGAGCAACAGGGTACGGATATGCGCACCGTCAACGTCGGCATCCGCCATAATAATAATCTTATGATAACGGAGCTTTTCGATGTTAAAATCGTCACCGATTCCGGTACCGAGAGAGGTAACGACCGGTGTCAGCTTATCGTTGCCATAAACCTTGTCGATTCTGGCTTTTTCAACGTTGAGCATCTTTCCCCAAAGGGGCAAAATCGCCTGATATGTCTTGTTTCTGCCGTCGCAAGCCGAGCCACCTGCCGAGTCTCCCTCGACGATGTAAATTTCGGTCTTTGTTGCATCGTCCGAGATGCAATCAGTCAGCTTGTCGGGCATTCTCGCGCGGGAAAGTCCGTCCTTCTTGCGCGAAACCTCCCTTGCCTTCTGGGCGGCTTCACGAGCGGTTGCGGAAGCAATCGTCTTGTTAATAATAATCTTTGCCACAGCAGGATTATTTTCGAGATAATCCATCAACTGTTCGCCAATCATCTGGCTAACCATCGTGCCCATCCAGGTATTACCGAGCTTTGCCTTTGTCTGTGATTCAAACTGGGCATCCTCGAGCTTTACGCTGACAACGGCAATCATACCTTCCTGAACGTCCTCACCGCGAAGATTGGTGTCGCTTTCTTTGAGGAACTTAAACTTCTTTGCATAGCTGTTGATAACGCGGGTTACTGCCGTCTTAAAGGCGGATTCGTGAGTACCGCCGTCGATGGTGTGCATTGTATTAGCAAAGGAAATGATATTTGTATCATATCCTGTATTAAACTGAATAGCAATTTCTGCCGAACCCTTGTCATTTGCGGTCGACATATAGATTACGTCGTCGTGAAGGGGATCCTTCTTCTTTCCTGAAAGGAGATATTCGCAGTAGCTTCTGATACCGCCTTCGTAATGGAAGGTTTGGCTCTTTTCCTCCTCGCCGCGAAGGTCGGAAAGGGTAATCTTGATTCCTGCGTTGAGGAAGGACTGCTCCTGCAATCTCTTTGCCAATATATCAAAATCGTAAACGGTGGTATCGGTAAAGAGTGTCGGGTCGGGCTTGAAGGTAACTGTGGTACCCGTTTCGTTCGTTTTGCCGATTATGTCGAGGGGAGTAACCGTTTTACCTCTTTCGTAGCGCTGACGATAGATGTTTTCGCCGTTGCGAACTACAACCTCGAGGTATTCACTAAGCGCGTTAACTACCGACGCACCTACGCCGTGAAGTCCACCTGCAACCTTATATCCGCCGTCGCCGAATTTACCGCCTGCGTGGAGGATGGTATAAACAACCTCGACCGTCGGGATGCCCATTTTCGGATGCATTCCTACGGGGACACCGCGTCCGTTATCGGCAACGCGGATGATATCGCCCTCTAAAATGTCAACCTCGATATGAGTACAGTAGCCGGCAAGCGCTTCGTCGATAGCGTTGTCAACTATTTCGTAAACGAGGTGATGAAGTCCTCTTTCACCCGTCGAGCCAATATACATACCGGGGCGTTTTCTGACGGCTTCGAGTCCTTCGAGTACCTGAATAGAGGATTCGTCATACTTTTCGGTGATTGGTGTATTGAGGTTTGTTGCGTTTATTTCGTTACTCACCTTTTTATCTCCTTTTAACCTTTTGTCCGTCACTCTAAAATGGGCAACGGCAGGGATTTTTTGCTTTTTTTGAACTTAATTTATATGAACGGAAAAAACTTTTCCGATAATTTTCTTTTTCCAAGCTATTTTTTTATTCGCTTTAAGTAATTTTCGCCGATGCTTCCGGCACGTTTGAGCAGTGTTTGGGACGAAATTTGAGAAAGATAGATAATTTTTTTACTCCTGTCGTCCTCGTCGGTGCAAACGATAAAAGATTTCGGCAGATCGTCGGTAACGGTGATTACCCGACCGTTTTTTTGCGCCATGTTGAGATATTTTCGCGTATGCTTCGAAACGGTGGAGGTGTCGAGGTCAAAAATGCCGATAATATCCTCGGTCTTTATCACCGTATCCACGCCGATATGTAAAAACATTTTTTCTCCCTCTCGTTCATTTTTCGCTGTGGTCGGTCGATTGCAAAACGACGGTCTATTGGTCGAAAAGAGGTATCTATCAGTTGTAAAATGATGGTCTATCAGTTGCAAAGCCGCGGTCGGTTGCATTTCAATCGGTCACGTAATTGTGACGCTCGGTCACAGCAACACCGCCCGACTACCCATTTCACACGGCCACCCGACCAAAAATTTCCGCTCGGCTCTGCTCATATTCCATTTAAAAGAATATCACAGCAAAACCCTGACATTAAATGACACATTGAGGTCGCACATTACCCAATTTTTATCGTCAGCCAACCGGAATCGTTCATTTTATGTCCGACTTAATCCTCGCCACCACACGATCTAAATCTCGTCGCCTGTTTGCGTCCTCATTGTTGCCCATCCGCGTCGTCATTGTCGGCAAAAATTTCGCCGTCCTTTATTTCAAAGCATTTTCCTCGACGCATTCGGTCAATCGCATTTTTATCACAGCAGGTAATAAATACCTGTCGACCGCTCAAATGATTAAGAATGTAGTCCTGCCTCTGCTCGTCGAGCTCACTCATCACGTCATCGAGCAAAATTATCGGCTGCTCACCACTATTTTTATATAGAATTTCCGCCTCACACAGCTTCAGCATCAGTACGCACGACCTTTGCTGTCCCTGTGAGCCGAAGCGCCTTGCAGAACGTCCGTTTATCAGTACCTCGATATCGTCCCTGTGCGGTCCGACCGAGGTTGTCGCCGTCAGCGAATCCTCTTTTCTGCTTTCTTTCAGCAGTTTTACGAGCCCATCCTCGTCCTCGGCGGCGCAAATGTAGCTGATTTCAATTTTTTCCTTACCCGCCGAAAGCCCTTTAAAAATTTTCGGCGCTTCTTCGTAAATCAGCTCAACATATCTCTTTCTGTATCGTACTATTTTTGCGCCCAAAACCGCCAACTGCTGTTCATACGCGTCGAGCATTTCGTCAAGCCCACTGTGAAAACGAATATCCTTTAATATCGAATTTCGCTGAGTCACGGCTCGGTTATATCTATTCAGCAGCGAGGAATACTGCGGATTTAGCTGGGTAATCGCGATATCGATGAAGCTGCGCCTTTCGCTCGGACCACTCTTTATCAGCGACAAATGGTCGGGCGAAAAAATAACACCCTTAATCACACCGCCGAATTTAGACGGTGACCCTTTTTTTACCCCGTTAAGATAGGCGTCCTTGTCCTTGCCAAAGCGAATTTGGGCATTTTGCTCACGCTTTTCGGCAAAAAAGGTCATTTTTATCTCGGCGCTGTCGCTGTCGTACGCAATAATTTCACTTTCCCTTGCGCCGCGAAAGCTCCTTGCCCCCGTAAAAAGCCAGATTGCCTCTAAAATATTGGTTTTTCCCTGGGCATTTTCGCCGTAGATTACGTTTATTCCGTCGCAAAAGAAAATTTCACCCTTTTTCAAATTACGAAAACGGTCAAATTGAACGTGATTTACAATCACACAATCATTCCTTTACAACCCTTAAAATTTCGCCATCGACCGAGACAATTTCTCCGCCGTACAGCTTTTTTCCTCGCATGGTACAGACCTCGTCATTCACCTTGACCAGTCCGTCCTGGATAATCATTTTTGCCTGACCGCCGCTACCGACCAGATTAGCCAGCTTAATGAAACTGTCGAGGCGTATAAAATCGGTTGTTATCTTAATATCTGTCATTTTAATCTCACCGGAAGTACAATATAGAGGAAGCTGTCGCCGTCAATCGGGCGCATAAATAGCGGCTTATCCGACTGATTAAGCTGTAAAATCAGCTTGTCGCTTTCACTTGCGCGAAGTGCCTCTAACAAATAGCGGAAGTTAAAGCCGATGTTGATGCTATTTCCTTCCATATCAACCGGAAGCTCGTCGGTCGCGCTGCCAACGTCGGTGGTACAGGTTGCCTTAAACACGCCGTCGCTGATATTACAACAAATCGGCGTCTTTCTTCTTTCCTTATCGACGATAACCGTACTTACACGCTCAATCATATCGATAAGCAGTCGGGTATCAACCGAAAGGGTAGTATTAACCTCGTCGGTTAAAATTCGCTCATAGCTGAAAAAGTCGCCATCGAGTAAACGTGAAATAATCATAAATCCATCGACTGTAAAGATAATATGTCTCTTTGACATGGTAATCTTAATATCTGCGTCGGTAGTAATCAGACGGAGCACCTCGCTCATAGCCCTTGCCGGTACGATAAAGCGGATTACCCCTTCAAAATCAATCTTTTCCTGGCGGATAGCCACGCGGAAACCGTCAACGGCAATCAGTCGAAGTACGCCATTCTCGATTTCGTACATTATACCGGTGTGAACCGGCTTTGAGTTTCCGGGAACGGCGCAGGAGAAGATGGTTTGCCTTACCATTGAAGTAAGCATTGCCGACGAAATTGAAATTGTCTTTGCTCCGATAACCTGCGGAAGCTCGGGATATTCGTCAGCGTTAATTCCAACCAGCGAAAATTTCGAATTTCCGCTTGTAATGTGACACATTAAACGCTCGTCGATTGATACAGTAATTTTTTCCTCAGGTAATCTGCGTACAATATCGCAAAAAAGCTTTGCATCAAGGATAATGCGACCGCATTCGTCAACCTGAGCGTCGATTTCGGTTTCCATTCCTGTTTCAAGGTCGTAGCCACAGAGGGTAATTTTACCCCTGTCTGCGATAACGAGAATGCCCGAAAGCGCAGGTACCGCTGTTTTTTGTGAAACAACGCGCGAAACGTGACCTGCAGCTTCGCAGATGGTATCTCTGTCACAAGTGAATTTCATATTTTATTCTCCTTTACGCCAATGAAATTTTTTTATAAATGTAATAATTTTAGTGAAAATAATCTTTAACATGACATTGAATGACAAGTGGCTAAAAATCGCATTTTTTTATAAATAAAAAAAGTAAAAAATAGTCTTAGTAGTAGAGGGTGTTAAAATGTTAATACCTTTAAAAAATCAAGTAACACCAATGCTTGTCCCATTATTTTTTATGTTCATCATAATTTTAAAAAAATGTTAAAATGTTAAAGAAAAAACAATTTTTAAAACTTTTAACACAGCTTTAAAGTTGATTGTTAAAGTTTTTGTTAAAGTTTTTTTTAATCCTTTACTGTGTTCAGGTTCTTAATAATATCCTCGATAACGTCTTTTTCTCTCGGCTGGGTTGCCATCAGCTCAGAAACTTTATTGATTGAATGAAGCACCGTTGCGTGATTTTTACCAAAGTTTTTTCCGATTTCTTCGAGTGACATTTCGGTAATTTCGCGAACGATATACATACAAATCTGACGAACCTTTGTGATTGGGGCATTTTGCTTTTTACTCATGACGTCGTCGGTGGTCACGCCGTAGGTGCGTGTAACCTCGTCAATAATCTTCGGCACGGTAATCGGCTCGGGTAAAAAGTCGTTCTTAATATCTCTGATAACGTTCTGAACATAGGCGATTGACGGCTTTTGATGGTCGAGCTGAAAGTTCATTTGCAGCTTTTTAACCGTTCCTTCGAGCTGACGGATATTTTGCTTAATATTTTCGGCAATATAGAATACTACGTCGTCGTCGAGGTCGAGACCAATCATCTGCGCCTTTCTTTTTATAATTCCGACGCGAGTTTCGAATTCGGGCGGTGCAATATCGGTGATAACGCCGCTTTCGAGTCGGTTTCTGATTCGCTCATCGAGTGCTTTAATATCCTTTGGCGGACGGTCGGAGGTGACGACAATCTGCTTGTTATTGAGGTGAAGCGCATTAAAGGTGTTAAAGAATTCTACCTGCGTTTCTTCCTTTCCGGCGATAAACTGGATATCGTCGATAAGCAAAATATCAACGTTGCGGTATCTGTTGCGGAATTGCTCCATTTGACCGTCGCGAACGTCGGTAATAAAATCGTTTATGAATTCCTCCGAACGAACATAGAGAATGTCCTTGTTCGGATACTTATGCTTGACAAAGTTGTATATCGCGAGCATAAGATGCGTTTTTCCCACGCCGGAGTTTCCGTAAATGACGAGCGGATTATATACGATTGAGGGCTGCTCGGCTACTGCCATCGATGCTGCGTGGGCAAATCGGTTTGACGAGCCGACGATATATGTGTCAAAGGTATATTCGTAGCCCGACGGCTCGGCAGAAATGGCGTGATTTCCGGTCACATCGGGAGTTTCGTCGCAAAGAATACGAAGTCCAACCGGAAATCCCATAATATTCTGGAACGAAACGCGGATAAGCTCCGAATATGTTTGTTCAATGACCTTTTTATGTATGCTGTGTGGTACGCGGAGTACCGCCTCGCCGTTTTTAAAATCGACGGGTGTAATGGGCTTGAACCACATATTGTAAGCAACGTCACATACCTTTGTTGCGCAAAAATCGTCAACTAATTTCCAAACGTCCTGAAAGGTCTGCATTCTAAAATAATCCTCCCTTTTTTCTATCTCATTTTTCCTTAATTTTTGACTTAAAAGCGGTGCTGTTTTTTATCTCTTTTTTCACACTAATTTCACTTTAAAATGTATTAAAAATTAACACCTTTTACCTTCGGTAAAAAACGCATATTTATACTCTTTAATCATAGCACAAAAAGCATAATTTTACAAGTAAAAATCACCGATTTTTCAACATTTTTTAAATATTTTTTTAAAAACTCAAAAGTACAAGAAATTAGCAAAAAGAAAGTGAGAAAATACCACCGATTTACCCTCATTTTCGCCCTATTTTCAGTGCTGAAAAAATGTTTCGTTTTTTAGCTTATTTTTTGTCGGATTTTTATACTGTTTTTTGCTAAGTCAAGCATCAAAAAAATCGCCTTCTTCATGTAACGGTTATTTTTTAAATCACCTCCCTTGTGTAAAGGGAGGTGGCTGATAATAGCGAAGTCGGAGGAATTGTAAAATCACTACTTACGCACACAAAAAAACGGTTCTTTTGCGAGCTTTACCCTGCAAAAAAGCCGTTAATTTTATCAAAATTTACTTTACTTAACCGTAACCTCGTGATATTCGTATTCCTCGCCGCCAAGCTCGTAAATGCGAACAATGGCTTTTAGTCGTCCGTCCTCGTCGAAATAGAGCGTCATATCAACGTCGTAATCAATCGAGGTTGCCGCCTTTCCCTTTGCGTAGCCGATGGTATCGTTGACGTCGCGGTCGGCGATTGTGCCGTGAATTTGCACGTATTTATCCTCGGCGGCTGCTTTAATCATTTCGGCGGCATCGTTTGAGGTCAATCCTGCCGCGTTAAAAATATCGTTCCTTTCCTGTTCGATTCCCGTCGTGATATTGAGGTTTATCGCTTCAAAAAGGGTAAAGTCATATCCATACTCCGATTTAATGAGAATGGACAGAATTTCGCCCTTTATATATGCGGAATAGCTCATTTTGGTCATGCCGAGCTTTCTGCTTGCCTTCATGGCGTTGAGTTCGGTGTCGATAAGCGCCTCGCAGTAATTTTTTATCCGCTCGTTAATCGAAGCAACGCCGACCTGGTCGAGCACAATCTGAGGATAGGCGTAATTAAATTCGGTCTTTGTCCCGTTAAATAGGTATTCGCCCGATTTTTCGTATTCGCGCTTTACGATATCGGCGGCGGTAAGGATAATTTCGCTCGACGTATCGCTTGTCGTCTCGTCCATCGACGAGGCATTTGCGCCGTTAAGCTCGTCCATTACTTCGTCAAGCGAATTATTCGCACCGTTACCGCACGAAACAAGCGTAAATATCATCATCAGACAAATCGCGAGTAAAATAATTCTTTTCATCAAAAAAATCACTCCAAAACATATCAAAAAAAGGGGAGAGGGTCTATTTCTTTTTCTGCAACGCCATAAGATTTTGCAGAATTTTTATCAGCGCGATTACCAAAAATCCGCCGATAACGAATAAAATTGTCGTAATCAGCGCCTCAATTACCCCCGAAATCATCTGACCCGAGGTAAGCGGCGTATTCGAGCCAAAGAGGTTAAACATCGCACCGATAAAGTAAATCGGCGAAATGAAAAAGAGCAGTGTGCTGATGACGCGCATAACCATACAAATGGTCTTTCCCGAATCGGAATAGAGGTTTGCAAGCGAGCTTTCCTCCAAAACGGCCGATTCATAGTCGGCAATCGGAGGACGCTTGTCGCCGCTGTCCTCGCTGTAAAAATTGATGCCGCTGTCACTTTCGGTCACATTTCGCGGACTAAACGGATTGCTTTCGTCGCCGCCCTTTGCCTCAAAATGCTTTACTCCCGTGTCTCCGTTTCCGCGAAAAGCGTCGTTATTCGGTGCCGTCGGTTGCTCGACTGCCTTCTTTTTTGCCCTTTTTTTCGGGGTTTCCTCCTCGGTGACGAGGGTGATGATATCGTCGTTTTTCTTTGCCATTTTTTCCTCCAAATAAAAGCGGATTTACCGCCCTTTTTCACTATCTCAAAAGGGCGAAATCCATTGGTATATCAAGGTTTTTTTACTTTACCTCGATTTTTTCCTTGCCGCCCATATATGGACGAAGCGCCACCGGAATATTAACGCTTCCGTCGGCGTTCAGATTGTTTTCGAGGAAGGCAATAAGCATTCTCGGCGGAGCGACAACCGTGTTATTGAGTGTGTGAGCGAGGTATGTGCCGTTTTCGCCCTTTACGCGAATTTTAAGACGACGTGCCTGCGCATCACCGAGATTCGAGCAGCTACCAACCTCAAAATACTTTTTCTGTCTCGGAGACCAGGCCTCAACGTCGATTGACTTTACTTTAAGGTCGGCAAGGTCGCCCGAACAGCATTCGAGCGTACGTACCGGAATATCGAGCGAACGGAAAAGGTCAACCGTATTCTTCCACAGCTGGTCGAACCAGTAGGGAGAATCCTCCGGCTTACAAACGACAATCATTTCCTGCTTTTCAAACTGGTGGATACGATAAACGCCACGCTCCTCTATTCCGTGAGCGCCCTTTTCCTTTCTGAAACAGGGGGAATAGCTTGTCAGCGTGTAGGGGAGTGCCTCCTCCTTGTTAACCGTGTCGATGAATTTACCAATCATGGAATGCTCACTCGTACCGATTAAATAGAGGTCCTCGCCCTCAATTTTATACATCATGGCGTCCATTTCGGCGAAGCTCATTACACCGGTAACAACGTTTGAGCGAATCATATAGGGCGGAATGCAGTAGGTAAATCCGCGGTCGATCATAAAGTCACGCGCATACGAAATTACAGCCGAGTGCAGACGGGCGATATCGCCCATCAGGTAGTAAAATCCGTTTCCTGCAACCTTTCTTGCGCTGTCGAGGTCGATTCCGTCAAAGGTTTCCATGATTTCGGAATGGTAGGGAACTTCAAAATCGGGGACAATCGGCTCACCGAATTTCTCTACCTCCACGTTTTCGCTGTCGTCCTTACCAATCGGTACCGACGGGTCGATAATCTGCGGAATGGTCATCATGACAGTTTTGAGCTTTTCTTCAAGCTCACGCTCGATTTCTTCAAGTTCAGCTAAACGAGCGGCATTTGCGGCAACCTGCTTTTTTGCCTCCTCGGCCTCGTCCTTTTTACCCTGAGCCATCAGCGCGCCAATCTGCTTCGAAATCTTGTTTCTCGATGCGCGGAGCTCGTCGGCTTCCTTTATAGCGGCGCGGAAAGAAGCGTCAAGCTCGATTGCCTCGTCAACGAGGGGAAGCTTGTGCTCCTGGAATTTGTTTCGCATATTTTCCCTAACGATTTCGGGATTTTCTCTCAAAAATTTAATGTCAATCATGGTTTTTACCTTCCTTTATTCTTTTCCTGCAAGGAGATTTGCGATGGCAGTAAGGTCGTCCTTGCCGTAAAATTCAATCATCAAAACGCCCTTTTTCTCGGTTCCGTCAACCTTTATCTTTCGACCGAGCGAGTTTTTGAGCGCGATTTCGGTTTCTTTAAAGAACGGGTTTTGCTTTGTCTGCTTTTTGGCGGGTTTCTTTTCGCCCTTCTGATTCGAGAGCGCCTCGATTGCCCTTACCGTCGCGCCTTTCAGAGCCATTTCGACGGCAAGTCGGCGTGTCGATTCGTCGAGCGGAATCATCGCCCTTGCGTGACCGACCGAAATGTCACCTGCCGAAACGAGAGCAAGCGTTTCCTCGTCGAGAGAGAGCAGGCGGAGCGCATTTGCTACGACCGGACGCGATTTTCCGACCGTTTCGGCGACCTGCTCCTGAGTCAGCTCGTAGCTTTCCATCAGATGACGGTAGCCGAGCGCCTCCTCAATAGGATTGAGGTCCTCGCGTTGCAGATTTTCTATCAGCGCAATTTCGGCACATTCGCGGTCGTCAAGCTCCTTTACGATGACAGGCACCGTTTCGAGCCCTGCCATTCGACTTGCTCGCCAACGTCTTTCACCCGCGATAATCTGGTATCCGAGGTCGCCGTAGGGACGCACCGTAATCGGCTGTAAAAGTCCGTGTTCCTTTATGCTGTCGGCAAGTTCTCGCAAAGCCGCCTCGTCAAATTCCTTTCGCGGTTGAGCGCGGTTTGGCTCAATTTCGCTGAGCCGAAGCTCGATTAGCTGGTTGGAATCGGCGGCGTTCTCGCCGAACAGGGTGCCAAGCCCCTTTCCAAGCCCTTTTTTGATGGTAGCCATTGTTTTCCTCCGTTTATTTGGTCGGCTCGTTCGCTGTCGAAAAGCCGTTACATTCGCTCTTTGTTTGTCTGCAATACAAGCCCCGAAACCCCTTGATTTCAAGCGGTTTTTCGGTTTTTTACGCTCGTCCTATTTTATCCCGTTTATGAATTCCTCGGCAAGCGCGTTATATGCGATTGCGCCCTTTGACGAGCGGTCAAAGTACTGAATCGGCTGACCGAAGCTGGGCGCTTCCGAAAGGCGTACTGTACGCGGAATTGTGGTGGCAAAAACCTTTCGCGGAAAGAAGCGTTTTACCTCGCCGACAACCTGCTGTGTGAGGTTGAGTCGACCGTCGTACATGGTCAGCAGTACCCCTTCAAGCTCTAAAATCGGGTTATATCTCTGCTTTACCAGACGGATGGTCGACATCAGCTGGCTGAGTCCCTCGAGCGCGAAATATTCGCATTGTACGGGGACGAGCACCGTGTCGCTCGCGTTCAGCGCGTTGAGGGTAATGAGCCCAAGCGACGGGGGACAGTCGAGAAAAATGTAATCGTAGCTGTCTCTGACGGGTGCAAGCGCACGTTTGAGAACGCTTACCCTGTTTTCCTTTTCTATCATTTCGATTTCGGCACCTGCAAGGTTCATGTTGGCAGGGACGATGTCAATGTTTTCAAATTCGGTTTTTATCACCGCCGATTCGACCGATGCGCCCTCGCAAAGCAGGTTATAGCTCGAAATGGTCAGCTTTCGCTTGTCGATTCCGTAGCCGCTCGTCGAGTTTCCCTGCGGGTCGATGTCGATGAGAAGTACCTTTTTGCCCAGTTTTCCTAACCCGGCAGTCAGATTAACGGCGGTTGTCGTCTTTCCTACGCCGCCCTTTTGATTAACACAAGAAATTACCTTTCCCAAAGCAAAATCCGCCTTTTCGTGTATGTTTTTTACCAAATCGAAGCCGCCTTGCGCACAAAAACGGCAAATTCCTATATGATTTATACATTATAACACAGTATTAGTTAAATGAAAAGGGGAAAAGCCGAAAAAAATTAAACAAAAAACCGCTCCGAAATTCTCATCTTTGACACGAAGGTTTCGGCGCGGTGTCTTTTGTTGCCCTGCCGCAACCAACCGCTTCGCTAAGAATGTTTCTATGCGGTGTCTTTTGTTGCCCTGCCGCAACCAACCGCTTCGTTTCCATCGTTTCAATGAGGGCTCCTCTTGTTACCTCGCCGCACACCTCTCGACAACGTTTCGCAGTTTGCCGTCTTATTTTTCGCACTGCACCACAAATGTTTCACGTGAAACATTTCCCACAAACCACAAACCCAATCTTACCAAACAAAAAGGCCCCCTTGTGTAAAGGGGGCATCGCATTGGCGGTGGGGAATTATTCGGCTTTTCTTCTGTTGCCAACCTGCTCTCCGTCACCTTTTATCACAAATCAAAGCGTAGCTGCTCGGCTTTTTGCCGTTCCTTGCGCTTTTCCTTCGGGATAATGACGGTGTACCGAATATATGAATCGTTCTCAACCTTGTCGGCACGGGCGTCGAGACCGCTTCGCCTGATGGTGTCAACCGCCTTTGTCAGCGTGTTGACGTAGATGCGAAAGTCGCGTATCACGTGTTCCCGAATTATCGGTGGCTTTTGCGTAAAGGACGGCTGCGGCTCCTCCTCGGGCGGATTCATTAAGCATTCAATCATTTCCTCGGTTTCGCGCACCGAAAGCTGTTTTGAAATGATTTCGTTGAGTGCGTCGTCCCTTTCCTTCTCCTCGACCAGCCGCAAAAGAGCCCTCGCGTGACTTTCGGATAGCCCCGCGGCAACAATTCGCGCCTTTTGGTCGTTGTTTAGCCGTAAAAGACGCAGTTTGTTTGCAATGGTCGATTGCGATTTGCCTAGCCGCACCGCCGTTTCGTACTGGCTGAGCCCCCATTCGTTCATTAGCGCGCGGATTCCCTCCGCCTCCTCGAACAAATTTAGGTCGCGGCGTTGCAAATTTTCAATCAGCGACAAAAAGGCGGCCTTTCGGTCGTCGGCAACCTGCACAACGCAGGGAACCTCGCGCAGTCCCGCGAACTTTGCCGCACGAAGCCGCCTTTCGCCCGCAATCATTTCGTAGCTGCCGTCCTCGCGCTTTCGTACGCAAAGCGGCTGAATAATGCCGTTTTTTCTTATCGAGTCGGCGAGTCCCATCAGTTCCCGCTCGTCAAATTCGCGTCGCGGCTGAAAGGGACTTTGGCGAATCTGCGACAGGGGAAGCGAAACCAGACGCAGCCCCTTATTCCGTGTAATAAATATAAAAATGCACCGCCTTTCGTATAATTCGATTATAAGGCGGTGCTTTATCAACTTTTTAGCCGATTATGTATGTGATTTTTTGTTTTTTTAGCCGATTAGAGCGGCTTTTTTGCAATTTTTGCAGAAACTCGGGGATAACCTGTCGGAGTATGGGCGATTTTTTCGACGGTAAGAATGCACCTTTCGCTTCCGTCGGCAAGTGTCAGCGAGGTTGCTCCTGCGCTTTTTCCGCCCATTATCTTAATGGCGTTCTGCGCCGAGTTAAGCTCCTCCTCTGCGCTCGGTCCCTTCATCGCAATAAATTTACCTCCAACCTTGACGAAGCCGAGACAGTATTCCGACAACAAATTCATCGCCGCAACCGCTCTTGCCACGGCAAAATCGTACTTTTCGCAAAGCTCGGGCTTTATCGCCGCCTCTTCTGCGCGAGCGTGCAGAGCGTTTATTTCCACGCCAAGCTCGTTTGCCGCCGCGTTGAGAAAGGTGATTCGCTTATTTGTGCCGTCGAGGAGGGTAATATCCATATCGGGACGGGCAATTTTGAGCGCAAGTCCGGGGAATCCTGCGCCGCTTCCAACGTCGATAAGACGGGCGTTTTCCTGCGGCTTTACTGCCGAAAGAAAGGTCAGCGAATCGGCAAAATGCCTCGTCACAACGGCGCTCGGCTCGGTAATCGCCGTCAAGTTCATTTTTTCGTTCCATTCGATTAAAATACGCGCATAAGAATTAAATCTTTCGGCAGCAAGGGAATCGATTTCGACGCCAAAATCGGCACATTCTCGTTTAAGCTGGTCGATGTCGATAATCATACCTTTCCTCCTTGCTTGTCGAGCCAAATCAGCAAAACGGTGATGTCGGCAGGATTTACACCCGAAATTCCGACCGCCTGACCGATGCTTGCAGGACGTATTTTTTCGAGCTTTTCGGCGGCTTCAAGTCGAAGCCCCGTAATCGCGGAATAGTTGATATTATCAGGAATTAAGCGCCTTTCAAGCCGACGAAGTTCGTTCGCCTGTGCAAGTTGCTTTTTAATGTAACCGGCGTATTTAATCTCGATTTCCGCCTTTTCCACCACGTCAAAGGGAAGCTCGGGGCGGTCCTTGTCAAATTCGGCGAGACAGGCATAGTCAATCTGCGGTCGGCGAATTAGCTCGGCGAGGTGAACGCCGCCATCGACCGCCGATGTTTCACGTGAAACAAGCATTTCGTTCAGCGCATCGGACGGCGGAATTACCGTCCTTTCGAGCCGTTCGATTTCGGCCTCTTTTTGCGCCAATCGGTCAAGGTAACGCTCCCAGGTTGTGTCGTTGACAAGTCCTAATTCGCGTCCTCGCGGCATGAGTCGTTCGTCGGCGTTATCCTGACGTAAAATGAGTCGGTATTCCGAGCGCGAGGTCATCATCCGGTATGGGTCGGTGCAGCCCTTTGTCACCAGGTCGTCGATGAGGGTGCCGATGTATGAGGACGACCGCTCCAAAATGAACGGCTCCTTGCCCTGCACCAAATGCGCCGCGTTGATTCCCGCGACAAGACCCTGAGCCGCCGCTTCTTCATATCCCGACGAGCCGTTAAACTGCCCTGCGCCGAAAAGA
Organism: Clostridia bacterium; assembly: GCA_017399535.1. Taxonomy (GTDB): domain Bacteria; phylum Bacillota; class Clostridia; order Oscillospirales; family Acutalibacteraceae; genus UMGS1976. Next base: position 20,975 of record JAFQBX010000001.1, on the reverse strand, counting down.
CCGCTCAGCCCCTTGAATTCGAGGGTTGCTTTGAGCGCGGTCGGGTCAACGCAATCGTACTCTATCGCATAAGCTGTGCGCATAAACTTGACATTTTCGAGCCCCGGAATGCTTCGGTACATTTCGATTTGCACCTGCTCGGGCAGGGAGGAGGATGCTCCTTGCAAATACATTTCCTCGGTGTTCAGACCGCACGGCTCGATAAAAAGCTGATGCCGCGGCTTATCAGGGAATCGCATAATTTTGTCCTCTAAGCTCGGGCAGTAGCGAGGTCCAACTCCTTCGATTGCGCCGCTGTAAAGGGGCGAATACTGTATATTTTCGGTAATTATTCTGTTGGTCTCCGCGTTGGTATAGGTAACGTGGCAAATTGCTTTATTTTGCGGTGGAGTGGTATGCGAATATGAAACGGGAGAGGTGATTTCGTCTCCCGGCTGTTCTTCTAATTTAGAAAAATCGATTGATGCGCGGTGAATTCGTGCGGGTGTCCCCGTCTTAAATCTGCGCAAGGGGAGACCGAGCTTTTTGAGCGATTTTGCAAGCTCGGTTGCCGCAAACATTCCGTCGGGACCGCCCTCGTATGACACGTCGCCGATATAAATTCGGCCGCCGAGGAAGGTGCCGGTCGCGATAATGACCGCCTTTACCTCGTGGATTGCGCCAAGCTGGGTTTTTACCTGCCAAACGCCGTCACGCTTTTCTATTTCGGTGATTTCGGCCTGACGTACGTCGAGGTTCGGTTGCTTTTCGAGCACTGATTTCATATATCCACTGTATTCGCGGCGGTCGATTTGGGCGCGAAGGGAGTGTACGGCAGGACCCTTTCCGCGATTGAGTACGCGGTACTGAATGAGTGTGGCGTCGGTCGCCTTTCCCATTTCGCCGCCGAGAGCGTCAATTTCGCGCACCAGATGTCCCTTTGCCGTGCCGCCAATCGACGGGTTGCAGGGGCAGTTGCCCACCCAGTCCATACTGATTGTGAAAATTATTGTTTTACAGCCGAGCTTGGCGGCGGCAAGTGCGGCTTCGATTCCCGCGTGACCGGCGCCGATGACGGCTACGTCATATTTTTCCGAAATATAATCCATTCAAAAATGCCTTCCTGACATTATAATTTACATTTATTTACAGTTTGCGACGAAAACCGTCGCCTTGCGCGATGCTCGGAATGCGCAAACTCCCTATTTTCCTACACAAAAGGTGCTAAACACCTCGTCAACGATGCTGTCGCTGACCCTTTCGCCCGAAAGCTCGCACAGCGCCGCTATTGCCTCGTCGAGCATTACTCCAACCGCGTCAAAGGTCAGCCCTGCTTCGAGTGTGGCGATGCCATCATTCAGGGCGGATTTTGCCCTTTCGGCACAGTCGCGTTGACGCTCGGTGGTCATCATGGCGCAGGTCGGGTCGAGCCCGTCGAGCCCTGATACAGAAAGGATTGCTTGCTCGACCATTTCGGCATTTTCGCCCGATTTGGCCGACAAAACGACGGTGTTTTTGATAACCGAGGAGACATGCTCGGCTTCGATTTTCATATCGAGGTCGCATTTGTTTATTACGGCGATTGCGCGGCGATCTTTCAGCGCCTTTATCAGCGAAAGGTCGTCGTTGCTAAGCGGTTCTGAGCCGTCAAAAACGGCCAGAACGAGAGCCGCTGTTTCGATGCGGCGCCTTGCCTTTTCGACGCCGATTTTTTCCACTTGGTCGTTTGTATCGTGGAGCCCCGCGGTATCTTGAAGTCGCAGTTTAACACCGCCGACCGAAACGCTTTCCTCGACGATGTCGCGTGTCGTTCCCGCAATATCGGTGACAATCGAGCGGTCGGCTCCGCAAAGCATATTCATAAAGGTCGACTTGCCGACGTTGGGTCTGCCGACGATGACGGTGTCGATGCCCTCGCGCAGGATTTTACCCCTGTCAAAGTCGCAAATGAGACGGTTGAGCTGCTTTTGCGCCCATTTGAGCCCCGAATAAAGCTCGTCGTGGCTCACCTCGGGCACGTCCTCGTCGGGAAAGTCAACCCACGCCGAAAGATGCGCCGACAGCGCCGTCAGCTCCCCTTTTATCTCGTCAATTCGGCGGAAAAGCACCCCTTCGCGTCCCGAAAGAGCCGCCGAATGTTCAAGCTGCGACTCGGCGCCAATGAGCGACATGACCGATTCGGCTGCCGAAAGGTCCATTTTGCCGTTTTCGAATGCGCGTCGGGTAAATTCACCTGCACGAGCGAGTCGAGCTCCTGCGGCAATCAGCGCCGCCAAAGTACGTTTGAGGATATAAACGCTGCCGTGACAGCTAAGCTCGACGGCGTTTTCGCCCGTAAAGGAATGAGGCGCCCTGAAATTCAGAGCAACCACCTCGTCAATATCTCCTTTTTTATCAAAAACGTGTCCGTAAAGTGCGGAATATCCGCTGATTTCGGCGAGCTTTTTGCCGCTGACCGAGCGAAAAACGCGGTCGGCAATTTCGGCGGCATTTTCACCCGAAATACGAATTACGCCGAGTCCTGCCGACATAAGCGGCGTTGAAATGGCGGCGATTACCTCGCTCATACCTTTATCCTCATCGAAATATCAAATGCCTCGACCGAGTGTGTGAGTGCGCCGACCGAAATGATGTCAACGCCCGTTTCGGCGATAGCGCGAATTCTTTCCTCGGTGACGTTGCCTGACGCTTCGGTAAGGGCTCGTCCGTCGACGATTTTGACCGCTTCACGCATGGTGTCGCAGTCCATGTTGTCGAGCATGATAACCTCGCAGCCGCTGTCTACCGCCTCGCGAACCTCGTCGAGATTGCGCGTTTCGACCTCGATTTTTACCATGTGACCGAGTCGGTTTCGAAGCTGGGCTACGGTTGCGGTAATTCCGCCGCCGGCGTCGATGTGGTTGTCCTTTAACATTGCACCGTCCGAAAGGTTAAAGCGGTGATTCTTTCCACCGCCGCAGGTGACGGCATATTTTTGAAGGGCTCTGAGCCCCGGTAAAGTCTTTCTCGTGTCGGTGACAGAGGCATTTGTCCCTTTACAAAGGTCGACCAGACGACCTGTTGCCGAGGCGATTCCCGACATGTGCTGAATGAGGTTGAGCGCAGTTCTCTCCCCTGTAAGCAGCGAAAGGGTACTGCCGCTCATTTCGGCGATAATGTCGCCCTTTTTGATGCGGTCGCCGTCGCGAAAATGCGCCGTGAAGCTGACCGAGCCGTCGATAAGCTCAAACACCCTCTTTGCTACGTCGATACCGCAAAGCACACCGTCTGCCTTTGAAATAAAATAGGCGTCGGTGATTTTGTCCTTGTCGATGAGTAGTGAGGAGGTGGTGTCGATATAGTTAATGTCCTCTTTTAGCGCAGTTTTGATAATGTCGTCGATATAAAATTGAAGTAATGCCATAGTAAAATGTCACCTCATAAAAAATTTTGGTGTGTCTTGTGACCGTCGGTCGTGGAAAAAGTGCTATACGCGTGACTATCCGTCACGAAGCTCGTCTTTTGCGCGTGACTGCCTGCCACGAAAAAGCGTTGTGCAAGTGACCGTCCGTCACAATTAGGATTTACCGCCCTATAAATCGCGGCATTTGCCGAGTTGTCGGATTTGAGTCGCTTGTTCGTGTTGTTACGAGCCGCCCTGCCACTCTTTATCACACCTTAAATCGCGGCTTTGAGTATGATTTCGGCTATTTTCGATAAGCTCCTTGCCTCGACGAGCTGTGGCGTTACGGCAAAGCCGCCCTTTTCGATTCGGTCGTTGATTTCCTTTATCTTGCGAAGCCCCTTTTCAGCGGCGTTCGGGTCGGGAATAACGAAATAGGCGCGTTGCATAATTTCGCGAACGGTGGTACGCATACCCGTCGGCAGCGGAGCTCCGCCAACCGAAAGGGTGGTGCGAATATCGCCGCAAAAATCTCTGTCGCGACGGCTGTTGATATGCTCGGCGGCGCGTCGCCCGAAAACGAGCGCTTCGAGCAGTGAATTTGATGCGAGTCGATTCTTTCCGTGTACGCCGGTGTGACTGCATTCACCCGCCGCATAAACTCGGTCGAGTCGCGTTTTTGAATTAAGGTCGACGTCGATTCCGCCCATCAGATAGTGCTGACAGGGGAAAACGGGAATCGGGTCCTTTGTGATGTCCACCCCTTCGAGCAGGCATCTCTGATGAATCATCGGGAAACGGTCAAGCAGAAATTCACGCGACCGATGGGTAATGTCGAGGTAAAAATGCTCGTTTCCCATTCGTCTCGATTCGAGGATAACTGCGTTTGAAACAACGTCGCGGGGCGCAAGCTCGAGTCGCTCGTCGTATCGGTGCATGAATCGCTTTCCCTCGCAGTTGAGCAGATATGCGCCTTCACCTCTGACCGCCTCGCTTATTAAAAATCGCTCTCTGCCTTCCTTTGAGGCGAATGCCGTCGGGTGAAACTGAACATATTGCAGATTACTGATTTTTGCCCCCATAAAATAGGCGGCAGTAATGCCGTCACCCGTTGCTATTGCTGAATTTGTGGTGTATTTATATACGCGACCGATGCCGCCCGTTGCAATAATTACAAAGGAGGAGCCGACCGCCTTTATCCCGTCGGGAGTGATAAATTCGGTGATAACGCCGCTGTCGCATTCCTGCATATTCGCCATGTGACATTCGGTCACAACGTCAATGTTTTTGCGGCTCTTTACCTCGTTTACGAGGGCAACCATAATGGCGTCACCCGTCGAATCCTTGCGATGAATGATGCGGTTTCGCGAATGTCCGCCTTCCAGCGTCATGTGCAGTTCGCCGTTTTCCTCTCGGTCCCACGCGATGTCGGTATCGAGCAGTCGGCGAAGGTCGTCCGGCCCCTCTTTTACAAGCACCTCAACGGCTTCTCTGCGATTTTGGTGCTGACCGGCAATCATGGTATCCTCGATATGCAGGTCGAAGCTGTCGTTTTGAAGGTCGAGGACCCCCGCGACACCGCCCTGTGCAAGTGACGAATTGCATAAATTAAGCTCCCTTTTTGCCGCAACGAGCACCTTAGTATCGCTGTCAAGGTTGAGCGCGGCATAAAGCCCGGCAATTCCACCGCCTATGATGACCACGTCATACTGATTTTTCATTAACCTACCGCCTTTATTTCTTTCCGAGTCGCAGCATTTCGTCAATGCTTTTCTTTGCTCTGAGTCGGTTTTCTTCCGGTATTTCGATTACCTCGCCGCTCTGTCCCGAAATGGCGCCCCATAAAGCCGTCAGTCCGGTGTATTTCATGTCCTTGCACACCATTTTTTCGGGAGCAAGCTGATAGAATTTGCGCTTTGGATAGCGGAGGGTCAGGTAATCGTATACGCCGCATTCGGTGCCGATGATGATTTCGCGGTTAGGATTCTTTTTACAATAGTCGATGATTCCGCTGGTCGCACCGACGTAATCGGCGAGAGCGACCACCTCGGCAGGCGCTTCGGGATGGACGGCAAAGAGCGCCAGCGGATGCTCCTGTTTCAGCACCAGTACGTCGTCGGCGGTGAGCTGATTATGTATCGGGCAGAAGCCGTCAACCAGCGCAAATTTCTTTTCAGGTACCGCCTTTGCCACGTAAGAACCGAGATTTTTGTCGGGGATAAAGAGAATTTTATCATTCTCGATATTTTTACATATCTTGACCGCGCTCGACGAGGTGACACAAACGTCTGCCTCCTCTTTAAGCTCGGCGGTAGTGTTTATGTAAGCGCAAACAGCAACGTCAGGATTTTTCTTCTTAAATTTTCTGATATATTCGGGAGTAATTTGCTCAGCCATCGGGCAGGTTGCCTCGGGTGAAGCCAAAATGACCTTCTTATTCGGTGAAAGAATTTTGACCGTTTCGGCCATGAAACGCACGCCGCAAACAATAACCGTGTCGCCCATTACCTGAGCCATTTCGGCCAGCTTAAAGGAGTCGCCAACCACATCGGCAAGCTCGAGAATTTCGGGCGGCTGATAGATGTGAGCGAGTATTCTTACCCCTGTTTCCTTCTTTTTTTTGAGTATGTCATTGATAAATTCTTCTTTATTCATTTTCACCCATTCCTTTTTGGTTGCTATTTAGCCATTTTATCAAATATCATTATACAATGTCCTGCGCAAAATTACAACATTTTATCGCAAAAATACAGAGCGTATTTCGAAAAAAATTTTTATAAAAACGGAAGTTAATTGTGGTAATGAAAATAACAGTGTGTTATAATGATAGTGTATAGTTATGTTTAAATATAATTTTTGGCAGGTGAATTGCTTTGGAACTTAATAAAAGTAACGTCAAACGCATAATTTTTATAATTTTTGCCGCCGCAGCAATTTTTTGGGCGGTGATGAATTATGCAATCGTCATCTCGGCGATAAGGTGGATTATCGGCGTCTTTTCGCCGCTTATTCTCGGGGCATCCTTCGCCTTTGTGATAAACCTTCTTTTGCGCCCTATCGAACGTGGCTGGGATTGGCTCTTTTTGCGAAAGGGCGATTCCCCGATTGCAAAAAAATTAAAGCGACCTGTCTCAATTTTCATCAGCATAATTCTGACCCTTGGCGCAATTGTAGCCATCTTTTTCATCATCATCCCCGAGGTTACACGTACCTTACGCACCATAATTGATGCGTTGCCCGATTATTTCGAGGAATTAAAGGCGTGGTGGAAGGGAATCAGCGATTTTCTCGCCGAATACTCGATAATTTTACCCGAGCTCGAATTTGAAAGTTCGTCAATCATCGCCAAGCTGACCGAGCTCGTCACCACCAGCGGCGAAAGCATTTTTAACCAAACCATAAACACCACTACGGCTATTGTTTCGGCCATTTTCAATGTCTTTATCGGATTCGCCTTTTGCATCTATCTGCTTGCAGGAAAGGAACGGCTCATCGGTCAGTCAAAGCGTACACTCATCGCCGCCTTTTCGGAAAAAAAGGCAAAGCGAATTTTCTCATTTTTCTCGCGCGTGAATGATTCGTTCAGCCATTTTGTGACGGGACAGGTGCTCGAAGCGATAATTCTCGGTCTGCTCTGCTTTATCGGAATGCTCATTCTCGGTCTGCCGTATGCCAGTGTGGTATCGGTGCTTGTCGGCGTGACGGCGCTTATTCCCATTTTGGGCGCATATATCGGAACGGCAATCGGCGCCTTCCTCATTCTCGTCGAAAGCCCGATAAAAGCACTGTGGTTTGTTCTTTTCATCATCGTTTTGCAGCAGCTTGAAGGCAATCTTATTTATCCCCACGTGGTTGGAAAGTCGGTCGGTCTGCCGGGAATCTGGGTTCTTGCGGCGGTCACCGTCGGCGGAAACATCTATGGCGTAATGGGAATGCTCGTCAGCGTACCCGTTTGCTCGGTGATTTACGTCTATCTTTCCGAAAAGGTACGTGTCGGACTTAAAAAACGACGCGGCAAAGCAGCGCTTTGCGATCCCGAGGTCGAAGCCGCTCTTGCCATCGAAACGACCGCAAATGAACAGGACACGGTAAAAGAATAATATTTCACACAACCCCTTTTTTGAAAGGAGAAACCGCCATGAACACGGAAATCAAAATGAGCGAAAGCGACGAGCAAATTGCCCTTTTTCGTTGGGCGCAGGTTGCCTCGGCAGTAAAGCCCGAGCTGAAACTGCTTTTTCACGTGCCAAACGAGGGTAAACGTACTCGCTATTCGGGCGGAAAACTACTTGCCGAGGGGTTAAAGCCGGGAGTCCCCGACATTTGTCTGCCCGTCCCGAATAAAAAGTATCACGGGCTCTTTATCGAGATGAAGGCAGGACGCAACAAACCTACCGAAAATCAGGAATTCTGGCTTGACGCCCTGTCGGCGCAGGGCTACTGCACGGTGGTCGCGTACGGCTGGGTCGAGGCAAAAACTATTATCGAAAATTACTTAAAGGACAGATAGTCCCTTTTGTTTGCATAACGAATAAAACGGAGGAAAAGCATAGAAAATGTGGATTACCGACACCCGAGCCGAGCCAAAAGCGGACGGACTTTTTCATTTCAGGAAGCGCTTCAATTACACCGAGGGCACCCTCATCGCGAGGGTTAGCGCCGACACCCGATACAAACTGTTTGTAAACGGTCGCGAGGTGCATTGCGGTCCCAGCAAGGGCAACCGCTACGTCACCTATTACGAAACCGTTGACCTTACACCCTACTTGACCGAGGGTGAAAACGAGATTTTGGCGCTTGTACTTCACCTTAACTACCGAATGGCGTCCATTCACCGCACCGAGAGGACGGCCTTCCTCTTTGACGGTCAGATTGTGGGAGAAAACGGCGTTATCGAGGACATAAGCTCGGACGAAAGCTGGGTTTCGGCGCCCGACAGCTCCTTTACCTGCACTGCGCCTGATTATTGGTGCTTTACCGATTTTACCGAGCGCATCGATTACACCGCCGAAAGCTCCGAATTTATGCCCTGCGTAAAGGTTTGCGACGCCGTTTTTGATAACGATTATCCGTACGGCGAAATGGCGGCTTGGCGACTCAAAGAACGCGAAATTCCGCAACTGACGAACATCGAGCGTGAATTTGTCCGTGTAATGCGGTCGGATATGGTCGAAGGCGATATTCTTTCTAAAAAGGGAATTTCCGTCGCACCTAATACTACCGCCTATATCGAGCTTGATGCAGGAGTTCACTTTACCGGTACACCCCACCTGCTCGTAAAAGGGTCGAGCGGCGCTTCGGTAAAGATTACATACGCCGAAAGCTATATTTTCAAGGACGGTTGGCGAATTACAAAGAAGATGCGTGACGACACCGACGGAATAATTTACGGAATGACCGACGAGCTGATTTTAGACGGTAATTCCCACGTTTACGAGCCGTTTTGGTTGCGCACCTTCCGCTTTATCCGCATCGAAATCACCTCGACCGACAGTCCCGTTTACATATCCGACCTCAAATTTTTCGAAAACAAATATCCTCTTGCGGTTTCTGCCCGATTCGAAAGCAGCGACCCCGATTCAGCGGCTCTGTGGGAGAACAGCATCCGCACGGTGAACAACTGTATGCACGAAACCTTTGAGGATTGCCCATATTATGAACAGACGCAGTATGCCATGGATTCGCGACTTGAAATGCTCTTTACCTACCATCTCGGAGCCGACCGTCGCCTTGCCAAAAAGGGAATTAACGAATTTTTCCTTTCCCAGTACCCCGACGGCATGACCCAGGCACGATTCCCGTCCCTCAGCGAGCAGGTAATTCCGGGCTTTGCCCTCCACGTCGTATATATGGCGGAGGATTATCTGCGCTTTACCCCGACCGACCGCGGCTTTGTGCGTTCACTGATGCCGAAAATCGACGCTATCCTTTCATGGTTTGACCGACTTGTCGACGACAGAGGAGTGGTTGCCGATACGGGCTATTGGCGTTTTCTCGACTGGGTAAAGAGTTGGCGTGACGGCTCTCCCGGAAAGGGTGCCATGGCGGCATACAGCTTTATGTACGCGCTCGCGCTTAAAAAGGCGGCCGATTTGGCTACCGCATTCGGCTATAATGACCTTGCCGCCGAATATGCCGACCGAGCCGACAGGATAAATAGCTCGGCGAAAGAATATTTTTACGATAATGAGCGTCAGCTCTTCACCGATACCGAAAATGGCGGATTCAGTCAGCACGCGCAGGTTTGGGCGGTGCTTTCGGGCGCCGTCAGCGGCGATGAAGCAACCGCGCTCATGACACGAATGCTCGGCGATAACGAACTGCCGATTTGTTCATATTCCATGCGCTATTTTCTTTTCCGCGCGCTCGAAACGGCGGGACTGTACGACCGCGCGTATGGGCTTCTCGACGGCTGGCGCGATATGATAAAGCGCGGTCTTACCACTTGGGCGGAGGACGACGTGCAGGAGAGAAGTGACTGTCACGGCTGGGGCTCACTGCCGATTTACGAATTTTCGGCGGTAATTCTCGGCGTCCGACCGATTGGCTATGAGGGTAAGGCGGTCGAAATTCGCCCGACGCTTGCGGGACTCGAATACGCAAAGGGCGTTGTTTCGACTCCGCTTGGCGACATCGAGGTCGATTGGACGGCAAAGGACGGCAAATTCACCCTTTCGGTCAGCGGAAAGGGCGAAAAGCGAGTAACCCTTCCCGACGGCACAACTCACATAATTACCGAGGAGAAGGCGACCCTTTTCTGTGCAATTTAATGTGAGCGAAATTGTTGCTTTTTTCACAAAGATAGGGTATAATCATAGGGTATTATGCAAATTAAGCATTACGGAGGTATAAAAAATGTTAGTTTCAGCAAAGGAAATGTTAACAAAGGCAAAAGCAGGTAAATACGCTGTTGGCCAGTTTAACATCAACAATCTCGAATGGACAAAGGCAATTTTGCTTACCGCACAGGAGCTTAACTCTCCCGTTATCCTCGGCGTTTCCGAAGGTGCAGGAAAATATATGTGCGGATACAAGACTGTTGTCGGCATGGTTAACGGAATGATTGACGAGCTTGGAATTACCGTTCCGGTAGCTCTCCATCTCGACCACGGCTCATACGAAGGAGCAAAGGCATGCATCGAAGCCGGCTTCTCGTCGGTAATGTTCGACGGTTCTCACTACCCGATCGAAGAAAATATTGCAAAGACAAAGGAACTCGTTGAATACTGTGACAAGCTCGGTCTTTCTCTCGAAGCTGAGGTTGGCGCTATCGGCGGTGAAGAAGACGGCGTTGTTGGTAACGGCGAAGTTGCTGACCCCAACGAGTGCAAGATGATTGCCGACCTCGGCGTAACAATGCTTGCCGCAGGTATCGGTAACATTCACGGCAAATATCCTGAAAATTGGGCAGGACTTTCTTTCGACACCCTTGCCGAAATTCAGAAGCTCACAGGAACAATGCCCCTCGTTCTCCACGGCGGTACAGGTATCCCTGCCGAAATGATTAAGAAGGCAATCTCACTCGGCGTATCAAAGATTAACGTTAATACCGAATGCCAGCTCGCATTTGCCGCTGCTACACGCGAATACGTTGAAGCAGGCAAGGATCAGCAGGGCAAGGGCTTCGACCCGAGAAAGCTTCTCGCACCGGGCTTTGAAGCTATCAAGGCAACCGTTAAGGAAAAGATGGAGCTCTTTGGCTCAATCAACAAGGCGTAAGATTTTTAAAATAACGCTCTTTTTAAAAAAAGCGGTTTAGTAAAAAAACGCAAATAGGTAAAAAAGGTAAAACAACCGCTTCCAAAACAGGACGCGGTTGTTTTTTTGTATAGGAATCGATTGCGACGGGTGTGCTGACAATCTCCGATGGCGGCTCTTTTGAATAGTTGCGGTTTCACGGACAACCGCTCCTCGAAACCAACCCATCTTGCCGCAACCAATCGGCTATCCGCCAATCTCTATCCGCCAAACCCTTTTCAACCCCCGAAGCTTTCAACAATTTTTCACACGCGTTTACTAAAATTCGCGCAATTTTTGAGCAGAATAAAAAATGGGTGATACTATGAATTTAAAGAACAAAAAAACTCTGCTTTTGCAGCTTTTATTTATGACCGTCGGCTGTGCGCTTTACGGCGGCGGAATATCCCTTTTCCTCAACCCGAACGATTTAGCGCCGGGAGGAGTTTCGGGTATTTCGGTAATGCTCAGCCGCTTTTTGCCGCTTGACATTGGTACTCTCATTATCATTATGAATATTCCGCTCTTTATCGTCGCGATTATAAAGTTTGGACGTGAATTCACCGTGATGACCCTGTTCGGAACGGTGCTTTCGTCCATTTTTGCCGACCTTTTCACTAATTTAGTCACCGTTACCGTCACCGACGACCGCTTGCTCGCAGGAGTTTTCGGCGGAGGACTGATGTCGCTGGGACTCGGACTCGTTTTCCGCTCGGGAGGTACAACCGGCGGCAGTGACATTATCGTGCGACTTTTGCGCCGAAAGTATCGGCATATCAAGACGGGAAAGGTTTTTCTCATCACCGACATTGTTATCGTAGCCGCGTCGGCAATCGTTTTCGGCAATATCGAAACGGCACTCTACGCGGCGATTGCCCTCGCGGTTCAGAGCGTCGTCCTCGACCTCGTTCTCTACGGCGGACTTGGAGCACGGCTCATCTTTATCGTCACCACCAGCCCCGACCAAATCAACCGCCGGCTCATCGACCGACTCGGCATCTCGACCACCTTGATAAAGGGGCAGGGCGGCTTTTCGGGCAGCGAAAAAACCGTTCTGATGGTGGTAGCGAAAAAGCACCTTTTCCCGAAAATCCGCGATACCGTCGGCGAAATCGACCCGCAGTCCTTCCTGATTGCCTCGTCGGCAAGCGAAATTTTCGGCGAAGGATATATGTCCATTTTCGCCAACGAGTTGTGACAATTTTTGCCTCCTTCTGATGAGGGAGGTGGATTTTGCGAAGCAAAAGACGGAGGGAGAAAAAATCTTCTCACCCACCCCAAAATCAACTAAAAAACGGAGAAAAAAACAAATGCACATTCCGCAATCAACCACCCACGAGGTGTCGGTTTTACCCTTTGACGAGGCACTTGAAGCCGCGCTTTTGCCGAGCCCCGACTATGACGTTGAGCGTTGGCTTTACGTGCCTAACAGCTATTCCGAATACCGCTATATCCTCGGCACAAGGGGCAAAAATCCCCTCGTCTGCATCGGCATAAACCCGTCAACCGCAGCACCCGACGACCTCGATAATACGCTCAAATCTGTCGAGCGAATTGCCCTTACAAACGGGTACGACAGCTTCATAATGTTCAACGTCTATGCTCAGCGAGCGACCAGCCCCGACGACATGGAGCCGCTGCTCAATATGCGACTCCATAGCGAGAATATGAAGGCATTTCGCTACATACTTTCCCTGTGTAAGCGCCCGTCGGTATGGGCGGCGTGGGGAACAATAATCGAAAAGCGCGACTATCTGCCCCTCTGCGTGCGTGATATGATTTCGCTCGGCAACGAGTTTGGCGCCGAGTGGTTTTCGGCAGGACCTCGGTCAAAAAAAGGGCATCCCCACCACCCGCTTTATCTCAAAAAGGACTGTTCACTTGACCCCTTTGACCCGACCGAATACCTCGATAAGCTCTGAAAAAGGGGACAACCGTCGCAAAAACTTGATTTTTGCTATTGAAAAATGATGGCGACTGTGTTAAAATTGTGTCAAAAGGCGACGACGGGACGAGTAACCGCGCAATTTTGCGACTGTAAAGACAAGAGACGGACACCCATTTTGGCTGAAAGGTGACCGACGTTTCAAAAAGCGTGGCGAAGACCACCCCCGAGCAGCACATGACGAATGTGACGTAAAATCGACGTTACCGATTATTTAAAAAAGTGAAAAATCAAGGTGGAACCGTGCAAGGTTTTCTTTGAAAAAAACGAAATCATCGCACCCTTGAACAGTAAAAAAAGCAGCGCTTTTTATCAGCCGCTGTTGAGAGAAATTCTGTTCAAGCGGTGTGTTTTTTTATTTTTTCGCAAAATTAACTCAAAAAACGGAGGTTGTTTTATAATGAAGGTTATTATGCACGACGGCTCGATAGCCGAATATTCCTTTGAGGACGAGATTGGACGCGGTGCGCTTCGTCACACAGCGTCGCACATTTTGGCCCAGGCGGTAAAGCGCCTTTACCCCGAAACAAAGCTCGCAATCGGCCCCTCGATAAAGGACGGATTCTATTACGATTTCGACCGCGAAACTCCTTTTACCGACGAGGAACTGGTCGCAATCGAGGCCGAGATGAAAAAGATTGTCAAGGAGAATTTAAAGCTGGAGCGCTTTACCCTGCCGCGCAAGGAAGCTATCGAGCTTATGGAAAAAGCAGGCGAAAGCTACAAGGTTGAGCTTATCAACGACCTGCCCGACGACGAGGAGCTTTCCTTCTTTAAGCAGGGGGATTATGTTGACCTGTGCGCAGGACCTCACGTGACCTACACCTCGGCTGTAAAGGCATTCAAGCTCACCTCGGTTGCAGGTGCATACTGGCGCGGAAACGAAAAGAATAAGATGCTCACCCGTATTTACGGCACCGCCTTTTCGAACAAAACCGACCTCGAAGAATATCTCACCCGAATGGAAGAGGCAAAAAAGCGCGACCATCGCCGACTCGGAAAGGAGCTTGGACTCTTTTCGATAATGGAAGAGGGACCGGGATTCCCGTTTTTCTTGCCGAAGGGAATGATTGTAAAGAATACGCTCATCGACTATTGGCGTGAGCTTCATACACGCGACGGCTATCTCGAAATCAGCACCCCGATTATGCTCAACCGCGAGCTGTGGGAAACCTCGGGACACTGGGGACATTACAAGGATAATATGTACACCACCGTCATCGACGAAAACGACTTTGCCGTCAAGCCGATGAACTGCCCGGGCGGAATGCTGGTTTATAAGATGGAACCGCGTTCGTATAAGGATTTGCCGATGAAACTCGGCGAGCTCGGACTGGTTCACCGTCACGAAAAGTCGGGCGCCTTGCACGGACTCATGCGTGTGCGTTGCTTTACCCAGGACGACGCGCATATTTACATGACACGTGAGCAAATCACCGAGCAGATAAAGGGTGTTGTCCGTCTCATCGACGAGGTTTATGCAAAGTTTGGCTTTAAGTATCACGTTGAGCTTTCGACCATGCCGGAGGACCACCTCGGCGCAATCGAGGACTGGGAAATGGCGACCGAGGGACTCCGTCAGGCACTTGAAGAAATGGAAATGCCCTATGTTGTAAACGAGGGTGACGGCGCTTTCTATGGACCAAAGATCGACTTCCACCTCGAAGATTCTATCGGCAGAACATGGCAGTGCGGTACCATTCAGCTCGACTTCCAGCTTCCCCTTCGATTCGAGGCCGAGTATATCGGCTCCGACGGTCAGAAGCACCGCCCGATTATGATTCACCGCGTTGTTTTCGGCTCAATCGAAAGATTTATCGGTATCCTCATCGAGCATTATGCAGGAAAGTTCCCGACCTGGCTCTCGCCCGTTCAGGTGCGACTCCTCCCGATTACCGACCGCAATAACGAGTACACCGACAAGCTCGAAGCAGCCATGAAGGCGGCAGGAATCCGCTGCGAATCCGACAAGCGTCAGGAAAAGACCGGCTACAAGGTTCGCGAGGCGCAGATGCAAAAGATTCCGTATATGCTTGTCATCGGCGACAAGGAGCAGGAGGAAGGAACGGTTGCCGTTCGCCGTCGCGACACCAACGCGACCGAGGTTATGCCGTTTGACGCCTTCTTAGCGATGGTGACAAAGGAAATCGCCGACAAGGCATAAGCGAAACGAGTTTTTTGGTTTCGCAGGATTTCCAATTCCGCAGAATATAACGTAAAAAAGGACGTAGAAAATTTCTACGTCCTTTTTTGTGTGTGGAAATTGCTATTTGTGTGTGAAAATAAAAACGGCAGATTCCCTGAATAGGCTGCAATTGCCGTTGGGGGAATGTGCCGATTGAGGAAGCGCCCCACGGACTTTACTTGCCGTGGTAACCGAATACTCGGCAACACTTCCTATAATCAATATATCAAACAAAAAGCAAAGTGTCAATAAAAACATATATTGCGTATCGCCCTTAGCGTAGTTTTGTAGTTAGCAAATGATGCATCAAAACTTATTCTCGTGTTCCTTGAAAAAATTATAGTACGCTCTTACGTTTTCCAGTTCGGACCATTCTTTTGTTGTCACAGGGAAGCTATCAAGATCATATATCTTGGCCTTATCTATCGAAAGCAAAATTGGTGAATGGGTAGATATTATAAATTGACAACCGAAAAATCTTGCTGAATCGCTTATGTATTTAGCCAAATCAATTTGAAATTTAATCGAAAGACTGTTTTCGGGCTCGTCTAAAAGATATATAGCGTCTCTGTCAATATGTTCCGTAAAATATCGCATTGCCGTTTCGCCGTTAGAGAACATATCAACATTTTTAGCCAGTCGTTCTTTTACAAACCGTGATTGTGTTTTCGATGTCGCATCGTGCACCTCTTTCCAACGGTCGTAATCGTCAAGTCCGTGAAGATTTATATATCCTTCTTCGTTTTCTGCCTTTTGGCGTTGCAAACCGTATCCCCTAAAAAGTTCCTCTCTGTGAAAATCTACGTTGCTATTCAAATATCTCATGTTCATAACGTAATCAAAAACGTCGTCGCTTGAAAGAATTTGGCTGTTTGGGGGAATTTCATCTGCGTATATTTGGCAAAGACGTGTATATGTTTCAAAAAACGCACTTTTATTGTATTCGGAATGACGGATGGCTTTAATTTTTTCCGATATTATATTCAGCAAAGTGGTTTTCCCCGAACCGTTTCCACCATAAAAAATCGTTACAGGTGCAAAATCAATTTGTTCAAGCTTTTTAAGTGGAAATATTTTAAATGGGTACATCGTTCCAAAACAAGTTCGCCTTTGATTTACGATTTCTATTGTTTCGTCTTTGTCTGTTGTTAGTTTTAATCTTTTTAAGTAAATCATATTTTTCCGTCCTTTTTAGATGTTTTGCTTGTGAATAAACCTATGTTTTTGTTGTTATATTAAAAATATCACATGCCTTGTCCCAAAAAACGGACATTACAAAGACCGCCACCGATCGCTCGGACGAAAAAAGACCCCCTTGTGTAAAGGGGGCTGGATTTTTGCAAAGCAAAAAGACAGGGGGATTGTCGGTGCAAAACAGTCTCTCCGATTTCGCTAACGCTCTATCCCCTATCCTGCGGATACCGCCACCCTTTTGTTGCTTTGCGAATTTTTTTATAACAGGGGAATAACCTTTGCACAAGGGCGAAAACTCCCATCGATTTCTCGGCGGGGATTTGTTATCGGGATAAATCGTAGCCCTTAATCGCCGTCTGTGCTGCTATTAGCAAAAGAGGGAATTTATTTCTTTTTAATCTTCCATTTTGAATTTTTATTCGTCCTCTCTGCGATATAACCGCAGGGCATATTTGCAAGTTCAGATACCGTATTATCAAGTGTGAAAATTTCACGCAACGAAACAACTTTTGCTTGTTCTTGCATATGTGCTCCGCCGCAAAGAAACTCCCACATTCCGTCCTCTGCATCGTGGGACACATATAAAATATCCGCACCGTTCTCAATGATATGACAGCAAGTTATAACAGCTGTATTTTCAGATTCGCGAAATGGAAATTTCATATATCATACTCCTATTTAATTTGCAGCTTTTTCCTTATTATAACATTTTTTAAAAAAATAAGCAATAGAGATACAAAACCCCTCTGTCGATTGCTCGACAGAGGGGTAATTTTGCTTTATAAATCTAATTACTTAGATTCTTTGATCGCCGTCTGCCGTGCAATTAAACGGGCGAAAAGGTCGTATTTTCCTCCCCATCACCCTCTTGCGAGCAGATAAACCACCGCCGCCAGAACGGGATAGGACAGCGCGACCATTCCGCGCAAAAAAAGCACCCGCTTGCGATTTTTAAACTGTGCGTTTGGCGGTCTTTTCGCCGACGAAAGAAGCCGCCAAGCTTCACCCGTCAGCTTTTTTTCGTCGCCGCCGATATACTCCCGTCTAACAAAGAAAACCGCCCTTTCAAAAAAGGGATTTTCGGTCTGGGCTATTTCGATAATCTGCTTTGAAACACCTTTTATCATAGTAAAAAAACAAAACCGCCTTTCTGTCCTTATCCTTGACAAAACGGCGGTTTTTTATTCGGTTTATCTGCGCTTTCACGCCCCACACCTTATAAAAAAGGCGTTTCGCGATCATTTCACTACGGCAAAAGGGGTGTTTACTGAGCGTCGGGGTCTCTGCCCTCATCCTCACCGATGTCCTCGGGAGCTTGAGAAGGTGTGCTTGGAGTTTCGCTTGATGTCGCGCTTGAAGTTTCGCTCGATGTTGCACTTGATGTGTCACTCGACGTTGCGCTCGAGGTGTCGCTCGAAACGTTGCTCGACGTTGCGCTAGAAGTTCCGCTTGAAACATTGCTCGAAACATCGCTCGAAGTGGTCGAGCTAGTCGGCGTGCTGCTTGTCGAAACGGTCGAGCTTGTGAAGGAAACGGAGCTTTCAACTGAGGTGGTTGCGCTTGAAGTTTCGCTGCTTGTCGCACTAACTTCGCTCGAAATCATCGAGGTTTCGTTGCCGCTCGATGTCGGAGTGCCCGACGCGGAATCTCCGCCGCACTTTGACAGCAGGAGAATGATAACAAGCACCAAAACAATGAGAATTCCGCCGCCGATAATCATAATCTGACTGTTGGTAAAGGGGAGTGGCGCCTTTTTATTATCATAATATTCGTCGTATTCGTCGTCGAAATCATCATAGTCGTCGTATTCATCGACGTTGTTCGCTCTGTTGATAGCCGCGTTGACCTCGCCGACCGAGAAAACGGTGGTTGCCTGGTCGTCGGTAAAGGAGTTTTCCTCTCTCTTTCGCGGAGTGTGGGGGACGGCTGATTTTCCGTACGAATCGACGCCTAACGAAACGTCACCGACGATTGCTTTTGCCTCTCTGACGGCCAAAAGCTCCTCGTCGCCGACCATTCCTTTCGGGAATCCGCTTTTTTCAGCGCAAAAGGGGCAGACCTGCTCGGACGGCGCAATATTGTGTCCGCAGTTTTTACAAAACATACAATCAAATCCTCCCTTTTTTATCTGTAATAACCGTCTCTGTACCTGTTCCAGAGTGAGCGAATGTTGAGCTTTGTTTCGCCCTTTCTGGCGGCGTTGAGGGGACGGATATATTCCTCGATGAGCTGCTTTGTGCGCGGCTCATAGTGCTTTTTCATGTGGTCAAAATCGTCAAAGCCCACCGACATAACGGTCATTGAAAAATCGTCGTCGGCATACTGCTTTATGATAGCGGTCAGACGCTGTTCCCATTCGGCGATGTTCTTTGATTTTATCAGGGCGTAGAGAATGGCGTATTCAAACTCCATCGGGCTGCCGAAATCGTCAAAGGCGGCTGTGGTAGCCGTAATGAGCATCATCGGGTCGGTGATGCTGATGCGACGGAAATTCATTGTATAATCGACGTCGGCGTTGATAACGTTGACGAGCTTTGCGCCGTCAGCGCGGCATACAAAGGCGTCCTGAGTACCATTTACGTCGTCCTCGGTGAGCTGGCAAAGCCCGTATCCGTCAAGCACGTAGCCGCGGCAGTTTCCTGCCCACAGGAATTCGCAAATTGCGCTGTCGTAATTGTAGTAATCGACGGCACAAACGGCTGCCGAGGTGTTAAAATTCTTCGGCTTTTTGTTAAAAAGGTTGTCGCCCTCGTAATCGAGCTCTCTCTTTGCCTTTCGCATAATGAGGTCGATGCTGGCGCGCAGACGGTCGGCGTCGTTGTCGTCAAAGTTGCATTTATCGCTGTTAAACCAATTCAGCGTAGCGGCGGCGGCAATTCGGCTTCCGATATTTGCGCCTGTGCGGTTATCAAACTCGGCGTATTCAACCTCGCTGTATTTGCCGCTTCCTTCAAAAACGGCGGCTACCGCCTTTGCTTCGTTGTCGTCAACGCGATAGACGGCGCATTTGCCGTCAAGCGACCTTCCCCTTCCGCTGTCCAGCACCGAAAGGTTGTTGATTGCGTTAAAACTATGCTTATTCATACATTCACCTTATCTGATATTTGCTCCGCAAGAGGGGCAAAATACATCTCTTTCGCTTAATAATTCGCCGCAAATCTGACATCTTTTTTCGGGTTTTGCGAGGGGCTCGCCGCAAATGTTGCAGAAGCGGGACCCTTTACGGCATTTTTCACCGCATTTTTCGCAGGTGATGGTGGCAGGAGCCGAAGCCGTCGGACGCGATGTGGGAGCGCTCGGCTTTGGCAGATGGTCGCGGTCGATTACGCCGGTCGAGCCGGTCGGACGTGCGCGATATGGGTCGGCAGCGGGACGATTTGTCGGACGGCGATATTCGGTGGGAGTGCGTTCACCTTCACCCGAATAAATGTTTGTACGCTCGACGGGACGCTCGGCAGTGCGTTCACCTGTGCGTTCGACAGGACGCTCGCCTGCGCGTTCGGCAGGAGAGCGAGGAACTCTCGGACGCTCGGGATTGGTCGGGCGGCCATTCGGATAAAGTGAGGAGGGAGCACGGCGTCTTTCGGGGCGTCGGGGTTCGGGCTCCTCGTCCTTTTCTTCGTCAATTTCATCATATTCTTCGCCGCGTTTGATAATTCCGAGCAGCATATAGATATTGATAAAGGAAAAAGCAATTACAATTATAACCGGCAACAGACCGAGGAAATTAAATCCCGTTCTGATATTGCCAAAGTAGGGCTCGACCGCAACCTTTATTGCAAAGGTTTTCATCTGGGCGGAGAAAACGAGGAAGAAAAGGGCGGTCAGCAGCTCGAAAATCGAAACGGCAATGGTACGGAAGATATTAACCTTTTTTGCTCTCATGCTCTGAAAAACGAGCACCAGAGTAAACAAGCTGGCAATCCAGCAAATGAGACCAAACAGCAGGAAAGCCATCAGGGCAAGCGGCGGATTACTAAGCTCGCCCTTGTCACCGTTGAGCACTGCGGGTACAAGGAATTTTACGAGTGAGCCCACGCTGTATCCTTCGGTATATTGCTTTGTTTCGGATGTGAGGGTGAGGTTGATTATCGGGATGAAGAGGGAAATGAAATTAAATAAAATTCCCGCTAACATCGAGTATTCAAGCCGACGTTTGATTATATTATTTCGCATTTGAAAACCTCCAATATACGACTATATATTCTACTATTATATATAATAACATACTTGTCCTATTTTTTCAATCGGTTGTTTATGGTTAAATCGACAAAAAGAAAGAAAAAATTTCTACACCGGCAAACAACAAAAGCCACCTGTAAGGGCGGGACGCCATAGTGATAAAATGGTTTTGAACGTCCACTTTTCCGCTCAACTTCATAAAAAAATCCCGAAATGCGACAGCATTCCGAGATTTTTGTTATTTGTTAATCTAAAAAGTTTCCACTTCAAAACTGCGTAGCACCTATAAATGGCGTAGATTTCTGTCGATTAAGGCAAAAAGCGCAGAAATACTTTGTGTATTTCGAGCATTTTTAACGCAAAGCGGCTGG
>JAFQBX010000020.1 GCA_017399535.1 Clostridia bacterium | reverse complement strand
TGTATATTCCGACACCGACACGCGACGGCTATACCTTCCTCGGCTGGTTTAATGCTGACGGCGAGGCGTTTTCGGGAGCCGACCTTATCGACGGCACCATAACGGTCACTGCCGAGTGGGAGAAAAATGGTCCCACCGCCGCTGACCTCGCTTGGACCGAAAAACTCGACGTTTTTGCCGCGTTTATCATTGGCGAAGATGGTGCAATCGGACGAAACGTGCCGTATGAGGAATATCTTGATACTGACACAGCGGCTTCCGAATACGAAGCCGATGAAATGATACTGATTATCGCCTCGACCACCAACTATTACGGCGAAAAGTGGTATATGACCGAGTATGGCGATTGGATTATTTCCACCGACGGCGAAATATACTATGAGCTTATTCCGTTTATGCTGTCCGACGATACCAACTATCCTGACAAGATTAAGCTTGCCTATTCGTCATACAAGCTGACGGGAACGATTCTTTCCCTCGGCGGCAATATCACGACCGTAAACGGCGGCATTTTTGACCTCAACGGAAACCGCGTGTATGGTAAAACCGTGACGGTGAACGCCGAAACATTTAATATCAAGACGATTGACGATGCGATTGCCTTCCGCTCGCTCGGCGTAGGCGAATATTACTATCGCGTGACCGTTACCAATGCGTACGGTACATATAATGTTATCGACTACTATTTCAAGGTGGTATCCACTCTCCCCGAATACGTCACCATCACCTTTGACGCAAACGGCGGCGAATGCGACGTGACCGAAATGCAGGTCGCATTCAAGGGCGAAATGGGTCAGCTTCCGACTCCCGAAATGAGCGGCTTCAACTTTGTCGGCTGGTATAATGAGCTTGGCGACGAAATTACCGAGCTGACCATCGCCGACGGGGATATGGTCCTCTATGCTCTGTGGGAAGAAATCCCGATTGTAAAGGGCGACACCGACGGCGACGGAATGATTGACGCGACCGACATTTTGCGTATGCAGCAGTACATTCTCGGTCAGATTGACTTTGGCACAGAGTCCGAAATCGATATTGATATGAATGAGGACGGAAGCATTGATGCGACCGACCTTGTAATAATGCAGATGATGATTTTATTATTCGCATAATGAAAAAAGCCGACAAAGGATTAGCAATTCTTTGTCGGTTTTTATTTATAGATATTTTTTCATTTTGTTGATAAAGTTCTGTTCCGATTTTGCGAAATTCTTTGCCTGATTGATAACGTCGGGGTCGGCTCGGTCGTATTTGTTGGCGTCACGAAGGAGACCAATCATCGACATGGTGTTTCCCTGGATGACCATTTTTGCAATTGCAGAGGGGTCGTCGCGCTTCATCAGATGCATTTTCATCGACGCCTTTGCCATGGCGGAAATGTTCTTTGCGCTACGGCGCTTGGGGTAAATTCCGTTTCGGGTGAGGTTCTTTTCCGCTACCTTTTTAATGTCGCGGTATTCGGCACGTTTCATAGCTAATTCGTGGATAAGCTCGGGATTTTCGGCGGAATTGATTACGGCGGAAAGGGTGTCCTTGCCGACCGCCGCCGTGGTATAAATCTCGTTCAAAAGACGGTTTGTCTGATTCATAAAAAATCTCTCCTTTTTCGGTATCATTTCCAAAAAGGGAGAGATTATTCTTTTTTTATAAAAAAATTATTTTATCAGCCGAGCCGCACCTATAACCGTGACCAGCATAACGGCAACGTCGGCTACAACGGCAAGCCACATTATCGGATAAATAAGCGCCGAAATCATTACCGCCGCCTTTATTATCAGCGGAAAAACGATGTTGAAACGGACGGTTTGCATGGTTTTGCGGCATATTTTAATGGCGTCGGGTAGAGCAAACAGGGAATTGCCCGTGAGGATTGCGTCGGCAGCTCCGATGGCGGCATCACTGCCGAGTCCCATCGCAAAGCCGACGTCTGATGCCGCCAAAACGGGCGCATCGTTAATTCCGTCGCCGACAAAAATGACGCCTGACGAGCCCTCTTTCAGTCGGGTGACATGGTCAACCTTTTGTTCAGGCAAGAGGTCAAAATGCACGTTTTCGATGTTGCCTGACTTTGCGGCGGCAAGGGCGTTTTTTTCGTTGTCGCCGGTCAGCATGGTGATATTTTTGATGCCGAGAGCGTTCAGCTTGCGGATAACCTCGGCGGCGTCACTGCGCATATTGTCGGTGAAGGTGAAGCCACCCGCCAAAATTCCGTCAATCGCGACAAACACCTGACAATCGGTGAGATTGCCCATGTCGATTCCCATATCCTCGAGCAGTCGCTTTGAGCCACAGACAATGCGCTTTTCGCCGCTGAAAATAACCCCTTCGCCTGCGATTTCGTTGTATTCGCCGTCGTCGGTTTCGAGGTCGGTTGCGACACAAATTGCCCTTGCAATCGGGTGTGAGGAGGTGAGCTCTGCCGTTTTTGCCGCCGAAAGAAGCTCATTTTCGCTAAATCCGTTTGCGGTGTGGATTTTATCGATTTTGAGAGAGCCGTCGGTGACGGTGCCCGTTTTATCAAACGCCGCTGTGTCACATACGGCGAGTCGCTCGACGAATTTGCCGCCCTTTATGAGAATGCCTTTTTTGGATGCGGCGCCGATTCCTGCAAAGAAGGCAAGCGGTACCGAAATGACAAGCGCACACGGGCAGGCGGCAACCAGGATTGACAGCGCTTTATACAGCCATTCTGGTCCGTTGCCGCCGAGGAGGACGGGGACTATCGCAACACAAACGCACAGCAGCATAACTGCGGGGGTGTAAACCTTTGCAAAGCGGGTTATCATTCGCTCGGAGCTACCCTTTGCGGCGGACGATTCCTCGACCAGACGGATGATTCGTGCGGCTGTCGAGCTTTCGGCAGGGGCATCTGCGCGCATAAAGAGACGTCCTTCGCCATTTAGCATACCGCTGAGAAGCTTGGTGCCTTCACGCGCCGAGATGGGCATACTTTCGCCCGTGATTGCCGAGCAATCGACCGACGAAACGCCGCCCGTTACTTCGCCGTCAACCGCGATTCGCTCATAAGGATAGACGACAAGCTCCATGCCTCTTTCTACCTCGTCGGCGGAGATGATGGTGCCGTCTTTTAGTCGGGCGGTGTCGGGTCGAATTTCGGTCAGGCGCGAAATGGAGGCGCGGCTGCGCTTTGCCGCCGTTGCCTCGACCTTTTGCCCGATAAAATTGAGTATCAGCACCAGCGCCGCTTCGGCAAATTCACCGATGAAGCAGGCGGCAATAGCGGCGGCTGACATCAGGAATTCCTCGTCAATATCGAGGCGCAAAAGCCCCTTTATCCCGCTGAAAACGGTGTCGTAGCCGGCAGCCGCGGCCGAAAGGATAAAGAGGACCGCGCTGATTTCTCCGTCGGTTAAAATGCCGCTGACAAAAAGCGAAACGGCGATAAAAAGCCGGATAATGAAGGCAGAATTTTTAGCATTGTGGTTGTGGTCGTGAGAGTGATTGTGGTCGTGATTATGGTCGTGATTGTGGGTGTCGTCGCGGTCGTGGAGGAGGGTAGTGTGGGTGTCAGAGCTGTGGTCAAGGATATTATGGTCGTGTGAATTGTTCCCGGTGCGGCTGTGGTCGTGTGGGCTGTGAGCGTTGCCGTGGTGTTGTTCGGATTCGTTGGTGCTATTGCGTTGATCGGTATCCTTTTTTGCCGAGCTTTCGGTACTCACTCCTTGACCGAGGCAGAGCCGCTTTGCCGCCGCATTATAGGCACGGACGGTGACGCCGTGTCCCGTTGAGCGCACCGCCTTTTTCAGCGCGGTTATAAGCGAAGTGTCGGCATTTTCGGCGGTAATCACAATGCGCCCTGTCGCCATATTCAGCTCGGCATCGGTGACGCAGTCGAGCCGCTTTATCTCGCGGACAACCTTTTCACCGCAGGCGGTGCAGTGAAAGCCGTCGAGCGAATATTCATAGATCATACTGATAAAAACCTCTTTTCAGGTTGGAAATTGTCTAAAACAAAAATAACATATGAGCAACTGTTCATATGTTATCACGGGCGACGGCTTTTGTCAAGAGGGCAGGAGAGAAAATTGTTTATCAAGTGGTAGGGCAAAAAGTGGTGATGCAATAGCTCCGCGAATATCCCACTTGTCAAGGGGTGGGGGCGGTGGTATAATTAGCTTCGGGAGTGAGATTATGCAGAAGCTCATGAGCCGAATGAGGTCGGCCATTCAAAAATATAATATGATTGAGGACGGCGACGTTATTGCCGTCGGTGTTTCGGGTGGCAAGGATTCGGTCGCGCTTTTGGTCGCTCTTTGCGAAATGCGCCGCTTTTATCCCAAAAAGTACGAGGTAAAGGCGATTACCCTCGACCCTTGCTTTGACGGAGTCGAAACCGACTATTCGCCCATCGAAAGCTTATGCGAGCGGCTCGGAATCGAGTACGTTATCCGTCGCACACAGCTCGGCGAAATCATTTTTGAGGCGAGGAAGGAGTCGAATCCCTGTTCACTTTGTGCCAAAATGCGCCGAGGAATGCTTCACGACGAGGCGAAAAAGGCAGGGTGCAACAAGGTTGCACTCGGACATCACCTCGACGATGCGGTGGTTACCTTTTATATGAATTTGCTTCGCGGAGGGAATATCGGCTGCTTTTCGCCGGTTACCTACCTGTCGCGAAAGGATATTTATACCATTCGCCCGATGATTCTTGCGTATGAAAAAGAGGTTCGCCACGCGGTAAGGAGCCGCGACCTGCCGGTTGTCAAATCGGCATGTCCCGTTGACGGAACTACCGAGCGTCAGCGGATAAAGGACCTCGTTTGGTCGCTCGAAAGGCAGAGTGGCTACGACGCCCTGTATCAAAAGACGATTGGAGCTCTTCAAAGGGCGAAAATCGACGGCTGGGGCATCGACGACGGCGAGGAAGAAGAAACCGCCGAAAACGACTGAATAAAGAGCGAACAATGAGAAAACTAAAAGCCACGTGACTACACAAGTCGCGTGGCTTTATTATCATATTCATTCGCCGATATACTCGAATCGGGGAAAGGTTTTTCCTTCGCGGGTGACCGTTTCGCCAAACATTTCGGCACTGCGTACCCACAGCTCGCCGTCGCCGTACAATGCGCGGTAAACGACCATTTCCTCGAGGGTTTCGCTATCCTTTGCGATGCCGATAACCTCGTATTCGCCGCCCTTAAAGTGACGGTATTTTCCGATTTTTATCTCCGACAATGCGGTCGCTCCTTTTTTTATAAAATCGCGGTTGCGATGTCGAAATAAATAATCAGCGACAGCGCATCGACAATGGTGGTGATAAAGGGACTAGCCATTACTGCGGGGTCGAAGCCGACCCTTTTTGCCAAAACGGGAAGGATGCAACCGACCAGTTTAGCCGTGACGATGGTGGCAACGAGGGTCAAGCTGACAACAACGGCGGTCATTGTGCTTGGGCGGTCGATTAAAAGCAGCTTGCCGAATGTGGCAACCGCCATGGTGACGCCGCAAAGAACCGAAACGCGAAGCTCCTTCCACACGATGCGGAGAATGTCGCCCATTTCGACCTCGCCAAGCGACAGCGCACGGATAACCGCAACCGATGCCTGCGAGCCGGCGTTACCGCCCGTACCCATTAGCATGGGCATAAACGCCGCCAGTCCGAGCGTTGCAAGCGCGGTATCGTAGCGGTTGATAATTACGCTCGTAAAGGTAGCCGAAATCATGAGCAGTAAAAGCCAGGGAATACGCTTCCACCAGGTTTCGAAAACGCCTGTTTTGAGATACGGCTTGTCGGTAGGGGTGATAGCCGCCATCATTTCAATATCCTCGGTGGCCTCCTGCTCGATAACGTCGATAGCGTCGTCAATGGTGATAATACCGACCAGTCGATTTTCGTGGTCGACGACAGGCATTGCCAGAAGGTCGTACATCTGCAATTTCTGTGCCGCTTCCTCTCGGTCGTCGGTGGTGAGTACCGAAATGACGTCGTCGTTCATTATTTCGCTGATAAGCGCATCACTTTCGGAAAGGAGAAGTCCCTTTGCCGAAACGATACCCTTCAGATACCTATTCTGGTCGGTGACGTAGCAGGAATAGATGGTTTCCTTGTCGATGCCTGTTCGTCTGATGGTCTGGAAGGCGTCGGCTACGGTCATATTTTCCTTTAAATTGACGTACTCGATTGTCATAATCGAGCCGGCGGAATCCTTTGGATATTTGAGGATTTCGTTAATCATTTTGCGCGTGGCTTCGTCGGTGTTTTGCAGGATTCGGCGAACAACGTTTGCCGGCATTTCCTCGACAATGTCAACCGCGTCGTCGAGATAAAGCTCGTCAAGCACCTCTTTTAGCTCGTTGTCGGAAAAGGCCTTTATCAGCGCCTCTTGATTGTCCGCCTCAAGCTCGACGAAGGTTTCGGCTGCCTGCTCCTTTGGCATCAGGCGGAAAAGCAACGAAATCTCGCGTTTATTCATGTCCTCGAACATTTGCGCAACGTCGGCAGGGTGCATTTCAAGTAATATGTCGCGCACAGTTGCGTACTTTTTCTGTTCGAGAAGCTCCTTTATTACGTGTATCAGTTCCAATTTTTACTCCTCCTTTTTCAAGGGGAGGATGGCGTTTATTTTACGCCGAAAATGTCGGCATAAGAAACGCTATGACTCCCATATTTGCACAATCGCGGTGATAAACTATTACTGCCCGAGGCGTCCATGCCGTCACTTCCTTTTTTTACAAAAAATAAAAATGCCGCTCGACTTGAATTTTTTTCTTTAAAAAAATCGAAAATCGAACAGCAGCAATTAACTCTATTTTGCCCAAAATTTTTCGGCTGCTTTACCTTTTGTTCGCCGAAATTGAGGGCTATATTCATTTTTTTGCCACCGTTCAAGCTTCAGCTTCGCATGGCGATGAAATTGCATTAGATTATGCCTTGGTTTCGACATAGCCTGTTGACCGGCTTGCAGTGTCTCCACTGCTTCGCGGCAGCAATCCGTATCCATGTGGTAGCCTTGCCTACCGGAAAAATCCTTGTTTACAGGAATTATTGTAAAACCGCGCCGCCAATTTGTCAAGAGGGTATCAGCGGTTTTTTGATTTAGTGGGCAAAAACGCCGCCCTTGTGCAAAGGAAGGCATTTTTTCATTCAATTTTCAGCCCGGTTGTTCGCGCCCAGTAAAAGAGGTACTGCTGGACGATTCCGGCATATTCGACCGCCTCGCTCGGCAGTCCGTTTTCGCCGAAAAAGTGGTTCATCGCTCGTCTTATCCACACGTCGACGGGGAAGCATTCAACCCGTCCCCAGCCAAAAAGAAGGGCACAGTCGGCGACCTTTGGTCCGATGCCCTTTATGGTCATCAGCGTATTTCTTGCCTCGTCAATCGGGAGGGTATAAAGCGCCTCGACGTCGATTTGGTTACTGCTGAATTTCTGTGCCGCGTCGAGAATATACTTTGCGCGGAATCCGCTTTTTATCACCGCGAGGTCGTCGAGGGTGAGTGCGGCAATCCTTTCGGCGCTCGGAAAGGTGAAAAGTCCGTCAGCGATTTTGAAGCCGAAATTCTCGCACAGCCGTGAAATAATCCCTTTTATGCGCGGAATATTGTTATTCGCCGAGATGATGAAGGAGCAAACCGCCTCCCACGGCTCCTGACGGAGAATATGTATGCCGTCGGAAAAGTCGGTCGCTTTTTTGAGAATTTCGTTGGAGGAAACCGAGCTTTTTATCATTTCGTAGTCGCGGTCGAGGTCGAAATATCCTCGCCAAAGCGAATTAAATTCCTCCTCGTTAACGTCGAAAAGGGTGATTTTGTTTCCTTCCTGCGTGAGCGAAAGGGCTCGTCCCATGGCAACACCGCGCCAAACACCATCGCTTTCGCTGAAACGGAATGCCTGACCGCAGTCGAGCGTCTTTGCAATATCAATATCCGAAGTGATGACGGCACCTCTATCGTCAAAGGTAACCTCAAACGGCATTTTTTCTCACCCTTTCGTAAAAAAATATATTGTTGTAGATATTATAACAGAAATGTGTTATAATTCAAATAAATAAATGCGAAAAGGAAACATTTGATATGCGTGACGATATTTGTACCATACCCGTTTCGGAAGGATTTGAGGAAAAGGACGGATGTCCCCTTTGCCGAATGAGAGCAATCGCCGAAAAGCGAGTAATCGACTACATAATGGGTGCGGCTATGATGGAGCCGGACGTGAGGGTGAATACCAACGAGCTGGGCTTTTGCCGTGACCACTTCGGTCAGATGATGAAGGCAGGTAACCGCCTGTCACTTGCCCTCATTCTCGATAGTCATTTGCAGGAAATTGACAAGCAGATGTTTGACGACGGCAAGCTGTTTAAGCCGAGCGAGAAAAAGCGCCTTTACCGCGCAGTGCGGCTGGAAGAAACCTGCTTCGTTTGCTCAAAGCTGAATTTCGGTATGTCGCACATGGTGGATATGGTTTATCGCATGTATCAGAAGGAAGAGGATTTCAGAGCCCTTTACGCCGAGCAGACCGAGCTTTGTCTGCCGCATTATACGCTGCTGATGCAATATCTGCCCGATTACATGGACAAGGATACGAAAAAGGAATTTAAAAAGGTGTCAAAGCAACTTGCCCAAGGGTATTTGAAGGAGCTGACCGCCGACGTCCGTCATTTTTGCGAAATGTTTGATTACCACAACAACGGCGAGGATGCCGACTGGGGTAACAGCAAGGATGCAATCGAGCGTACGGTAGCGTATCTTAACGGCGAGCTCACCGACAAGGACAGAAAGAGAATAAAATAATGTAAAATCCGCGTGACTTATGCAGTCACGCGGATTTATTTGTGCCTTTAGGTCAAATAAACCCCCGGCTATGCCGGGGGATAAAATATCTTTAGATATAAGTAAAAAATAAGACCTCCCATGTATAATGGTGATGAAGGTTTGCCGACCGCATCACAATACAAGGGAGGAATATCCAAGAAATGGACAAGAATAGTTTAGCACATACAACATGGGAATGCAAATATCACATAGTTTTTGCACCGAAATTTCGCAGGCAAGTAATATATGGCAGAATACGTGCAGATATTGGAAAAATATTACGCGAATTATGTGAAAGAAAAGGTATAGAAATTATCGAAGCAGAACTATGCAAAGATCATGTGCATATGCTCATACACATACCGCCGAAATATAGTGTATCAGAAGTAATGGGCTATCTAAAAGGTAAAAGTTCACTAATTATATTCGATCGACATGCAAATTTGAAGTATAAGTATGGGAATCGACATTTTTGGTGTAGAGGATATTATGTGGATACAGTAGGAAAGAACGCAAAGAAAATCCAAGAATATATCCAACGCCAGTTACAGGAAGATGCAATAGCAGATCAGATAACGCTCAAGGAATATATAGACCCGTTTACGGGTGAGCCGGTGGACAAAGGCAAATAAAAAAGCCCCTTTAGGGGCTGCCAGATAAACGGATGCGGTTGGCAAACCGTTCAGCGCGCTTACAAGCGCGGCCAGTGACAGCCCCTTATAGGGGCAGTGCAAACCACCAGCTAAGCTGGTGGTTTTGATTATTGTCATTTAAAATCCGACAATCTTTGTTTGAATGATAGAAAGATCTGTTGCATCAAGCTTTCCGTCTGAGTTAGTGTCAAAAAATTCAATCGTAAGACTTTTTATACCTAAAATATTCTGCTGTATTTCGAGAAGGGTGGAAGAGGTAACAATTATTTCTCCTCTGTTCCAATCACAACAATCGCACGAATCATCAAAAAAATCAGAATATGCATGCTGTGATGTACAGGTGTTATAATGCCAGGCGGCGTTTCCAAGCTCCTCGTTGCCGTCGGCTACTATTTCTATTTCTTCCAAATCGCTTTCAGAGCCGGTAAACCACACATCGGTCAAATTGGAGCATCCCTCGAATGCACGCTTTTCTATCCATGATAAATCATTAGGAAGGATTACATAGGTGAGACTGGTACATTTTGAAAATGCCAGCACGTCTATAAATATTACGCTGTCCGGTATTGTGATGGAGGTGAGACTGCTACAACCGTAAAAGGCCCATGCGCCAATATACGATACTTGGTTCGATAATGTAACAGAGTTGAGTTTTGTGCACTGATAAAATGCATACTCGTCTAAAATGGCAACGCTGTCAGGGATGGTTACTGATGTGAGGCCAGTGCAGGACATGAAAGCGCCGTTTCCGATACTTATCACACCGTCAGGTATAGTTATTGACGTGAGTTTGGAACAGGATTTAAAAGCATCGCTGGCTATTGTTAATGTTTTTTCTTTTATCGAATAAGCTCCTGAATAGGTTGTTTTTGTTGAAATCAAATGATTATCGATATATAAAACACCATTGTCCCAGTTTTCATTGTTGGCATAATAACCACAATCTTTAAAAGCTTCTTTTCCTATCCATGCTACACTATCAGGTATGGTTATTGAGGTAAGATTGGTGCATTTCTGAAAAGCATAATTATTTATAAGAACGACACTGTCAGGTATGGTTATTGAGGTTAGACCGGTACACTGATAAAATGCATATTCTCCTATATATACCGTTTGATTAGATAATGTAACAGATTTGAGATTAGTGCACTTATAAAAGGCGTGTCCTTCCAGGAATACTACACTATCGGGTATAGTTACCGACGTGAGACCGGTACAAAACCAAAAAGCACTGTCTCCTATACTTACTACTCCGTCAGGTATTGTGATTGATGTCAGTCCGGAACAAAACTCAAAAGCATTACCGGCAATTGTCAATGTTCCTTCCTTTATGGCATAGTCACCTGATAAAGATTCTTTTGATTTAATTGCATGTCTGCCGATATACAAAACGTCATTTTTCCAATTATTACTGTTGTTATAATAAGCAGTGTTATAAAAAGCTTCTTTTTCTATGAGTGTTATACTGTCGGGCAAAGTTATTGATTTAAGACTGGTACAATCATAAAAAGCCCATATACCTATATATGTTACTCCGTCCGGTATAGTTATTGAGGTTAGACTAGTACATTCATGAAAGGCATACCCACCGATGTGTGTTACGGTGCTTGGAATTACAACCGACTTGAGGTTGTAACAGAATTGAAAAGCATCTGTGCCAATACTTGTTACAGGATATCCGCCTAATTTTTCAGGAATTACCACGTTACCGGATATATCTCCGTCAACGTATATAATTTCAGCTTCTCCATTAGAAACATAATAAATATAATGTCCTTCTTCTCCTATTTCGTATGCATTTGCCGTAACGCTTATAATGTTAGCCGTAAACACGTTTATCATGAGTGCTAAGGTTAATAAAATTGACAATGCTTTTTTCATTTTCAGACCTCCGTAGAGTGTAATTAAAACAAATGCAGTTAAGCGATTCTGCAAGTTAATTTTACCATATTATGTAAAACATTTCAATAAAAACTTCCTTACTATTTGTTTTTTGTAAAAAAACACCTCCCTCGTATGAGGAAGGTGAATATCACAAAAACTCACCGTAATATCTTTTCAAGCTCGGCGACGGTTTCGGCGATAAAGTCGGGGGCTGCGGCATCCATTTCGTCACGGCTGCCATAGCCATAGAGGACGCCGACCGATTTTATACCGGTCGCTTTTGCGCCGAGGACATCGTATTTTCGGTCGCCGACCATGATGCACTCGTCGGTGTCAGTAATCCCGTTTCGGTCAAGGGCGTAGCGGATAACCTCGTCCTTGTTGGTGCGCTTTTCGTCCATTGTGGCTCCGCAAATACTCACAAAGCAGTCGTCAAGCGCAAAATGCTCCATCAGCTTTATGGCGAAATGCTCGGGCTTTGAGGTGGCGATGATGACCTTTACTCCGCTATCCTTTAACTTGTGAAAAAGGTCGGCTATTCCGTCGTAGAGGTTGCATTCGAAAATGCCCTTTTTGCCGTAATATTCGCGGTAGTAGCCGACGGCGGCAAGTGAACAGCCGTGAGAAAAGCCGTAATATTTAGAAAACGAATCGACAAGCGGCGGACCGATAAAGGCGGCAAGCTCCTTTCGGTCGGGGACGGAAATGCCAAACTTGTCGAGGGCATAAATTATTGACGCAGTAATTCCATCGAAGGGGTCGGTGATGGTGCCGTCGAGGTCGAATAAAACGTATTTGTACTTCATTTTCGGCTCCTGAAAAGAATATTTATAATATTATATCATTATTTCCATTGAATTCGCTATTGACAAAATACAACAATTTACACACACCTCTTTTGGCATAGGGTACAAAGTAAAGGAGTGAAAATAGCGGTAAAATGAGCAAAAAAGCACTTAAATTTTTTCGCAAAGGTGATAAAAATGTGTGTAAAATTTGTAAAATTGAAAAGATTTGTTGATTATTGGGGGAATAGGGGGTATAATATCAAAATAGGTGTATAATATCTTTGAGGAGTAAGAGTATGAAGAAGTGTTTAATCGGCGTTTATAATCGCTCGGTAGTTCTTACATATCTCGGCGTTGTTGCCGCCGTTTACGGAATGACCATTTGCAACAGTTTAAAAATTGCGGTTTGCTGTCTGATTATCGCGGGTGTTTGCGACCTCTTTGACGGAAAGGTTGCTTCCATGTGCGACCGTACCGAAAGGCAAAAGGAATTCGGCATTCAGATTGATTCGCTTGCCGATACGGTGTCCTTTGTCGTATTCCCCGTAATGATTTGCGGCAGGTTTATTTGTACGGAAAATGATCTTACCGACCCGATGACCTGGGCGTTTTTTGCCGCCGCGGTGCTTTATATTCTCGCGGGTATCATTCGACTTGGCTGGTTCAACGTAGTGTCAAAGGAGGAAAAGGGCGTATTCTATGGACTCCCCGTTACTGCGATTGCGCTGATTTTCCCGCTTTATTACTTTGTTTTCGGCTTTATGAAGCAGTGCCCGAATGCCATTTCGGCAATTATTCTTTTGGCTGTTGTAGCGGTGCTTTTCGTCACCAATTTCAAGTTTAAAAAACCCGGCAAGGCATGGTATTTTATTGCGACAACCGTTGCAATCATCGCAATAGTCCTGCTCCTTGCCTGTACGAAAAAATCATGATGAATAATAGTAAAAATATGCGTGAGGGACGCTCGGAAAAAGAGAGCTTGTCCCTCCGCTTTTTGTATCATACGGCGTTTGGACGTCTGCTGCTGAAAGGGATATTTTCGCGGATTTGGTTTACGCGGATTGGCTCTCTCTGGCAGCATAGCCGTCTTTCGAGGATGACCATTCGCGGCTTTGTGAAAAAGAATAGTATCGACCTTTCCGAATGGTCGCCGGACGAGTTTCGCTGCTTTAACGACTTTTTTATCAGGAAAAAGGATTTTTGCGATAAAAGCGGGGCTGACGAGCTGATTTCGGTCGCCGACAGCCGCCTTTCCGCATATAAAATCGAAAAAGGGTTGAAGCTGAATATTAAAAATTCGCATTATTCGGTTGAATCGCTGGTCGATAATGATGAGGTTGCCGAGCCGTTTTACGGCGGCTGGTGCCTCGTTTTTCGCCTTTGTGTCGACGATTATCACCGTTACGCTTACGTCGACAGCGGTAAAATTGCCGACTCCTACGAGATAAAGGGACTGCTCCATACCGTCCGACCGATTGCCTGCGACTTTAACCCATATTCGACCAATCACCGAATTGTGAGTTTGCTCGACACCGACAATTTCGGCAGGGTGGCGCATATTGAAGTGGGCGCTCTCATGGTCGGAAAGATTCGCAATAATCACGAGGTCGGCTACCAATTTAAAAAGGGCGAGGAAAAGGGTTATTTCGAATTTGGCGGTTCGACGGTAATACTTCTTATCGGCGGTGACGTCGAGATTGACGAAAAGATTGTCGAAAGCACAAAAAACGACGTCGAAACGCGAATTCGTCTCGGCGACGTAATTGGTAAAAAGAAAATGTAATGATAAAGAAAAACACGCGAAGCAAAAGTGTGTTGTTCTTATCGGAGAAAATAAAATTCTTTTAAATTCAGCTAAGAACCAGCATCGCATTTGTAAGTACAAATGCACTTGGGCAGTAGCCCAAACCCACTAACAACAGAAAAGAGAAGATTCGTATATTAACGAGTCTTCTCTTTCTTTTTGTCTGTTAAGTGATATGCTGACTAAAGTCAGCGTGATATTTTCGCTTTGCGAAAGTGATATTGAAGCCTTGCGGCTTCAGTGATATTCTATTCGCCCATAAACTTGCGAAGC
>JAFQBX010000019.1 GCA_017399535.1 Clostridia bacterium | reverse complement strand
GGTCAGAGCTGTTGTACTACCGAGCTTTTTGGCAAGCTCCGAAACGGCAATGGTGGTGGCCTGATGTGAGCCGCCGTTGATGTATATCTTCTTGCCCGAAACGGTGACCTTGTACTCGTCACGGCTTTCGATCTTGGTCACATTGGGTCGCTGACAGTCGCCGACGATTATCTCATACTCGGCCTCGTTGGCCTCGGTATCGTCAACAAATTTAGGTCTGAAACCGGTTTTCTGATAAAGGGCCTCAACCATCTTTTCAAGCTCGGCATAGGTAAGGTAGGACGAGTTGAAATGCGGACGGACGATCGAGAACTTGCCGATGGTCACTCCGTTGACGGTGACGTCGGAAAAGTCGCCTGCGGCAGTGTAAACATACTTGATACCTGCGCTTTGAG
Organism: Clostridia bacterium; assembly: GCA_017399535.1. Lineage (GTDB taxonomy): Bacteria > Bacillota > Clostridia > Oscillospirales > Acutalibacteraceae > UMGS1976. Next base: position 1,280 of record JAFQBX010000019.1, on the reverse strand, counting down.
GCGCTGCAAGGAAGTTTTTGACAAAGTAGTTGACTGCCTCGTTAAAAGCATCGTCCGAGTTACCGTAAATAACGATCTTTTTGCCGATGGTGCAGACTATATAGTCGTCATAACGGCCGCCATTGTCGTTTAAAAGCCATTCCTTGGCCTTAACCGTTTCGGGACGGTTGGTGTTGCCGAGCAGGATCTCGTAAACGTCGGTGCCGTCCTCGGTGTCGGCTATGTTTTTGGTGTTGACTCCGTGTGCCGAGCGGTACTGCTTGAACACAAGCGCACCCGCCGCAGTTTCTGCATCGGTAGCGTTTTCGGGGCGTATAATGCGGTAGACCGCCTTTCCGTCGGCCACGTAATTGACGGCGGCGGTGGAGAAGATATCGCCGTTGTCGGTTGAACCGCTTGAAGCGGTGCCTTTGCCCGAATCACCCGAGCAACCGACAAATATTGACAATAACAATACGGTACAAAGAATGAGTGAAATTTTTTTCAAAACAAAAAACTCCTTTCGCAAATATATGCTTACATTATCTATCATACCTGTGTTTCACGGACAAGTAAATGCACAAAACTGCTCTTTTTTAGCACAGTGTTGTCTTTTTAAAATATAAATACAATTCTTACATTTTGTACCGCTTTTATGCAAAAGCAAAACCGCAACAGATGACTGTTGCGGCAGTGTGTTAATTGTTATTGCAAAGCTCTTTTTGTATCAGCTTTATCATGATGCTTGTATTAAGCTCCATGGCATCCTTGGGGTATACGTCCCTGACAAAGCCGTGGTAAAATTTTTGGCGAAAATACTCCAAGGCATCGTCCTCATTGCCGCCGTTTTGCAGAATGTTGCAAATGCTTTCGGCAACCTCGACCGAGGTGTCGTTGCTTATCTTCAAAAAATCCTTGGTGTATTGCGGCTCAAGCAGGCCGTAGTGCGGCATCGCCCGGTACGGCACGCACGTCAATGACCCTGATATTGCTCATTTCGCAACCCTCTTTCTATAGGATCTTTATAATATATCACTTCGTAAATGAAATTTCAAGTGCAAAGCCTCGGGCGAACAGGGAAGCCCCTACGGTTGGGCGGATCGGTTTTGTAGGGTCGCATCACGATGCGACCGAGAGCGATTCATGAATCGCCCCTACGGTTCGGTAAATTGATCTTTTGTAGGGACAGGCGTCCTCGACTGTCCGTAAAGCCGTCTTATGGCGGCAGGGATGACCTCTGACAGAGGCCGTCCCCCTTTGTCGCTTTGCGACATTTCCCCCACGCCGTGGGGGAATCTTCC
>JAFQBX010000018.1 GCA_017399535.1 Clostridia bacterium | reverse complement strand
TATTTCAAAATGTTCTAATATTTCTTTTACGAGATTAGCATTGTAAATCACTTTACGTGTTAACATAGATTTAATTATGTTTGAACCTTTTTCGTCTTCTGTTGCGGAAATAAGAACCAGATTATCATCTGCAAAGAAAAATTTAATGTGAGTTGGGTTTCCCAACATCTCTAATACACGATTAGAAAGTTCAATTCGTTTTCCTTTATCGTGATATACGAGTGTTACTCCTCCAACACCATAACTTTTGCCTTTGTTTGCAACTGATACAGCACTTATTAAATCATGCTCTTCTAACTTAATCATTAAAATCAACCTCCTCTTCTTCAAATATAGGGTCTAATCTTTTGAATTTTGAATAGACCTTGCCTTTAATTTCACGGTTAATTAGCGTGAAGGATATTCTTGTATTAAGAAAATCTTCGGTATCTAATTCACCATCTTTGTCGGCAAAATGTATAGCAAAGTTATTAAGTATATTACTTGCCAATGCAATGCTGATATTTAATTCCGAACTGTGTCCGTCTACAGCCACATTGAGCCAAAGATACTTATTATCATTGCTAACGCTTTGATTTGTAATTTCACCCGTATAATCACCTTCGGGTAAATTATTTATTGTTTGCACAACTTGTATGCGCATAATAAAGCACATCCTTTCTATATTAAAGTTTTATATCAATATCATCCAAGTTGTCAGATGATAATGATTCATAAATAATTGGGTGCTTAGTTACGTGTTTGTTAGTGCACATTGGCAGTTTAAATATGTAACACGGCAACAATGGCAAATCTGCAGTGATTTTTATACGTTTGTTTGTCCTATCACCCTCTGTTGTTAAAATACCTTTTTGTTGCCATTTGCGAGCAATGGTTATATTATTTTCAAAACCACTTTTGCTCAATATATTATCTGCAACAGATTTTAATATTGATATCTCAACATTATTATTACTTTTGATTATTTTACCTTCCACACAAGATTCACAATCACTAACATTAGTTCTAATGAACTTGGAAGAATTTCGGCTAATATAATCTAAAATACAATCAAGAGCCTTATCTGATAAATCGGCTTCCGTATTTATACGGTTTTCAAGTGTGTATATGTACTCTTTAACATCTTCTAAATTTAATTCCAATTCGAAACAATCTTTAACATAGTAAGCTGTTAAATAAATTACTGCTAATTTTTCAAGCACTCTATCTGTTAATTCGCCTTTATTGCCTTGAAATCCCATTTTTAATACTTCTGATATTCTATTATAATCATCAATCACATCAGCAAGACAATTAAATGTATAGGCAATGAAGTCCTCGTATAACCATCCGTAATTATTTAAGACAGTTGTTTTGATAATATTGCTATGCTCTGCATTTAGCGTAAGTTCATCGGTAAGCTCGAAAATTCTTGCCCTTATACCATTTGGAGCTGAGCTATCGATTATGCTATGTTCGCTTGTAACAATAATTGCCGAATTGAACTCTGCTGTTTCCTTTAGCTCACCCGAAGTATTTAGCCTTTTACGTTCTCTACCACTACACATTTGATATAGTAGTTTGCGAGATTGTAATGCCTCTGCTGTACCTGCTTCATCTAATACAACTGTATGACCATTGCTTTGAGACACAAAGTTTAGAACGGCATTAGAAGTACCGCTAAAGTTCGTAATGAGTCCTCTATCAAATATTGGATTAGAAGCAATAGAAGCGGAAAGCATTGCTGATGTGGTTTTTCCCTTGCTCGAAAGGTTATTTAAGGCAAATATTAAGCAGCCAAAATCGAAGTGCTTATTGAGATAATTTAATATTATTGAACAAAAGCCAATAAGCCAAACGAATAGTAAAGGGGTATGCTGTAATACTTGCTCTTTTATCATATCAAGATAGGTATCTTTAGAGCCTTTCGGGGAAAAATCTATACCACCGATATACTTACTTGAAATATTATTTTTAGAGAAAGATTTTGATGACAGGAATATATCCCCATTCCAACCGAGTGTTTTGTGTACTGTTTCTGTTTCTGCATTATATGCAGATATCATTAAATATCTTTGTAACTCCTTTGCTTGTCGCTCATCATAAAGCACACCCATTCTTAATAGTTCTTTCATTCCAAGTGACGTTAATGCTTCTGCACTAACATCAAACTCTATCCACTCACCATTTACTTTTGCCTTAATAGTGTAACTTCTTTCGTTTGTATTTATATCAATATTGCACTTTGATATTTCAAATCGAGAAGCTATTGAAGCTATAAAATAATAAGTTTCATTATTCTTTGTATTGTTTAGAAGTATACATATCCAATCATCCATTACTACAAACGGAAACATATCGCCCGATTCTTCAACATAGCAATCATATTCTTCTTTTGTTATGCCACTACAACAAAATGGTTTTACTTTAGTTTTTCGAATAGATTTAAGGTTTAATTTCATTTTTATCACCCCCTTTCAATGTGTGAATTTAATAGTGATTAGTTATTTGCTAATATTTTTTCTAAAATAGGTATATAAGTCTCATAATGATTGAAGTCTAATGGTCGGAGAAATGTAATTACGTTATTTTCAACTGCGAGTAAAAACGGCTTTGGTATAATAAATTCAAAGTTTTTATTATCTCTTTCGTCTTGTTGAGCTATAAGTTCATCTCTGAGTTCTAATATATGCCTTTTATAGTAGCCTTTAACTTCTAAATATCGATGTGCATTTTGACAAATCACATCAACATTCATTATGTTTTTATCTTCATCATAATTTACTAATCCAAAAACCCCAGTAACTATACCTTTAGAAGTAAATGGTGTTAAATCAAAATATAAATCAAGTCCTTTTTTATTGTTATTGTACATTTCAAAATCGTTATAAAACATAATGAAATTTTCTAAATTTATAAATTCATCTTTGATAATTTTCTTTTCTTGTTTGGTTAACATATCGTTTACCTCTTTCTAAAATAATTTGTGCGATAATACTTTCTTTCGCACACTCATTATAGCACACTTTTGAGCAATAGTCAACAAATACAACGTTATAAAAACGGCACCAATTTGGTTAAACTGCACAAAAGGTTAGGTGTCAAACGTTCTTGGCACCTAACCCCTTCAGAAGCCTAAAAATGCATTGATTTTTTACGAGTAGCAAAAAAATTTGTTAATTTTGACTATAGCGATAGGTAAATAACATACCTATCGCTATTATAATAATTATTTTAATCTTTCAATTCTCCAATAATGTGCTTTGGGACTAAGGGGGTGGCTGTACGGTTGCCCAGAACTATCGATTATGGTGTGCAGTTTTTCAGGACAGGTCTTTTTGAGTGCTTCGAGCAACCGTTCTTTTTCTTCCGTGTGAGCCGTTCCTCTGCCGTATGCCACAATTACCACATCAGCCTTTGAGCATTCCTCGAGCACAATAGAACTGTTTATTCGGTCTGTTTCGGGATTTTTGTAGTCTAATCCACAAAAGACATTTATTATCGAAACGCCACCGAAATTTTGTGCCACAGCGTTGTTATAGCAGAGCATGGTGGTTTGGTCGCAGAGTAGCTCATCAGCGGTTGAGGGAGCACTCATTATGATACAGGCTTTAGGTTTGTTTTCATCCCAAATACTTTCAAGTTTATAACGCTTCTTTCCGTCTTTGGAGAAAACCGCACTTCTTGTAATATGGCTTATTCTTTCTGTTAGATTATTATTCATTTTTATTCCTCCAATGTTAAATACTTATTATTTATAAATCGTGCTTGTTCGAATATTGCTTGTTGTTCAGGAGATAAAATATTTATAGGCAGCAATAAATAAATAGCGTAATCGACAGAGATAACAAAACACCCAAGAACGTATACAAAAAGTTCTTGGGTGTTTATTGATGATAGAAATATTTTATCAACAAATTCTATATTATCTGCCGATATTGGCTCATACATTTCAAAAGCTTTGTAATTTGTTATTTCTGCCTCATTTTCTAAAATGTATATGCTACCTATATCTTTAATTGTATTAATTCTGTATAGCTCAAACAGTTCTTTTAAATACTGTTTGACTATACTCTTTTCTTGCTGTGTTGCACCGCTATTTTCAAGCGTTGCGAAGTCGGTAATTTTCTTCATTTATCTACCTCGTTTCCTTTTGTTTTTAGGTGTCTTAACTCCACAATAAAGTGATATTGCCGCCGTACACCCAGAAATAAAGTATTCAGTTGCTATCTTCGAAGCTAATGCAAAGAACATACTAAAAAACCTCGCTTTCTTTTTGCTTATTCAACAGTAATTTGTCTGCCGCTAACAGTAGGGCAAAAGTGGCAAGAAAACCACCAATGAAATATTGCATATTATCCCTCGCTTTCTATAATTTTTATATATAAAAAACCCATATCCGCAATCAAGCAGATATGGGCAATTAAAAGGAATATTAATAATAAATCAAACTATAATACGATTTCAAAATAAATTTCTATATTAATTTGTTAAAATTTATAGCATTCAAAAACCATATGTGTACTAAAGGATAATTTTTTATGACTCAACATTATTTTCGTTCTTTACAAAAAATCCTACTATCAAAAGAATTACCATTAAGACATCCACAATCCAATAAAAAATATATGTAAAGAATATATCACCCGTTGGATAAAACAACGCTTCCCAATCTTTCCAAATCCAACGATTAAGCAAGAAATGCAGTATAAAGGAACATATAACAATTACATTTGATTTGTTTTCTGTAATTCCTTTAACTATCTTCTTTGAAAAAATGAAGATGGAAACATTGCAAACAATCATTAATAATATTTTTATAATGCAAAAACCGTGAGTTATCATTTGAAAATATGAACAATACGCATTTTCGGTCGGATTAGATGTGTTAATATAAACTAAAGCTGGAAAGAAAAATAATACAACATAAATTATTGAAAGCACAAAAGTTATATTATATCTTTTGTTTATCAAAAAAGTTAATTTGTTCATTCTAATTCTCCCTTATTCTTCGCTATTTCCAATTAAAGAAACAGCAGCCAAAATCAACAAAACATCAAAAATCAGATAGTACCAAAATGCAAATCGTGTAACTCCTACAGGAATGGCAAATCTCATATATCCTGCTCTAAGTATGAAAAGCAATATTAAATTTGCGACTGTAGTAACCCCTTGCAAAATAACGGCTATCTCTTTTGAAAAAAGTTGTGATAAGATTTTACAAGAAATAAGACCAACTATTACCGTCACCACAAATAAGAATGACCAAAACGGTTTAATTCCACCAAACAACATATTTATAATTGAATGTTGTTCATTAATGCCACCATTTTTAATACTCATTTTTGCAAATGCGGGTAAAAACAGCATTATTGTATGTACTATGTATATGATAAAAGAATATTTTTTAGCGATACTTGTAATTTTAGACATTGTATATTACCGTCCTTCCATCTCATTAATATAGTAAAGATTTGCTATAAATGAAGCAATGATTTTTCCAATTTCACCGATAGCACCTGTAAGTGAAATGAAATCAGAAGAATCTTTTACATCTTTTTTTCCTGCATTAACACCCTCAAGGTCGCAACATACAATTTCAATTTCGGATAAGGTCATTTTCTTCGGGTCTGACAATAGTCCATTAGAATAAATCGCATCCCTTGTAATTATAAAACCATTTTTTGCATTTCCAAAAATAGTAGCATCGAACATTATTAAAGCATCATCGTCACTAAATGAATCTCTAACATATGCAGACTTGGCTTTTTGTAGCATTGCTTTAAATTTAGGAGATGTGTTGGTTAATAACTTAGCAGATATAATGCTTTTTGTTTTTATATATTCATCAATTTCTTTTATAAGCTCTTCAGTTGATGAATATGTCTTTTTGAAGAATGATAAGAATACATCATTATAGATTAACGGCTTAAAAACATCTTCGTGTTTTGAATATGCCTTTCCATAAATAGATGCAAGTTCATCATATTTCTTCTGAAGCTCTGCTTCTCTTTGTTTGCGTTCTTCCTCTAAACGTTCTTTTTCTGCCGCTTCCCAAGCTTCTTTTGCTTTTTGCTCTGTTATTAAACGCTCTTTTTCGGTTTCTTCCCAAACTTCAACTTGATTAGTTAATTCTTCATCAACATCAAAGGCTTTCATAAGCTGTACAAAACCTAAAGGTGTCTTTCCATTATCACAAGCCGCAATATATTCAGCATAATATTCCGTTTCATAAGGAAATATCGTTATTGCTTTTTCAAGTAATACCTTGTTGGAAAGAGAACTAAGTTTTTTACCATTTTCGTCCTGATATTGAGGAATATATTTAAGATTATATTTTTTAGCAAGATATACAGTGTAATACTTTGAAGCCTCAAAATAATCGTTAATGAGATAAAATCTTTCTTCTTCCTCTTTACCTGTGTATCTATTGAATAATTGGTCAATTTTATCTTCAAAGAAAGCCGATAACGCATAGGTCATCATTTTGCAATCAATTTCCATAAGTTTTAGCAAGAAATCTTTTGAATCTTGTGTTCTTGCATATTCTTTAAAGGCATCAAGCACATATTTATGTTTCATTGAACTATATTCAATAGCTTGATTAACTCCAGATTCGATTGCATTTGCAACAGAGGCTGTCAGCATACCTTTTAACGCACCTTTAACACCGAAGCCGCCGCCGACAAAAGAACCCGAATAATCTCCTGTGTTTTTCTTGTATTCTTCATACTCTTCTAAAAATTTTTGATGGTCTTCAAGAAGAGTTTTCAAATAATTAATAAATTGTAATTTCCATTTTTCGGTTAAGTATGCTGAAAAAGTACTTTGATTTTTGGGATGGTTAAATGGCTCCTCAAAGAAAAACTCTATTGCATTATAGGCGTCTCTCATTTCCAAAGTTGTTTGCAATTGTTTATCACAATGAAATATGTATTCAAAATAGCTGTTTAGATTTATACCAAAAAATTCAAAGCAACTTTTTAATTCTTCAAAATAGGTGTCATCTTCTGGAAGATTGAGTTCATCTAAATTCTCTTTAAACCAAGATAAACAAGTATGTTCCTTGCAACATATTTTTCCTAATTTATTATACATTCCAATTTCAGCGATACCGTCAATATTTTCTTCTATATGGAATGTTGTATCAAACATTACTATCGTTGGCATGGTTTTAGAAAATGATTTAAGAAAACTTAAATGTTTTTCTTTCTTTTTTGAAACTTCCTCTGCAATATCTGCTCCAATTTCGTCAGAGTTTAATTCCATAAACTTACTTACAAACTTTTCGCCGTAAAAATCAATAGCATCAAATTTTACATTTTCTTTTGAAATTATATTTCCATTCGAGTCTGGTAGTATTTTCATACCACACAAGCAATTTTCTTCTGCACTTTTATAGTAATCATTGTAAAGTTCTGTGTTTAAATAATACTCATATTCTAAGTTTATTTTTTTAAATTCAGCCATTAATATTGAATGATTGAAAATATTCAATTCATAGCAAAAATATCCGAATATGTCGCATATGTAAACCTTCTGATTACCAACATAGTTAACAATATCATTTTCACTGTATTTTTTCCAAGAATTCATATCATCAATAGAATATCTTAGTAATTTTGATTCTATGGAGGCATCAATCACATCTGCCTGTGGTTTTTCCTCACTTGCAACTTCTTCCTCATCGTCACCGTAACGGTCATATTCATCGAAAAGGTCTTCATCTTCTATTTCGTTTGTTTCAACATTTTCGTTAATATCTTGAGGTTCTTCTTCTGCACGTTTTTTTCTAATATATATAATTGAATCTTCAAATGGATGAGAAAAATAGATAATTTCATCGGTCTTTTTTGACTTCAAAAACATCCTATTTCTAAAAATAAATCGGTTGTATAATTCTAAAAATTGTTTTGGCTCTTTAATTTCAAGCATATTTATTCTCCTTTTTTAATCTTTATCAATGTGGTCTTTAAGAATTTTACGAATCCATTTCTCTGTGTACCCGTATTTTGTAGCAAGTTCACGGACATTATAGCCATTATATTCTTCGACTATCTGCTTAACAATGAACTCTCTACTAAATAGTTCTACAGGGAAAAATATTTGAGTGCCTCGATATTTTGAATGAATTTTAAGAACTGCATCAATACCGATAATAGCCGCAAGCTCACTATAAGCACCGTTTAAATACTCGCCCTTAATTTTAATTTTATCTATAGTAGACATTGGAACACCTCGCATATTAAAAACTCCTTTCTGTATTATAAATTATAACTTTGGAACTGTGTAGTCGCACAGTTCACGGGAACTGTTCCCCAAAAAGTTCCATATTTCCCCCAAAAAGAAAACCGTATCCATCCGAAAGGACGAATACGGTTTTTCTCTTATGAGATTTGACAAAACGATTTCTATTGTTTATAATATGAGGGTGGATTCCCCAAAAATCCACGTTTCCAAGTGAAGAAAGAGTCTTGGCGAGACCGATGCTATTTATAATATTTATTACGAAAATAGTCGTTAGCGTGTTTTTGGTGTTTGTATAGTGTGTTAAGAAAGTATAACCCTTTCGGGAGTTCTACTGGTTATGCACCACCGGCACCAGTAGAGAATCTCGACACGCTTTTTTGCGTGCCGAGGTTCTTCTTTTTTATAGTTCCTACCTCGCGTTTAAGGTTGGTTATGAACACTCGCACCAAATAGGTAACTACCGATGATACAATTCGCATCATCGGTGATTGCTATTTTATGGGCGAATTGCTATAATATAGATGGTGGTATCAAGCACAATTAAATTTATAGGTAGGATATGACGACAATGAAACGACTTGTATTTACAAAAAATAGATTGATTGGTTTTTGCATTTGCGTGTTGATACCTATGGCAGCAATGGCTTTGGGTATTTTGTTTCTGGTCAAGGATGTTGTGCTAAATGTCGGTGTTTCCGTTGTCTATTTTCTAATCCCGTCACTTGTGGCTGGGTTGCTGGCCTGGTGCGTTTTCTCCAATAGCAAAACCTGGAAAAAATATGTGTTATCCGGTATTATTTTGGTGCTATTTTTAATAACATTTTTCTTCTCCTCGATTTCGGTAGGATTGAAGCAGCTAAAGCGTTATGAAGGAAACGAGGCTGTACAGCAGTATTACTCTTCGGTAAGCGAGAGAGAACTAATGCCGGATTTATCGGAGCTGGGTAACCCTGCTAAAATTGAGTACTACAATCTTTTTTCTAGTTTTCTTATTTTCTCCTGTGAAACAGACGGCCTTATTTGCAACTATAATCAGGAGGATTATATACTTCAAAAAGCTCGGCTAGACACAGCATACAAATTCCAGACAGAAAAAACTGAGGACGGGTTCGTGCCTATGGTGGAAATTGACGGATATCAGTTTCAGATGTTGTCTATTGATGAATATAATCTTTACTATCCGATGGAAGTAGTTTTGATAGGATATTCAGATGATACCAATGAGATTGTATATCTTAGGTTCTTCGATATTGATTTAGATTATATAACATCGCTATACGATTTTATTACAGAGGAATGCGGCTGGAAATACATACGTTAGTATACGGAATGAAACGGCCGTTTAAAGAATGCAATGCTCGGCGTTTTAGCATTGCGTTGTATCAAAATGATTAGTATCTGCCAAATAACAAACCCTCGATGATACAATGCGTGTCATCGAGGGTTGCTTTTTTTAGCCTGAGTGATACAATATAAGTGATAATGCTAATCACATTGTTAATTTAAAGGGAGGTTATTGTTTTGAAAAAACGCTTGACTGCAATGTGTTTGTTTATAACGTTTGTATGTCTTTCACTATTGATCGGTTGCTCAAAAGATAATGTGTTAACAAACAGTAATGATTCCTCGTTGCTATATAATGAATTTACTAAAAAAGAACTCAAAAGCGTTAAACAGGTTGGAGAGGTTCCTGAAGAATTTAAAGATATTGTAAAAAACAATGTTTTCTATAATATAATCGCCTTTGAAGAAAGATTGCTTAATGTAGAAACTATATCCAAGGATGAGAAAAACAGGACTATTACGCGAAAAATAAAAATGATGGATTTGTATGGAAAGGAACTTGCTACATATTCCTTCAGCTCCGATGATGCGTACCATGTTTGTACGCTCACATCGACTAATGACGGCGGATTTTTGTTTGTTCTCGGCTTTGAGGACTATGCTTATGATAAAAACGCCTGGGCTAGTGATAAGGGCTTTGCTTCGCGTGTGATAAAATGCGATAAAAATGGAAAAGTGCAGTTTGACACCGCTTTTGAACAAATAGAAAGCTACGCGTTTGATTTTTGTTTTGAAAAGGAAGGACAATACTACTTTTTCGGAGACACACAGACACCAGAAACGAAGACGCGTGGAGTATATTCACCGACCGATATTTATATGGCGATTCTTGATAAAAACGGCTCGATTTTGAAAACTCAATGTATTGCAGGTTCAGATTATGACAAATTATATATTGCGGAAATGTCGGGGGAAAATTTTATTTTATCAATCAGTTCACAATCGGATGACGGTGATTTTGCTGGTTCAAATTCAAAAGGTTATCCTGTTGATTGGGTGATTACTATAAACGACCGCCTCGAAACAGTCGAAATGAAAAGAGAAACCGGTAGAGATTATTTTGATGACAAAATAGGAGAGAAGGATGGCACCCCGATACATATAAGTAACCCTATATTAGATGGCTTTGATGGGGGAACACCGAAAACGTTTATTGATTATGGTGACTTTTATTTAGTAGTTTCTGAAAATAATACGGGAGAATACGAAAACACACCGACAATAATCAGCTCAACTTGGTATTATACAGAAACTGTATATTCTGCTTATGATAATAACGGCGAATTGATGTTCAGAGCGTCGGTGGACTCTTCACCTGATTTTGATAAAATGTGGAGTAAATTTTCTTGATTTATCAATTTACGATTAACAATAATTCCCATTTGTAATTTATCTGCAAATATATGATATTATTCCTAGGCGGTTGAGCGGAAAGTTGTCAATTTGTTGTCATTGACACCAAAAAACCTGTATGTTATGATATATGTGTAATGGTTTGGAGGTGTATTATAATGGCAAAAGAAATTTACGAAAAACCCATTATTGAATATACTGAATATATTGTAGAAGAGATTATGAAAGAATCAGAAACTTCTTCCCACAGAGGAATTGAAGAAACCGACGACGATTATCTCTAATTTTGTATTATTTATTGTATAATTTTAAAAGAGACATTCTGTATTAGCAGAATGTCTCTTTTCTTATATTATTTTATCTGTTCAAAAGAACGTTCTTTTCATAATCGGCAACAACGTTGTACCAGTCAGCATTTTCGATAACGCCGCACTGCTTACAATATTCTTCCCAAATGTCGCCAAAGGGCATTGTCTTTGCTTCCTCGGTAGCCACCATAATTTCGGTGAATTTGTTTTCTTCCTGCAATTTGGCGAGACGCTCGTGAGGAGTAAGGAGCGAAATGAGAAGCGCCTTTTGCATATTTCTGACGCCGATTACCCAAGCAGCTACGCGGTTGATACTTGCGTCAAAGTAGTCGAGCCCGATTAAAATGCGGTCATCGGCATTATTGCGTATGATTTCGTCGGCAATTGCTTTGAGCTCGTCGTCGAGAAGCACAACGTGGTCGGAATCCCAATGAATCGGACGGGTTACGTGAAGCGGAATCTTATCAAAGAAGTTGAGCAGAGCGGGGAGCTTGTCGCTGATAACCTCGGCGGGATGATAGTGACCGCTGTCGAGAAGGGGATAAATATTTTCGTGTGAAGCGGCGTAACTGATATAAAATTCGCTGCTGCCAACCGTAAACGCTTCGAGTCCGATTCCAAAGAATTTACTTTCGCATGAGTCGATTATAAACTCATGATTGTACTTAACCGAATAAATCTCGTCGAGACTTTCTTTGAGTCGCTTTCTGGGCGAAAATTTATCGGCAGGATTATTCTTATATCCGTCGGGAATCCAGATGTTGCAAAGTGCAGGAGTGCCAAGCTCTTCGCCAAAATAAGCCGCAATTTTTCTGCAAGCCATGGCGTGCTCAATCCAGAATTTGCGGATTTCCTTATCAGGATGTGAAAGAGTCAGACTGTCAGCCGCCTTTGGATGCGAGAAAAATGTCGGGTTGAAATCGAGACCTAAGTCGCGTTCCTTTGCAAACTCTACCCATTTTTCAAAGTGCTTGGGCTGAAGCTCGTTGCGATCAACCTTTTCGTCGGTGATTGCGTAGCAGGCGTGTAGATTGATGCGCTTTTTACCCGGAATGAGCGAAAGCGCAACGTCGAGGTCGGCCATAAGCTCCTCGGCATTTCTTGCTCTGCCGGGATAGTTGCCGGTAGCGGCAATTCCGCCCGTAAGCTCGTCGCTTCCCTCGAATCCAAGCACGTCGTCGCCCTGCCAACAATGGATTGAAACAGGTATATTTTTAAGCCGTTCGATAGCGCTGTCGGTGTCGATTCCGACTCGAGTGTAATATTTTCTTGCGTCAGGATATCTGTTTTTCATTTATTTTACCTCCGTTATGTCAAACGAATTTTTTATAATATCGCGTCCTGATGAAAGGTCATCGATTTCATTCGATGCAATCATCTGAACCAAAAGATTGCCTATTGCGGTTGCCTCTGTCGGTCCTGCGACAACGGGCTTTCCGGTATATTTTGCGGTAAGCTCGTTAAGGTAGATGTCCTTGCTTCCGCCGCCGACAATATTTACGCAATCGAACTTAATACCGAGCTTTGATTCAATGCCTGAAACGGTGTTAGCGTAGCATTTTGCAAGTGAATGATAGATGCACCTTACCGTGTCGCCGATTGTTTTCGGCTCGTTCATATTGTTAGAAATGCAGTAATTCTTAATCGCGTCGATCATGCTTTCGGGGGCTAAAAATGCGCTGTTGTTGACGTCAATAATCTCGTTGAAATCAGAACTTTTGGCCATTTCACAAAGCTCGTCAAAGCTGTATTTTTTATTAAGCTCGCGTCTGACCGACTGAATCATCCACAGTCCCATAATATTTTTGAGGTATCTGAAACGGTATTGGTATCCGCCCTCGTTGGTGAAACCTAAATTCAGACTTTCCTCACTCAGTTCCGGCGTCATAATTTCGCATCCCATAAGCGACCAGGTGCCGCTGCTGATATAAAGCGACATTTCGTTGCTAGGAACTGCCAAAACTGCCGAACCTGTATCGTGTGTGCAGGGGAGAATAACATTGCAATTAAAGCCGATTTCGTCAGCGATTTCGGGTTTTAGCTCACCCACAATGCTTTCGGGATTATGTATTTCGCCAAAAATGCGCTTGGGCAATCCGAGCTTTTCGATCAGGTCAAAGTCCCATTCCTTTGTTTCCGCGCTGACCAGTCCCGAAGTTGATGCGTTGGTGTATTCGGTGACCATTTTGCCCGTAAGGAGATAGTTGAGATATTCAGGAACGAACAAAAGTCGCTCTGCTTTATCAAACTTTTCACTGTCGGTCATTAGCTGATAAATGGTGTTAAACACCTGCGGCTGAATTCCTGTGTGTGCGTATTGGTCGGGCTGAGAAACGATTTTTGCGGTTTTTTCAATTATGCCGCTTGTTCGTCCGTCGCGATATGCAACCGTATCACCGATGACCTCTCCGTTTTTGTCAAGAAGCACGTAATCAACGCCCCATGTATCAATACCGATTGATTTAGGGACAATGTTATTTTCTTTACAAATTTTGAGCCCGTTGACGATTTCGGCAAATAAGCGGTCAAGCTCCCAACAAAGATGCCCATTTTTGCTCACAACGCCGTTATCAAATCGGTGCATTTCCTTTACGGCAATTTTTCCATCCTGGAGCCATCCAGCGATAAGACGACCGCTTGATGCTCCGATATCGACGGCAATATAGTAATTATTCATAAAATCAGTCCAATATATAAATTTAATTTAATTATACAGAAAAAATTTACATATTACAAGAAAATTTAAGCCCAATATTAACAATATTTTAATAATTATAGGTTAAAATAAATTCTAGGAGATGATATATATGAAACGAATTGCTTTTTTTGACACAAAACCTTATGATAAGCAGTATTTCGACAAGTTAAATGACAATTACGAAATAAGCTATTTCGAAGGTAAGCTTAATAAAAAAACAGCCCCGATTACAAGGGGATATGATGCAGTTATTGCCTTTGTCAACGACGACATTGACGCCGACACGATAAATATTTTAGCCGATAATGGAATAAAGGTGCTCGCGATGCGTTGCTCGGGTTATTCAAATGTTGATCTCAAAGCCGCAAAGGATCGACTCACTGTTGTAACTGTTCCTGCATATTCGCCATATACTGTCGCCGAACATACCATGGCGCTTTTACTTTCGCTCAACCGAAAAATTCACAAGGCGTATAACCGTACTCGCGATTTTAATTTCAGCTTAAACGGACTTACCGGCTTTCTTTTGAGAGGCAAAACTGTCGGTGTAATTGGAACGGGTAAAATCGGTCAGGCAGTTATCGAAGTGCTTGGCGGATTTGGCGTAGACATTCTCGCTTACGACCCGTATCCTATTGACGATGAAAGCATCCATTACGTTGACCTCGAATACCTGTTTAAAAACAGCGATATAATAACCCTTCATTGTCCCTTGACCGACAAATCGTATCATATCCTTGATAGCGATGCCTTTGACATGATGAAAGATAACGTGGTTATCGTCAATACTTCCCGTGGAGCTCTCGTTGACACAGAGGCGCTTTTACACGCTCTTAATACCGAAAAGGTTGCAGGTGCAGCTCTCGATGTGTATGAGGAAGAAAGCGACTTTTTCTTTGAGGATTTTTCGGGAATGGTAATCAACGATGATATGCTGTCGCTTCTTATTGCCCATCCTCACGTTTTGATGACGGCGCATCAGGCATTTTTGACCGACGATGCCCTTGAAACAATTGCGAGAACGACCTATAATAACATTGATGAAGTACTATCGGGTGAAAAGTGTAAAAACGAGGTTATGTATAAAAGCAGAGAATTTTTAAAGAAATAAACCCCCGACTGATTAAGACAATCCCCATATCGCATATACTTTGGTATATTCGATATGGGGTGATTTTTTTGTTTACTTATTTTTTATCGGTGGCAATTTCTAATATACTTTACTTTATTCTGCATGTTACCAACTCCGGCTCGTTTCCGCGAGCACTATCAAGCAGGGAAGAAGCCGAACTGCTCGAAAAATTTATGGGTGGCGACCTCAAAGCACGCGAAACGCTGATTGAGCATAATTTGCGTCTGGTAGCCCACGTGGTAAAGAAATATTACGACACGGGATACGAAACCGACGACCTGATTTCGATTGGGACAATCGGGCTTATAAAGGCAATTTCAAGCTATAATAATTCAAAAGGAACAAAACTTGCAACCTATGCGGCAAAGTGCATCGAGAATGAAATTCTAATGTATTTCAGAGCGCAAAAAAAGGTATCTCTTGACGTATTTATAAACGACCCGATTGATACCGATAAGGACGGAAACGAGCTGACCCTTCTTGACATTATTCCGTCCGATTTTTCCATAGTTGACGATATTGATAAGCGGATGAAAATAAAAAAGCTGAGGGAATATCTTAAAACCGAGCTGAATGACCGTGAGCGAAAAATAATTATACTTCGCTATGGGCTCAACGGAACAGCACCGCTTCCTCAACGCGAGGTAGCAAAAAAGCTGAAAATCTCGCGTTCTTACGTTTCGCGAATTGAAAAAAAGGCACTTGAAAAGCTGTATGATAAATATGAGAACGGTTAATCAAAGCCCTTTTATTCGGTCGATTACGCCTTTTTCGAGACGGCTTACCTGCGCCTGTGAAATGCCTATCTCGTTTGCAACCTCCATCTGAGTTTTGCCCTTCATAAAGCGGAGATTGAGTATCTTTCTTTCGCGGTCATTGAGGTTTTTTATGGCTTCCTTAAAGAAAAGCTCGTCAAGCCAGTTTCTATCATCGTTTTTGTCACCGACTTGGTCCATTATATATATTGTGTCGCCGCCGTCTGAGTAAACCGGCTCGTTTAACGAAACCGGCTCGACAATGCTTTCGAGGGCTAAAACGACGTCCTCTCTCGGTAAATCGAGTTCCTTTGCAATCTCGTCAATGGTCGGTTCCTTTTGATTTTTTATCGTAAGCTGTTCCTTAACCTGCATGGCACGATAGGCATTATCCTTTATTGAACGGCTTACTCTGACTGAGTTGTGGTCCCTCAAATATCTGCGAATTTCACCGATAATCATTGGCACTGCATATGTGCTGAACTTTACCTCGTGTGAGGTATCAAAATTATCAATCGACTTTATCAGCCCTATGCAACCTACTTGAAAAAGGTCATCTGGATTTTCGCCTCTGCCCGAAAAGCGCTGAACTACGCTTAAAACGAGTTTCAGATTGCCGTTAATCAGTTTTTCCCGTGCCGATTTATTGCCGTTTTTGGCAAGTTTAATGAGTTCATCCTTTTCCTTTTCGGTAAGCACCTTTAATTCCGACGTATTTATTCCGCATATTTCAACCTTGCTGAATTGCATTGTCAAACCCCCGATTGTGAATTTCAAGGTTATTATTGCCGTCGGTTGTATGTGGAATACTAAAAAAATATTTTTTTGTTCGACAGGATTTGCTTTTATTTTATAAACTTTTGCGTAACCGCTTGAATATGTTGGGTTAATCTGTTAAAATAATCCTCATAGTGAAATAAGGGGATAGTTATGGATATAAGAAAAAAAGCACTTGATTTACATTATCAGCTTGGTGGAAAGATTGAGGTTTCTTCGCGCGTAGCAGTAAAGGACGCCGAGTCGCTTTCGCTTGCATATACTCCGGGAGTTGCCGAGCCGTGTCTCGCTATCGAAAAGGACGTTGATAAGTCCTTTGAACTTACCCGTCGCAGTAATTTGATTGCCGTTGTGACCGATGGGTCGGCTGTACTCGGTCTCGGAGATATAGGCGCCGAAGCAGGTATGCCCGTTATGGAAGGCAAATGCGTATTATTCAAGGAGTTTGCGGGAGTTGACGCATTTCCTCTTTGCATAAAGTCCAACGACGTTGACGAGATTGTCAGGACGATATATTTGCTTTCGGGTAGCTTCGGCGGAATAAATTTAGAGGATATTTCGGCTCCGCGATGCTTCGAAATCGAAAAAAAGTTAAAGGAAATTTGCGATATTCCCGTATTTCATGATGACCAGCACGGCACTGCGATTGTTGTTGCCGCCGCCTTGCTTAACGCACTCAAACTTGTGAAAAAGGAAATTTCCAAAATAAAATGTGTAATCAATGGCGCAGGTGCCGCAGGAACGGCAATAACCGAGCATTTAATGAAACTTGGGGTTAAAAATATTATTGCATGCGACCGATTTGGCGCTATTTACGATGGTAAAGATGACCTTTCCGAAGCTCATAAAAAATTGGCTGCGCAAACAAATCCGAATAGGGAAAAGGGCGATTTATCCGATGTGATAAAAGACGCCGACGTATTTATCGGCGTATCTGCGCCGAATGTGCTTGATGCTACAATGGTGTCGACAATGGCAAGGGATGCTATTGTTTTCGCCATGGCTAACCCTACACCCGAGATTATGCCCAACGAAGCGAAAAAAGGCGGTGCTACTGTTGTAGGTACGGGACGCTCCGACTTTGCTAACCAAATAAATAACGTTCTCGCTTTTCCGGGGATATTCCGAGGAGCCCTCGACGTCCGGGCAAGTGACATAAATGACGATATGAAAATGGCGGCTTCCTACGCAATTGCGTCCCTCGTAAACGATGACGAGCTTTCGAGCGAATACATATTGCCAAAGGCGTTTGACAGCAGAATTGCCGAAACGGTGGCAAAAGCGGTTGCTGAAGCGGCAAAATCAAGCGGCGTTGCACATATATAATTTGATAAATTATATCAATCGAACGGCTATTATAAACTCATTTTTGGCATTATCGCCGAAATCGGTTAAATTAGTTAAAATAATAACAAAGAAACTTGCAAATTTGACAAATTTAGGGTACAATAGTATCAACCGAAAATTTGGGAGGTAAATTAAAAATGGTAAAAGTTGCTATTAACGGTTTTGGCCGTATCGGCCGTCTCGCTTTCAGACAGATGTTTGGCGCTGAAGGCTACGAGGTAGTTGCTATCAACGACCTTACAAACCCCACCATGCTCGCACATCTTCTTAAGTACGATTCAGCTCAGGGTAGATATGCCTACGGCGATACCGTATCTGCTGATGACGAAGCTGGTACAATCACCGTAAACGGAAAGACAATCAGAATCTATGCTGAGAAGGACGCTGCTAATCTTCCTTGGGGAGAGCTCGACGTTGACGTTGTTCTCGAATGCACAGGTTTCTACTGCTCAAAGGCAAAGAGCCAGGCACATATCGACGCCGGCGCAAAGAAGGTAGTTATTTCTGCTCCTGCCGGAAATGACCTTCCCACAATCGTTTACAGCGTAAACGAAAACACACTTACAGCTGATGACAAGATTATTTCTGCTGCTTCCTGCACAACAAACTGTCTTGCTCCTATGGCTGACACTCTTAACAAGTATGCACCCATCGTTAGCGGTATCATGACAACTGTTCATGCTTTCACTGGTGACCAGATGGTTCTCGATGGCCCGCACAGAAAGGGCGACCTTCGTCGTGCTCGTGCTGCTGCTGTTAATATCGTTCCTAACTCTACCGGCGCTGCAAAGGCAATCGGCCTTGTAATTCCTGAACTCAATGGCAAGCTCATCGGTTCAGCTCAGCGTGTTCCTGTTCCCACAGGTTCTACAACACTTCTCGTTGCTGTTGTAAAGGGTAAGGACGTTACCGTTGATGGCATCAACGCAGCTATGAAGGCAGCTGCTTCTGATTCATTCGGCTACACCGAAGAGCAGCTCGTTTCTTCTGACATTATCGGCATCACCTACGGTTCACTCTTTGATGCTACTCAGACAATGGTTACAAAGATTGACGACGAAACCTATCAGGTACAGGTTGTTTCTTGGTACGATAACGAGAACAGCTACACCAGCCAGATGGTTCGTACAATCAAGTACTTTGCTGAAATGTAATTTTTCAGCCGCTAGCTGACAATATTTACAAAAAAAATGGCGGACAAGCGATTTGCTTGTCCGCTTTTACTTTTATTTGTCTAAGAAATCGGTGTTTTTTCTATGTGTTGAAGTATGAGAAGAAAAATGATATAATCCTAATAAACATATAAAAAATAATGGGTGGCTTAACAGTCCATTGACGATTATTTTATATTAGCGTAGAATTATGGGCGGAGGCGGTCAAATATGATAGATAAGAAAACTTTTGGTTCGTTCATAAAAACAAAACGAACAGAGAAAAACTATTCACAAAAAGATTTAGCGGAAATGCTGTTTGTAACCGAAGGTGCAGTAAGCAAATGGGAGCGAGGATTGTCTTATCCCGATATTACTTTAATTTCCGATATCTGCCGTGTTCTTGAAATAAGCGAACACGAATTGATTACCGCCTCAACCGACACATATGCGAGAAAAATTAAGCACGAAGCGCGAAAGTTCCGTGTGATTTGCAGCACGTGGTTTTGGGTACCGACAATATCTTATGCAGTCGCGCTCCTAACCTGTTTTATTTGCAATCTTGCAGTAAATCACACACTGTCTTGGTTTTTTATTGTGTTAACCGCACTGGTTTGCGCCTATACGTTCGTGCCCAGTGTTACATACTTTTTTAAATCAAAGAAACTACTTGTTTTTTCTGTTTCAACATATTTATCCATTTGCCTGCTTTTGTTCACCTGCGCAGTATATACAAATGAACTGTATTGGTTACCTGTCGCCTGCATTGGTACACTAATGGGGTACATATTGATTTTCGGAACGATTTTGCTATCCGGAACAAAACTGTCCAACCTTAAATTTGTCATAGCTTTCACGACAGTTTTGGTGCTTACAATATTGATTCTTTTGTGTGTTTATAGTTGGCAACCTTTTATGCTTACTTCGGCGATTCTCATAACCACTTATGCGTATATACCATTGATTTTCTGTGCAGTTATTTGTATGTTTAATTTTAATGGATTTTTAAAGGCAGGGATTTGCACTGTTGTGACATCTTGCGCGTATTACTGTATGGGGTATGTCACAAATGCTCTGTTCGGACTGAATGAAAACCATTATGAAGTGAATTTTCACAATTGGGCGCAGTGCGTTGCGGGAAACGTCCACTTGATTGTTATAACGGCAATGCTGTTTATAAGTGCTCTTTTGTTTATAATCGGTTTTTTAAGGGTAGGAAAAAATACGAAACAAAAGCAGTAATGATTATTTAAAAGTTTCGATTGTTATAATGTAAGACAAAAAAGATGCACGAAATTTCGTGCATCTTTTTTCTATTCCTAACAATACAACTTTTTATTCACCGAGTGTAATTTTGATAACGTGCTCTTTTCCGTCGGCGAAAATCGGAAGTGAGTTTTGTTCATATTTTACGCCGTCAACAGTCATTGTCTTATATCCTTTTTGCAGACCGTTGGGGTTAAGAATATGAATGATATAGTTATCGCCTCTGAATTTGCGTGACATTTCGCATTTATCCCAGCTTGACGGAATACAGGGGTCAAGCTCGATTGTATCATAATTCGGCATAAATCCAAGTATGTACTGAGTGACCGCTCTAAACATCCATCCGGCAGTACCCGTTACCCAGGCAAAAAGTGTTTCGCCCTTTCTCGGATTTTCGGGACCGAAATACATATTCGTAAGCGCATAAGGTTCGCATCCCGAATGCTCTGACGGATTGGTTACGCTGTCGGGATAAATTTTCATAATGGTTTCGTATGCCTTATCACCGTTACCCATTATACAGTCGGCAACAACCTTAAACGAGCCGCCGTGACAGTAGGGCGTACCATTTTCCCAAATTCCCGGTACAAAGCTTGTCAGTCGTCCAATATGATTGTTAAAATGCTTGTAAGCGGGGTAGAGGGTGAGGGGACCGTAATCGGAATCAAGATATTTCTCGACGCTTGCCATTGCCTGTTCGAGTCGTTCTCTCGGCGCAACCTGAGCGAGTACAGCCCATGTCTGTGAATTGAGATAGATTTTACCCTCAGTTTCCTCGTGTGAACCGACCTTTTCGCCGAGGTCGTTTATAGCGGCGAGGAACCATTCGCCGTCCCAAGCATTCTTGTTAATATTTTCGGTGAGGGTTTCGCGATATTTCTTCATTTCCTCGATAATATCGTCGTCTTTTCCGAATCGTGCCGCCATTTCTTCAACGTTTTTGAGTGCGTAAACGAGGGCAATCGAGGTCCATACACTTTCACCCTTGCCTTCGAGACCGGTCATATTCAGCGAATCGTTCCAGTCACCGTCGAGCGAGTGAACTAGCCCGTCGTCACCGAGGTCGTTTGCACTGTATCTTACCGCGCGGAGAATGTGGTCCCAAACGGTGCCTTTTTCCTCGGACAAGAGATATTTTACCTCATCATCGAGTATTGAACTGTCACCTGTTTCCTTAATATACGCGTTTACAGTCGGTGCAATCCAGGTCATTCCGTCGGAATAAACGTGGTGATCAAGCGGCAACCAGCCACGAACACAACGTCCGTCGGGATATTCGTATTCGAGTGTTTCGAGTATCTTTTCCTTACCAAGCTCGCTGTTAAATGCGCAAATTGCCCAAGCGTCCTGGAGCTGGTCGCGGAAACCCTTTCCTGTATCGCGACCCGCCTCGGCGCAAAGCTGAACCTGCTGCTTTATCCACAGATTAGTGAAATTATTGATTTTTTCCTCGGGAGTGCTGACGGTGATTGACTTCATAACCTCGTCCTTTTCGGCAATGAGATTATCAAAATCAGCGTCAATTTTGCCCTCGGCAAAAAGCTTCTTAGAAATTGCCTTTGCGCTTTCCATTCCGTCAACGCAGCCGATTAAGATATTGAGCGTGTCGGTTTCGCCTGCCGCCAGCTCAAAGGTGTGCTCCAATACGCCTGTCATCTGTTCACAAGCTGACAAGCTGTTGGTACACTTGCCATCAACGATAACCTTCGGGCAGTTCACATTACCGAAAGGACCGAAAACCGCCTTTTTTGAGGTGTCAAATCCGCTCGGCTTTTTGTCCGACGAAATGAATCCGTTGAACCATTTATGCGGTCTTTCCATCGCCTCGTTCATGCAGAGGACAACGTTGTCCTCGCTATCAAAATGACCATGAACGTACGAGTTGTAGTCGGAATAACGCTGATAACCTTCAAGCAAAAAGTCAACGAGAGAGAACACCTTGAACTTGACCGTCTTATCACTCATGTTTTCGAGGGTGAGGGTCCAAATTTCGCAGGGTTCGGTCTTGTTAATAAAAACTCGAGCGGTTGCTTTTATTCCAAAGCATTCACCCGAAATAACCGAGTAGCCGAGTCCGTGAACACAACTATAATCGGTGATTTCGGTGCACATCGGATAATATCCTGGGTTAAAAATTTCGCCTGTTTCCTCGTTGCGAATGTAAAAATAGCGGTTTCCGTCGCGAATAACCGAGGTGCGACTGGCGTGTTCGGTGCTGATATAGGCGAGCGTTCTGCCGCCGTATGAGCCAATGCCGCCGCCGAGGTTGTTAACCCCGGCGAGCATTTTTTCATTCCATAAATAGTTGAGTAACGGGCGTTTGAGATTATAATCGTGGATGCGATATTCCTTGCCGCCGTTAATAAACGAACCAAATTTGCTCATTTTGTACTCCTTATGACCTTAATGTAGCACCGAGCTTTTCAACCTCGGCAATAATTTTTGTAATAACCTTGTCGCTCTGCTTTTCGTTGAGGGTGCCGCTGTCAGAACGGAGAGTCAACGAATAAGCAACGCTCTTTTTACCCTTTTCAATTTGTTCACCTGTGAAGATGTCAAACAACTCAACCTTTTCGAGCAGGGGACCTGCGCCACTAATAATCGCCTTTTTGAGTGAAAGAACGGGCAAATCAATATCACAAAGGATAGCGAGGTCGCGGGTTACCGACGGGAATCTCGGTAAGCTGTGGTATGTTCGCTCGTCATTTTGATTCTCGTACATTGTGTTAAAGTCAATCATAGCAACGTAAACTTCGTCATCAATGTCGTAGTTAGCGCAAACAGACGGATGAATCTGACCGATAACGCCGAGTTTCTTTCCATCAATGGTCAAAAGAGCCGTTCTGCCCGGATGGAAGGCGTATTCCTTATCGGTAGCAATGATGTCCCATTCCTTTATATTCATCTTTCTGAGTGTTTCCTCAACAACGCCTTTAATGTCATAGAAATCGAGCTTTCCGTAAGCGCCGACCGTCAGCACCTTGCGTTCAATCGGAAGCTCATTTTCGCCGAGAGGGATATATTCGGTTGCGATTTCGTAAAGTCGTGCATCAGCGTTTCTGTTCTTATAATTGAGCGAGAGAATACGCATAATGCTCGGTAAAGTGGTATTACGCATGAGAGAGGTGTCCTCGCCAAGCGGATTCATAATCTTTACCGATTTTCTCATTTGTTCGTCATTCGGCATATTTATCATATCATATTCCTTAGGGCTGATATAG
Organism: Clostridia bacterium; assembly: GCA_017399535.1. Taxonomy (GTDB): domain Bacteria; phylum Bacillota; class Clostridia; order Oscillospirales; family Acutalibacteraceae; genus UMGS1976. The sequence goes on along the minus strand of JAFQBX010000018.1, from coordinate 219,764 downwards.
GAATATGTGTTGATTTGTGAATATCCGAGTGAAAGCATCGAATTGTTGATATTGCGCTCAAATTTCTGGCTTTCGGTAACCTTGCCGTTTGCACAGCCGCGGATACCTGTATCTTCAATATTGTTATAGCCATAGATACGAGCAATTTCTTCGGCAATATCTGCCTTGTGCTCGATGTCGATTCGGTAATAAGGAACCGTAATAATATCGCCGTCAACTGTGAAACCGAGACGCTCGAGAATTGAAATCATTTCCGACTTTTCGATATTTGTGCCTAGGAACTTGTTTGTCCATTCGGGCTCAAATTTAACTGTCTTCGGCTCTTTATCATAGTCGCCGCAGTCGATATATCCGCCGACAACCTCACCTGCGCCAAGCATGGTAATAAGCTCACAAGCGCGATCGAGTGCAGCTTCGCAGAGTTCGGCAGGAAGTCCCTTTTCATAACGCGAAGAAGCGTCTGTTCTCATGCCTAATGCTTTTGCAGTAGTTCTGACAGAAGCGCCGTCGAAACAAGCCGATTCAAATACGATTGTATCGGTGTCTTCCATGATTCCGCTGAATTCGCCGCCCATAACGCCTGCAACAGCAATCGGCTTTTTGCTATCAGCGATAATCATCATATTTTCGTTAAGCTCGCGTTCAGCTCCGTCGAGTGTTGTGATTTTTTCGCCGTTATTTGCCTGACGAACGACAATTTTGCCGCCGTCAACGAATCTGTGGTCGAATGCGTGCATTGGCTGACCGTATTCGAGCATGACATAGTTTGTAATGTCAACTATGTTCGAAATCGGTCTGACGCCACTTGCTCTGAGACGTTCTCTCAGCCAACGCGGAGAGGGCTCAACCTTGATGTTTTTAACAACCCTTGCCATATATCGTTTGCAAAGGGGAGTTTCAATTTTTACATCGAGAAGGTCGTTTATGTTTCCGTCACCTTCGGTAACAACGGGTGTATGCTCGTTAAACGGCTTATCAAGTGTAACGGCAGTTTCGCGAGCGAGCCCGATTACAGAAAGGCAGTCGGGACGGTTTGAGGTGATTTCGAATTCAACAACGGTGTCATTGAGACCGATTGCTTCCTTTACGTCGTCACCTGGCTTGCAATCCTCCTGCAATACGAAAATTCCGTCCTCAATAGCGTAGGGGAAGTCACCAAGGGTAACACCAAGCTCGGCAATCGAGCACATCATACCCTGACTAACTACGCCGCGGAGCTTACCTTTTTTAATCTTTACGTCATTGGGGAGGCAAGCACCATCGGTAGCAACGGGTACAAGGTCGCCGACAGTGAGATTTGATGCACCTGTTACAATCTGAATCTGCTCGTTGCCCATATCGAGCTGACAAACGACAAGCTTGTCTGCGTCGGGGTGCTTTTCGATTGATAATACGCGACCGACCTTTACGCCGGTGATTTCCTCGGCCTCGACCGAGTAACCCTCAACCTTTGAACCGCTCATAGTGAGCGCTTCGCTGTAATCGTGGGGATTGACGTCAACGTTAACAAATTCTTTTAACCATCTCATTGAAAGATTCATAATCAAAGCACCTCCTTAAAACTGATTTAAAAATCTAATGTCATTTTCGAACAATAAGCGCATATCATCGATACCAAAGCGTCGCATAACGATACGCTCTAAACCGAGACCAAAGGCGAAACCGCTGTATTCCTCGGGGTCGATGCCGCAATTTGCGAGCACCTTCGGATGAACCATTCCGCAACCGAGAATTTCAATCCAACCTTCGCCTTTGCACAAGCGGCAACCCTTGCCCTGACAGTTGAAGCACATTGTGTCCATTTCTGCCGACGGCTCGGTAAAGGGGAAGTGGTGGGGACGGAAACGGAATACCGAATCGTCACCGTAGAGACGCTTTGCAAAATCCTCTAACGTGCCTTTAAGGTCGCCCATTGTGATACCCTTGTCCACAACGAGTCCCTCAATCTGATGGAAAACGGGTGAGTGGGTAGCGTCAACGGCGTCCGAACGATAAACTCGTCCCGGAGAAATTACGCGGATGGGCGGCTTTTGCTTTTCCATAACGCGAACCTGTACGGGAGATGTCTGGGTGCGGAGAAGTATATTTTCGGTGATATAGAATGTATCCTGAGTATCTCTGGCAGGGTGGTCCTTCGGGATGTTGAGTGCTTCAAAGTTGTAGTAATCGAGCTCAACCTCGGGACCTTCGGCAACGTCAAAGCCCATACCCAAGAATATTTCTTTGATTTCGTCAAGTACGATATTAAGCGGATGCTTTTGACCGAGGGTAGTGGCTCGTCCGGGAATGGTAACGTCAATTTTTTCGCTTTCGAGCTTTTTAGCAGCCGACTGCGCCTTTAAACTTGCGCTGATGGTCGAAATCTGCTCCTCTATGTAGCTTCTGACCTCGTTAGCGAGCTGACCGATAATCGGTCTTTCTTCGGGAGAAACGCCGCCCATTTGCTTTAAAATAGCGGTGAGTTCACCCTTTTTTCCGAGAAAACGAATGCGTAATGCTTCGATTTCCTGTTCTGATTGAGCAGCTGCGATTGCTTCTTCGGCAACCTGGCGAATTTGCTTAATCTGTTCTTTCATATTATCACCTCATTAGATTATTAAACATAAAAAAAGCCCCTTGCTCCATAATAGGAACAAGGGACGAAATAACTATATTCCGCGGTACCACCCTAATAACCGACTCGAAAAATAATCAAGCGGTCACTCGACATGACTTGATAACGGTGTCATTCTCCGTTACGACCTACTCTCGATTTAAGCCGTACCGCTCGGAAGTGAACTTCGCTGAATATCGGTATATGTGTGCTTTCAGCCGGTGACACACAATCTCTGAATATCAATAATTTCAACTACTTTTCTTCGTCACAGCGTTAATATAGATATTTTAACACCTTTTTCTTTATTTTTCAAGTCTTTTTCAAAAAACTGTTCTTCTTTTTACCGAAATATTTTTGACCGCCATTATGAATTTATCAATCTGTTCGGTTGTGGTGAATATCGACGGGCAAACACGGACGGTTCCGCTTTCGATTGTGCCGAGCCGCTTGTGAGCAAGTGGAGCACAGTGAAGACCTGCTCTCGTTGCAAAGCCCATTTTATTGAGTATTGAAGCAGTTTCCACACTATTCAGTCCACTTACGTTAAACGAAAGCACAGGAGCATAGTTTTCGTCGGGCATTGGCGTATAAATTTTTACACCGGGGATATTTCGTAAAGCTGAATATAGTCGTCTTATCAGCTTCATTTCGTGATTATAAATGTTGTTGACACCCTTTGAGTTTATAAAGTCGATACCTGCACCGATTCCCATTATGCCCGAAACGTTTACTGTTCCGCTTTCGAGCATTTCGGGTAAATCACGCGGTTGGTCGAGCATAATCGATGCCGTACCTGTTCCGCCTTCTATAATGGTGTCAAGCTCGTCATCGTTGTTGATAATGAGTATTCCCGTACCCATCGGCGCATAAAGACCCTTGTGCGCGGCTATACATAGATAGTCAATGTTGTTTTCCTTTACGTTTATGTCGCACACGCCCGCAAGCTGAGCACCGTCAACAACGAATATTGCGCCGAATTGTTTGCACATATCTCCGATTTCTTTGAGCGGCATTTTGAACCCGATTACATTCGATGCGGCGGTGCATATTACGAGCTTTGTGTTGGTGTTTATCAGCCGTGCGAACGAGCGGATTGTTGCCTCTCTGTCGTCGGGATATGCTTCAGCAACGTCAATGGTAACGCCCTGTTTTTTTAATTTTTCGAGAGGACGCATTACCGCATTATGCTCGAACGAGGAGGTGACAATGCGGCCCCCTTTTTTAACCAGCCCCTTTAAAACATAGTTGATAGCATGGGTGCAGTTGAGGGTGAATACAACCTTTTCGACCGAATCGGCACCAAAGAGATTTTTGACCTTTTCTCTGACCTTGTAAATTTCGATAGCGGTATTTTGAGACAGGTCATGTCCGCTTCTGCCCGGATTTGAAGCCGTTTTAAGCGAATTTGCCGCCGTTTTTATGACCGATTGTGGCTTTGGAAAGGTTGTCGCCGCATTGTCTAAATATATCATAGTTTTGCCTCCGAATAATTTATTGCCTTTTTGCGATACCGAGTATCTTTATCCCTGCCGCCGAAACTATTTTTTGAGCTGAATCTATATTTTTATCGACAAAGATACTGTATCCGCAACCGGCGGTATCGAGTCCGCCGGGAGTTTTTTGAATGGACGCCTTAAAACCTTTTTGTTTCAGCAGGTCGCGTCCACGAATTGCGTGGGTGATTGAGCTAACCATTATGAGATTGTTTCCCACATTAACATACCTGCCTTTCGATTATCGCTCAGCGTAATTGCATTCAATATTAGATTATGCGACGAAATATTTTTTGACATAAAAAACGGTCTGCATTTAAGTTAATAAATGCAGACCGTAAATAATATTATGTATTGAAATTAGAACTTAACTTCAAATCCGTAAACCGAGTGTTCGGGCATTGTAACAGAAATTGTGAGCACATCGCCGTTGAGCGACCAATCGGCTTTTTCTGTAACGAGCTCGGCTTTTTCGCTGATTTCTTTAAGCGTGTCGCCGTAAACGTATTCGGGAGCACCGAGAGATTTCCACACGTTTTTAGCGTTTGCGTGCTCCTCGTCAGATTTACGAACTGTAACATCTGTAAGCTTATCAATTCCCGAAATTTTGATTTCGATTGGCTCGGCCTTGATTTCGCCTGTCGGAACGTTGTGGTTAAAGGCAATGAGCGAAAGTCCGTTTTCTACCTTTGTAGCGACAACTTCTACCGTGTCACCCTCTTTGTATCCTTCAACTTCGAGACGTTCTGTGCCAAGCGAGTGAAGGAGTTCGAATGAATGATATACCGGCTTTTTAATTCCGTGATAGGTTTGGAGTCCGAAGCCACCGTGGAATTCGCCCTGAAGCTGACAGTTTTCTTCAAAAATATCGGTGAAAGTCCAGTAGGAATATGCCTCAACCAAGCCATCGTTATCCGAAATTGCCTTTGTAACGAGGGATGCTGCATAGTTTTCATCGTGCTGTTCTTCGCCGATGATTGCCGAAGTGTTCCACTCGGTATACATGAGAGGATACTTTCCTGCTTCCTCTCTGGCTCTGGCGGTCATCTTTTTGAGAATGCCGCGTTCATATTTGCCCATAAGGTGACCGAGTTTTTTCCAGAATTCATCCAAGCTCATATCCTGATTCTTCCACAGCGGGTCGTCGGAAGGATAATGGTGAGTAGTAATGAAATCGAGGGGAACGTTATTGCTTTCGCAGTAGTTGACCATATCGAGAACCCAAGCATTTACCGAGGTAGCAGGACCGCCTACACGGAGCTCTTCGCTTACGCTTTTTACAGCAAGCGCCGAATGCTTATAAAGCTCGAAATAGTCCTCCTTTGTACCGTCAAAGAAGAAGTCAAGGTTGGGCTCGTTCCAAACCTCGAAATACCATGTCTTTACCTCGTCGAGACCGAAACGGTCAACACAATGCTGTGTGAATGCCTTTACGAGCTTGTACCATTCCTCGTAATCGCTCGGCAGGGTAATGTTTCCTTTATAATGGAAGCAGGTCTTTGTTCCCGAGGCGAGTGCTTCGGGCATAAAACCAAGCTCGATAAACGGCTTCATACCGATTGAAAGCAGGAATTCGAAAATATTATCCGAGTTTACGAAATTGTATGATATGTATTTCGACTTTGTTTCGCCGTTCCAACGTCTCTTACAAATACCCATATCGTCGTTAAAGAGTCCGTGGAAACGAACGTACTCGAATCCAAGCTCGTCGTGTGCTTTTTTAAGCTGTTGACGATAATCTTCGCGAAGGGCGGTATATGCGTGGCAGCTGCCTACGCACATTTCCCAATAATGTTTAAAGGGGGTGGTGTTACCTTTACTGTTAATGTTAAAAATCATATCGGTGTACTCCTTATACCAATTTAAGACAAGTATAATCTAAATAAACCGCCAATGTCAATATAAAATAGATTGAAAGATAAAATATATGGTGCTATACTAAATTTAAGAGGTGATAGTTTATGAAAAGGTTAATTGTTCTCTTGATGGTAGTTTGTTTGCCCTTGTTTTTATTCGGCTGCTCCAATGATAATAATGGCGGCGTTGATAACAATATAAGCAATACCAGCTCGGATTTAAGTGGTGAAAATGGTTTACCGCTTATTTCGAGCGAAAAGGGCTATTCGATACGATTGAACACAGAAGCTTTTGAATATAAAGCAGGGGATAAGGACATTTTTTCTGCTAAAAACAGTACGGCTTTTCTCGAAGCGACTCTTTCGGGAGGTAAAACGGTTGACACCACTCTCGATGGAATAACGACCAAGCTCAGCGGCGACCAATACGCGTTGTCAAAATCGGAGTCGATTGCGGTTGGCAGCGAATTTTATACAGCTCGTTATTTCACCGCCGAAAAGTCGGGCGAAAAGCGCGAATATTATCTCATCCCTGCTCAAAATGAGTGCTTGATATTAGTATTCGTCTTTGGCGATAATGCGGATGATAACGCGGCTCTTTCGTCTGCGCTCGAAACCTTGATGATTGATTAAAAGTGTAATTCATATAAAAAGGACTGCATGGTAAGTAACCGTGCAGTCCTTTAATATTATGTAAACCAAAATATATCATTTATCGACATATTATCGGTACATTATTTTACATTATTTTTTGTTGCTTTGGGCTATAATAATTTTGGTGATGGGGATATGACAGTTTATGCCGATATACTCGTTTTGATAAATACATACGTTAATTACTTTATTCTGCTTGCAACCTGCGCATTTTTACGAACGCCTCGTCGATTTTTGCGTCTTTTTATCGGTTCAGCGGTTGGCGGAATTTGCTCACTTGTAATTTTATTACCGCAAAAAAACGAGCTGATTTCGATGCTTTGTCAGTTGATTATAGCCGTCTTAATAATATTTTTTACCTTTGGCTTTGACAATCTACATATTTTCATGAAACGACTTGCTACCTTCTTTCTCGTCTCGTTTTTATTCAGCGGAAGCGTATATTTCATTTATCAAATATTTAAGCCAAATCGGCTGATAATCAATAATTCAGTGATTTACTTTGACATTTCGGCGATTGAACTTATACTTGGCTCTGCGGTAATTTACGCGGTAATAATAATCGTCCGTGCGCTGAACGGCGGTTTTGCGAAAAAAGAAAGAAAAACGGTAAAAATGACGGTCGAGCATAATGGAAAAACGGTTGAATTCAGTTGTCTTATTGACACGGGGAATATGCTTCGTGACGCCTTTACCGATATGCCGGTTGCCGTTGTTGACAGTAGCATCTCAAAGTGTCTGACTATTGATTTGGATAATCTCAGCGAGGATACAATTAAGCAAAACAAGCTCCGCTATATTCCCTATAATACCGTCGGTAACGAAGGGTTAATGCCGGTGTTCAAACCCGACAGCGTATTCTTTGGGGATAAAAGGGTTGATAACCTACTTATCGGCGTGTCGTCACATAGGTTTGAAAGCGAATACAAGGCGGTGGCGAATTATGATATTTTTTAGGAGAAATGTGATATGATTAAATGGTTTAAGAGATTGATTGAAAAAATATTATGTAAACTACAACCCGTACCTGAAATTGATTATATCAACGGACCCGAACTTTTACCGCCACCTCTTTCAAAGGAGGAGGAGACCGCGCTTATCGAAAGGTATTCAAACGGAGATGAAACGGTACGCGATAAGTTGATTACACATAATCTGCGTCTTGTTGTGTATATCGCAAAAAAGTTTGAGGGTACGGCATCGGGTGTAGAGGATTTAATTTCGATTGGCACGATTGGGCTGATAAAAGCGGTAAAAACCTTTTGCCCCGAAAGGAATATAAAGCTCGCAACCTACGCTTCTCGATGTATAGAAAACGAAATTTTAATGCATCTCAGAAAGACGTCATCATTCAGAGTTGAGGTGTCAATCGACGAGCCGTTAAACGTTGACTGGGACGGGAATGAACTGCTTTTGTCCGACGTTCTCGGCAGCGACGGTGAGGAAATCAACCGAGGTATCGAAACCTACGACGAGGCGGTTTTATTGCACAGAATGATAAATAAGCTTTCACCTCGTGAAAAGCTGATAATGGAGCTGCGTTTCGGCTTTTCGGGTAATCGAGAGCATACTCAAAAGGAGGTCGCTGATAAGCTCGGGATTTCGCAATCATACATTTCCCGACTTGAAAAGAAAATCATCGACCGCATGAGAATTGAAATCGAGCATACTGAAAAGTGTTTGAGCGGTAAATAATATCAAAATGTCGACGGCAAATACAATGCTGTCGACATTTTTTATCATGTTAAAATGCTGTCGGCAGGAGAAAATAAATTTTATTGGCAAAAATATAAAAAATATGTAAAAAACGGTTGCAATTATATAGTATAATCTGTTATTATTTATTTTAATGTATTATGGGTATTATGCTCAAAATTTTGGAGTGATTATTTTGAAATTTACTGATGTAAAAAAAGGTCTGGCTTCCGGTGAGTTTAATTCAACGTTTGACATGCTTTATACCAACGTTGACGAAAATGTTGCTCGCTATGATGCGGCCTGTGACCGATTTGCTCATTATTTTGGTGAGGATAGGGAAGTATCCCTTTTCAGCGCACCGGGTAGAACCGAGGTCGGCGGCAATCATACCGACCATCAGTTTGGTTGCGTGCTTGCCGGTAGCGTTAACCTTGATGTTATCGCCGTGGTGTCAAAGAATGATAGCGGAATCGTTCGTATTAAGTCAAAGGGATTTGATATGGACGAGGTTGATATTACCAATCTCGACCCCGTCGAAAGTGAAAAGGAAAGATCAGCTTCGCTTATCCGCGGCGTTTGCGCTCGTATAAAGCAGCTTGGCTTTGAAATTGGCGGCTTTGATGCGTATACCACCTCGAATGTTATAAAGGGATCGGGACTTTCTTCCTCGGCTGCCTTCGAGGTGCTTGTTGGAACAATAATCAGCTATCTCTTTAATGATAACAAAATCGACGCTGTTACTATCGCAAAGTGTTCGCAGTATGCCGAAAATGTATTTTTCGGTAAGCCGAGCGGACTTATGGACCAAATGGCAAGTTCGGTTGGCGGCTTTGTAGGAATTGATTTCGGCGACGTTGAAAACCCGATTATCGAAAAGGTTGATTTCGACTTTGCCGGTCAGAATCATTCACTTTGTATCGTTAACACGGGTGGAAATCATGCTGATTTGACCTGTGAATATGCCGCAGTACCGCAGGAAATGCGTGATGTAGCTGCTTATTTTGGCGAAAAGGCACTTCGCAAGGTTGACGAAGCTGAATTCTATAAAAACATTCCTGCACTGCGCGAAAAATTTGGAGACAGAGCCGTTCTTCGTTCTATCCACTTCTTTGACGATAACAGACGCGCTGTCGAGGAAAAGAATGCGCTCAAAGCAAAGGATTTTGACAAATTCCTCAAACTCGTTCGTGAATCGGGTCGGTCGTCCTTTATGTATTTGCAGAATGTTTATGCCGCATCGGCGCCTTACGAGCAGGGACTCTCACTGGCACTTTACTTGTCTGGCAAGGTTCTCGGCGACAGAGGAGCATACCGCGTTCACGGCGGCGGCTCCGGCGGTACAATTCAGGCGTTTGTCCCTAACGATTTACTCGACGAGTACATAAACACCATCGAAGGTGTATTCGGCCAGGGTAATTGCTACGTTCTTAAAATTAGACCGCTTGGCGGCACAATGATTAGCAAATAAGCTTCAAAAAGGAGATAAAATATTATGGCAGAACTTAGATATCATCCGTTTATAAAGGACTGGGTTATGATTGCATCACACCGTCAGGGTCGCCCCAATATGCCAAAGGATTGGTGCCCGTTTTGTCCCGGCTCGGGAAAGGTGCCCGATCACTTTGACGTTCTCAAATATGACAACGATTTTCCCGCATTGTCACAGAATCCGCCCGAACCCGACGACGTTGCAACCGACTTTTTCAAGGTAAAACCCGCATACGGAAAGTGTGAGGTTATCCTTTATTCACCCGAGCATACAATTACCTTGCCCGAATTGCCGGTTGACCATATTTCAAAGCTTGTTGACCTCTGGGTTGACAGATTTACTGAAATTTCAAAGGACGAAAACATCAAATACGTCTTTATTTTCGAGAACAGAGGCGAGGTTGTAGGCGTATCAATGCCGCATCCCCACGGTCAGATTTACGGCTATTCTGTTGTTCCGAAGAAGTTGCAGCTTGAAGTTGAAGCGGCAAAGGAATTTTACGAAAAAAACGGAAGGTGCATTTTCTGCGAAATGAACGACCAGGAAAAGAAGGCGGAAAAGCGCGTTATTTTCGAAAACGAGCATTTTGCCGTTATACTTCCGTTCTTTGTTGAGTATCCTTACGGCGTTTATATTATGTCAAAGCGTCACGTTGGAAACATTACCGAATTCACCGCTGACGAAAAGCGTTCACTTGCTGAAACATTGAAGCTTACAACAGGAATGCTCGACAGCTTGTTTGATTATAAGTTTCCGTACATGATGTGTATGCATAATGCACCCGTAAATACAGAAGATACATCTGATTATTATCATTTCCATATCGAGTTTTTCCCGCCGATGCGTTCTGCCGATAAGCAGAAATTTAACGCTTCGTCGGAAACAGGTGCGTGGGCTCATTGTAACCCGACTGCTCCCGAGGAAAAGGCCGAGGAGCTCAGAGCCGCACTCGAAAAGTTTAAATCAACCATGGAGGATTAAAATAAATGTACTTCAATCAGCTTGCTATCGATGCTTCAAAAATGACAAAGGGCGAGTTATCGGTAATTACTACATTTTCCGGGGTTGCTATCGTTTTCGGTATGCTTCTAATTCTTGTTATTATGATTGCTGTTTTTGGCCTTTTTGCAAAGGTTGGAAATGGCAAAAGTGGCAAAAAAGCGAAACCTGAAAAAGCACCAAAGGTCAAAAAGGTGGCTGAACCTTCACCGTCAAAAAGTGCAGTTAACACCTTATCTAACGTTGACGATGACGAAGTAATTGCAGTAATATCTGCCGCTGTTGCCATGATGTACGAAGGTACAGGAAAAAAAGCGGTTATTCGTTCAATTCGTCCGTCGACTGTCGGTCGTTCGGCTTGGGCTAACGCAGGTATTCGCGATAACGTACGTGCCTTTTAGAGAAATAGGAGATTGAGATATGAATATATGGGATAGTTTTATACAAACTGTAACCGGTATTCTTTCGGAATCCGGATTTGCACAGTTTTTTGTGGGTGACGGGTATAAGAATCTGATTATGATTGCCGTTGCTTGTGGTCTGCTTGTCTTGGCTATAAAGTTTCAGTTCGAGCCGCTTTTGCTTTTGCCTATTGCTTTCGGTATGCTTTTGGCAAATCTGCCCGGTGCAGGACTTTATCACCCCGAATATTTCGACACGTCGAATCTCGAGTTTTGGACGGCTGATGGACATTTGATGGTCGGTCAGGTGCTAAAAGAGGGCGGTTTGCTTGATATTCTTTATATTGGTGTAAAGCTTGGTATTTATCCGCCGCTTATTTTCCTCGGAATCGGCTGTATGACCGACTTTTCACCCCTTATCAGCAATCCGAAAAGTTTGCTTCTTGGTGCCGCAGCTCAGCTCGGTATTTTTGTTGCATTTGTCGGCGCTCTTTTCCTCGGCTTTGATTCAAACGTTGCTTCGTCAATCGGTATTATCGGCGGTGCCGACGGTCCGACTGCCATCTTCGTTACGTCAAAGCTGGCGCCCAAATATCTCGGACCGATTGCCGTTGCCGCTTATTCATACATGGCGCTTATTCCCGTAATTCAGCCGCCGATTATGAAATTACTTACCACCGAAAAGGAACGCAAGGTTCGAATGGAAACCCTGCGCACAGTATCAAAGACGGAAAAAATTATTTTCCCGATCGCAGTTACAATTATTGTTTCGCTTCTTCTTCCGTCGGCTGCCGTTCTCGTCGGTATGCTTATGCTCGGAAACCTTATGAAAGAAAGCGGAGTAGTTGACCGCATATGCAAAACGGCTCAAAATGAGCTTATGAACATAATAACTATATTCCTCGGAATTACCGTCGGCGCAACAACTAACGGCGCAAGCTTCCTTAATCTTGAAACCCTCGGTATCGTTGGAATGGGACTTGCTGCATTTGCCTTCGGTACAGCAGGAGGTATCTTGCTCGGCAAGCTTATGTACCTCTTGACCGGCGGAAAGGTAAATCCGCTTATTGGCTCGGCTGGTGTTTCTGCCGTTCCTATGGCTGCCCGTGTATCGCAAAAAATCGGTCAGCAGTATGACCCGGGCAATTTCCTGCTAATGCACGCTATGGGCCCCAACGTAGCCGGAGTTATCGGTTCAGCCGTAGCCGCAGGTGTACTTATCAACCTTTTCGGTTAAATTATATATTTAAAAAGCTTTTGCATATATTTTAGCAAAAGCTTTTTTACTTTGGAGAGATTATAATGGGAATAGTTGAGCTTCTTTTATTGGCGCTTGGTCTTTCAATGGATGCGTTTGCAGTATCAGTTTGCAAAGGTCTTGCTACAAAGAGATTGAAGTTAAAACACGCTGTTACTTATGGTGTTTGGTTTGGCGGATTTCAAGGATTGATGCCTTTTATCGGTTATATTCTCGGCACAAGCTTTGCCGCGTACATAACCAATATTGCACCGTGGATTGCATTTATACTATTATCCTCAATTGGTGCGAATATGATTAAGGAATCGCTTGGCAAAGAGGAAGAAGAAATCTCGGAATCATTTGATTTGAGGACAATGTTTTTAATGGCGGTGGCAACGAGTATAGATGCATTAGCTGTCGGAATAACCTTTGCCTGCGTACCGGTTAAGTTAATTGCCGCATCCGCACTTATAAACATCTTGATTGCAGTTGTAATTATTGGTGTCGTGACCTTTGCTATTTCCTGCATTGGAGTTAAAATCGGAAACGTATTCGGCTCTAAATATAAGTCAAAGGCGGAATTTGCAGGTGGGGCAATCCTGATTTTACTTGGACTTAAAATTTTACTTGAACATTTTGGAATTATATAAGCCAAAAAAATAGCCGCCATCTCGTTATGAAATGGCGGCTAAATTTTTACTTGTTCTTTTTAGAGAGAATTATCAGCGTTGCGACTAGTCCGATTGCAGCAACCAAACCAATGATTGCTATAATAACAAACATAGTAATTGGCGAGGATGAATCATCCTTTTCAGCTTCGGATAATTCCTTTGAAATCATATTTTCTGCGCTTTCGTTGAGTTGACTTTGAATCGCACTTGTATCTGTTGCATTATCGATTTCCTGTTCTTCGCCGCTGGCGATGTTACTGCTTGTGAAATTGGGATTGAGATATTCATCCTTTATGTTTGTGTTGCTTTCGTTTGAACTTGCAGAAGGCGTTTTGCTACTTGTATTACTACTTGTGTTTGATGATGTTGCTGACGATGTAGGTTTGCTTGATGTGTTGCTTGAAGTAGTATTGTTTGAAGTAGCTTCACTTGAAGTGGATTCAGCGTTTGGATTTATAATTTCAACGACACACGAAGGAGTGTCGTAGGTTAATGTGATATTTTCGACAGGATCTTTGTCATAATCGGTGGTAACCATTGTATCGAAACTCAGCGAGAATTTAACCTCACCGACCGCATCTTTCTTTACGAGAAATTCGTATGTAACAAAGGCGGCGTCGCTGTTTACGCCCGGCTTTTTATTGAGATTTGCGTATGCGTAAAGCGTTCTGACCTCGCCATCCAAGCTCTTATTTGTTGTAAAAAATGAGTTATTAAATGAGCTGTGAGTAGCTTTCGTGCAGCGAACCTTTGACGAGTCGAATTTTAAAATGCCGGTAAAGGCGGTTAAGCCGTATTTAAATTCGTCAGCATTCTTAAAGCTGTAACTAACCAAAAACCTGTCACCCGGCTCGGCCTTTATTACGTTGCTGATTATCTCGACCTTTACATCGTTGGCCGCACTTGCTGTTATTGAAGCTGAAACAAGCATAGCACAGATGACCGCCAAACAGCATATACTCGAGATAATGTTTTTAACAAATTTCATTGTAATCACCTCAAAAGAATTTACACTAATATATGATAACATTAAATATGCCTACTTTCAAGATAAATTTTACTTGACAAATGCTGATAGTTTGATATAATTATTTCTGTCGCAGATAGTTTAATATTTGGGGGTATAGCTCAGCTGGGAGAGCGCTTGAATGGCATTCAAGAGGTCAGCGGTTCGATCCCGCTTATCTCCACCAAAAGTAATTTGCTAAATCCTTGATTTAACCGAGGATTTAGCATTTTTATTATTTAGCAGGGAAGTGACTAACGGTGAAAAACTTTGATTTAGAATACCCGAGACCGCAATTTAAACGCGAGAATTGGCTTAATTTGAATGGTTTATGGAGCTTTCTTTTCGACGATGAAAATGTCGGAGAGAAAGGTGAATTTTACGCGGAATTTCCTTGCGCAAAGGCAATATATGTCCCTTTCACTTATGAAACAAAAATGAGCGGAGTCGGTGACGAGACGGCTCATCGTGCCGTTTGGTATAATCGCAAGTTTAGTTTATCAGATGAAGATGTGAATGAAGGGATTTTGCTTCATTTTGAGGGAAGCGATTTTTATACAAAGGTATGGATAAACGGCAAATTTGTCGGTGAAAACATCGGCGGATACCATCGCTTTTCCTTTGATATTACAAATTTCGTAAATGTTGGCAATAATGATATTACCGTAAAGGTTGAGGATTCGTTATCACTCGAACAGCCACGCGGAAAGCAGCGCTATCGCACAGAAAATTTTGCCTGCTGGTATGTTCAGACGACTGGAATTTGGAAAACGGTTTGGATCGAAAGAGCTGGTGACAAGCGATTTAACCATGTCAAAATTACAACCAACTATGACAATAAATCGGTCAGATTCGACTATGATTTGAGTTTGGTCGGTTCGCAGCTTGCCCAAAATCAGTGCTTTGCCAAAACGATAATTTCATTCGAGGGCAGGACTATTTTTGAAACAAGGACAAAACTCAATCCCGGGGCTAATGGTTTAACGGTTTTAATTGAGGATGATGCAGATTTTTACCCTTGGTCGCCCGATACGCCGAATTTATATGACGTACAGTTTAATCTTTATTTCAATGACGAACTGGTTGATAGAGTTGATTCCTATTTCGGAATACGAAAAATTTCAATTTCAGGCGACAAGATACTTTTAAACAACCAACCGATAAATCTCAAAATGGTGCTTGACCAAGGTTATTGGAAGGATTCCCACCTTACTGCTCCAAGCGGTCAGGCGCTTCTCGATGATATAAATGCTACATTTGAATATGGCTATAATGCCGTCAGAAAGCATCAAAAGATTGAGGATGAGCGTTACCTTTATCTCTGTGATAATTTGGGGCTGCTCGTTTGGAGCGAAATGGCTAATGCGTATGCTTTTACTGACAAGGCGGTATCTTATTTTACTGACGAGTGGAAAAAAATAGTCATCCAGAATCATAATCATCCGTCGATTATAACGTGGGTACCCTTTAACGAATCGTGGGGATTCAGCAATCTCGGCAGTAATATCAACGAGCAGAATTTTGCTAATTCAATGTACCTTTTTACAAAGGTGCTTGACCCAACCCGACCGGTAGTTTCGAATGACGGCTGGCAGCAGGTGATGACCGATATTATTACGATTCATGAATATCGTCATGATGCTGACGAGGTGCTTAACGCCTACACAGACGAGGAGTTAAAGATTCTTAATGGTCAAATACCGTATTCGTGTAATAATAAATTGCTTGCCGACGGCTACAAATATAATGGTCAGCCGGTTATTATGAGCGAGTATGGCGGCATTACTTATTATAAAGAGTGTAATGAAAAGGGCGACTGGGGCTACGGCGGTGTAAAAAGTGAGCAGGATTTTATAAACAAGTTCGCTGAAATCACCGAAACAGTCGGAAAAATTCCTTATATATCGGGTTATTGTTATACTCAGATTACTGATGTTCAGCAGGAAATGAACGGATTGCTTTATGAAAGCAGAGAGCCGAAATTCAGCAAAGAGGGAATGAAGGCGATCAAGGAAATCAACGACCGAATGTATAAAAAGTAAGACGATGTAAATGTTTAAACGGTACGGCATTTTTACTTGACAATGCTGTACCGTTTAGATAAAATATTGAGGTAAATAAATCAAATGTTTCCGTAGCTCAGCTGGATAGAGCGACCGCCTCCTAAGCGGTAGGTCGGAGGTTCGAATCCTCTCGGGAACGCCAATTAAGCTCTGCGTTTTTAAGCGTGGGGCTTTTATTTTTATTAAAAAATGTTATAATTTTTGTAACGTTTTGTGAGTTTACTTATCTAATAGACGAAAGGGCGGTGATAATGTGACTGATTTTGAAAAGCTATTTAGCGAAAACCGCGAATTCATTTTTAAATATTTAATGAAAATGACGCGTGATGTTTCGCTATCCGAGGAATTGACGCAAGAAACCTTTTTTCGTGCATATATGAACTATGCTTCTCTCAAACAGAAAGAAAAAGCTTCTGTGTGGCTTTGCCAGATTGCAAAAAATACATACTTTGCGTGGTACAACGAGCAAAAGAAAAAAGATCCTTTTGACGGCCACGAGTTAGAAAGCAGCGGCGAAAACATAGAAGAATTATTTGTTCAAAAGGAACTTTCTCAAAAAGCTTTATTGTGTTTGCATGAATTGGATGAGCCGTATAAGGAAGTATTTATGCTTTCGGTATTTGGCTGTTTTTCATTAAAGGATATTAGCTTAATCTTTGGAAAGAGTGAAAGCTGGGCGCGCGTTACATTTTACCGCGCCAAACAAAAATTATTAGAAAGAATGAGGTAACAAAATGAACTGTAACATTGTAAAAGACTTGATTCCATTATACATCGACGGTTGTTGTAGTGAAGAAAGCGGAAGAATAATTGAAGAGCATATCAAAGAATGCGATAATTGTATAAAGCTTATTGATGATATGAAAGCGCCTGACGACATTGTTTTTGTATTAGAGCAACCCAAATCGTTTAGTAAACTGAATGATTGGAAAGCATCTGTTTTACAGTCGGTTTTGCTTTTTGTTTCGTTTGCGTTGATTACCATCGGCGTTGCATTAGAAGCAAGAACACCATCGGGCATCGGTAACGGCTTTTGGGCGTTGAATCTCGTTATTCCGTCAACCGGATTTATGCTTTCATTGGCTAATTGGTATTTTGTAAAAGTTTATAAAAGCAGAAAAATCTTTTCAAATGCATCTCTTTTAATCACATTAGCAATTACATTGTGTGCTTATGTGTGGTCAATGTTTAATTATCAGGTTAATCTGTTTGACCTTTTTGCCGGAAAGGACTTTTCAGGAGTGATTGAAGTTGCGTATTCGTCATTACTTTTCAGCGGAATAGGAATTGTGTTGACGGTTGCGTTCTGCGTTTTATCTAAATTTCTCTCCAACCGATATGCAAAAATGCTGGGTAAAGAATAAGGTGCTTACATGAAAAAAGTAATATCCTTTTTGGTGTGTTTGCTGTTTACGTTGACAGCTCTGTATCCTGCGGGTAGTTTGATTGCATCGTGTTTTGGATACAGCTTCAAGCTGATGGGTATTCCTGTTTTTGCAGTTTCGAGTGCTATACTGTCTATTTGCATAGTTATTTTAGATGGTGTTTATAAAATTGCGTTTAATAAACTGGTTCAGATTTTACTTGCTGTAATATCACCAATATCCTTGATTAACGTTGTTTTATGTGTTATTGAGAGTCCTCAGACGTGGACGATTGCAGGTACCTTGGTTTCCACGGGCTGTTGCGTCTATCTGATGATTAAAAACGGAAAACCCTTGTTGCTCAAAATATTATCGGGAGCAGTATCGGCGTTAATGTTTTCACCGGTTTGCTTAATGTGCTTTCTTTCTTTGATCGATTTTGGTTTAAATACGGTTGTAGAAACCATTGAATCTCCGAGCGGAAAATATTACGTTCAGGTGGTTGACAGTGACCAAGGCGCACTAGGTGGAGATACCTTCGTTGATGTATATAAGTCAGGTGAAGTGAACCTGTTTCTTTGTAAATTTGAGAAGCAAACCCAACGAGTTTACCATGGCGAGTGGGGAGAGTATGAGAATATGCAAATTTATTGGAAGGATGATAGCTGTTTGGTAATCAATTTGGTTGAATATGAAATAGAATAATTGTAACGCCAAAAAAAGCACCGAAGTCAGTTGCTTCGGTGCTTTAATTAAATATGTAAAAAAGCCGCATTTGAGCAATTTTAGAGAAGGGTGAAAAGTGAAGAGTTAATAGTGAAAAAGTAAAATCGACAAGCTTCTGTTGAAACTTGTCGATTTTGGCTACGGGCTACGAAAAAGATATTTTTACCGTTTTTGCGTATGAATTCGAACTCTCGCAGTTTTTAGTGAAGTATTGGCTAACGCCGAAGTGAAGTTATGCCTTACGGCATAATGAAGTATTATGCTTGCGCATAAAATGAAGTTAAGTGCGCCACTCACTTCCGCAGAAACTTCACTGTCCGCAGGACAACTTCACTTGCGGAGCAAACTTCACGCGCCGAAAGGCGCACTTAGTTGAAAAACCGACAAGTCGAAACTTGTCGGTTTTTCTGGCTGAGGTGGCAGGATTCGAACCTACGGATGCGGGAATCAAAATCCCGTGCCTTACCGCTTGGCGACACCTCAATAAATTGTAACGGGCGTACGGCATGAGCCGTATGCCCGTATTTGTTAAAATGGGGTGGATAAAGGGAGTCGAACCCTTGACCTCCAGAGCCACAATCTGGCGCGCTAGCCAACTGCGCCATATCCACCATATTTAAGGCATTTATTCGGCAACAATATTATAATAACAAATATTGCTTGTGTCAAGCCGAAAGATGCGCTTTTTACAAATTTGGCTAAAATAAAATCCGAACTACAGACAGTTCGGATTTTATCTGCCTTTTGGTGACCCGTACGGGAATCGAACCCATGTTACCGCCGTGAAAGGGCGGTGTCTTAACCGCTTGACCAACGGGCCATAATCTGGTAGCGGTAGTCGGATTTGAACCAACGACACTTCGGGTATGAACCGAATGCTCTAGCCAGCTGAGCTATACCGCCTAATCTACCGTCGCGTTTTCAGCGACTTTTGCATTATAATATAATTATTTCGGTATGTCAACACTTTTTTTAAAAAATACTTGCTTTTTTTATTTGGGTGTGTTAGTATACATAATGTAAGAATAAACGAAACGGAGAAAGAGTGGGGCGACCCGCTCTTTTATGTTTGTTTGGAGGTTATGCATTTGAGTATACTCGATAAAATGAATTCCACTGAAAAAAAGGTTTACGAGCTCGCACTTCCTATTGCGGAAGGGTTAAACCTTGACCTGTGGGACATTCGTTTTCAAAAGGAAGGTACGGGACACTATCTTCGCATTATAATTGATAGCCCCGCCGGAATCGGCATCGAAGATTGCGAAAATATGTCACGTGCGATTGACCCGATTCTCGACGAAGCTGACCCGATTAGCTGCGCATATTATTTAGAGGTATCGTCACCCGGTCTTGCTCGTCCGTTAACTCGCATTCAGCATTATGAATTTGCCGTTGGTATGGATGTTCGCGTTCATACAATACGACCGATTGACAACGAGCGCGATTTTACCGGTAAACTTATTTCGCATCAGAATGGAATTGAAATTGAAATTGACGGCGAAACACGCCGATTTGAAAAAAGTGAAATTTCGAGTGTCGTTTTAGACGATGATACCGATTTATTTTGATAAATGTTGTATATTATTGAAAGGATTGATATAGAAAATGAAGAAGAAGGAATTTTTTGAAGCAATAGCGCTTATGGAAAAGGAGAAGGGAATCCCTGCAAACTATTTGGCTGAAAAAATTGCAAACGCAATCGTAGTTTCGGTTAAAAAGGATTATAACGGCAAGGATTGTGTTTTTTGCAACATTGATTGCGAAAAGCAGAAGTTTGAAGTGTATGTAAAAAAAGCCGTTGTTGAAGAGATTGAAGACCCTGCAACCGAGCTTTTACTTGAAGCAGCCCGTGCGTATAATAAGAACGCAGTTGTCGGTGATTTTGTTGAAATAAAGCTTGAAACAATGGATTTCGGTCGTATCCCGGCACAGACTGCAAAGCACGTTATCCGTCAGGGAATCAAGGACGCCGAAAGGGATAAGACATACGCAGAATTCCAGTCGAAGAATCAGGAACTCGTATCGGCAAAGGTTCTGCGCGTTAATCCTAAAACAGGTAGCGTAACCGTCGAAATCGGCAACTCTGAAGCAATGCTTCCAAAGTCAGAAATGATTCCTGACGAAATTCTCGACGAAGGTGATAATATTAAGGTATTTATCGTTGACGTAAGAGAGAGTGAAAAGGGACCGAGAGCCATGATTTCCAGAACTCATCCCGGACTCGTCAGAAGAATGTTTGAGCTCGAAGTTCCTGAAATTTTTGACGGCACAATCGAGATTAAGGCAATTTCACGCGAGGCAGGTTCACGCACAAAGATTGCCGTATATTCAAAGGATGAAAACGTTGACGCAGTTGGTTCATGTATTGGTCAGCGCGGAGCTCGAATCTCAAAGATTCTCGAGGAGCTGTATCCCGAAAAGATTGATATTATCAAGTATTCAGAGGATCCCGTTGAATTTATAAAGGAAGCACTTTCACCGGCAAAGGTTCTGTCTGTCGAACTCGACACCGAAGGACAAAAGGTTTGCAAGGCAACCGTTCCCGATGGTCAGCTTTCACTTGCCATCGGTAACAAGGGTCAGAACGTACGCCTTGCCGCACGTTTAACCGGATGGAAGATTGATATTCGTCCCGAAAGCGGTTTCTACGGCGAATAATATTACTATAAAAAAGGAGGCGTTGGTTTATGCAAAAGCGTAAACAGCCGATGAGAATGTGTGTCGGTTGCGGCGAAATGAAGGAAAAACGCGAACTGATCAGAATAGTAAAATCATCGGAAGGCGAAATTTCGCTTGACAAAACAGGAAAGAAAAACGGACGAGGAGCATACATTTGCCCGAATGCCGATTGCCTTAAAAAAGCGCGTAAATCAAAGCGCATTGACCGTGCCTTCGAGGTTACCATACCCGACGAAATTTATAACGGTATGGAGGAGGAAATATCAGCCGATGAATAGAATTTTATCTCTGCTCGGACTTGTCAGACGGGCAGGAAAAATGGCAATTGGCTATAATGAAACCCTTTCAACCGCAAAGAATAAAAAGGCGTATTTGATAATGTTTGCCAATGACATTTCGCCGAAAACGGCAAAGGAAGCGACCTTTGTTGGCGAAAAGTATAATGTCCCTGTTATAAAGCTCGACTGTACGCTCGACGAGCTTTCCGCTTCAATCGGAATAAAAGCCGGCGTTGTTGCAGTTTGCGAAAAGGGCTTTGCGGTAAAATTACTAACTTTATATAATACAATGAGGAAGGATGAATCAGCTATATGATGATTAAATATAGAGTACACGAGGTTGCAAAAGACTTTGATGTACCGAGCAAGGATATAATTACACTTCTTTCAGAATTTGTTAGCGAACCGAAAAAGAGTCAGACGGTTCTAGAAGAGAACGAACTGAATATAATTTTCGATTACATGACTCAGAATAATCAGGTTGAGTCGTTTGACAATTACTTTGCCCAGGGCGAAAAGGCGAGAGAAGAACGCCGAAAAGCAGAGGCAGAGGCCAAGGAAGCAAAATTAGCTGAACAGGCCCGAATTGCCGAGGAATTTGCCGCAATGGCAAGAGCGGCAAAGGCGGAAAAGGAAGGTAAAACACCCGCTAAACCTGCCGCTGAAAAGACAGAAAAACCGGCTAAAAAGACCGAAAATAACAAAACTAGCGAAAAGAAACCGGCTGCACCCACAGGCGAAAAACAGCCCATGCCCGAAAAGAAGAAAAAGGCACCTTCCGTTGCTCCCAACAGAGGACCTGCCGAAATTCGTAAGGTTGATATGCACTCGGCTTATGTCGAGCTTGACCGCTACAATGAAAAGTACGAGTCAATTGCAAGTGATAAGGGCGTAAATACACATACACAGAACCGTCAACAGATAAAAAAGCGTCCTCAGCAGGGCTATCTCAAAAAGGGACCAAAGCGCGAAACAGAGGCGGATAAGCTTCGTCGCATTCAGCTCGAAAGAATTAAGAAAATGCCGCTTAAAATCACCGTCGGTGACGAAATTACCGTCGGCGACCTTGCAACAAAACTCAAAAAGACTGCTGCAGAGGTTATCAAGCAGCTTATGCTTCTCGGCATAATGGCTACAATTACTCAAACGATTGACTACGATACAGCCGAAATCGTTGCAACCGAGCTTGGCGCAAAGGTTGAGCGTGAGGTCGTAGTCACAATCGAAGAGCGCATTATGGACGATACCGAGGATACAACGGAAAATCTCCGTCCCCGTAGCCCTGTTGTCTGCGTAATGGGTCACGTTGACCATGGTAAGACGTCGCTTCTCGACGCTATCCGTAATAAGAATGTAACCTCGACCGAAGCGGGTGGAATTACCCAGCATATCGGCGCTTACCGCGTTAAGTTAGAGGATAGAGAAATTACATTCCTCGATACTCCCGGACACGCAGCATTTACTTCCATGCGTGCCAGAGGTGCTATGGCTACCGATATCGCTGTACTCGTTGTTGCTGCTGATGACGGTATCATGCCTCAGACAATCGAAGCAATCAACCACGCCAGAGCCGCAAAGGTTCAGGTTATTGTCGCTATAAATAAAATGGATAAGCCGACTGCAAACCCCGATAGAGTAAAGCAGCAGCTTACCGAGCATAACATTATTCCTGAGGAATGGGGCGGTGACGTTATCTGCGTACCCGTTTCAGCAAAGTCGCATCAGGGTATTGACGACCTTCTCGAAAACATCATCCTCGTTGCCGACGTTATGGAATTAAAGGCAAACCCCGACAGAAGAGCAGGCGGTATCGTTATCGAAGCCCGTCTTGACAAGGGTAGAGGTCCTGTCGCAACCCTTCTCGTTCAGAAGGGTACACTCAATCACGGCGACATTATCGTTGCAGGAACATCGGTTGGCCGTGTAAGAGGAATGGTTGACGAAAACGGCGGAAAGATTACCTCCGCAGGTCCCTCTGTACCTGTCGAAATTATCGGTCTTGCCGAGGTTCCGAGCGCGGGTGACGAATTTAATGCCGTATCTGATGAACGTCTTGCACGTGAGCTTGTTGAACAGCGCAAACAGCGTGCAAAGGAAGAAATCTGGAAGGCACAGCAGAAGGTTACACTCGACAACTTCTTTGACCAGTTTTCTGACGGCGATTTAAAGGAACTCAACGTAATCGTTAAGGCAGACGTTCAGGGCTCGGTTGAGGCGGTTCGTCAGTCACTCGAAAAGCTTACAAACGAAGAGGTTCGTGTGTCGGTAGTTCACGGCGGCGTTGGCGCAATCAACGAATCCGACGTTATGCTTGCTAACACATCGAATGCAATTATCGTTGGATTTAACGTTCGTCCCGATGTCGGAGCAAAGAATAATGCCGAAAGAGACGGCGTTGAAATCAGAACCTACCGCGTAATTTACGACTGTATCGAAGAAATTGAAGCCGCTATGAAGGGTATGTTGGCACCGAAAACACGCGAGGTTGTTCTTGGCTCGGTTGACGTACGTCAGGTTTATAAGATTTCTAATGTCGGCGCAATCGCCGGTTCCTACGTTACCGATGGTAAGGTTACACGTGCTTGTCAAATCCGTGTTATCCGTGACGGTATCGTTATCGCCGAGGATAAGATTGACTCGCTCAAGCGCTTTAAGGACGATGCAAAAGAGGTTGCCCAGGGCTACGAGTGCGGTATCGGACTCGAAAAGTTCAACGATATCAAGGAAGGCGATCGTTTCGAGGCCTTTATTATCGAAGAATACAGAGAGGATTGAGCATAAATGGCAGGTTATAAAATTGACCGTATTTCGTCCGATTTTAAACGTGAGATTTCGTCAATTATGCGCGAGTTAAAGGATCCGCGTGTATCGGGACTTATGCTTTCGGTTGTCAGGTGCGAGGTCACAAACGATTTGTCTTATGCAAAGATTTATGTCTGCGCTATGGAGGGCTTTGACGCGGCAAAACGCGCTGTCGAAGGACTCAAAAGTGCAGGTGGATATATCCGCCGCGAGCTTGGCTCACGACTTTCTATTCGTAAAATTCCCGAATTGCGCTTTATACCCGACGATTCCATTGAATACAGCTCAAAAATCGCGCACATGCTCGAAGATTTGAGCGACGAGGTAAAGAATGACTGATATTAAAACTATTGCAGCATTTTTTCGTGAAAATGATAATTTTTTGATACTTTCTCATGCGTCACCCGATGGGGATACCGTCGGGTCGGCGTATGGGCTTTGCCACGCGTTGCACAAAATGGGTAAAAAGGCAAGGGTAGAATGTGCTGACGAAATTCCTGCACGCTATGATTATATGGTCAAGCCGGTAGAAATCCAGGATTTTCAGCACGAAAACGTCGTTGCCGTTGACGTTGCCGACTTAAAGCTTTTGGGTAAAAATAACGAGCTTTACGGCGACAAAATTGCTCTCGCAATCGACCATCACCGCTCTAATAAGGGTTATGCCCCGATTACTTACGTCAACGCGGATGCAGGAGCAAATTGTGAGAATATTTATGAGCTGATATTGGAACTTGGCGTAGAAATTGATAAGGTGATTGCCGACAATCTTTATACAGGAATTGTCACCGACACCGGCTGTTTTAAGTATCAAAATACCACTGCAAATACGCACATTATCGCATCTAAGTTGATCGAATGCGGTGCTAATTATTACGAAATCAATCGCATTATGTTCGATACCAAATCGTTTGCGCGACTGAAGGTTGAGCAGCAGGCGGTGGATAATATCGAAATGCACTTTGATAACCGTTGCGCACTGATGACAATTACTGCCGAGATGCAGAGCATGGTTACACCTGACGAGCTGGAAGGAGTAACACCCATTCCGCGTCAAATTGAAGGTGTTTTAATCGGCGTTACTATTCGCGAAAAAACAGAGGGTAAATTCAAATGCTCGGTACGTACACACGAGCCGATTGACGCATCTGAAATTTGCTCAATGCTCGGTGGCGGTGGACATAACCGAGCCGCAGGTTGCGAGATTTTGGGCACCCTCGATGAAGCCAAGCAAAAGATGTTAAAGGCAATCGCTGACTATCTCGGTGAATGATATGCAGGGAATGATTTTACTTGATAAGCCGGAGGGAATGACCTCCTTTTCGGCAGTGTCGGCTGTTAAGCGAATTTTTGGCGAAAAAAGGGTAGGTCACACAGGCACCCTTGACCCGATGGCGACAGGAGTTTTACCTATTTTACTTGGTCGCGCAACTCGACTTTGTGAGCTTATGCTCACCGCGGACAAGCGTTATACAGCCGAGGTTTTGCTTGGCGTCGAAACCGATACCCTCGATATAACGGGAAATGTTATTAGTGAAACCGATTGCGATATATCTGTCGCTGAATTTGAGTCGGTTTGCAGTAGATTTATCGGCGAATACGAACAGGTTCCGCCCATGTTTTCTGCGCTTAAAAAGGACGGAGTTCGATTATACGATTTAGCCCGTCAGGGTGTAGAAATCGAAAGAGAAGCCCGTTTGGTTAATATTAAAAAACTCGATATTATTGAAAAGAGTGGCAAAAATAAGTTTATAATCGATGTAATTTGTTCAAAAGGAACTTACATTCGTTCACTTGCAGATGATTTGGGCAAGGCACTTGGTGTAGGTGCTACTCTGACCATGCTTCGACGCACCGAAACGGCAGGTTACACCGCCGATATGTGCGTTACCCTCGATGAGTTAAAGGAAAATCCGCAAAAGTATTTGCGCGAAGCCGATTCGGTAGTTGCTTATTGTCCTTCTGTTAACGTGACGGATAATCAGACACGCCGCTTTTTAAACGGTGGAGAACTTTTTTTGGAACGAATTAACTTTGATACAGAAGTGTCTGACGGAGATTTAATACGCGTTTATTCATACGATAATAAATTTCTCGGACTCGGATTGGTTGACGGTGAATTGTTAAAGATTAAGTGTATAATCACGGAGTGATAACAGGTAATGAAGGTTTTACAAAGTCCGATGTTTTTTGAAAACGGCTGTGCGGCAGCACTTGGTACCTTTGATGGCGTGCATTTAGGTCATCAGAGGGTAATTTCGGTTGCAGTAAAATCAGAATTTACACCCGTTGTCATTATGATTATGCAAAAAAATCGTAAAAAGAGGATTTTTTCTGACGAGCTGAATTTCAGCTTTCTCGAAAAGTTGGGTGTAGATACTGTAATTTGTCTCGACCTCGATGAAATTCGCGATATGACCCCTGACGAATATCTCGAAATGCTGTATGGAAAAATGAACGTGCGGCTTTTTATTTGCGGCGAAAATCATCGATTTGGCAAAGGTGCATGCGGTAGCTACGAGGATATAAGTCGTTTTTGTGCACGAAAGGGAATAGAAAGCAAAAGGTGCGAAACCGTAACGGTTAACGGCATTACTGCATCGTCAACTGCTATCAGAGAATGTATTATGAATGGCGATATGAAATCGGCACATTCTCTTATGGGACACTGTTATGCTATTGATTTTAGCGTAATAAAAGGGGACGGTCGTGGTCATAAAATGGGCTTTCCTACAATAAATCAGCAGTATGCCGACGAATATATTTTGCCAAAGTTTGGGGTTTACGCAGGGGTTGCAATCGTTGATGATAAAGAATATCCAGCGGTACTTAATGTCGGAATTCGACCAACCTTTTTGACCGATAAGCCCCTTGCCGAAACACATATTATCGGATATTCGGGCGACCTTTATGATAAAAGGGTCTATGTTATGTTTAAGGCACACATCCGAGATGAAAAAAAGTTTATGTCCCTCGACGAAATTATTTCAGCAATAGAAATTGATAAAAACGAATGTCTAAGAATACTGAAAAACTGCAATTTTTGATTGCAGTTTTTTTGTTTACAGTTTATTCAAAATTTATGTGCAAATTATCCGTATTTTACAGCAAAAAAACTACAATTAGAACAGTTGAAAATACTGAAATGGAAGCTTATAATAGAGAAAAATGAGTTTTTGAAAGTGAGAAAATTATGCTAAAAAAGATTATAAAAAACGTTGAAAATGTAATTGTTGGCAAAAGAGATGCTATCGAGCTCGTAATTACAGCCCTGATTTCAAATGGACATATTTTGCTCGAGGACGTGCCCGGTGTAGGTAAAACTCGACTTATCGCTGCGGTTGCTCGTTCTATTGACGGCTCATTTAAGCGTATTCAGTTTACTGCCGATGTATTGCCGTCCGACGTAACAGGATTTTCTGTTTATAATCAAAAGTCAGGAGAATTTGAATTTAAAAACGGGGCAATTATGTCGCAGTTTGTACTTGCCGACGAAATTAACCGTACTTCACCGAAAACTCAGGCAGCACTTCTCGAAGCGATGGAAGAAAAGCAAGTTTCGGTTGACGGTGTTACGTATAAAATGCCTCAGCCCTTTATGGTAATGGCAACACAGAACCCGATTGAATTTATGGGCACATTTCCGCTTCCCGAGGCGCAGCTTGACCGCTTTTTGATTAAGATTTCGGTTGGCTATCCCGATGCTGAAAGTGAAAGAAGCGTACTTTCCATGCACCAAATGGATGACCCATTTGAGTCGCTTCAAGCCGTCGCAACCCCCGAGGATATTATCAATATTCAAAACGAGGTAAAGAAGGTTTTTGTTCACGAAAATCTTGAAAAATACATAGTTTCAATTGTTTCGGCTACTCGAAATCATCTGTCGGTTCGTTTGGGAGCCAGTCCGCGTGCTTCACTTGCGCTTTACAGAACGGCTCAGGCGACAGCGTATATCAACGGACGCGATTTTGTCATTCCCGACGATATTCAGAAAATGGTTATTCCCGTTATGGCGCATAGAATCATTCTTTCGCAGGAAACAAAATTCTCGAACACAACCGCTGACGACGTACTCAACGAAATTAAAAAATCAGTACCCGTTCCGTCAGGAAAATAAAATTTATCAGGTGCAATAATGACCGCAAACAGAATTTTTTATTTTGTAGCGCTATTTTTAAGCGTTTTATCGGTGCTTGTTTTCGGTAACAGTGTTGCAGGAATAATGCTTTATGCAGTAATTTTTGTTCCGATTGTTTCGTTTATATTGGAATTACTTGCGTTTTTCTCGCTGAATTTTCAGCAAACTGTTAGCCGAAAAACACTTTATAAGAATGAAAAGGTGCGAGTTCGCATTTTTTCACAATGCAGCCGTTCGATTTCGTTCGGCTTTATTGCGTTGCATATAAAACGTCCGACCGAACAGGCGAAAGATATAAATTCTGCTGATGCTTATGTTGTTAATTCTTTTGGATTGCCGGGTCAAACTGCATTTGATATAATTTGCCCTAATCGTGGCGTTTATTATGTAGGAATTGATACAGTCAGAATGTATGATATGCTTGGTCTTATCTGTCTCAAAAAGCGTATAAAACCCTGCAAAATTACCGTTTATCCACGCGTTTATTCGGTTACGGGAATGGGCGTTGACAGCCGACTTATAAATCAAACATCACTTGCGCTTAACGCAATCAAAAAGGACGATATGCTCGTTTCACACGTACGTCCATATCAGTTCAGCGATAATCCAAAGACGATTCATTGGAAAATAACGGCAAAGATGAACGAGTTAACGGTTAAGAATTATGAGCCGTTAAAAGAGGTTGGAATTATCGTTGCGCTCGACCTTGCACATAAGGAAAATAAGGAAAGACACCTCGTTGTCGATAACGAAGACAAGATGCTTGAATGCGCGATATCCCTTGTAGCATGTGCACTTGCAGAAAATCTCACTGCTAGGGTTGTCTATTATGACAAGGGTGGATTTCGCGACCGCCACGTTGACGAAATTCAGGATTACACCGGCTTTTATAATCTGATGGCTTGCATAAAATTTGACGGTGAAACCGATATGGTCAATTTGGTTGACAGAATTATTACCGAGCATGTCGGCGGTGCTAATATCTTTGTAATCACCGATAGAAGTGACGACGAAATTCGTAAAATTCTACGTGATTCGATTAGTACGGGGTATCAGACGTCGTATGTTTGTGTAACTCAGGACCAAGAGGATAGAATAGAACGTAGCGACGAGCTTGAAGGAATACGTCGCGATGGCGTAAAGGTAGCGTCGGTTACATCAACAGGAATGGAACCAATTTCATTTTAATTCATTTACAGTAAAAAAACGGAGGTGAGACAGTATGACGAAAAAACAGGATAAACTAATTAAAATTGCTATAAAACTTCTATTTTGCGAGCTTTATGCTTGCGTGTTTATGACGGCTGTCTCGAATTCTCTTGACGTCAGCATCACAACGGCTGCAATAGTTTTTTCTACCTTTATTACCACTATTATTTTCTATATTTTCAGCTATTTTAAAAAGTCGTTTAAGATATTCAGCATATTTATTTTTTCATTGTTAGCGCTTTCGGTAGTTGTATTTTTAATTTTGGTCATAGTTGGCGTATTACCGAATTTCGCCGACCTGTTCCAGATGCTTATTGACCGTGCATTAAGCACCGAAAAATTAACCGAAGGGCAGCAGTTTGGTTTTGTATACGGAGTAATTATATTTATTTCTTTTCTTGCCGTTTATTTCATAGCTGATAAAATAAATCTCGTTGCGTTATCTGCTTCTACCTTTGTCTTTTATGCTGTTCAGTTTGCATCGACTAAGAATAGAGCGTCAATGGGTGCATTTGTGGTACTTGTTTATATTTTGGTCGTACTCGCTTTGTATAAGGTGTTTGAATATTTCGAAAATAAATCCGGCACAAGCTTTGGTTACAAGCGATTTGCCGTTTTTGGAATAGCTGGTGTTATGTGCATACTTATTGCACTGGCATCGGTTATCGCCCCGTTTGAAGAAAATTCGTTTAGCAAAAAGTTCTCGCTTGAACGTTATTCTAACGATATTTTCTTTGAAAACGGCGTCGGTTCATATTATATTGCTTGGTCGGGAGTCGGATATGACGATGCCAATTTAGGCGGAGCAAGAGGCGCTCTCAATTTCGATAAAGCACTAAAAATCACTTCAAAAAAGCCCACATACATAGTCGCAAGTTACAGTAACAGCTATAACGGACGTGCGTTCGAGCTTTCAAACAGCTATGTCGCGAGTAAAAAGCGCTATCACGAAAAAGGCGAGGATGCTTATGATGTGTCCAATATTCCGATGAATACCTTGCTTAAAACTGCCTCGTTTGATAAGGCAGGACTTTCTTATGCGAAAAATCCTATTACCCTCACATATCAGGGTAAAATGGATTTCAGAACAATTTTTACAACTAACGGACTTACTTTTATCGAAAATCCGCATAAGCGTACACTTTGGTATGATGCTTGTGATAATTTATATACCAACCAGTATATGAAAAATAAGTTTGATTACTCGTTTGACAGCTATTATTTTAATATAAATGATGAGCTGAAATATCTCGCAAGTGATGCTTATACAGGCGAAAATCCCGATAATTCGGTCATAAATCAGCTTAAATTCGAGCAATTTGAGCGCAACATTTATAATACATATCTTAGCTTACCCTCTACCGTTCCGACTCGAGTAAAGGAACTGTCGGAACAAATAATCGCACATGAGGGGGCGCAGACGCGACTTGAAAAAGTAAATGCTCTGATGGGCTATTTATACGGCTTTGAGTATGTTTATCAGACCAACTCAATTCCCGCAGGAAGCGACTTTGTCGATTACTTCCTCTTTACTGAGAAAAAAGGATACTCAACCTACTTCGCGGCGGCACTTGCCGTAATGTGCCGCGAGGTCGGTATTCCGTCCCGATATGTAAAGGGATTTGCACCCCTTAGTAAAGCGGGTGAGGATCAATTTATATGCAATAATAATGCTCATGCGTGGGTCGAGGTTTACTTTGACGGATACGGCTGGGTAACCTTTGAGCCGTCGCCTTATTTTGCGGAAAAATTCTATGATATCAGCATGAATGATTATCGCGAGGATAAGACCATTTTTAATGAGGACGGAGAGCAGGTACCCGAACCCGAGCAAGAGGAAGAAACAAAGGAGGAAACCGAGGAAAAAGCAGAGCAGAATGAGACCGAAAACAAGGTTATCACGCCCGAGGAAAAAAAGGCAATTGCTACACGCAAATATATAATTGTGTTGATTGCTGTTGTTTGCTCAGCAACGTTTGTTTATTTAATCGGATATTCACTTGTACGGCGCAGAAAGCGTCAAATAAAGCGTTTTTATAGGTATGACGGACGTCAGTTTGTGTATGCCGCTTGGTACGAAATACGGCGAATTTCAAAATTTGACGGTCAAAAAATTAAAGCGGACGAAACGCCTTATACCTTCCTTAAACGATTGGGTGACGAGTACGGTGAGGAGGTTTTGTCACTTTCTGCCGACAGCTTTAATAAGCTGCTTTATTCGAAAAAGGCGCTTATAACCCGAGAGGACAGGGCATACGCCGAAGCTGCGTATAAGGCGCTTGATAAGCATATTTCCACACGTCATAAAAAGTGGTACTTTAACTTGTGCCGTTACATTTTACACATTATTTAATTAGAGAAGCGGTTAGTGATTTTTTCTGTCACTAACCGCTTGAATTTTATCTGTTTATTCCGTAAATTGCTCTTTTGCCAAGTTCTTCTTCAATTCTTAAAAGTTGGTTGTATTTTGCCACTCGGTCACTTCTGGCAGGGGCTCCTGTTTTTATTTGACCGCAGTTTAGCGCAACGGCAAGGTCGGCAATCGTGCTGTCCTCCGTTTCGCCGCTTCTGTGCGACATAATGGTGTTGTAATTGTTGTTTTTGGCTAGTTTCACCGTGCTTATAGTTTCGCTGATAGTACCAATCTGATTCGGTTTGATTAAGATAGCGTTTGCTGCCTTTGTTTCGATTCCTTTTTGAAGCCGTTCGCTATTGGTGACAAAAAGGTCATCGCCTACGATTTGTACTCTGTTTCCGAGCTTTTCGGTTATACTTTTAAATCCGTCAAAATCATCCTCGGCGAGTGGGTCCTCGATGGAGAAAATGGGGTACTTATCGACCAGCTTTTCAAAGTAGCAAATCAACTCGTCCGACGTCATTTTTTTGCCGCTTTTGGGCTGAATATATTCTCCGCTTTTATACCATTCACTTGCCGCAGCATCGAGTGCGATTTTTATATCCTCGCCGGGCTTGTATCCTGCCGAAATTATCGCTTCTGTGAGCAGGTCAAGTGCTTGTTCATCCGAGGCAAGATTAGGAGCAAATCCGCCCTCATCACCGACCGCTGTCGAAAGCCCTTTGCTGTGCAATATATTTTTAAGTGATGCGTAAATTTCGGTGCCCATCTTCATCGCTTGGGCAAATGATTTTGCGCCAAAAGGCATTATCATAAATTCCTGAATATCAATGTTATTATCTGCGTGAGCGCCGCCATTGAGAATATTCATCATCGGAACGGGGAGAGTGACGGCATCATTACCGCCAATGAATTTATAAAGTGGCTGATTATTTGCCCTTGCCGCCGCCTTTGCGCAGGCGATAGAAACAGCAAGTGTGGCATTTGATCCTAATTTTGATTTGTTTTTAGTCCCGTCTGCTTCAATCATCAGTTGGTCGATTTGGGCGGTACATTCGGCATCCTTGCCGCATAAAATGCCGTTGATAGTGCTGTTTACATTTTCGACCGCTTTTAAAACGCCTTTTCCGTTATAGTCATTTCCGTCGTCTCTTAATTCAACGGCTTCGTGGCTGCCCGTCGATGCACCTGAAGGAACTGCACCTAGTGTGCTTATATCGTTTTCGAGAATGACCTCGGCTTCAACCGTCGGATTTGACCGTGAATCGAATATCTGACGTGCCTTTACTTTTTTAATTATTGTGTTCATTTTATCCACCTCGTTGGTATTGTCTGTAATAAAATCTAAAATTATACTTGGATAATTTGTTGAAATAATAGGATTTATGTATTATAATGTTCTAAATTAACCTGAGAGGACTATCTAATGACTAATTTTAACTCAATGCCAATGCTGATTTTACGTGGAATGGTTGTTTTTCCCGGCATGTTGCTTCATTTCGATGTCGGTAGAAAAAAGTCGATTGCCGCTATCAATAAAGCGATGGATTCAAATCAAACAATATTTTTAGCAACGCAGAAGGATATTTCAGTTGAGGACCCAAAATTTAGCGAGGTCTATAAGATTGGCTGTGTTGCCGTAATTAAGCAGATTATAAAGACACCGAATGACACAATTCGTGTTATGGTCGAGGGCGTTTGCCGAGCTACTGTTGATTGCGTGCTTGATAGTGTGCCGTGTTTTCACGTAGTCGTAAATGAATGTATAGAAAAATATTCAAAAGCGTCCGAGCTAAAAAAGGAAGCACTTCTCAGAAATGCACGCGAGGCATTTGAGGAGTATGCTTCACTGTCACCGCGTATTCCGCCCGATGTGCTCGGTCACGTTCTGCTCGACAATGATATGGGACATCTCGCTGACTATATTGCGTCGAATTTGCCCCTTCAATATCAGGACAAGCAGACCATACTCAATAATTTGAGTCCGGCTGTTCGTTTGCAGGATTTGATTGTAATTCTGCGCAAGGAAGCTGAAATTCTACGTTACGAAACCGAAATCAACGGTATCGTTCAGAAAAATATCGACGACAATCAGCGCGAGTACTATATGCGTGAGCAATTAAAGGTACTTAACGAAGAACTCGGGAATTCGCCCGATGCTGATGATGAACTTGCCGAATATCGAAAGAAAATTGCCGCTTTAAACGCTAGTGAAAGTGTAAAGAAAAAGCTTGAAAAAGAGGTAGCAAAAATTGAAAGAATGCCTCACGGCTCTCATGAAGAGACGGTCGTCAGGGGCTATCTTGACACCTGCCTCGAGCTTCCTTGGGGCGTTTATTCAAAGGATAATATTAATATTGACAAATCGCGAAAAATCCTTGAACGCGACCATTACGGAATGACCGACGTTAAAAAGCGCATAATTGAACTTTTAGCCGTAAAGAAGCTTGCTCCCGAAATTAACGGACAGATAATCTGTCTTGTCGGTGCTCCCGGTGTAGGTAAGACATCGGTTGCAAGGTCGATTGCAAAGTGTATGGGACGTAAATTTGCTCGAATTTCTCTCGGCGGAGTTAAGGACGAGTCGGAGATCAGAGGACATCGCCGCACGTATATCGGCTCGATGCCCGGACGGATCATCAATGCTTTTTTAGAAACGGGCGTTTCAAATCCGCTTATTCTTTTGGACGAAATTGATAAAATCGGCAGTGACCATAAGGGCGATTGTTCGGCGGCTTTGCTCGAAGCACTCGATCCCGAGCAGAACGTTTCGTTCAGAGACCATTTTATCGATATGCCGTACGATTTGAGCAAGGCAATTTTTATCACTACAGCTAATGACGAGGGGGCTATTTCGGGACCCCTTCGCGATAGAATGGAAATTATCGAATTGCCGAGCTATACTCGCGAGGATAAGTTTAGAATTGCTAAAAAATATCTCGTCCCTAAGGAAACCAAAAAGCACGGACTTGATTCGAAAAATTGCAAGATTACGAATAACGCTCTTTACGAGGTTATTGACTACTATACCCGTGAAGCAGGCGTCAGAAAGCTGGAGCAGAATATTGCCGCCCTTTGCCGAATGGCTGCAGTTGACATTGCCGACGGAAAGACCGATGCGGTAAAGATTGATGCAGATAACGTTGCTCGTCAGCTTGGTGTCAGAAAGTACCGTCCCGAATCGGTTTACGAATGCTTTGACGAGGTTGGAACGGTCAATGGACTCGCTTGGACGTCGGTTGGCGGCGAGCTTATGAAGCTCGAAGCATCTGCTCTCGACGGCACGGGTAAAATTGTGCTTACAGGTTCGCTCGGCGATGTTATGAAGGAATCGGCACAGACGGCAGTCAGCTATGTTCGCAGTATCGCAAACGACTATGGAATTGATACCAAATTCTATAAAAATAAGGATATTCATCTTCACGCTACCGAAGCTGCTGTGCCAAAGGATGGCCCGTCAGCGGGTATTACAATGGCTGTGGCACTCGTTTCCGCTCTTTCGGGAATTGCCATTCGTCACGACGTGGCTATGACGGGTGAAATCTCGCTTCTCGGCAAGGTGTTGCCAATCGGCGGATTAAAGGAAAAGACCATGGCGGCATACAGAGCGGGTATTAAAAAGGTAATAGTTCCCGAAGAAAATAAGGCGGATTTATCCGAGGTTGACGAAAGGGTAAAGGAAAATATCGAATTTGTTATTGTTAACGATATGAAACAGGTACTCGAAACCGCTCTCGTTGCCAATAAAACGGTTTCAAAACCGAGACATTCTGTCG
The DNA here is from genome assembly GCA_017399535.1 of Clostridia bacterium. Taxonomy (GTDB): domain Bacteria; phylum Bacillota; class Clostridia; order Oscillospirales; family Acutalibacteraceae; genus UMGS1976. Next base: position 184,270 of record JAFQBX010000018.1, on the reverse strand, counting down.
CCAAGAAAGCGAATAAGTCAATCACAAATAATAAGAATGTATGGGAGTCAAAATGAACTATAACAAGGTTTTTTACGAGGCATCATACGGAACATCAAAGCAATTACCAAAGTCAGATTTACCCGAAATAACCTTTTCGGGCAGGTCAAACGTAGGCAAATCCTCGCTGATGAACAAAATATTTAACAGAAAATCACTCGTTAGGGTTAGCTCCGTACCGGGAAAGACCATCACCGTCAACTTTTTCAGAGTAGAGGACGTGCGCTTTGTCGACCTGCCCGGATACGGATATGCAAAGCTGCCCGATAAAGAAAAGATGCGCTTTGCTGATTTGATGGAAAATTATTTTAATAGCTCGCGTGATATTCGTTTAGTCGTTCAGCTTGTTGATATGCGCCATAAGCCGTCAAACGATGATATCGGTATGATTTCATTTTTAAAAGAAAACGGATTTAACTTTGTGGTCGCCATGACAAAGGCAGACAAGCTGAACAAAACCGAATTTGCAAAGCAAAAGGAGAGCATCAGTGCCCTTCTTGCCGATATGGGTGTAGATGTACCGGTAATTCCTTTTTCGGCTATGAATGGTATGGGCGTTGACGAGATTAAAAAAGTTATCGAAGGAGTAATTTAAATGTCAAGATATAATCATCAAATTGACCGCAGATATAATCAGCAATACTCGGTTAATAAAAAGCCGTATTTTGTCGTTACCTGTATTGCGCTTGTTATTATGATTATTCTCTTAATTTGCGCTATTGCTGTGACACGTTCGGAATACAAGGAATCGCAAACCCTCCTCGTCGACAGCTCGTCAGAAGCGGTGATTGATAATTCGTCAGCGGCAGATGGATCGTCAGCGTCAGATAACACATCGATTGTTGTTGATTCATCATCGTCAAAAACTGAAAGTGCCACTTCGTCAAAACCCGAATCGGTTGAGGTTATTGACGGCTATTCTGTTTACAATTTTGTCGGTCAGTCGAGCGATTGGCGTCTTAAACTTGCAAACCGGCTTAACGTAATAAACGATTATACACCTCCGACAAAATATATCGGCTCACAGCATTGTCAGAATAATGATAATTATCAAATTGACGAGAGGGTATATGACGACCTTATTGCTATGATCGAAGCAGCAAAAGAGGACGGCGTCAAGCTGATTTCAGTTTCGGCATACCGCTCGTATGAAAAGCAGCAGTCGCTTTACAAAAATAAGGTGAATTATTATCTCAAACAAGGATATTCGCAAAAAGGTGCAGAAAATAAGGCGAGTACAATAGTTGCGATTCCGGGAACGAGTGATCATAATCTCGGATTGGCGGTTGACTTTAACTATCTTGAACAGCGATACGAAAACAAGCCCGAGCTTGTTTGGTTAAAGGAACATGCCGAGGAATACGGTTTTGTAATGCGTTACGCAAAGGATAAAGAGCAATACACCGGCGTTATTTACGAGCCGTGGCATTACCGCTACGTAGGTAAGGACCACGCAAGGAAAATGAATCAGCTTAATATGTGCCTCGAAGAATATGTTGAATATTTGCAAAAAAACAGTTGACAAAACGATTTGGGTGATATACAATTAGTAGGTCAACAAAGCAGAATGGTTTAATCTGTTCTCACCTTTGCGGTATCGTCCGTTCGGGTCAATAGTGTTTTTTGAGGCAATATTATTGCCAATATTATGCTTATTGAGCACGAACAGATTAGCTTTGTTCGTGCTTATTTTTATTTGGAGGTGCTATATCCCATTAGCAGTAAAGAACTTGCAATCAATGAGCAAATCATTGACAAAGAGGTAAGAGTCATCGGTAATGACGGCTCACAGCTTGGCATCATGAGTGCCAAAGAAGCTCAAAAACTTGCAAACGAACAGGACCTTGACCTTGTCAAGATTGCCCCCCAGGCAACACCCCCTGTATGCAAGATTATGAACTACGGAAAATATCGCTTTGAACAAGCAAAGAGAGACAAGGAAGCAAAGAAAAATCAGCACGTGATCGAAATTAAGGAAATTCGACTTTCGCTTAATATCGACACACACGATTTTGAAACAAAGGGTAACCAAGCTATCAAATTCCTCAAATCAGGAAACAAGATAAAGGTTTCAATTCGCTTCCGCGGTAGAGAAATGGGGCATCAGAATATTGGTTTAGCCAATATGACCCGTTTTGCTGAATACTGCTCGGAGTATGGTAACGTCGAAAAACCCGCCAAGCTTGACGGCAGAAATATGCTTATGTTCCTGTCGCCAAAGTCTGTCGAGAAATAATTAAACTGTCTTATAAACATTAAGGAGGACTAAACAATGCCTAAGATCAAAACGCACAGTGGTGCAAAAAAGCGTTTTAAGCTCACCGGTAAAGGTAAGGTAAAGCGTGCTCATGCTTTCAAATCACACATTCTCAACAAGAAGACCACAAAACGTAAGAGAAATCTTCGTAAGCAGGTCACTGCTGACAAGACAAACACAGCGCAGATTAAGCGCCTGATCCCGTATAAATAAAAAGCCGTGCTAATAAAGGCACATTAAATTGGAGGTATTATAAATGGCTCGTATTAAAGGCGCTATGATGACGCGCAAAAGAAGAAAGAAGACACTAAAACTCGCAAAGGGTTATTTTGGAGCAAAATCCAAGCTTTTCAAGACCGCAAAAGAAGCTGTTATGAAATCAGGCAACTATGCCTACATCGGCCGTAAGCTTAAAAAGCGTGATTTCCGTCGTCTCTGGATCACACGTATTTCAGCAGCAGCAAAAATGAATGGTATGAACTATTCAACATTTATGAACGGACTTAAAAAAGCAGGAGTTGAAATCAACCGCAAAATGCTTGCCGACATCGCTGTAAGTGATGCCGCTGGATTTGCTACTCTTGTACAGACTGCAAAGGACGCTCTTGCAAAATAATTTTGAACACGCTCGATAACCTCGGGCGTGTTTTAATCAATTTATAAGCAAAAATTTTGGGAGGGGAAAGACGCGTTGATTACTAAAATTACAGCAAAAGATAATAAAAAAATCAAAGAAACCGTAAAGCTTTTATCATCGTCAAAGCATCGTAAACAAAGCGGTCTTTTTGTCCTCGAAGGTGTACGTCTTTGCACCGATGCAGCCAATAGCGGCATCGAAATTAAGACATTGTTTTTTACCGAATCAGCAAATGAGCATTATGACGAAAGCGTTTCACTCCTGACTGAAAAAGCCGACGAAGCGTATTTGGTGACGAATGACGTTTTCACAAAAATATCGGATACCGTTTCTCCTCAGGGAGTAATCGCCGTTTGCGTTATGCCCGATATCGAATCGGCACGTGATAGCATTTTGTCGGATGGACGATATATTGCTTGTGAAAATGTATCCGACCCGTCAAATTTGGGTGCAATTTCGCGCACAGCCGAAGCACTAGGTGTAAGCGGAATGATTCTAATCGGTAATTGTTGCGACCCGTTTGGACCAAAGGCACAACGTGTTTCAATGGGTTCAATGCTTCGATTGGATCTGTTTCATTTTGACGATATTGATTCACTGCACGAATTATCGCAAAGCAAAGGTATTACACTTTTTGCCTCGGTTGTGGATAAGGATGCCGAAAAATTGGACGAAATCGGGTTCAAAAACGGTGACGTAGTCATTATCGGTAACGAGGGTAACGGTCTTTCGCCGAGAGCAAAAGAAATTTGTGACAGACGAGTTACAATACCGATAACCGGACGTGCGGAATCTTTTAATGCCGCTTCGGCAGCCGCGATTTTAATGTGGGAGCTAATGAAATAGTATGCGGAATAATAACGACATTTACTGGATATATTTACAGAACGTACTCGGATACGGCAGCCGAAAGATATTCAAGGTGCTTGACACATTCGGTTCTGTAAAAGCGTTCTACAACGCTTCCTATAATGAAAAGGTTTCGTCAATGTTATTTAACAAATCTGAAATCACTAGAATTGAAAAATATGATTTAGATTTTGCATACAAAACGATTGAAAAATGTGAAAAATTAGGGTATAAAATAATTACACCCGAAAATCCTTTATACCCGATGCGATTAAAGCATATAATCAATCCGCCGGCTGTATTATACGTGTACGGAAATATGCCGGATATTGATAACGAGGTAGCGATTGCTATCGTTGGAGCCAGAAAGGCATGCCGTTTCAGTCGTGACTTGGCATTTGAACTGAGTGAAAGACTTACAAAAGCGGGTGCATATATCGTAAGCGGTGGCGCTGTTGGTGTCGATACCTCCGCTCACACAGGCGCTCTTAGGGCGAAAGGAAATACTATCGCCGTACTTGCTTGTGGACTCAATTACGCTTATCTCGCAACTAATGATGCGCTCAGAATGGATATCGCCTCTAATGGCGCGCTTATAAGTGAATTTCAGCCCGATTATCCTGTTTTTAAGCATAATTTTCGAATTAGAAATCGCATAATTTCGGGTCTTTGTTTAGGTACTGTCGTAGTTGAAGCCGCTGCAATGAGCGGCGCACTTATAACTGCTGAACACGCACTCGAACAGGGAAGAGACATTTTTGTTATTCCGGGTGACCTTTCGTCAGAAAGATATGTCGGCTCTAATGGACTTATCCGCGACGGAGCAAAGGTTACTACATCACCTCTCGACGTTTTAGAGGAATACACGCATATTTATCCTCACAAGATAAATATTAAGGGTTGCAGTGAAATGCTTAAAGGCGAAACAAGTGATGCTCCTATATTTTTCGATGATGATAATCGAGAGGAAAGAAAGCAAAAGAAAAATATTGTTGAGCCAAAACCTGTTAAGAAAACGGCTCAACCTGAACCTAAAAAAGTTGACGAAATTAAAGAATTTGAACCCGACAAATCGGTCGAGAATTTATCCGACAATGCAAAGAAGCTGTATTTTGCGTTTAATAAAACGGTGATGCTTTTTGACGAACTGGTTGAAAAGAGTGGACTGTCGGTTTCAAATGCACTTTCGGCTGCAACCGAGCTTGAAATAATGGGAATTATTGAAGCTATGGCGGGCGAAAGATATAAGGTTTGTTTATAATTTAAGTTTTAATATATAAAAATTTCAAGGGGGACTAAAAGTGTCCAAATTAGTTATCGTTGAGTCGCCTGCAAAGGCAAAAACAATAAAGAAATACTTGGGCTCAGGTTACGAGGTTGTTGCTTCAAACGGCCACGTTCGTGACCTTCCAAAGTCAAAAATCGGTATCGACGTTGACCACGGATTTAAGCCGCAGTATGTAAACATTGATTCAAAGGGTGAATTGATTAAGAAGCTGAAACAAAAAGCATCGGAATCGGAATCAGTTTATCTCGCAACCGACCCGGACCGCGAGGGAGAAGCAATTTCGTGGCATTTGGCGCAGATGTTAGCACTTGATGTCGATAGCGAAAATCGTGTTACTTTTAACGAAATTACAAAAACCGGTGTCACCGAAGGTATGTCTGCACCGAGAAAGATTGACATTGACCTAGTTGATGCTCAGCAGGCGCGTCGAGTTCTCGACCGTCTTGTTGGATATAAGCTCAGTCCGTTTTTGTGGAAAAAGGTCAGACGCGGTCTTTCTGCCGGACGAGTTCAGTCGGTAGCGGTAAAGATAATCGTCGACAGAGAACGCGAAATCAGAGCTTTTGTTCCCGAAGAATACTGGACAATTGACGCCAAATTATGCAAAAAGGGCGATACAAAGGCATTCGATTCCAAATTCTATGGTACCGCGACCGAAAAAATTGATATTCATAACGAGCAGGAAGCAAACGAAATTTTTGACGCAGTAAAGGATGCGGAATTTACCGTTGCATCAATTAAAAAAGGCGTTAGAACTCGTAAGCCCGCACCTCCGTTCATTACCTCAACAATGCAGCAGGAAGCTTCTCGTAAGCTCGGCTTCACCGCCCAGAGAACAATGCGTGCAGCACAAACTCTTTACGAAGGTGTCGACGTTAACGAGCTTGGTACAACAGGTCTTATTACCTATATGAGAACTGACTCGTTCAGAATTTCCGAGGAAGCTCGCAGTGCCGCCGAGGACTACATTTTGTCCGCTTACGGCGAAAAGTATCTGCCTAAAAAGAGAACCTATTACAAATCAAAATCAAGCGCTCAGGACGCTCATGAAGCAATCCGCCCGACAATTCCGTCACTCACACCTGACAAGGTAAAGGGTGCACTCACAGTCGACCAATATAAGCTTTATAAACTTATTTGGGAGAGATTTATTGCGAGCTTGATGTCGCCCTGCTTACAGGATACGGTAAACGTTGATATAAATGCAGGTAAGTACCTTTTTAAATCGAGCGGATACCTTGTTAAATTCGACGGATTTACCGTGCTTTACGAGGAAGGCAAGGATGAGGAAGAAAGCGACCAGAAGTCACTTCCGAAGCTTATCGAAAATGAACTTCTGAAGCTTAAAAAGATTACCCCTAATCAGCACTTTACTCAGCCGCCTATGAGATATACCGAAGCTACTCTCATCAAGGAACTCGAAGAAAAGAAGATTGGTCGTCCAAGCACCTATGCGCCTATTATTTCGACGGTTTTACAGCGCGAGTACGTTATTCGCGAAAAGGGTAAAAAGACGATTATGCCTACACAGCTTGGAGAAATCATCACAGAGCTAATGGAGGACAATTTCTCCAACATTATTGATATGCAGTTCACCGCAAAGATGGAGGATGAACTTGACCGAATCGAAGCCGGAAATATTGAGTGGGTAACCGTACTTGAAAATTTCTATGGTCGTTTCAGCACAACTCTTTCAAAGGCAGAGAAGAAACTCGACGGCACAAAGATTAAGGTTCCCGATGTCGAGTCGGATGTCGTTTGTGACAAGTGCGGAAAAAAGATGGTGGTAAAATCGGGACGCTTTGGCAAATTCCTTGCATGTCCCGGCTATCCTCAGTGTAAGAATACAAAGCCGATTGTTACCGAAATGCCCGGCTCATGCCCCAAATGCGGAGCAAAGATTTTACAGCTTAAATCCAAATCGGGACACAAATTCTTTGGTTGTGAAACAGGTAAATCCTGCGGCTTTATGACATGGGATGAACCTACCGCCGAAAATTGCCCGAATTGTGGAAAGACATTGTTTAAAAAGAGCGGAAAGCTTTACTGTGCAACCGAAAACTGCGGATTTGAAAAGGAAAAACAGCGCAGAGGTCGTAAAGCTAAATCAGAGGAAAAGAATGAAGGTTAACGTAATTGGAGCCGGTCTTGCGGGATGCGAGGCGGCTTATGCCCTTGCGACACGGGGAGTAAAGATCGATTTATATGAAATGAAACCTTTGAGAAGGTCGCCTGCGCATCACATCGACGGCTTTGCCGAGCTAGTGTGCTCAAATTCGTTAAAGGCGGCTCGTATCGACTCGGCTGCAGGTCTTTTAAAGGAAGAAATGCGTCAACTCGGCTCAATTTCGATGATAGCGGCCGAAAAATCGAGCGTTGCCGCAGGTGGCGCATTGGCGGTTGACCGCGACACTTTTTCTAAAATAATCACCGACGAGATAAAAAATCATCCCAACATTACCGTGCATTACGAAGAGGTTGGTGAAATAAACCCCGATGAGATTACGATTATTTGCTCGGGTCCCCTTACGGACGGTCCTCTTGCCGAAACGATAAAGCAGCTCACCGATAGCGATAATTTAAGCTTTTTTGATGCGGCAGCTCCAATTGTCACGGCCGAAAGTATTGATATGTCACGTGCCTTTTGTGCTTCACGATACGATAAGGGCGGCGACGATTATATCAACTGCCCGATGAATAAATCGGAATACGAAGCATTTTACGAAGCGTTAATGGGTGCCGAAAGGGCGCCGCAAAAGGACTTTGACGTTAACGGTCGAGTGTACGAGGGCTGTATGCCAATCGAAATTATGGCACAAAGAGGCGCAGATACAATGCGCTTTGGACCCTTGAAGCCGGTTGGTTTACGCGACCCGTCGACAGGGCATCGTCCATGGGCGAATTTACAGCTCAGGCGTGAGAATAAAGAGGGAACGCTATTTAATTTAGTCGGATTTCAGACCAATTTGAAATTTGCCGAGCAAAAAAGAGTTTTTTCAATGATTCCTGCTTTGGCAAATGCCGAATTTGTACGATATGGAGTAATGCATAGAAACTCTTTTATAAATTCACCGAAGTTGCTTAATAAAGACCAATCGTTAAAGAAATATCCGAACGTCTATTTTGCCGGTCAAATTACCGGTGTAGAAGGTTATATGGAGTCGGCATCGTCGGGAATTTTAGCAGGGATAAATGTATACCTCCGATTAAAAGGAGAAAAATCATTATCATTACCAAATTATACTATGCTTGGCGCTCTCAACGGATATATAACCGATGAAAGCGTAAAGGACTTTCAGCCGATGGGAGCCAATTTTGGCGTACTGCCGCCTATTGAGCCGCATATCAGGGATAAAAAAGAAAGATATTCAGCACTTTCTAATCGCTCGCTTTTGTGGTATAATAATTTAATGATAAAGTAATAGGAGAATAAAAATGAAACTTATTGTAGATGCATTCGGCGGAGATAACGCACCTCTTGAAATTATAAAGGGTTGCGAATTAGCTGTAAAAGAATATGGATATGAAATTGCCCTTGTCGGCGATGAGAAAAAAATCCGTGATTGCGCTAATGATAACAATATTTCTCTTCAAAATATGAAGATTGTTCATGCTCCTGATACGATTTCTATGGAGGAACATCCCGATTGTATATTAAAAGAAAAGAAGGATAGCTCGATGGCGAAGGGTATGTTGCTTCTTGCTTCGGGTGAAGGGGATGCCTTTGTTACCGCAGGTAGTACAGGCGCTGCTGTAATCGGTTCAACCTTTTTGATAAAGAGAATAAAGGGCGTAAAACGTGCGGCACTTGCAGCCATTTGGCCAAATGATGCCGGCGGCAGTTTTATGGTGCTTGATGTTGGAGCAAATGTTGAATGTCGTCCCGAAGTGCTTGGTCAATTTGGACTTATGGGCTCGGAATACATGAAGAGCTTTTTGAATATCGAAAATCCGAGAGTTGCTCTGCTTAACGTAGGTACCGAAGATACAAAGGGCGGAGACCTTCAAAAAGCGGCATTCGCCGTGTTAAAGGATTTGCCAATCAATTTCATTGGAAATGTAGAGGCGAGAGACCTCCTATTTGGTGCTGCTGACGTAGTTGTTTGTGACGGCTTTTCGGGCAATATTTTGCTAAAATCAACCGAAGGTGTTGCCCAGTTTATGATGAAAAATTTAAAACAAGCGCTTTATAAAAATTTAAAGACAAAGTTAGCTGCGTTAGTTCTCAAAAGCTCGTTAAAGGAATTCAAGTCAAAGCTTGATTACACCGAGATTGGCGGAGCACCGCTTATGGGAATTTCAAAGCCGGTAATTAAGGCGCACGGCAACTCAAAGGCAAAGGCGTTCAAAAACGCTCTTGTTCAGGCGGCAGCTTATGCAGAAGGCGGCTCGATTTCAAAAATAGCGGATGCTGTTAAAAAGGAGAAAAACACCGATAATGAATAAACTGGAAGAAAAAATTAACTATTCTTTCAAAAATATTAAATTGCTTGAACGTGCACTTTCACATTCATCGTATGCAAACGAGAATAAACTCATGGGCGGCTCAAATGAACGTCTTGAATTTCTCGGCGATGCGGTGCTGTCAATTGTCGTTTCGGAGCATATTTTTAAGCATTATTCTCATCTGCCCGAAGGTGATTTGACACGAATCAGGGCATCGCTTGTATGCGAAAAGGCGCTTTCCGGATTTGCGGAGGAGATAGAACTTGGTGACGCGCTTTTACTTGGTCGCGGAGAACAGCTCAACGGCGGAAGAAAGAGACCGTCAATCCTCTGTGATGCTTTCGAGGCGGTAATCGCCGCTATTTATCTCGACGGCGGAATTGAACCCGCGTCAAAGTTTATTTTACGATTTGTCGAACGCGAACTGAAAAATCATAACAAAGGCGTGTTTATTGATTATAAAACCACTTTGCAAGAGGTTATACAAAAGAATCCGGAGGAAAGGGTTGAGTACGTCCTCATTGATGAATCCGGTCCCGACCATAACAAGTCGTTTACAGTTGACGTAATGCTTAATTCTAACCGAATTGGTCACGGTGTCGGTCACTCTAAAAAAGAGGCCGAACAGCTTGCGGCTAAGGAAGCGTTAGAGCTTATGGGCGAATAAAATGTCACATTCAAACATTTCAATTTTTGTGCCGCATATCGGTTGCCCGTGTAAATGCAGCTTTTGCAACCAATTTTCGATTACAAAGCAGCATTATTTGCCTAAATCAGTTGATGTTGACAAAGCGGTTTCTGATGCGTTGAAATCCAAAAGATATAATGCGAAAGAGACCGAAATCGCCTTTTTTGGCGGCAGCTTTACAGCGATTGACCGTGAATATATGACCGAACTTCTATCGGCGGCAAAGAGGCATATTGATAATGGCAACGTTTCTGGAATAAGAATTTCGACGCGTCCTGATTGCATTGATAATGAAATTTTAGATATTTTAAAGGACTTTGGCGTTACTGCTATCGAGCTCGGTGCTCAAAGTATGCGAGACGAGGTTCTCTCATTGAATAACAGAGGACACAGCGCAGCTGACGTGTATAATGCGTCAATGTTAATTAAGAAATATGGATTTGAGCTTGGGCTTCAAATGATGACGGGACTTTACGGTGACGATGACGAAGGTGCCGTTTTTACCGCTAATGAATTTGTTAAGCTCGAACCCAAAACAGTCCGTATTTATCCGACAATCGTACTTAACGATACCTACCTTGCTGAAAAGTACAGAATTGGCGAATATGCTCCTCAAACAGTAGGTGAGGCGGTCGGTTTGTGCACACGGCTGATACTCATTTTTGAAAATGAAGGTATTGATATAATCCGGCTTGGCTTACATACCATTGACACTAACGAATATGTCGCAGGACCGTGGCATCCTGCATTTAGCGAACTGTGTGAAAATGAAATTTACAGAAACATCATTTTATCGGAACTGAATGAAAAAGGGGATTATACCATTTCGGTTGCCCGTGGGGAAGTTTCAAAAGCGATTGGTCAAAAGAGGTCAAATATTGATTATTTTGATTCGCTTGGATATGGAATAAAGATTAAAGAGGATAATAATATTTACCCAAGAAACGTCAAAATAGAAAGGGAGTGAATAGCATGAGACTGAAATCAATCGAAATTCAGGGCTTTAAATCCTTCGCGGATAAGACGGTTCTCAATTTCGGAAAGGGAATAACTGCGGTCGTAGGCCCTAACGGAAGCGGAAAGAGTAATATTTCCGACGCTGTTCGCTGGGTGCTTGGTGAGCAGTCGAATAAAACCCTCCGCGGACTCAAAATGGAGGACGTTATTTTCGGCGGTACTGCCGCCAGAAAGCCGCTTGGCTTTGCCGAGGTTACTCTCGTAATTGATAATACAAAGAGACAGCTCGAATGTGATACTGATGAGGTGCTCATCACCCGACGTTATTACCGCTCGGGCGAAAGTGAATACAGAATCAATAATGCCGGTGTTCGTCTTCGTGATATTCACGAATTGTTTATGGATACAGGTCTCGGTCGAGACGGCTATTCAATGATAGCTCAGGGTAAAATTGACGATATTATCGGAACAAAAAGTTCATCTGAACGTCGCGATATATTTGAGGAAGCAGCAGGAATTTCTCGTTACCGTTATCGTAAAATTGAGGCGGAGAGAAAGCTTGCGGCGGCTGATGAAAATTACCTTCGATTAAAGGATATACTATTAGAATTAGAGGGACGCGTAGGACCACTCGAGGAACAGAGCAAAAAGGCCGAAAAATTCCTTGAATTTTCGAAAGAACAGGAAGAACTGCAAATCGGCGTTTGGCTCCATTCGTTAGCTCGTTACAAGGATGTTTTGCGCGAGCATGAGAATAAAATCACCCTTGCGCGTGCGCAGTATGACGATATTTATGACAAAACTGCCGAAACGGATAAAAAGCTTCAGCAGCTTGCCGAGCGTTCACAGCAGCTCATTGTAAACATTGACGAAGCGCATCGTTCATCCTCTGAAGCAGAGGAGCAGGCGGCAAGAATTGAAGGTGAAATTGCCGTTAAGCGTAATACCATTGAGCATAATAATGAAACGATTTCGCGCATTTCAAAGGATATTGAGTCGATAAAATCGGGTGACAATGAATTTGTTGCCGAGCTTGAATTCAAAAAAGCTCAAATCGAGGATAAAAACAACGAAATCGAAAAAGTAAATGTTCAGTTTAATGAAGTTCAAAGTCATTTACTCAGTCTTGTCAGCGAGAGCGACAGCTTTTCGCAAAAAATTGATGGGCTTAATCACGAGCTGAATGTACTTACCGCTAAAAACGGCGAACTGAAAATTAAACTCACAACGGCAAAAACATCATCGGAAGGCATGATATCTCGTGTTTCCGATATCGATGCCTTTGTCAAGGAAAAGCAAGAATTTATTATCGAGCTTGATAAGGAATTGTCGGTGCTTGATACCGACTTAAAGCATTGTGACGAAACTGTTAGTGAATGTAATAATTCCATTAACGGTTGCGAAATGCTTGTCTCAAAGCGTAGAGAAAAGTTTGATTCGATTAAGCAAAACATCGACCGACTTACCCTCGAAGAAGCCGAAAAGAGAAACAAGGCCCAAATGATTGAGGACCTTGAAAAAAATATGGAGGGCTTCGCCTATTCTGTAAAAACTGTTATGGCTTGTGCCGACAGAAATGAACTTCGTGGAATTCATGGTACTGTTTACAAGTTGTTTAAGGTCGATAACAAGTATTCGGTTGCAATCGAAGCTGCGCTTGGAAACTCGATTCAGAATATCGTCGTTTCAACCGAAAACGACGCAAAAACAGCCATCAGTTACCTCAAAGCGACAAAGAGTGGACGATCAACCTTCCTGCCCTTGACATCGGTTAGACCGCGTCACTTTAAGCATGGCGGAGTTGACGAATGTCCGGGCTATATTGGACTCGCGAACGAGCTCATTTCGTGCGATAAACAGTATGACGTTATTGCATCCTCGCTCTTGGGCGAAATTGTCGTTGCTGAGGATATCGACAGCGCTATTGCTATTGCTCGAAAGTACGGCTATAATTTTAAAATTGTTACCCTCGACGGCCAGATTGTTAATACCGGCGGCTCAATGACAGGTGGTTCATTGTCAAAGAATGCAGGTATTTTGAGCCGTAGCGGCGAAATTGCAAAGCTTCGTGATGCGGCGGATAAAATTCTCGCCCAAATCGAGAGCGAAAATGCTTCGCTTAAATCGGTTAGAGAGGCGATTGCTTCGCTTGATGCCGAGCTGCTTTCTGCAAGGGGAGAGCTTACTACCGCAAATGAGGATAAGATTAGAGTGCTCAGCGAAATTCGCAGAGTATCTGAGCAAAAGGACGCTCATTTGAGCGATATAAATAAGCTCAATGCGGAAAAGGAACTGCTGAACAGTAGAATTGCCGAGCTTTCTAATATTGAGAAATCGGCTAATATAGAAATTGACGAAAATGATAATAGAATCTCTGTTCTCACCGCCGAGCTTAATACGCTCACTGGTGGACGAGATGCTACCTCTCAGCAGAGAGAAAGTTTAAGTGCAAAGGCAGCCGAGATTTCGGCCAACTCCTTTACGCTTAAAAAGGAAGTTGAGATGCTCAAAGCGTCTGTTTCAGAAATTGAAATGCGCATGAGCGGTCAGTCGAAGCGTGCTGATGAAATGCAGGTCGAAATCGATAATATTACCAAACAGAATGCGAATATTGAGGTTATTATTTCCGACCTTATCGACCAAACAACCGTTTTGCGCGAACGTTCAAAGCAGGCGCTCTTATCAATTGAGCAGTATAATAATGAACGTGACGAGGCGGAAAAAGAGATTAACAATCTCCGTCAGAGTGAGCGAGACAGTCTTTCTGACAGAGAAAAATTGAGCGGTGAACTTGCTCGACTTGAGGAAAGAAAGTCGGCTATGGTTCGTGATTATGACGATACCATTCGCAAGCTTTATGACGAATACGGACTCACCAGAACCGAGGCCGAATCACGCGGAATCGTTATCGAAGATATTTCAATGGCTAACAAGCGACTTTCCGAACTTAAAAATAAGATTAAGTCGCTCGGTAGCGTAAACGTTTCGGCAATCGAGGAGTACAAAGAGGTCAAGGAGCGCTATGAATTCCTTACCGAACAGCTAGCCGACGTCGAAAATTCGAGAACCGAACTCAATAAGCTTATCAATCAGCTTACAGGAAAGATGCAGACACTTTTCGTTAATAGATTTAACGAAATTAACAAGCATTTTTCAATCGTATTTGCCGAACTTTTCGGCGGTGGTACTGCTGAATTAAGGTTGAGCGACCCCGAAAACGTTCTCGAATCGGGAATTGAAATTATTGTTCAGCCGCCCGGAAAGAATATTTCGATTATCGAACAGCTTTCAGGAGGAGAAAAGGCACTTATCGCCATTTCGATTTATTTCGCTATAATGAAGGTTAACCCGCCTCCGTTCTGTATTCTCGACGAGGTTGATGCGGCACTTGACGATGTCAACGTTGTCCGTTTTGCCGAGTATTTGAGACGAATGAGCGACGCTACCCAGTATATTGTTGTTACTCATAGACGCGGCTCTATGGAGGAGGCAGATATGCTCTATGGCGTTACCATGCAGGAAAAGGGTATTTCAAAATTGCTTGAACTCAACGTATCCGAGATTGAGCATCAAATGAGTTTAGATAATTAGGTGAAACAATGGGATTTTTTAAAAAAATCAGCGACGGACTGAAAAAAACGCGCGATTCATTTATGGGAGCTTTGGGCTCGGTTATCAACAGCTTTACTAAAATCGACGAGGAGCTGTTTGAGGAGCTTGAAGAAATTCTTATTTTGTCGGATATAGGTGTTTCTACGGCTCAAAAAATATGTGCTGAACTTCGCGTGAGGGTGAAAAGAGACGGTGTTACCGACCCTCAGCTTATCAAAGGGATTATCAAGGACATCGTTTCCGAAACTGTTTCGGGTGATGTTGAGCTTAAACTCACTACAAAGCCGTCTGTAATCATCGTTATCGGTGTTAACGGCGCAGGTAAAACTACCACCATCGGAAAGATGGCGCTTCAACTTAAAAATCAGGGAAAAAGCGTTATTCTCGGTGCGGCTGACACATTCCGTGCCGCTGCAATCGATCAGCTTGGCGTTTGGGCAGAAAGAGCCGGTGTGCCAATGATTAGTAATTCCGAGGGAAGCGATCCGGCATCGGTTGTATTTGACACAATTTCTACCGCAAAGGCGAGAGGTTGCGACGTAATAATTTGCGATACGGCAGGTCGACTTCATAATAAGAAAAATCTGATGGATGAGCTTGCAAAGATTTTTCGTATCGTTCACCGCGAATTGCCCGATGCAGATATGGAAGCACTGCTTGTACTTGATGCAACAACCGGTCAAAACGCCGTAAATCAAGCAAAGGAATTCAGCAACGTAACCGAGATTAGTGGTATAGTGCTGACAAAGCTTGACGGTACGGCAAGGGGTGGTGTAGTTGTAACCATTCAGGACGAGCTGAATATTCCAGTTAAATTTATCGGCGTTGGAGAGCAAATTGATGATTTGCAGCCGTTTAATCCCGATGATTTTGCTAATGCATTATTTGATACGGAAGTGTAATTATGGATTTTATTTTAGCTACCAAAAATCCCAATAAATTAAAGGAAATGCAGAGGATTTTGATGCCGCTCGGCATTTCTGTAAAATGCGAAGCCGACTTTGACTTTCCATTCGACGAGGTCGAAGAAAACGGCACAACTTTTGAGGAAAATGCATTGTTAAAGGCGAGAAGTGCATCGGTTCAGTCGGGACTTCCTGCTATTGCTGACGACTCGGGACTTTGCGTTGACGCTCTTGATGGCGAACCCGGCGTTTACTCAGCGCGATATTCCGACGAAGGAACGGATGAAGCGAATAATATCAAGTTGCTTTCAAGGCTTAGCGATGTCGAGGACGATATGCGTACGGCTCGTTTTGTTTGCTCGGTTTGTTGCTATTTTTCAGAGGATAATTATTTCTTTGTAAACGGAAAATGCGAGGGAAAAATAGCAAAAGAAGCCCACGGAAACGGCGGTTTCGGCTATGACCCGCTGTTTATTGTCGGTGATTTGAGTTTTGCCGAAATGACAGCCGAGCAAAAGGACGAATGCAGCCACAGAGGAGAGGCAATGCGCCTTTTGTGCGACAAACTTAAAGAAGTATTAAAGTGAGGTTAAAATATGCTGACTAGTAAACAGAGAGCGCAGTTGCGCGGACTTGCCAACGGAATGCAGGCCATTTTCCAGGTTGGAAAGGGTGGCATTGGCGATGCTCTGATTAAACAGGTTGATGACGCTCTCGAAGCGAGAGAGCTTATTAAGATTACCGTTCTCGAAAATGCGCAAACTACGTCGAGAGCAGTTGCTGACGAAATTGCCATAAAGGTAAAGGCGGACGTTGTTCAGGTTATCGGCTCCAAATTTATACTTTACCGAGAAAGTAAAGAACATAAGGAAATCGAGCTTGTAAAATGAGAATACTTGTTTTTGGCGGAACCTTTAATCCCGTTCATATTGGCCATGTAGAAATGCTGAAAAAGGCACAGCAGTTTATTTCACCCGATTTAACCCTTGTAATTCCTACATTTCTACCGCCGCATAAATCGGTGAGTTCTGATTTTCTCTCGTCAAGTGATCGGCTTAATATGTGTAAGCTTGCATTTGACGGGTTTGAAAACACCGAGGTTTCGGATATTGAAATCATGGCAAAGGAAAAGAGTTATAGTGTCATAACCTTTTCAAAATTGCACGAAATATATTCTGATGCCGAGTTTGTTATGCTATGCGGTGCAGATATGTTCTTGACCCTCAAGACGTGGTATAAATATGACGAGCTGATTAAGTTGACAGCATTCTGTGCTATGCCCAGAAAAGAGGGCGCAGACGGACTTACTGAATACGCAAAAATCGTCGAAAACGATGGCGGAAAATGCATTGTGATTGATGAAACTGTTACCGATATTTCATCAACCGAAATCCGTCAGAAGCTAATGAATAACGAGGACGTTTCCGGCTTGGTTCCCGACAATGTTTGCGAATATATTGAGAATAATAATTTATTCAGGTGAAAAGATAAAAAATGAATGTTGACTATAAAGAAATTATAAGACCTAAGCTTACGCCAAAGAGATATTTTCACTCTCTTTGCGTTGCCGAGGAAGCGGTGATTTTGGCCGAAAAATACGGTTGCGATACCGAAAAGGCGTATTTAGCAGGTGTTTTGCACGATATAATGAAGGACATTTCTAAGGAAGAAATGTTGAAAATGTTTAAAGAGTTTGATATAATACTGACCGATGTCGAAAAACAGGCACCAAAGCTATGGCATGCGATTCTCGGCAGTGAATATATCAGACGCGAGCTTAAAATTGACGATGAAGAAATAATTTCTGCTGTAAGGTATCATACAACGGCAAAGCCGGATATGACCCTGCTGGAAAAGATAATTTATCTCGCTGATTTTACTTCGCAGGACAGAGATTATAATGGCGTTGACGAAATGCGAATTGCAGTTCGCGAGGATTTAACAGTCGCGATGAAAGAAGCACTCAAATTTTCGGTAGCTGATCTTGTGAGTCAGGAAAAAGCTATTCACCCCGATACGATTGCCGCGTATAACCAAGTGTTTATGAATATGTGAGGAATAGATATGAAAACGAATGAAATTTTAAAGATAGCCGTCGAGGCACTCGATTCAAAAAAAGCAGCTGATATTCAGGCAATAGAAGTAGGAGATCTTACCATCTTGACCGAATATTTTGTTATAGCTAACGGTACGTCATCTACACACGTGCGTTCTCTTGCCGAAGAGGTTGAGTTCAAGCTTTCGCAGGCAGGACTTGAACCCCATCATATTGAAGGCAAGGCAACCGGCTGGATTTTGCTTGATTACGATACCGTTATTGTTCATGTTTTTACCGCAGATGCGAGAGAGTTTTATTCCCTCGATAAACAGTGGCAGGACGGAAAAATTATTGACATCAGCGAATTTATAGCTCAGCAGGGGGAATAAAAGATGAGATACGATTTTAGTAGCGTAGAAAAGAAATGGCAGGATAAATGGGACGAAAGTGGCGTTTTCCATGCAAAGAATGACAGCGATAAGCCCAGCTTTTTCGGATTGGTAGAGTTTCCTTATCCGTCGGCACAGGGACTTCACGTAGGTCATCCCCGTTCATACACAGCGCTTGATATTATTTGCCGTAAAAAGCGACTCGAAGGATACAATGTTCTCTATCCTATTGGCTGGGACGCATTTGGTCTCCCGACCGAAAACTTTGCAATAAAGAATCATGTTCATCCCGAAATCGTTACAAAGAATAACGTAGCAAATTTCAAGAGACAGCTTAAATCACTCGGCTTCTCTTTTGATTGGTCGCGCGAAATTAACACAACCGACCCCGAATATTTCAAGTGGACACAGTGGATTTTTCTTCAAATGTTCAAAAAGGGTCTTGCTTACAAGAAGGAGATGGCTGTAAACTGGTGTACCTCGTGTAAATGCGTACTCGCTAACGAGGAGGTTGTAAACGGCGTATGCGAAAGATGCGGAAGCGAAGTCGTTCACAAGACAAAGAGTCAGTGGATGCTCAAAATTACCGCTTATGCCGAGCGTTTGCTCAATGACCTCGATACCGTCGATTACATCGAAAGGGTAAAGACTCAGCAGCGTAACTGGATTGGTCGTTCAACCGGCGCAGAGGTGAAATTCGAAACTACACTCGGCGATGATTTGATGATTTATACAACCCGTCCCGATACACTTTTTGGCGCTACATATATGGTAATTTCGCCCGAGCATCCGCTTATTGAAAAGTGGGCTGACAAGCTTTCGAACATTGACGCTGTCAGAGAATATCAGGTTGAAGCGTCTAAAAAATCCGACTTTGAGCGCACCGAGCTTGTAAAGGAAAAGACAGGCGTTAAGCTTGAAGGTGTAAAGGCAATCAATCCCGTAAATAATACCGAAATTCCGATTTTTATTTCGGATTACGTTCTCATTTCTTATGGTACGGGTGCAATCATGGCTGTACCTGCTCACGACACTCGCGACTGGGAATTTGCTAAAAAGTTTGATTTGCCGATTATCGAGGTTGTAAAGGGCGGCGAGGTCGAAAAGGAAGCGTTCACCGATTGTGCGACCGGAATTATGGTCAATTCGGGCTTCCTCGACGGAAAGAGCGTCGAAGAAGCAAAGGTAAGCATTGTTGAATGGCTTAGCGAAAAGGGCGTAGGCGCTCAAAAGGTTAATTACAAGCTTCGCGACTGGGTATTCTCGCGTCAGAGATACTGGGGCGAACCTATTCCGATTGTTCACTGTGACTGCTGCGGTTACGTTCCCGTTGACGAAGCCGACCTTCCGATTCGCTTGCCGAACGTTGAGTCGTATGAGCCGACCGATAGCGGCGAATCACCCCTTGCAAATATACCTGAATGGTACAATACCACCTGTCCGAAGTGCGGTAAACCCGCAAAGCGTGAGCTTGATACAATGCCTCAGTGGGCAGGTTCATCGTGGTATTTCCTTCGTTACTGCGACCCGCATAATACCGAGTGCCTTGCATCAAAGGAAGCTCTCGAATATTGGATGCCTGTCACTTGGTATAACGGCGGTATGGAACATACAACTCTCCATCTGCTTTACAGCCGCTTCTGGCACAAATTCCTTTATGATATCGGCGTTGTTCCCACCTGCGAGCCGTATGGAAAGAGAACCAGCCACGGCATGATTCTCGGCGAAAACGGTGAAAAGATGTCAAAATCGCGTGGAAACGTAGTAAATCCCGATGACATTGTTAATGAATACGGCGCCGATACAATGCGTCTTTATGAAATGTTTATCGGCGATTTCGAAAAGGCAGCGCCTTGGAGCTCGGCTTCAATTAAGGGGTGTAAGCGCTTCCTTGAACGTATTTGGGGACTCGGCGAAAACGTAATTGACGGCGACGGTTATCGTGACTTTATGGTAGGCGAAATGAACCGTACTATCAAAAAGGTTACCGAAGACATTGACGAAATGAAGTTCAATACCGCTATTGCTGCACTGATGGCTTTAATCAATGTTATTGCCGAAAAGGGCGGTAAGGTAACACGCGACGAGCTGAAAACCATTCTTCTTCTCGTAAGTCCGTTTGCTCCGCATCTTGCCGAGGAAATGTGGGAAATGTTTGCATTCGGCGGTACTATCAATGACCAGTCATGGCCAAAGTATGATGCCGCAAAATGCGTTGACAACGAGGTCGAAATCGTTGTTCAGGTTAATGGAAAAATCAGAGCAAGAATGAGTGTCGGTATTGATGATGCACAGGATGCCGTTATCGAAAAGGCAAAGAATAACGAAAAGGTTGCCGCCGAAATCAGTGGCAAGACTGTTATTAAGGAACTTTACGTCAAGGGCAAACTTGTAAACATCGTTGTAAAATAAACTGCTTTTAGCGACAGCCCGTTGAGATGAGAGAACAAAGGGGTGCATATATAAATGAAAGAAGTCCTGCGAATTATTTTACTAATAATAAATATACTTTCTTTTGTCTTAGTTTTCTTATTTGGGGCAACCGGGATATTGTATGAAATATCAGGTCCGTCAGGATATAATAAAATGCTATCCAAATTAAAAATTCCATGGAGTTTCGAGCACATTTGGTTATTCATGTTTGTGTGTTTGATAATTTTGTGTGTAACCTACTTTTTGCGCAAGAAATTTTTTAAATCATAATTGTTATGTGAAATAATATTTTTGTTTCTTGGATAATATTTGTTTTGGTATTTAGAACAGTAACAAAAAAAGCACCGTTGCAAACCTGCAACGGTGTTTTTACATTGTGTTTATTAGTTTTTGAGACTTTGGAGAGGAGCGGGAAGACGACCACCACGATTGATAAATATTTCGGGTGAGCCGGTATTTACTCTCATAACCGGACCACCGCCAAGCAATCCGCCGAATGAAAGTTCATCGCCAATCTTTTTACCAATTGCGGGAATGAGACGGACGGCAGTAGTCTTGCTATTTACCATACCGATTGCCGCTTCGTCAGCGATTATGGCTGAAATTACTTCGGCAGGTGTATCGCCGGGAATGTTAATCATATCGAGACCTACCGAGCAAACCGCTGTCATAGCTTCGAGCTTTTCGAGAATGAGGCAGCCGCTTCTGGCCGCATCAATCATTCCTGCGTCTTCGGTTACGGGAATGAAAGCGCCCGAAAGTCCGCCAACGTGTGACGAAGCCATAACGCCACCTTTTTTAACAGCGTCGTTGAGCAGGGCGAGTGCGGCAGTTGTTCCACAGCAACCGCATTGTTCGAGACCCATTTCCTCAAGAATGTGAGCAACCGAGTCACCAATTGCAGGCGTGGGTGCAAGTGAAAGGTCAACGATTCCAAATGGAACGCAAAGGCGCGACGATGCCTCTTTTGCAACGAGCTGACCCATACGGGTAATCTTAAATGCAGTACGCTTAATGAGGTCGGCAACCTCGGTGATATTTGCGCTCTTGTCAAGCTTTGAAAGAGCAGCTCTGACTACACCGGGACCCGAAACGCCGACGTTGATTACACAGTCGGCTTCACCAACTCCGTGGAAGGCACCTGCCATAAAGGGATTATCCTCGGGAGCGTTACAGAATACAACTAATTTAGCCGCGCCGATACAGTCGCGGTCAGCAGTAAGTTCTGCCGCCTTTTTGATTGCTTTACCCATCATTTTAACGGCGTCCATATTGATACCGGCCTTTGTCGAGCCGATATTGACCGACGAGCAAACGTGGTCGGTTGTTGCAAGCGCTTCGGGTATGCTCTCGATTAAGGCATAGTCGCCATTAGAAAATCCCTTTTGTACCAATGCGCTGTAACCGCCGATAAAGTTTACGCCTACTGTCATAGCCGCCTTTTCGAGAGTGTGAGCAAATTTGACAATATTACTTGTCTGACAAGCAGAAGCCAGCATTGCGATAGGTGTAACCGAAATTCTCTTGTTTATAATCGGAATACCGTATTCCTTTTCGATTTGGTTACATACAGGAACGAGATTGTGTGCATAACGGACGATTTTATCATAAACCTTGTTGCAAGCGGCATCAATGTCGCTGTCGATACAGTCGAGCAGGGAAATGCCCATTGTAACCGTACGAATATCAAGATTTTCGTCCTGGATCATTGATATAGTTTCGAGAATATCTTTTGTATTAAGCATTATGTATCACCTTTTATATCTTGTGCATTGAGTTAAAAATATCCTCATGCATAACGTGAATTGAAAGATTGTCCTTTTCGCCTAGCTCGGCGGCGGCATCGGAAAAACTGTTGAAATCGGTCTTAATCTTATCAATATCGCACAGCATAATCATACAGAAAAGGTCCTGCATAACAGTTTGGTTAATATCAACGATATTGACATTATGTGTCGAGCAAAGAGAAGCAATCTTTGCCATAATTCCTACGGTGTCTTTTCCGACAACTGTTAAAATAGCTCTCATAATAATTACCTCTTTTATAAAAATTCAAAATATTATAACACGATATTACCATAAAGTAAATGGATATTGTAAAAATTATATTTTTGTTAACAATGTAAAAAAATGTTTTACTTATTATAAAAGCTGTGTTATAATGACATAAAATTATACAAACGGAGGCGTTTTATTTTGGCTAGATCAATTATGCAGGCCGACGAAGGCGAAAAGAACAGAAAAATAACCATTACAAAAAGACAGCGTAATGGTCTTTTGGTTATGATTGGAATTCAGGCGTTTTGTATTCTTTTTGTTTACACCTGCTTCTTCCTTTCATCAATCGCTGACATTTCTTGGGCCGGTGGTGCAAGTGTTTTCAGCATCTTCCTTTACGTCATGATTTTCCTTAAATATTGCCAGGCAACCCAGACACTTGCTGATTTCGGTATTCGTCTGAGCTGGATCAAGTGGTCAAAGATTATAAGCCCAATTCTTTATGTTCCCGCGCTTATTTTAGCTGTTCTTTGGATTAGCGGAGCAGGTTGATGGAGTGAATAAAGATATGAGAAATCGACTTTTATCTTTACTTGAAGAAAATGCGAGATATTCGGTAGAGGAACTTGCTTTAATGCTCGGTAGCGACACCGAAACCGTTGCCGCCGAAATGGCAGTGCTTCACAAGGACGGCATTATCCGAGGTTATACTGCGCTCATTAACTGGGACAAGGTAGATAATACCCACGTTACAGCGATAATTGAGCTCAAAGTTACACCTCAGCCGGATGCCGGATTCGAGGATATTGCCGAGCGTGTTATGGGATTTGAGCACGTCGAATCGGTATATCTTATGTCGGGCGGATACGACCTTTGCGTAATTGTAAAGGGTAGAAGCTTTCAGGAAATTGCAATGTTCGTTGCAAAGCGTCTGGCTACAATAGCAGGTGTCGTTTCAACCGCAACCCATTTTATTCTCAGAACATACAAGGATAATGGTATCGAAATTCAGGATACAAAACTCGATGATAGGGAGAACGTTTCGTTCTAATGGATTTTAACAAGTTGCTTAATCGCGCTGTATTGGATACAAAGCCGTCGGGCATTAGAAAGTATTTCGATATAGCCGAAAAAATGGAAAATGTTATATCTCTCGGTGTCGGTGAACCTGATTTTGCTACACCTTGGCATATCAGACAGGCGGGTATTCAATCTCTTGAGGACAAGAAGACTCGTTACACCGCAAACAGAGGTATCGTCACACTTCGTAACGAGGTGTCGAAATATTTGAAACGCAAGTACAATCTTTGTTACAATGCTGATAGTGATATTCTCATTACTGTTGGCGGTAGCGAAGGAATTGATTGCGCCATCAGAGCAATTGTTAATCCCGGTGACGAGGTGATTATACCTCAGCCGAGCTTTGTTTGCTACGAACCGATAGTTCGTCTTGCAGGTGGTGTTCCTGTATTTATCAATACTGTTGAAGACAACGATTTCAGACTGACTGCCGACCAGCTTAAATCGGCAATCAGTGATAAAACAAAGCTGCTTATTTTACCTTATCCGTGTAATCCTACCGGCGCGATTATGGCTAGGGACGACCTTGAAGCAATTGCCGCGGTGTTAAAGGATACCGATATTTTAATCCTTTCTGACGAAATTTACTGTGAGCTAACCTACGGATCAAATCACGTTTCTATCGCCGAAATTGACGGCATGAAGGATAGAACAGTGCTTATCGGCGGCTTTTCAAAGTCGCACTCAATGACCGGTTGGCGAATGGGCTACGCTTGCGCTAATTCCGAAGTGATGAAGCAGATGGTAAAAATCCATCAGTACGCTATCATGAGCGCACCTACTACATCACAGTTCGCCGCTATCGAAGCACTTCAAAACGGCGACGAAGATATTATCAAAATGAGAAATCAGTATGACGCCAGAAGAAGATATATGGTCAACGGATTTAATAAAATTGGACTCCATTGCTTCGAGCCAAAGGGTGCATTTTACGCATTTCCGTGTATAAAGAGTACTGGGCTTTCGTCTAATGAATTTTGCGAAAGATTGCTTCGTGAATATCACGTCGCAGTAATACCGGGTGACGCTTTTGGTGAATGCGGCGAAGGATATATACGCGTTTCGTATTGCTACTCAATCGAGCATATCGAGGAAGCATTAAAACGCATTGAACAATTTGTGAATAAGCTAAAAGGATAAGATTTTTTATGAAATTATCTGCGCTTGCTTATGCGAAAATCAATCTTTTTTTAAAGGTTGTTGGTAAAAGAAATGACGGACTGCATGATCTGGATATGATTATGCAGTCTATTTCACTTGCTGATAAGATTACCGTCGAAGAAACCGACACGGACGGGATTAGGACTCTCTGTGACTGCGATATTCTCGACGACAATATTGCTGAAACTGCGGCAGTAGAATATTTTAAATGGGCGAATATGGCTAATCAGAATATTAGTATTAGTATCGAAAAAAATATACCGATTAGCGCAGGTCTTGCCGGTGGAAGCGCCGATGCCGCGGCAGTTTTATATTTGTTGAATCGTATTTATAATAAGCTGTCTGACGATGAGCTGCTTACTTTGGCGGGAAAAATTGGCGCTGACGTGCCGTTTTGTTTAATTGGCGGCACTGCAAGGGTGATGGGCTTCGGCGACAGGATAGAAAAGCAGGATGTTAATAACAAATACAATCTCGTACTAGTTAAATCGGGAACAAAGAAATCAACGGGATATATGTATTCGCTGATTGATGGGTCGAATGAAGTTTCCGATGCTAATGCAGGCGAATTGCTTAAAAAAATGATAATGTGTCAAAATGATGCCTACCGTTTGATGCATAATGATTTTATGCAGTTTTGGAATGATGAAAAATCGATTGAGGTACAAAATGACCTAATTGGTTATGGTGCCGATGCTGTTTCTTTAAGCGGAAGCGGTCCCACATTTTTCGGCGTTTTCAATGAAAAAGATGCTGCTGAAAAATGTTTCGCAAATTTAAAAAACAAGTATGATGAGATTTATTTATGTCGGCCTGTTTCATCGGGAATTGAAATAATTGAATAAAAAAACAAAAAGCGTCCAATACTTTCTATCGAAAGGATGGATGCTTTTTTGAATATCATTAAAAATACGTACTTATCAAAAATTTCGGTTGTTGTTTCGTGTGTGATAATTTTAACCTGTCTTGTTTCGATGTCGAGGTTTAACGTGAGCTGCCAAAAAATACGTGGTGACGTTCTTCGACTTCACGTTATTGCAAATTCGGACAGCGAAGAGGACCAGTCGTTAAAATTAAAGGTTCGCGACAGAATTTTGAGCGAAACGGGGGATTTGTTTTTAACCTCGACAAGCTATGAAGAAGCTGTGGAATTGACAAACAAAATCTTACCTCAAATAATTGATGCCACAGAGGATGAGATTAGGGCGAATGGCTTTGATTATACAGTTCAAGCAAAGCTTGATTACACCGATTTCGATACGCGTCATTATGACGGATATACCTTGCCTGCCGGTGAATATTTTGCTCTGAATGTAACGATAGGTGAGGGGCAGGGACGTAATTGGTGGTGCGTTATGTTTCCGTCGATTTGCCTTTCTCCCTCGCTCAACCTTGACGACAAGTTGAGCGAAGATGAAATTGACGTTATAAAGGGATATGATAATTATAAGGTCAAATTTAAGCTTGTCGAATGGTACGAAAAATTGACAGCCAATTTATGATGAAATGCTCGGTTTCTTGTTTTGAAACCGAGCATTTACTTTTATAAATAATGTTGAATTAAAGAGAAATGTATGTTATTATCGAATTATAAATAATCCAAGGAGGGTTAATTATGCTTTCTGTATTATGCTATGCGGTCATAGCAATTTTTGCGTGTGTTGTAATTGGCATCATTATCGGATTTATTAAGGCGAGTTGTATTCAGAACAACAGAACGATTTTTAGAGTTATGATAGCAGTTACGGCAGTATTTGCTATTGTTGTTTCAGCTTTTGCCTTTACCGTTACCGATGGTTTTAGCGGTTTGTTTGCCGGTTCTGTGTCAAGCAATAGAGAAAAAGCGGCTCAGCTTATTGATGCATCAATTGTTTCCGCTGTTATTGATGAACAGTATACTAATTCCAATGAGTGTGGCTTAAAAAAGGATGGTAGTAACTACTTTATCTCATATAAATTTGGTGATGGCGAGGATGAGCATAGTTTTACTGTTGACTTGAAGCAGAATGAGGTTGTACTTAATAATTCAGCCGATACGGTAGGAAAGGCGTTTGTGTATAAATCCTGCGTTTTGGAGCATATTGGTTCGGCTGACGAATTTATGAATTTGTACTATGACGAACTTTCGCAATTTGTTAGTAAATCTCAGCGAAAATTCTTTTCCGATATCGACAATGACGGTGAAAATGAGTATGTCATTTTAGTATCCGGTTATTTGGATAAGCTCCTTTCAAAGCTTGATGACAGTTCAAACGAGTTAGCGGATTGTATCGAGTCGACTGATATATGTGTTTTTGCCGATTATGATAGCAATTCAAAGAAATTGATTGTCCATTCAATACCGATTGAAGTTAACCCTACCAGCGTTTCCAATGTTGTATATGACAACGGAATGCTCAACTTTGTATATTCGTCAAATGGTGAAAAAATTACCTTCCGCAAGGTCGTTGGCGAATCACAATTTGCAACAAATGAATCAAGCTATGGCATGGACTTTTTGAGAAAAATGTCTTTCCGTTATGCAAAATATTTGGAGGATTCGGGATATACGGATGTTCATTTTGCTATATCCGATTTTAGCGATTCGGTCGGCGAGGACGTAATATGCTGTTTTAGCGACGGAGACAAATATTTTGTAGAGGTACTGACCCTTTTAAAATCACGTTTACATAAGCTTTATTCAAGCAGTAGCGACGATGGTGCTACCTATGTTTTAAACAAGGATTCGTTATATCATATTTACAGATATTATCAAGGTATTTCCGATTCGAATTACACTCAAACCTACAATTATGAGCTTATCCGCTTTGATGAAAATTATAAAAAAGTGGTAGTCGAGCAGGATAGTGCGAATATTAAATCCTCGGAGGGCGGCGAATCGTCAAGTACCTTCCTGCAAAATGTTAATAAATACTTGAATGACAGTTTTGTTTGTTATGACCCTTACAACCTTACCGGATACTATATAATGTCGGATAATATCAATACGACTGTTGACAATTCGTATGATTATGATTATGAGTCAACCTATCTTACCATCAATAATTGTAATACAAGCAAGACGGGAATTGTAACCCTCAATGATATCAAATCGTGGCTGAATTTCAGAAATGGCCCATCTACAAAGTATAAGCGAATTCTCATTGACCCGAATAATAAAAAGAGCTATGTAAAACAGGTGCATAACTCAATTGTTACTGTTATTGAACCGTATAATACGGGGGATAAAAAGAACCCGATTTGGTTAAAGGTTAGAATTTCATATAAAGGTAATGTATTAGAAGGATATTCTTCGCAGCAGTTTATTGATATTCCCGGTATAAAGCATATTTCGGTCGGTGATAAATTCCGAGTAACTGCTGATACAAATGATACGGGACTTAAATGGAAATGTAATGACACAAGCATAGCGACGATTAACTCTAAAACAGGCGAAATTACAGCTAAAAAATCCGGTATGGTGCTTGTAACAGTTACCTCTGATTCGGGATTAGAGGATTCATGCCTGATTAAAATTGACTGATAGGAGATGATTTATGATGCAAGAAAATTATCAAAATAATTTAAATGTAGAAAACAGTAATGAATTATCTCAACCCGCAGTAATAAAGCCGCAGGTAGCAAAATATAAGTGGGCTATATTGGGAACGATTTTAATAGCTCTTGTCGTTTTATTTTGCTATTTGATTTTAACCTCTTATTCTGGATTTTCGTTTTTGGATTTTGGATTTAAGTCAACCAATGCTGTATTGGATTCTAAATCTGACTTTTATTGGATTGACTACAATTCCGAAGACGGAATCGTTTACAGTTGGAGGTTTACCGGTGCTGATTCCTGCGAAAAAACCGACTTAATGACTAATTCAACCGAATATTATAGTTGTGTCGATAATGGCAGCTTTTTATCAATTGACAATGACAGAATAGTGCTTTATTATGATGGCAACGAAGATGTATATTGGTATTATAGTTCCGATTTGAAATACAAGCATTTACTTTGCAGGTCGGAAACTAATGAATATGATACTGATAAAGCTTCGTGTTATAAATATCGTGCGGATACAGGAAAAGCAACTGTGAGCGATGTCAAGGATAGCATCAATAATGCCGAACAAAGTGAAATCGTTGATGAAGTTGTATCGGAAAGTCATAATAATGATTTAGAGGGGCTGTACAATCTTTCATCCGATGAGGTTTACAAAAGATATTTTGAAAATGCAATCATGGCTTACGGTTTATTTGATGGGGGTGCAGGTTTGGATTGTGAATACGACGTAACGTACGAAAAAGAAATTGATGGCTATATGTGGACGTACAGTCCTGTAAAAAGCAAACAGCCCCAATATAGTTTTCTTGATTTTTCCAGTTACAAAGCATTTAAGAAAAGCTTGAATTCAATTTTTACAACAAAGTTCGTCGATAAATTGTTGAGTTATAATATGTTTATTGAAGTTGATGGAAGAGTGTACGCCAATTGTCCCGGTAGAGGTTCTGACATTACTTACATTGATAGTAAATATGCTGTGACTGATGTACAGGATGATAAAATTGAATTTACCGTTACTGCCCGTTATATTAAGGATGAGTACCTTGATTATATGTATGATAGCGAGTCAAAGATAAAGGATAGTATGGTTAATGTTCATGAGATTAAATTCGAATTGAAAAACTACGATGGCAAATGGTTGTTTGATAAATTTAACTCTTGGTACTAAGCTATAACAAAAAAGCGGAGTGAAAATCACTCCGCTTTTTTGTATATCATAATTCGCTCTTTTTAATTGGCCAAAGCTCGTTGAATACGCAGATGTGATTCGGGGTGATAATTCTGTCCTCGTGCATACTGCCGAAATACCACTGCTTGAATTTACACGAACGGTTGATTTCATCGAGGTAGGCGTTGAGTTTATTTATCCTGTCTGTTTTGCCCAATCGAAGTAGAATTGAACTTTTTACCAATGAAGGTGGCTCGTGGCTGAGAATTACGTCAACTTGATTGTCAACTTCGTTAAGTGATTCCTTGCCTTCGTTCATTTCCTCCTGAGTGGGAAGCTCGTCCCTCCACCATGTTTCGTGCTCGGTTCTCAGCTCTTTGTCAGGACTTTCTCCGCCGCCAAAGGTGAAAAAACGCATACCTTCGATATTAAATATCTGACCGCGACACATATGATACAGGTTGCCGTGAATGCGATTAACGCGACCGCCGCGCCAATAGGTTTCGCGGTATTTATTGAGTTGATCATAATTTTCGTGAGTGCCGTCGAGGAAGCAAACGTTGAATTTGCGACTACCGAGATATTCGAGTAGCTTCTTTTCTTTTTCGTCTCCTGTCCAAATGAAACCAAAGTCGCCACAGATTATAAGTGTGTCGCCTTCCTTTAATTTTCGGATACTTTTATCATATAATCTATTTTCGTCTCCGTGCATATCACCGGTAACATAGACCAAAACCAACATCTCCCAATAAAAAAATTTTAAAAATTAAGTCAAAACACTTTATTTCTTGTCGATATTTGTTATAATAGTATCTAAATAATCATATAAATAATATACTACATATTTGAGGATATTTCAATGAAAAAGTCTATACTTTCTTTTTTAATAATTTTGGGCGTATTTTGTTCGCTTTTTTCAATAACCGGCTCAGCGTATGCTCCGTCTAATTTCACCGTCAATGCACAGTATTGTATGCTGTCTAATATGGACACGGGTGAAATTCTTTATTCAAAAAATGCTGACGAAAGAATCTATCCTGCGTCAATAACCAAGCTGATGACAGCCCTCGTTGTATGCGAAAATGTCGATGATCTCAATCAAACTGTGACTATTGACGGCGATTTGCTTGAATCCTTACTCGGCACCGACTCGTCACTCAGCTATATTGTCAAGGACGAGGTGCTTTCAATCGACCAGCTGCTTCATTATTTGCTTATCACATCGGGAAATGATACAGCCCTTGTTTTAGCCAAATATGTTGGCGGTACTGTGGACAGATTTATCGAAATGATGAACGAAACTGCTGCAAAGCTGGGTATGAATTCAACACATTTTGACAATCCGCACGGATTGCCCGACGATAATCATTATACTACCGTTAATGACATACATAAGCTTGCTACTGCTGCTTTTGCCGTGGAAAAGATAAAAACAATTTGCGGCTATTCGCGTTATCAGATGCCTGCAACCAATTTACATGGTGAAAGAACACTTTCCACCACCAATTTTTTGATTGATAAAACGACTACATATTTCTATAAATACTGCACAGGCGGAAAAACCGGATACACCGAAAGTGCGGGTCGTTGCATCGTTTCCACAGCTGAAAAAGAGGGAATGCATTATCTTTCGATTGTGATGAATGCCGACCCTAAATACATTGATGCTAACGGAAACCGCAGAAGAATTGAATTTACCGATACGGCTAGGTTATTTGAATGGGCGTTCAACAATTTCAGTTATAAGACGGTTATTGATGAAAACGAATATCTTGGTGACATTGACGTCGGACTTTCGTGGGAGGATAGCAACATTCAGCTTTTTGCAGGGGAGAGTTTGACCGCTCTTTTACCAAATGAAGCGGATAAAAGCTCAATCGAAGTGGATTTAAAATTCATCGATGGTAAAAAGGTGGACGCACCGATTGAAAAAGGCGAAACTATTGCTGTTGCTAACGTTTATTATGCAAATGAGCCCATCGGTACCATCGAGCTCTGCGCAGGGAAAAGGGTAAATCGAAGCGCACTTCAATATATTTGGATGTTGTTTATCGGTTCGTTTGATACAATTTGGTTTAAGTTGATTTTCGTTGTTTTGGGAGTGACTCTGCTTATTTATTGGATTATATGCGTTGTCCAAATCAATTCGATTAACCGAAAGAGGAGAAACGCCCGTCGCCATCGATAAAAAAATTGTAATATATGTAGTATTTCTTATTGCATTAAATGTTAAAATATAGTATGATATATACAGAAATAAATATTTGGAGGCAAATTTACCAATGTCCATTAGATTTAGTGAAAAGTTTGCTTCATCCTTTATCTCAAAGGATGAGTTCAAAGGCATCGAACCTATCGTAAAAGCAGCACACGAAGTTCTGACCGACCGTAACGGACTCGGAAACGATTTTCTCGGTTGGCTTGACCTTCCGGTTGATTACGACAAGGACGAATTTGAAAGAGTTAAAAAGGCAGCTAAAAAGATTATTTCCGATAGCGATATTCTTATCGTAATCGGTATCGGCGGCTCATATCTTGGTGCTCGTGCAGCTATCGAATTTTTAAGATCACCGCTTTATAACAACATCAAAAAGGATACACCTGACATTTTCTTTGCAGGAAACAGCATTAGCGGCTCACAGCTTTCCGACCTGCTCAATATTTGCGAAGGAAAGAGGGTTTCCGTCAACGTAATTTCAAAATCGGGAACAACCACCGAACCGGCTATTGCCTTCCGCGTATTCCGTAAATGGCTTGAAGAAAATTACGGCGTAGAAGAAGCACGCAAGCGCATCTACTGCACAACCGATAAGGCGCGCGGCACGTTAAAGCAGCTCGCTGACGAAGAGGGCTATGAATGCTTTGTCATTCCCGACGACGTTGGAGGACGTTTCTCGGTATTGACACCGGTTGGAATTTTACCGATTGCCGTTTCTGGTGCTGATATTGATATGCTTATGAAGGGCGCTGCCGACGCCAGAGAAGCGTATGCAGTATGCGACCTCGAAAATAATGATTGTTACAAATACGCAGCACTCAGAAACATTATGTATAACAAGGGAAAGTCAATGGAGCTTCTCGTTAGCTACGAGCCGAGATTTACTTTAATGTCAGAATGGTACAAGCAGCTCTTTGGCGAAAGCGAAGGCAAGGATAACAAGGGTATTTTCCCGGGTGCAGTTACCTTCTCGACCGATCTTCATTCGCTTGGCCAGTTTATTCAAGAGGGCTCACGCATTATGTTCGAAACGGTTGTTAAAATCGGCGAACAGGAGAGCGACGTTGTAATCGAAAAGGCCGAGAATGACGGCGACGGACTCAACTTCCTCGCAGGAAAGACAATGTCATTTGTCAACGAAAAGGCATTTGAAGGTACCGTACTCGCTCATACCGACGGCGGCGTTCCTAACTTTGTTATCGAAATGGACAAGGCCGACGAATACGACCTCGGATACCTCATTTACTTCTTCGAAAAAGCTTGTGCAATTTCGGGCTATATGCTTGGCGTAAATCCCTTCAACCAGCCCGGTGTCGAAAGTTATAAGAAGAATATGTTTGCATTACTCGGTAAGCCGGGTTACGAAAATGAAAAGGCAGCTCTCGAAGCACGTCTTTCAAAATAAAATTTATCAATAACCGCTTATGCGGATTACATAAGGAGTGACCATCATGATTTCATTGATTATCGGAAACAAAGGTTCAGGCAAGACTAAGCGACTCGTTGACCTCGTAAACAAAGCAGTTGATGCATCAAAGGGAAACGTTGTTTGTATTGAGAAAGGTTTAAAGCTTACTTACGACTTGACTCATAAGGCACGTCTTGTTGACGCTGACGAGTACAATGTTTCCGGATTTGATACTCTCTACGGCTTTATCAGCGGTATGTGCGCCGGAAACTACGACCTTACCGAAATTTTTGTTGACGCTACACTCAGAATCGGTAGCCGTGATTATGAAGAACTTGCTGACTTTATGGCAAAATTAAATGAACTTTGCAAAAAGGTTAAGGTTGAATTCGTATTCACAATTTCTTGCGACGAATCTGAACTTCCTGCGAGAATTTTTGACTACGCAGCAAAGATCTAATTGGTAAGAAAACAAAATACCATGAATTCGGGCTTTGCAGCTGAAATTAGAGCCGCAGGGCCTGAAATTTTGTCGAAAATTATTGATTATAATGCTTGACAAATGCGATTATGGATAATATAATATTATCTGTTATATTTTGAGGTGAACTTATGATTATCGAACTTGGTAATATTTTTGTTGCAGATGGCTCGATTATCGAGTTGGACCTCGACTTTAATTTCGATGATGTCGAGTATTACGGGATTTGTCCTTTTAACGAAAAGGTTGTTTTAAAAGGAAAGATTTCTAATCACGCAGGTCTTGTCACACTGAATGGAAATGTACGATGCAATTATACAGCTCCTTGTGACAGATGCGGTGAAATTTGCTCGGAAATGATTGATTTTGACATCAACTACACACTAGTTCAAAAGCTTGATAACGATGATGAAAAAGACGGTTTTATCATTGTATCCGAGAAAAAGATTGACATCGACGAGGTTGTTTTGGCTGACTTGATTTTAAACGTACCGATGAAGCATCTTTGCAACGATGATTGCAAGGGACTTTGTGCCGGATGCGGAAAAAATCTTAATCACGCCAATTGCGAATGCAAAGAGGATAATATCGATCCTCGTTTAGCAGCGCTCAAACAATTGTTAGATTAACAAAAATAAAAAAATAAATGTACTATATCAAAGGAGGTGCTGATAATGGCAGTACCGAAGAGAAAAACCTCAAAACAGAGACGTAACAAGAGACGTTCAAGCGTTTGGAAGATGGATGCTCCTGCACTCGTAAGATGCCCGCAGTGCAACGAGTATAAGCGTCCGCACAGACTTTGCCAGAACTGTGGCTATTATAATGGCAGACAGGTAGTTGTAAAAGAGGCATAAGTAATAGTATGTTTGATAAATGCTCTCACTTATATTTGTGAGGGCATTTATTACTTTATGATGGGAGGTAGGATTAGTGGCTGTTAAAATTGTATCGGTCGAAAATGGTTCAATATGCGAAAAAATTGGCATAAAATCAAGCGATATTCTCGTTTCGATAAATGGGAATGAGATAGTAGACATCTTTGACTATCAATTTTACGCTAACGAGAGTAAACTCGAAATTATTGTCGAAAGAAGCGGCGAAATCCTCACCTTCAACGTAAAAAAAGAACCATTTGACGATTTGGGTTTAGAGTTTTCGTCCTACCTTATGGATGAGCAAAGAAGATGTAGAAATAATTGCATTTTCTGTTTTATCGACCAGCTTCCAAAGGGGCTTCGTGACAGTCTTTATTTTAAGGATGATGATTCGCGACTTTCATTTTTGTTTGGCAATTATATCACCTTAACGAATATTACCGAGCATGAAATTGACCGGATTATTAAAATGCACATCAGCCCGATAAATATTTCTGTCCACACGACAAATCCTGAACTTAGATGCAAGATGATGAACAATCGTTTTGCAGGGGATGCTTTAATGGTGCTAAATCGACTCGCAGAGGGTGGAACAAAGCTTAATTGCCAGCTTGTTTTGTGCCCGGGAATTAACGACGGCGACGAGCTGAAAAGAACGCTTGACGATTTGATTTCGCTTTATCCCGCTGTTCAGAGTATCGCGGCAGTTCCTCTCGGCGTCACAAAATATCGCGACGGGCTGACAAATTTAACTCCGTATGATGAAAATACCGCATGCGAAACTATTGAAATTATCGAAAAATATGCCGCTAAGTGCTATGAAAAATTCGGCACAAGAATTGTATTTGCCGCTGATGAATTTTATTTAAAAGCTAAATTACCGCTTCCTGATGAGAACTATTACGAGGATTTTGCTCAGCTTGATAATGGGGTGGGAATGTGCTCGTTGTTTAAGAGCGAATTTACTGACGCGTGCGAATGCGAAGAAATCGAATATATTTCTTTCGCGAAATCAACCATTGCCACAGGTTCGGCGGCGTATCCGCTTATTTGCGAACTTGTTGACATTGCAAAGAAAAAATGGCATAATTTAGAATGTAACGTGTATGAAATTAAAAATAACTTTTTCGGCGAGTCGATTACTGTTGCAGGACTCATTACCGGAAAGGACTTAATTTCACAGTTAAAGGATAAAAAATTGGGCAATTATCTTCTTTTGCCGTCTTGTATGTTTAGGGCGCAAGGGGATATAATGCTCGATGATACCAGTGTTGAGGATATTGAATCCGCACTTGATGTTACGGTTAAAATTATTCAAAACGACGGATATGAGCTTTTATCCGCGATTTTAGATGGAGAGAATTAAATGGCAAAACCTGTTGTTGCAATTGTAGGGCGTCCGAACGTCGGAAAATCTACACTTTTTAACAAGCTGATTGGTCAGCGCCTTTCTATCGTAAATGATGAGCCGGGTGTTACCCGCGACCGAATTTACGGATACTGCGATTGGCGTGGTAAATCAATTATGCTGGTCGATACAGGCGGTATCGAAACAAAAACAGATGATATTATATTATCTCATATCCGCGACCAAGCTAATCTCGCTATCGAATCGGCGCAGGTTATTGTTTTCGTTACAGATTTAAAGAGTGGCGTTGTCGCTACTGATCGAGAGGTTGCATCAATTTTAC
Organism: Clostridia bacterium; assembly: GCA_017399535.1. Taxonomy (GTDB): domain Bacteria; phylum Bacillota; class Clostridia; order Oscillospirales; family Acutalibacteraceae; genus UMGS1976. Next base: position 148,102 of record JAFQBX010000018.1, on the reverse strand, counting down.
AAAAAAGCGGCAAACCCGTAGTGTTATGCGTAAATAAATGCGACGGAGTGGGTGAGGTTTCGCCTGAGTTTTATGAATTTTACAATCTCGGACTCGGTGACCCTATTGCAGTTTCATCAGTTCACGGTCACGGAACTGGCGACCTTCTCGACGCTGTTTATGAAAATTTACCTGATTTTGATAATGAAGAGGAATCAGATAGAATTAACGTAGCTATTATCGGAAAGCCGAATGTTGGTAAATCATCGCTTACGAATGCAGTTTCGGGTGAGGTTCGTTCAATTGTATCTAATATCGCAGGAACAACTCGCGACGCGATTGATACCGCAGTTGATAATAAATACGGAAAGTTTAATTTCATTGATACTGCCGGGCTCAGAAGAAAGAGCAAGGTAATTGATGATATCGAGCGATTCAGCGTTTTACGCGCTCAGATGGCGGTTGACAGAGCCGACGTTTGCGTAATTATGATTGATGCGGTCGAAGGGTTCACCGAGCAGGATTCAAAGGTCGCTGGTTTAGCTCTTGAAGCAGGTAAAGGTTGCATCATCGCCGTAAATAAATGGGACGCTATCGAAAAGAACGGTCAAACAATGGACTCGTATCGTAAAAAATTGATGACCGATTTTTCCTTTATGTCGTATGCTCCGATTATCTTTATCTCAGCAAAAACAGGTCAGCGCATTGACCGCTTGTTTGAGCTGATTAAGTATGTTAACGAACAGAACAGCATGAGAATTTCGACCGGTAAGCTCAACGACCTGCTTGCCGATGCGACTGCTCGTGTTCAGCCGCCGACCGATAAAGGAAAGCGTCTCAGAATATACTACATTACTCAGGCGTCTACCAGGCCGCCGACGTTTGTATGCTTTTGTAACCGTGAGGACCTGTTCCACTATTCATATCAGCGTTATATCGAGAATCAGATTCGTTCGGTATTCGGCTTAGAGGGAACACCAGTCCGTTTTGTCATCAGAGAACGTGGAGAGGGAAAATAATGAATTGGCTTTTAGCACTATTATTAGCAATCGTAATCAGCTATCTTCTCGGCAGCATCAATTTTGCCGTCATCGTGTCAAAGATTTTTGCTCGTGAAGATGTACGTAATATGGGAAGCGGAAACGCAGGAATGACCAACGTTATCCGCTCGGTTGGACTTTTGCCCGGTATAATCACCTTTGTTGGCGATTTTTTAAAGGGCTTTGTTGCGCCCATTATTGGAAAATATCTTTTATTCCCGATTGTTTTCGAGAATGCACCCGATTGTATTGCGCCGTACTTTTCGCCGACTTATGGACTGTATATTTGCGGATTTTTTTGCATAATCGGACATGCATATCCGATATTTTTCGGATTCCGCGGAGGCAAGGGCGTTTCGACTTCAATTGCCGTTCTTTATTGTATTGACTGGGTTGTAGCAACCTTTGTATTATTGACATTCCTTGCAATCTTTTTGATTACTAAAATTATTTCAATCGGCTCCATTGTCGGTGCGTTTGAGTTTTCTGTTTTTAATCTTTTAATCAATATGAACAAGGGTTTGCCGACAAGTGAATTTATCTACATAATTATTCTGTCGGTGGCAACTTCATTGGTTGTAATTTTGAAGCATAAGCAGAATATTATACGACTTCACAATGGAGAAGAGAAACAACTCAGCTCACGTAAATAGGGGTGAAAACTATGTCTAAAATAACCATATTAGGTTCAGGTGGCTGGGGAATAGCCCTTTCACTTTTACTTTTAAATAACGGTAATGATGTTACTGTTTGGTCGGCGTTTGAGGATGAAATCGAAACGCTCAAAGCTAACCGCGAAACACGACTTTTACCGGGCGTAAAAATTGATAAAGCAATTAAGCTGACGAATTCACTTGACAGCGTCTCTCATTCGGATGTAGTAGTCTTTGCCGTACCGTCCTTTGCGATTAGGCAAACTGCTCAAAGAATTAAGGGTTTAATAAATAAGAATACTGTCATTGTAAACGTTTCAAAGGGCGTCGAGGACGGCACCTTGCTTACCTTGGCTGACGTTATTAAATCGGAAATTCCTGATAACAAAGTTGTCGTTTTATCGGGTCCTTCTCATGCCGAGGAGGTTGCTCGTGGAATGGCGACCTCTCTCGTTGCGGCGGCGGATGATAAAGATGCCGCGATGCTCGTACAGGATATGTTTATGAATTCTTTTTTGAGAGTGTATATAAACGACGATATTACCGGTGTCGAACTCGGCGGTGCGTTGAAAAATATTATTGCACTTGCAACGGGTATCTGCGATGGACTCGGGCTGGGAGATAATGTTAGAGCTGCCTTGATGACGCGTGGGCTTACCGAAATGGCTCGACTTGGTGTTGCGATGGGTGCTCATTATCGTACTTTCGCCGGACTAACCGGACTTGGCGATCTTATCGTCACCTGCACGTCAAAACACTCACGTAACAGGCGTTTTGGTGCGCTTGTAGGTAGCGGTATCAATCCCGAAACTGCTCTGAAAGAGGTTGGAATGACGGTTGAGGGCTATCACGCAACCAAAATCGCCGTCTTACTTGCAAAGAAATTTGGAGTAGAAATGCCAATCACTGAGGAATGTTATGCAATTCTGTATGAAGGTGCATCGGTTCAAACCTCGCTAGAAAGATTGATGAAACGTCCTAAATGTGACGAATCAGAGGACATGTGGTTATAATTAAAAGGTTCGCAGTGAACTTCACTGCGAACCTTTTTTATATAAATAATTGAGCGAAATAGTTGAAAATAAAACAGAAAATCATTCCGATAATTGTCGGCAAAATGGCGGCTATAAAGGTCCATTTTATACTGCCGGTTTCTTTTTTGATGGTAAGCAGGGTAGTGGAGCAAGGCCAATGAAACAGTGAAAAAACAATTGTGCATATTACTGTAATCCAACTCCAACCGTTTGAGATAAACAGAGTGCTTAGTTCATTAATACTGCCAAAATCAGTGAGCGAACCTTGGGATAAATAAGCCATAATGATAATTGGGATTACAATTTCATTTGCAGGAAAGCCGAGAATAAATGCAATCAAAATTACTCCGTCGAGTCCGAGCAGTTTCGCAAACGGGTCTAAAAAATTTGAACAGTAGGTTAATACACTTACATCATAAATTTTAATATTTGCCATTAACCATATGATAAGTCCCGCAGGCGCCGCTACCGAAACGGCTCTACCGAGTACGAATAAAGCACGGTCAAAAATTGAACGTGTAATCACCTTTGATATTTGCGGTTTTCGGTATGGCGGCAATTCGAGAGTGTATGACGACGGAACGCCTTTTAATAATGTGGATGAGAGTAGTTTGGTGGCTAAAAATGTTGCAAGAATTCCGAGAATAATAACCGCTGTTAAGATTATTGCCGATAAAATTGATGAATAGACACCGCTTGAAATCCCGATAATCAGAATGGAAATAAGCGTAATAATTGTTGGAAACCGACCGTTGCATGGGACAAAATTATTTGTCAGTATTGCAAGCAACCTTTCGCGTGGCGAGTCGATAATTCTGCATCCGACTACTCCTGCGGCATTGCAACCGAATCCCATGCACATGGTAAGCGCTTGTTTTCCGCAAGCGTTACAGCGTTTAAATGGCTTGTCGAGATTGAATGCGATTCGCGGTAAAAATCCCAAATCCTCTAATAGCGTGAATAACGGAAAAAATATTGCCATTGGCGGAAGCATAACCGAAACAACCCAAGCAACAGTTTTAAATATTCCTAAAATAAGTAGGTCGTGTAACCAAATCGGCGGATTTAAGTACAACAATCCCTCGCTTAGATAATCTTGGAGTAATGAAAAACCTTGTGAAAGTAGGGCGGATGGGTAATTTGCACCGCTTATTGTCAGCCAAAATATGAATAGTAGAGAGATTATCATTATAGGATAGCCCGTGAGCTTGTTAGTCAGCAGTCGGTCGATTTTTCTATCCCTTGAGGAATACTTTTCATCGTTGTTTTTGACAGATTTTTTGGTAATTTTGTCTGATAACTTGATAATGCTGCTTACTATCAAATCATTTAATTTGTCTGAATTTATATCACATTCATTGAGATATTTCTTTGCTTCACCGATAACCTGAACGATTTTACTGTTGTCAATAAAATCGTCCCCTAAATATGCCTTGATTTCGTTCATCAGGGAATCGTCGCTATCAAGAAGCCGCAAGCTCAACCATCTGGAGTTTAGCCCCTTTAATTCCTGCTTTTTAATTTCTTTTTCGATTATTTTTACTGCTGTTTCAATCTCGTTTGAGTAGCTTGGTGTTAAGGGTTTGGTTAAGTGTCTTTTATCGAATTTATCGAGAGCATCGGTCAAGCTTCTTATGCCTGATTTTTTGTTTGCGGCAGTTGTAACTACGGGGATGCCTAATTCTTTTTCGATTTTATTCGTGTCAATTTGGATATGCTTCTTTTTCGCTTCGTCGATTAAATTTATGCATAGTATTACGTTATTGGTGATTTCGCAGGTTTGTAACACGAGGTTCAGATTTCTTTCCAAGCATGTTGCATCGCATACTACTACAACAATGTCGGGCTCGCCGAAACAGAGATAGTTTCTTGCGATTTCTTCCTCTGCCGAATGAGCCATAAGTGAATATGTACCGGGAATGTCAACTAGAACATATGAATTTTTATTCGTAGAAAAATACCCTTGTGCGTTTGAAACGGTTTTTCCGGGCCAGTTTCCCGTGTGCTGATTCATTCCTGTCAAAGCGTTGAAAATCGTACTTTTGCCGACGTTTGGGTTGCCCGCAAGGGCTACTACGATGTCATTCTCGCTTTTCTTTATGATTTCCAGCTTTGAGTCGATTGAATTGTGACCGGTCGAATTATGTGTAAGTCCCAATTAGCTCACCCCTTCATTAGTTAATGCTATTGTTATTTTTTCACATTCCTCTTTTCTTAATGCGATGAGTGCACCTTTTATTAAAAAAGCCGTTGGCTCACCAAACGGACTTTTGCAAACGCATTCTATTTCGGTCCCTTCAGTAATACCGATATCAAGTAATCTTCGTCGCATATTTCCGACGATTTTTACCGAAGTTACAGTACCTTTTTGACCTATCTTTATATCTGAAAGTTTATATGTTTGTTTCATCAATACGCACCCGATTTGCTGATTTCAATTTCGCTATTATTCATTCTATGCAAAATAAAAAATTCGGTTAAAAGTGCGCAAAAAAAATCCGCCCTCTTACGAGAACAGACTATCGTTATGAATTTAGTTTTAATTAAGTGATAACTCATTGCTTACGTATATTTATCATAGCATTAAATATGTATAAAATAAACTCAAAGCATTATTATATAATCCGTAGCGAGGCGTTGCAAAATAACATCTTCACTATTCACTATTTCTTATTACTTTCCAAAAATCCCGTTGCAAATATTTAGTGAAAAGTGAAGAGTGAATAGGTAAAAAGAAAAATCCCTCTTGCTTAAAGCTAAAAGGGATTTTTTGTCTTTTGTACCATAAAATACGAACACTATTTTTTAAAATTCAAGTTGTTAGTTCGAGTCTGTGTGGTAGGTAAAAAATATTACGCCAAACGAAACTAGTCGAAAAACCTGATTTTCGTTATGTTTTTTCTATTTTCTTTCTATTTTTGCACTTTTCGATTATCCATTCAATAATCCAATGTATAAACACCACAAGAATTCCAATTTGTAGTGAATATATTGTATTGTTAACAAAATCAAAAGTCCGTGTAAAAATCAAAATAATAACAACAGGTGCAATAAGCGAAATTAAAAATAAATACGTAAAATACTTTTTTCTTCCCACAACACTTTTCTTGTTTCTAAATAAAATTGCAAAAATACTTGTGAGTAAAAGCGCAGGGGCACCAGCAATAACAAAAGTATTAAATAATGCTATTATTAAAAACGGTGAAATCAATAATTTAAGAAAATAAGCCCCACCAAAAAAATCGCCCGAAGAAGTATTAAAAACAAACCACAGAACTGATAAAATACTTAACCCCAAAAAAGGAAAGAACATTATTAAAAACTCTTTAAATCTTTTCACACAATCACCGCCTCGGGTGTATTATAGCATAAAAGCGGTAAAGCCGCAATACTTATTACCTCTTACCTATTACTTATTACTTTCCAAAAATTCCTTTGTATATATTTAGCGAAAAGTGAAAAGTGAACAGGTAAAAAGTGAAATCCCTTTTGCTTGAAGCAAAAGGGATTTTTGGAGGCGCCACCCAGATTTGAACTGGGGAATAAAGGTTTTGCAGACCTCTGCCTTACCACTTGGCTATGGCGCCGTATCAGCGACTAATACAGTATATGCGAAAAAATTGCTTTTGTCAATATAAAAATTTTGTTTTTACAAATTTTATAGAATTTTTAATATTTTGCTATTAAACATTGCTAATAAATTGAATTAGTAGAATAAAATTGAAAAAATCTATTGAAATTCTTTATAATCTATCGTAAAATTTATAAGTAAAAGTGCAAATATGCAATTTAAAAGGATGGATGAAACACTATGTCAACTATAAAAAGAATTATTTCTCTTGCTGTTTCTGTTTGTATGGTATTTGCCATGTTCTCGGTTTGTGTTGTCGCAAACGCTAATGAAGCAATTAATGACGTACAGATTGTTTTATCAACCGATGCTGTAAGCATTGATAATAATGGAACGGTTGAGCTTTGTGTTTCTTTGGATAATTACGGCGACTATATTTTAGGAAATAAGGTTCTTGCCGCCGCTGTGATCAATATTGGCTACGACGAAAGCGCTGTTACCCCTGACATAGACAATGTTACTGTCGCGGATTCGGTTAAAAATAATATTGCACTGAATGCCGATGACGGTAATTTGACATTCGTCCTGACCGGTGATAATTCAAATTATATCACCGCCGACCAGCTTAACGCAAATAACGGAGTTTTATTTACTGTTTCATTTGCCGCAAAGGGAATTGACACTGATGCTGTTTTCTCAGTTAATAAAGGATTAGATACTTCGGCTACGTCTCTTGCTGTTCTCGATCTTGACGTTGTTGCAGGTGGCGAAGGCACTCTTATAACCGACGCTTCTGTTGCAGGAATTGATGATTGCGTTTCTGTTCAGATTGGCGAAGGTGACGCTTACGTTTACCAGCCCCAGACTATTACTGTTACTATGGTTGACGCTAACGGAACAAACGGCTATTGGTATGCTCCCGATAGTGACGGACCCTTCTATGTTGGCGATAGAGTTGTTTTCAATACCGCTTATGCATCCATCTACCTTGACGGCACAAAATATGATCCTTGGACAGCATATTTCACTTTACAAGGTGGCAATGGTTCATATACTTCAGCAGGTAATATTCAGCTTTACGTTGGTGCAGGTGGCGGCGGTATTACCCTTGATAAGTCAGGTGTATGGGAACTTTCTTGCAGCAATAATAGTATTCACTACTCCTTGATGACTATTGAGGTTTATCCCACTCCTACACAGGACGACGTTAACGATGCAAAGCTATTTGATGAAACTGTAAGTGCATTTCCTGACGCTGACGAAATCACGTTAGATGACGAAGATGCTGTTTTGGCTGCTTGTGAATTATACGAAGCACTTTCTCCTGCCGCGCTGACATTCATTACCGAAGAAGAAAAATATATCGCAGTATATGAAGCGTACTTGACGCTCAAATATGGTAGCGTTGGCCGTGCAAAAGCATACGAGGTAATTGCAGTAATTACTGAATTGCCCGAACCCGGAGATGTTACCCTTTCTGATGAGGACGTAATTTTTAATGCACGTAATGTGTATACCTTGCTCAACGATGAGTACAAAGGATATGTTGAAAATTATAAAAAGTTATTGGCTTGCGAATCAGCGCTTGATGCTATTTATGTACCTCGTACTATTACTTATGCTCCTGGTGATACCTCTGCTACTTCAACAGGTTATGTTTCGTTCAGCAGTAATGAATTCCACGTATCAGATAGTCTCAAAAATAACGCATGGTGGATCAACTACACATTTAATTACACCGATAAATCAAGCGGTATAACCTATTCGGGTAAGATTTACAATGCATATTACGTGTGTGAAAGTGCAGGAATCAATCAAAATGCACAGGTGGGATACGGTAAATCCACCGGTACATCAGACAATGCGTATACACTTTCTGTCGCAGGTGAATGGATATTTAAGGGAACGATTGAAGATTCTGCAAACGGTTATATTACCGTTGAGCTTGCTCGATTTAGCGTTGGTGAAACCCCGTATGGAAATCAAGATAACGATGCGGCAAATAATGTTATTAACCGTATCAACAATCTCCCGGAAAAAATCACTTATTTCGATATTGATGCTGTTTACGAGCTCAAAGCTGACTACGACGCACTTATTAGATATGATCTCGTTTCTGATGAATTGGTTGCAAAGCTTAATGCCGCAGTTGCAGCCGCTGATAGAGCATTGAATATAGTTTCTGACGTTAACTCTGACGGAGTTGTTGATGCTGCTGACCTTCTTTTGATCCAGAATATGATTGTTGGTCAGTGCGAAGTTGTAGAGGGTGCAGATGTTGATGGCGACGGAAAGGTCAATGCACTCGATCTTCTTAAACTTCAGCAGCATATTCTCGGATACTCACTTTTGTTCTAATTTAATAAAAAATCGCAGTGTAAAAACTGCGATTTTTTGTTTTTACCGTATTGATATTACAGATGATATATATTATAATTATATAAATATTTATTTGGAGCAAAAGATATGAAATTTACTAAAATGCATGGAATAGGCAATGATTATATTTATTTTAATTGCCTTGATACCGATATTAGCGACCCGAACGGACTTTCAATTGCGTTGAGCGACCGACATTTTGGCGTTGGCGGCGACGGAATAGTTATGATTATGCGTTCTAATGTTGCCGATTTCAGAATGAGAATGTTTAATGCTGACGGTAGCGAAGGTAAAATGTGCGGTAACGCCACCCGTTGCATTGGCAAATACGTTTTTGAAAAGGGTTTGACTAATAAAACTGAATTTACCCTCGAAACACTCGGCGGAATTAAAAAGCTCGAACTTCAGGTTGAGAACGGTGAGGTTAAATCAGTTAAGGTTGATATGGGTAAAGCCATATTAAATCCTGCCGAAATTCCTGTTTTACTTGACGGCGAAAATGTAGTAGGTAGGGAAGTTATTGTCGGCGGAAACAAGCATGAGATTACCTGCGTTTCGATGGGTAATCCGCATTGTGTAATTTTTACCGAAAACATTGATGATTTAGATCTTGAAAAAATTGGACCTAAATACGAAAATGATGCTATTTTCCCCGAGCGTGTTAATACCGAATTTGTCGAAATAATTGACAAAAATGTGCTTAAAATGCGCGTGTGGGAGAGAGGTAGCGGCGAAACTTGGGCCTGTGGTACCGGCGCTAGTGCAGTATGTGTTGCCGCCGTATTAAAGGGTATTTGTGATTACAACACTGACGTAACTATAAAGTTACGTGGCGGTGATTTGGTTATAAATTACATGGACGATGGAACCGTATTCATGAGCGGTCCCGCGACCTTTGTATTTGATGGCGAAACAGATAAGGAGTTTGATATATATGCTTAAAATTAACGAAAATTACAAAAATCTCGAAGAAAGCTATCTTTTCTCAACAGTAGGCAGAAAGATTGCTGAATATTCTCAAAATAACCCGGATAAAAAAATAATTCGTATGGGTATTGGTGACGTAACCCGTCCTCTTTGCAAGGCGGTTATCGATAATATGCACAAGGCCGTTGACGAAATGGCTGATTCGGCTACGTTCAAGGGATACGGACCTGAGCAGGGCTATGATTTTGTCCGTAATTCGTTAAAGGCGTATTATTCATCATTTGGTGTTGAGCTCGAAGCTGACGAAATATTTGTCAGCGACGGAGCAAAGAGCGATATTGCAAACATTCTTGATATTTTCTCGGTTGATAATACCGTTTTGGTACCCGACCCGGTATATCCCGTTTACGTTGATACTAACATTATGGCGGGTAGAAAGATTATTTTCGCCGATGCAAATGAACAAAACGGATTTTTACCCCTTCCGGACGAAAAGTATGATGCTGATATCATTTATATCTGCTCACCGAATAACCCGACAGGTGCCGTTTATAATAAAGACCAGCTCAAACAATGGGTCGATTTTGCTAACAAAAAGGGCGCAGTAATTTTATTTGACGCAGCTTACGAAGCGTTTATCAGCGACCCCGAGCTTCCGCGTAGTATTTATCAGATTGAGGGAGCAAAAACCTGCGCAATCGAAATTTGCTCACTTTCAAAAACTGCCGGATTTACAGGTACTCGTTGCGGATATACGGTAGTTCCGAAGTCACTTGTATTCGACAATACTATGCTCAATAAGCTTTGGCTTCGTCGCCAGACTACAAAGTTTAACGGCGTTGCTTACATTATTCAGTCTGGCGCTGCTGCTATTTTCACCGAAGAGGGTAGAAAGCAGATTCAGGAATCGATTGATTATTACAAGAGAAATGCAAAGGTTATGGCCGATGCCTTTGACGAAATGGGCATTTGGTACACCGGAGGTAAGAATTCGCCGTACATTTGGTTTAAGTGCCCGGATGACATGGATTCGTGGGATTTCTTCGATAAATTGCTCGAAGAGGCTAACGTCGCAGGAACCCCCGGCGCCGGATTTGGTAAAAACGGCTCAAAGTTCTTCCGTTTGACCGCTTTTGGCAATTACGAAAATACAGTTGAGGCAATGGAACGCATTAAAAATATGGTATTATAATTATAAAATGGGAGTTATCTTATGAAAAAGATATATGATAAAAGCGCAATGGCAATACTGCCATGCGGTCAAAATATTGTCTTTGTTGCCGCTGAAAAGCAGGTTGACGACAAGTATATTGTATCATATAAGATGTATAATTTTTCTGACGATACCGTTTCACAAATTCGTCGCTCTGAATATCTCGAAACCAAGTTCGGCAGTGACTTTTTGTACTATTCAAAGATTTTTCCCGATTTTATAAATTACAAGTGCGCAACGCTTCCCGACGGTCGAATGATAGCCGTTTATCCTAATGGTGATGCGGTTGTTTTCAGTAAAAAAGGGGATATAGTTTGGGAAGGTACGCTTAAATATCGCAATAGCGGTCCTGCTAGTGTTGCTTGTATTGACAATTCTATATGGGTATCCTTTCCAGACGGCGATACTATTTTGAGATACAACGCTTTAACAATGCGCGAAGAACTCAGAATCGGTAGTCAAAAGGATAATGCATTTTCAAAGCCACGTGGATTATGGGCTGAAGGAAAGAATCTCATCGTATGTAATTCAGCAGGCAAATGCATTGAATCGGTCGATACAAATTCGTACGTTGTGGAAAAATATGCGCAATTTGACGAGCCCGTTTACCAGTATGTTAAATGTGGTGCTTATGAAGTTGTGCTTTTAGAATCAGGTATATATCTTATTTAATTAAAAAAATTATCCGCCCTTTTGTTTCATTTGGGCGGATAATTTTAAATAAAGGAGTATTAAAATGCTGCATTTTATACTTGGAACAGCCGGAACGGGAAAGACATCAACCGTTAGAAATAGAATAGTTAACGAGGTAAAGGAAGGAAAAAGCGGTATAATTCTGCTCACGCCCGAACAGTACACCTTTGAATCTGAGAAGGCGCTACTTAAATCACTTGGTGCAACTGCTGCTGATAGGGCAGAAGTTCTAAGTTTTACGAAGTTAATTGAATATATCGGCGGTGATTTAAAGGAATTTATCGGAAAAAGAGCTGATAACGGAATAAAAGCCGTAGCTATGAAAAGGGCTCTCGTTTCAATTAAGGACGACTTGCTTGTTTATAATAATACAAAGCCAACCGCTGAATTTATACTTTCAATGCTCGGAATTATCACAGAGTTAAAGCAAAGCGGTATTGATTCTATGCAGCTCGGTGATGCTGCTGTAAAAATCAATAACAAAACCTTTTCTAATAAAATTCACGATGTAGCCTTAATTTACTCTGCCTATACGTCTATTTTGGCTGAAAAGTATCTTGATTCGGATGATGACCTTGATAGATTGAATGTTGCATTGTTTAATAATAGGTTTTTCAAGGGAAAAACGGTATACGTTGACGCGTTTGACGGCTTCACAGCCCAGCAGTATAAGATTATTGAGCATATCATCAGGGATGCTGATGACGTACATTTTTCCTTCTGTACCGATTCTATGAATGACGAAAAGGATGGTACGGGGCTTTTTTCTAATGTTAAAAAAGAGATTCGCCAAATTAAAAAAATTGCTGACAACTTTGGAATAAAGACGGCACCCCCCGAGGTTTTCACCGACTATCTGCGATTTGACAATGATGCGCTTATCGCAGTTGAGCATATATTGCGCGATGAAGATTATGAATTAACCGAAACGGGTGATGCCGTTACCATTTGTAAGGCGGATACAATATATGACGAGGTCGATTTTGCCGCCAGAACGATAAAGAAGATGGTTCGTTTAAATAATTACAGATATCGTGATATTACTGTAATAGTACGTGATATTGAGTCGTATCGTCAGCTTTTTGATTCTGCGTTTAACAGATATGGTATTCCTTGCTATCTCGATAAACGAGCTGACAATATTGACCTCATGCTCACGTCATATTTAGATAACGTTATTAAAACTGCTGTTATTGGCTTTTCGCAGGATGTAATCTTTTCATTACTTAAATCTCCTTTATCCTTTATGAATATCGAGGATGTTTCTGAGCTTGAAAACTATGTCTATATTTGGAATATAAAGCCGAGAGATTGGTATAGCGAATGGACGGCTAATCCCGACGGCATCGACGCCGAAATGAACGATGAAAAACTTGCGCTAATTAACAATTTGAGAAACGGTGCAGTTGATTTCTTGCAGCCGATAAAAAAGGCGGTAGATAGCGAAGAAACAAAAGAAATCTGCACAGCATTATATAATTTTTTAGTAAAGTCAAATGTTCCTGACAAAATTAAGGAATATGCCGCAAAACTCGAATCGGATGGTAATAATTTTCTTGCCGATTTACAGTATAAAAGTTGGGATTTGGTTGTTGAACTGCTTGATAAAATTGTTACCGTTTCATCAAAATATATCAAGCCAAGCGAGCTGATTGATACATACGAGCTGTTGCTAAAATGTGAATCAATCGGTACGATACCGTCACGTCTGGACGAGGTTATGATTGGCGACGCCTATCGTATCAGACCATGTAATCCAAAGATTGTATTTATTCTCGGCGCTAACTACCGCGAAATGCCTAAACCGCCATCGAATAATGGAATATTATCAATTATCGACCGTGGACTTTTGAAAGAATGCGATGTAAATATAAATGATCGTATCGAGTCGGACGCTATAAAGGAAAGATATGTTATATATAGCTCTGTATGCTCGGCAAGTGAAAAAATATTTATTTCATATCACGATTTCGACTCGTCACACAGCAAGGTTGAAGCGTCTGATTTTGTTAACTTAATTACAGGTAAATTGAATTTATCTGTTCATAATGAAGCCGATTCGAGAATGGATAGATTTGAATCAAAGGATTCCTTAATAGAATATATTGCTGAGAATTTCAATAAGCTCGGTGAAGATTTTGATTTCGGGAAATTTGATTTAGATAATGCGGAAATTTTAAATAACGCCTTTGATACAATGCTGAATGGAATAGATGAAAATATTTCGTCGATAACCACTAATAAGTATAAATCGGGAGATATGTATCTTTCTCCGTCGAGGGTCGAAACGTTCAGCAAATGTCCTTTTATGTATTTCTGCACCTATGATATGAAGGCGAAAAAGATTGACAAAGCCGAAATTTCGAGCAGAAATCGCGGCACAATTGCCCATTACGTACTCGAAAACATACTCAAAAAATACTCAGCAAAAATATCCGAGCTGTCCGATGATGAAATTATAATTGAAATTGAATTCTATACCAACGAATATATTTTGCATCATTTTGCCGGATTTGACATTGACGAAAAGAGATTTGTCTTTACAGTTGAGAGGATTAAGAATTTGCTTCTTGACGTAATCAAAAATATCGGTCAGGAATTCGCCCAGAGCGAGTTTGAGCCAATTGCTTTTGAGGAAAAAATCGGCACGGAAGGTGAAATTAAGCCGCTTAAAATACCTGTTGACGACGGAAACGTCATGATAATAGGCACTATCGACCGAGTCGATATTTTCAAAAAGGATGATAAGGCATATATCAGAGTAATTGATTATAAAACGGGTAAAAAGACATTTTCGCTTTCGGACATTCTGTACGGACTGAATATGCAAATGCTTCTATATTTATTCTCGTATATCGAGTCAAAATCAGACGAGAATGCAAAGCCGGCAGGAGTCCTTTATATGCCGGTAAAATACAATGATTTTGTTGAATCAAATGATGATGTGGACAAGCTTAGCTTCACAATGAACGGGCTGATAAATATTGAGGATCGCATTCCTGAAGCTATGGAAAGGGATGCCGAGATGAAATTCGTTCCTTATTCCTATAAGAAGGATGGTGAATATCGAGCCGGTCCTTTATACAGCAGTGACGATTTTGACGATATTAAAAAGAAGATTGTGTCGGTTGTACAGTCGATTGCGTCGCGTATGAAACAGGGTGATATTTCACGTTCGCCATTGTTCATTGACGGCGGTGCAGCTTGTAAATACTGTGATTACCGAGAGGTATGTCTCAGCGCAGATACTAATTTAAAAGTAGCAAAAAGGCATACAAATACAATGGAAATTATACGAAATGAGGTGAGAGAGAATGAAACCGACGGATGAACAAGCGTTAGCAATAAAAGCCAGGGGAAATATATTGGTTTCGGCCGCGGCGGGGTCAGGAAAAACGGCTGTATTGACCGAGAGGGTTATTGACAGAATTTTAAATGATAATCCTGTTGACATCAATCAGCTGCTTATCGTTACTTTTACAAATGCAGCAGCAGCCGAAATGAGTAAGCGAATCGGTGATGCTTTACAGCAGGTTATCAATGAGGATAGGACGAATTTCAGAGCCGCAAAGCAAAAAATTCTGCTTGAATCGGCATCAATTTGTACCATCGACTCCTTTTGTAACAACCTGGTAAAAGAGAATTTTCAGCAGCTTGGAATAAAGCCGGACTATTCTCTTTCTACTGATAATCAGTTGCTTGATTTGAGCGACAACGCTTTTAATCATGTAATAAATGAATATTATGAAACCGATGACAAAGAGTTTTACAACCTGATTTCATTTATTGGTGACAAGGGCGATTTGTATGATTTAAAGAATATTGTAAAGTCGATTTATTCCTTTACTCGCACCTTGCCTTTTTACGAAGAGTGGCTTAATTCGGCCGTTAAAATGTATAGCGATTTTGATTTCGACTCGTCCGAATGGAAGAGGTCGGTAGCTAACGAATGCATTGATATCGCAACCAACGCCTTAAACGAAATTGACGCTATAATCGCTACCTTTTATTCAACCGAAGGTATAGGAAAGGGCCTCGATAATTTCTATCAATTCCAAACATTGTTCATTCAAGTAAGAAGTGAGCTCGAACGTGGCGAATGGGATAATATATTTGAACTATGCAACAATTATGGCGTTAAATCAATATCATTCGGTAAAGAGTGTGACACAGATATCAGAGAGTTTCTTAAAGAAAAAAACGCGCAATATAAAGAAGCTATAAAATCTATCCCGTCAACTCTTGGGACAGATAAAAATCGCACTATAAACATTATTCAAAAGTCGTCGGAAATGATTGAAAAGCTTGTCGAGATTACTAAAAGATACTCTGATGCGTTTCTTGAAATTAAAAAGGAAAACAGTGTATTTGACTTTTCGGATATCGAGCATTTTGCACTTAAACTGCTTGTGAATAATGAAAACGGCGAAAAGAAACAAACCGAACTTGCAAAAAATATTGCGAGCAGATATTGTGACGTTTTTGTTGACGAATATCAGGACACAAACGACCTCCAAAATGCTATTTTTGACGCAGTATCTGATAATGGGGAAAATCTATTTACCGTTGGTGACGTTAAGCAGTGTATTTACAATTTCAGAAAGGCAAATCCGAAAAACTTTCTGTTAAAAAAGGAAACATATCCTGTTTATTTAAAGGATGTGAATAACCCTGATAAAACGAAAATTATCATGAAGGGTAATTTTAGGAGCTGTAAAAAGATATGTGACTTTGTCAACTATGTTTTTGAGAAGCTGATGTGCAAGGAACTGGGCGGAATGGATTATCTTGATGAGGATAGACTTGAACCCATCGGTACATTTGCGCAAGGGGACACCGATTCGGTACGAATTGATATTATCGACCCGCAGGAGAGTGGCAAGAATGACGATATACTCCAAGCGGAATATATTGCTTCGTATATAAAAGAATCGGTTGGCAAGGAACTCATTTCCGATAAGGGCAAATTGCGACCGCTTGAATACAGCGATTTTATGATTTTAGCTCGTTCGGGAAAGAGCCATTTTGATAGATATATCGAGGTTTTTGACGAGGCAGGTATCCCGATTTCAACCGAGGTTGAAACAGATTATTTTAAGCTTAATGAGATATATATTATTTGGAATCTGCTTAAAGTGATTAACAATCCTGTCAAAGACGTGTCAATGCTGGCGGTTGCATTGTCGCCGTTGTTTTCAATTTCGCCCGATGAACTACTTAATGTGCGAAAAGAGATACCGAACATTCCGCTTTATTCTGCGCTGATATCAAAGCGCGAATGGTCAAAAAGCATAGACTATATGCTTGAAAAATTGTCTGTTTACCGTCGTTGGTCGGCGACAATGTCGGTTTCTCAGCTTATTTCAAGGATTTATGACGATTGCTTATTAACCAGTGCTGTTTTAGCCACCGAGCATGGCGAAACTAAAAAGGCGAATTTGCTTCATTTTGTTGAAATTGCCAGGAATTATGAAAAAAACAGTTTAGGCGGTCTGACAGGATTTTTACGCTATGTCGACGCTATGTCGGACAATTCGGGCGAATATAAGCGCAGTTATACAGTTGGCGGAAAGAATGCGGTTCGTATTATGTCTGTCCATCATTCAAAGGGATTGCAAGCCCCTGTATGCTTTGTTATAAACTGTTCAAAGCGGTTTGAATTTAAGGATTGCAGCGAAAAGGTTGCAATACATCAGCAGGGCGGCATTGGTCTATTCGTCTTTGACGAGCGAAAGAGGACAAAGCAAACGACCATCGCCAGAGAATGTGTTGAATTGCATTTAAAGAATGATGTTATTGCCGAGGAAGCGCGTCTTTTATACGTTGCATTGACGAGAGCGCAAAATCGACTCATCCTCGTCGGTGTAAAGAAGAATGCTATGTCTGACCTTTTTGCTTTTAATGAAATTAAGTGTAGCACTTCACTGACTCGTAAGAAGTCGTATTTGGAATGGATTTCCGATATTGTATTTTCAAATGTGAAGCTTGATTCTTTTGCGGATAATAGTACAGTTATATGTAATGCTTTTGACAGCGAGTTTTCGGTAAACATTATCAATGCCGACGATATTAAAATTGATATTAGTACATCCGATGAAAACGAAGAGCAAATTGTACTTGACTATGACGACATAAACGAAAGAATCTCTTATCAATATGAATATGCCGATATTATCAACCTCAATTCAAAGTATTCTGCTTCCGGTCTATCGGAAAATGTCAATTTAAAGGACTATTATTGCACAAAGCGACCCTCATTCCTTAATGTAGGAGGATTTTCTTCGTCAGAAAAGGGAACATTTATGCATCGCTTTATGGAAAAATGCGATTTTGATAAAGCGGCAGAAAATACGGAGGAGGAAATTTCTCGTTTGGTTACAGGTGGCGTATTCACTGAAAAAGAGGCAGAGGCGCTAGACCGAGAAAAGATTAGGGTCTTCTTTAACGGCGAACAATATGATATGATAAAATCGGCTGACAAGGTTCTGCGCGAGTCGAGATTTATTTACGAAATGTCTGCAAGTCAGATTGATGAAACTATCAAGAGTGATGAACGTGTCACCGTTCAAGGTGTAGCCGATTGCGTTCTCATTAAGGATGATAAATTGACGATTATCGATTATAAGACGGATAAAATCGATGATGAGAGCAAATTTATTGATAAGTATTATACTCAGTTAAAGCTGTACGCTATGGCTATGAATAATACTTACGGCTATCCTGTGACAGATTGTTTCATCTATTCCTTCAATTTAAATAGGTTGATTCGGCTTGATTTGAGCATAATTTAATGAATTTTGCGCTATTTTATCAAAATAATGAAAAAAACACTTGCAAATGAGAAAATGTTGTGATATTATTGTTTCGTTAATGAGACAAGTATGTGAAAGAGGTGACAATTGATGAAAGTAGAAATCCAGCCAAAGTACGAAAAGACAACTGTTAGATGTGCTTGCGGCGCTGAGTTTGAAACCCGTTCAACAAAGGAAAACATTCGTTTGGATATTTGCTCCAACTGCCATCCTTTCTACACCGGCAAACAGAAGTTAGTTGATACCGGCGGACGCGTTGACAGATTTAAGAAGCGTTTCAATTTGCAGGATAAATAATTTTGCTAATCTATTTGTTGTTGACAGTTCCGCAACCAAAACGGTTGCGGAACTATTTTTTTAATCAGAAAGGACGGTGGCATCAATGAAGGAATACCTTACTGTGAAGAAAATATCTAACACCGAATTTACCGAAAAGCGTTCACGATTTATTGGTGCCGCTTTTCCTGTAACGACAAAGGAAGAAGCCGAAGCAATTATTTCCGAAACAAAAAGCAAGTACTGGGACGCAAAGCATAATGTATATGCTTACATTCTCCGCGAAGGGAATATAAAGCGCTTTACCGATGACGGAGAACCTCAGGGAACGGCAGGAATGCCTGTACTCGACGTAATAGATAAAAAGGGCTTGGTTGACGTTCTTGTCATCGTTACTCGTTATTTTGGAGGGGTTTTACTCGGTACCGGCGGCTTGGTTCACGCATACTCACATAGCGCTTCACTAGCTGTTGACGAGGCAGAGATTATTTCAATGACTCCCGTGACCGAGTGCGAAATAGTGTGTGATTATAGCTTTTACGGCACAATTCAAGCATTCCTTAATAATAATGGTTGCAAGGAAATCGAAAGCGAGTTTGAGGATAACGTAAAGCTTAATTTCTGTGTAAAAAGTGATATAATCGATAGATTTGAAAAGGATTTTATCGAGCTTTGTAATGGTAAACTTGAAATTGTTAAAAAAAATCAAAAATATTTAGCATTTTAAAAAAGTAGATTTTTAATATTTGTCGAATAATATAATTAAGAAGTATATTCGGGCGGTGATTATGATGAAGAAATTTTCAACTGTCAGAGAAAGAACAGAATATAATGAACACCTTATTCTGTGCGATAAGGCGAGTTTCAGCGATATGTCTCAGGGTCGTGATATAGCCGAAAAAGATTGCGATATCCGAACCTGTTTTCAGCGTGACAGAGATAGGGTAATTCATTCAAAAGCATTTAGACGCCTTAAACATAAGACTCAGGTTTTTTTGTCACCCGAGCTTGACCATTATCGTACACGTCTTACTCATACCCTCGAGGTTGCTCAAATTGCAAGGACGATTGCGCGTGCATTTGCGCTTAACGAGGATTTGACCGAGGCGATTGCACTTGCTCACGATTTGGGCCATACGCCTTTTGGTCATGCGGGAGAAAGGGCTCTCGACGACTGCTCCGAAATCGGCTTTAAGCATTATGAGCAAAGTGTACGCGTGGTCGAAAAGCTTGAAAAAAACGGCAAAGGACTCAATTTAACAAAGGAAGTAAAAAACGGCGTTTTACGACATACTTGCGGCGACGAAGCGTTCACCCTCGAAGGTCGAATTGTACGCCTTTCCGACAGAATAGCATATATCAATCACGATATCGAGGACGCTATCAGAGCTGGTATTTTAGCTGAAAAAGATATTCCGTCCGAAATTCGCGATGTTTTAGGAAAGTCAAAGACTGAACGAATAAATACAATGGTTAATTCGTGTATAAATAACGGCGTTGATAATATCGCGATGAAGGGCGAAATCAACTCCGCCGCGGACAAGCTGCTCGAATTTTTATACGAAAATGTTTACCGCAACCCGATTGCAAAGGGCGAGGAAACAAAGGTTGACGATATGATTAAACGAATGTTTCATTATTACTCTACCAACAGCAATAAGCTTCCGCACGAATTTGATTACATAAGAGAAAGTGAAGGCGTCGAAAGGGCGACGCTTGACTATATCGCAGGAATGACCGACAGATACGCGGTACTCCTTTTCAGCGAAATTTATATACCAAAATCCTGGCAAAAATAATTATGAAACGAGGTGACATAGAATGAGAATTCCCGACGAATTTATTGAAGAATTAAGACAACGTAATGATATTGAATCGGTTATTTCGTCCTATGTCAATCTTAAACGTAGGGGAAGCAACCTTGTAGGGCTTTGTCCTTTTCACAATGAAAAAACACCATCATTTACCGTCTATCCGTCGAGTAATTCGTATTATTGCTTCGGTTGTGGTGCAGGTGGCGACCCCATTACATTTATTCGTGGCGTTGAAAATCTCGATTACATCGACGCGATAAAGTTTCTCGCCGATAGGTCGGGTATGAGAATGCCCGAAACGGGCTATGACGACAGTATGCAAAAGCTGCGTATGAAGGTTTACGAAATCAATCGTGCCGCAGCGCGATTTTTTCACGAACAGCTTAAAACCGAGAGCGGCAAAAAGGGGCTTGCGTATTTCAAATCACGTGAGCTTTCAGCCGCAACGATAAAGCATTTCGGACTCGGATACGCGCCTGATTCGTGGGATTCACTTTATAAGCATTTGCGAAAACTCGGTTATTCCGACGATTTGATTTTTGCCTCTGACTTGATTTCAAAGAGAAAGAGCGGCAACGGATACTTTGACCGATTCCGTGACCGAGTAATGTTCCCGATAATTGATTTGAGAGGTAACGTTATTGCCTTCGGCGGACGTCGATTAAGCGAAGATAAAACAGTTGCAAAGTATATTAACAGCTCTGATACCCCTGTTTATAAAAAGAGTACAGTTCTGTACGCTATGAACTATGCCAAGAACTCAAAGAATAAGGGCATAATTCTGGCGGAAGGATATATGGACGTTATTGCGCTGCATCAGGCAGGTTTTGATAACGCAGTAGCCGCTTGCGGAACGGCATTTACCCAGGAGCAGGCACGACTTTTATCCCGATACACCGATGAAATTATTGTTACGCTTGACGCCGATGAAGCAGGACAAAAGGCAACAAACAGAACCATCGAAATACTAAAATCTACCGGTATCAAAATTCGAGTTTTACGCATTACCGACGCAAAGGACCCCGATGAATTTATTAAAAAATTCGGTAATGAAAAATTCAGAATGCTGATTGAGGGCGCTAACAACGATATTGAGTATAAACTGATGGCGGCTAAGTCAAAATTTGATTTATCCACCGATGATGGCAAGCTGTCGGCACTTAAACAAGCCGCACAAATTCTCGCAAATACTGATGATAGTATAGCGCGTGACCTTTACACAGGTCGAATTGCCGATGAGTTTGGTGTGTCGAAGGACGTTTTGACCCGTCAAATTAGTACGATATACAAGTCACGTGTTTCGAACGAAAAAAAGCAACATATCGAAAAGGAAATCAAACGTGCTTCATCAAGCGACAGAGTAAATCCTGAACGTAAATACAATACACGTACAGCGATTGCCGAGGAAACGATAATTTCACTTTTAATGAGTGACCCGTCGCTTTATGAGTATGTTAATGAACGAATAAAACCGTCAGATTTTTTGACTCGGTTTAATTCGCGCGTTTTTGAGTATTTAATCGAATTGCTGAAAAATCAAAAAATGCCTGATATATCCTTGTTTTCAGCTGAATTTGCACCTGACGAAATGGGTAAAATAGTCGAAATGTTAAATAAAAAGGTCTCATTAGATGCCGGTCGTGAGCAAATTGATGATTGTGTAAAGGTGATTTTCAGCGATAAGAAATTAAAAGAAGCGACCGAGAACGATAATGAGGAAAATTGGGCAGAAACGATTAAAAAAATTACAGATATAAAAAGAGGGAGTAAAAAATGAACAAGCATTCAGAAATGGGATACGACAATAATTCCGAGATGACCGAAAATTATGATATTAACAGCATCAGTGCAAGTATTGCTACCGATAACGAGATCGAGGAATTTCCTCCCGTAGCTGATATTGATGTTATGGGCGATGAACCTACTGCCGAGGACCTCGAAGAACTCGATAACGAGGTTGAAAATGAGGAAATTGATGATTCGATTGAAAGTCTTGCTACGGTTGACTCGGTTTCGCTCGATGACCCTGTTAAACTTTATTTGAAGGAAATCGGTCGCGTTCAGCTCCTTTCTTCCGAGGACGAAATTGAACTCGCAAAGAAGATTATTGAAGGCGACGAAAAGGCGAAAAAGCGACTTGCCGAGGCCAATCTCCGACTCGTTGTAAGCATTGCAAAGAGATACGTCGGACGCGGTATGTACTTCCTCGACCTTATTCAAGAGGGTAACGTCGGCTTGATTAAGGCGGTTGAAAAATTTGATTATACAAAGGGATTTAAGTTCTCGACATACGCAACATGGTGGATCAGACAGGCAATCACCCGCGCGATTGCTGACCAGGCGAGAACAATTCGTATTCCCGTCCACATGGTCGAAACAATTAACCGGCTTAAAAAGGCGCAGAGTCAGCTTTTACACGAAAACGGACGTGAACCAACAGAGGAACAGATTGCTGAAGCGATGGATTTGCCGATTGAACGTGTACGCGAGATTATGCGAGTTGCTCAGGAAACCGTTTCTATGGAAACTCCCATCGGCCCTGAGGAAGATAGTCGACTGATGGATTTTATCAGGGATGAAGATGCACTTGCTCCTGACGAAGCCGCGCTTAAAACAATTACTAACGAAGATATCGACAGCGTTCTTAAAACTCTCACTCCGCGTGAGGAAGCGGTTATCAGACTTCGTTTCGGACTCGAAGATGGACGTTGTCACACTCTCGAGCAGGTTGGACTCCAGTTCAACGTTACCCGTGAGCGTATCAGACAGATTGAAGCAAAGGCACTCAGAAAGCTTCGTCATCCCGTTCGCAGCAGCAAATTCAGAGATAAATAAATGAATTATTACTCGCTCCCTTGCATAATAAAAAATGTGGGGGAGTGATTTTTTGTGAATTGTCGAATTCAAGATTTACGTAATAAAGAGGTTGTGTGCCTTCATAACGGGGCGATTTTGGGCTGCGTTGGCGACGTGGAGGTAGACACAGTGACGGCAAGAGTTATTGCTATCGTCGTATTTGGACGGCTGAAATGCTTTGGATTACTCGGTCGGTGTGATGATTGTATAATTCCTTGGAATGAGATTGAAATAATAGGTGAGGACACTATTTTAGTAAGGTGTCAGGGCGGTTTTATGCCGCCCAAAAAGCGCGTAATAAATCGAATTTTCGGAAAATAGAAAATTATATAAAAATTACTTGATTTTTTTGACAACCTGTGATAAAATGATTCGGTGCCAAAATACACACGCCAAATGATTTATCGAATGGTGCCTTTTAGGGTGGTCGATAAAGTTGATTTTGGCGGAGGCGTAAAAACCAAAGGAGGATATTAAAAATGTCAGTAATCTCAATGAAACAGCTTCTTGAAGCAGGCGTACATTTCGGCCATCAGACAAGACGCTGGAACCCGAAAATGGCTGAGTACATTTTCGCTGAACGTAACGGTATCTACATCATCGACTTGCAGAAGACCGTTAAGTATCTCGAAACTGCGTACAATTTCGTACGCGACCTTTCTATGGAAGGAAAGTCAATCCTTTTCGTAGGAACAAAGAAGCAGGCCCAGGATTCAGTTAAGGAAGAAGCTATCCGTTGCGAAATGCCCTTCGTTAACGCTCGTTGGCTTGGCGGTATGATGACCAACTTCACCACCATCAAGCTCAGAATCAGAAGACTTAACCAGCTTCGCAAAATGGAAGAAGACGGCACATTCGAACTTCTTCCCAAAAAGGAAGTTATCAAGCTCAAGCTCGAAATCGAAAAGCTCGAAAAGTTCCTCGGCGGTATCCAGGATATGAAGGAGCTTCCAGGTGCACTCTTTATCGTTGACCCGAGAAAAGAAAGAATCGCTGTTGCTGAAGCAAAGAAGCTCGGTATTCCGATCGTTGCTATTGTTGATACCAACTGTGATCCTGATGAAATCGATTACGTAATTCCCGGTAACGATGACGCTATCCGTGCGGTTAAGCTTATCGCTTCTGCTATGGCATCAGCAGTTATCGAAGGTCGCCAGGGCGAACAGGGCTCTGCTGCTATCGAAGAAACAGAAGAAGCAGAAGAAGCAACCGACGCTGAATAATTTTTTAAAATTTACAGTGCTCGCCCGGAGCGGGCGAGCACTGATTTCTTTTTTTACAACATTATAAATATTGGAGGAATATAAAATGGCATTTACAGCTAAAGATGTACAGGCACTCCGTGAAAAAACCGGATGCGGAATGATGGATTGTAAAAAAGCTCTCACCGAATGTGATGGCGATATGGACAAAGCTGTTGACTTCCTTAGAGAAAAGGGACTCGCTCAGCAGGCAAAGAAATCAACTCGTATTGCAGCAGAAGGTGCTGTTCTTGTATACGAAGCTGACGGCGTAGCTGCAGCTGTTGAAATTAACGCAGAAACCGACTTCGTAGCAGGTGGCGATCTTTTCAAGGATCTCACAAAGAAGGTTGCTCAGGTTGTAGCTGAGCAGAATCCTGCCGACGTAGAAGCTCTCGGAAACTGCACTCTTGATGGCAAGACTGTTAACGAAGCTGTTCAGGATCTTTTCCTTGCAGTTCGCGAAAATATCAAGATCAGACGTTTTGAACGTTACGAAGGCGTTGTTGGCTCATACGTTCACGGCGGCGGTAAAATCGGTGTTCTTGTTAATTTCGAGACTACTCCCGAAATCGCAGCTACCGAAGAGTTTAAGACTCTCGCAAAGGACATTGCTATGCAGATTGCTGCTGTTAACCCCACTTACCTCGATCGTGACTCTGTTCCTGCCGATGCTATCGAGCATGAAAAGGGCATCATGATTTCTCAGATGAAGGAAGATCCTAAGATGGCTAACAAGCCCGAGCAGGTTCTTGCTAAAATCGTTGAAGGTAAGCTCGGCAAGTTCTTCTCAGAAGTTTGTCTTATCGAGCAGGAATTCGTTAAGAATGGCGATTTCAAGGTTGGCGCATACATCGAAGCTGAAGCTAAGAAGCTCGGCGGCGAAATCAAGCTTGTTAAGTTCGCTCGTCTTGAAAAGGGCGAAGGTCTCGAAAAGAGAAACGACAATTTTGCTGACGAAGTTGCCAGCATGGTAAAATAATTTAACTCATTTTCACCCGACTGAAAAAAGTCGGGTGATTTTTTTATAAATTTGATTTATTTGCTTTACAATATCTGATAAATATAGTAAAATATAAATATATTTATTAGGGGTGGTATTATGCAACTGAAGTATAAGAGAGTTCTCATTAAAGTTAGTGGCGAAGCCATGGCCGGTGAACAGCATTTTGGTCTGGACTTCGAAACTGTACTTAAAATTTGTGAAAGCATAAAGGAATGCGTTTCGCTCGGTGCAGAGGTGGCCATAGTTGTTGGCGGAGGTAACTTCTGGCGAGGCAGAACAAGTGGTAAAATGGATAGAACACGTGCCGACCACATGGGAATGCTCGCTACTGTTATTAACGCACTTGCGCTTGGCGATGCACTCGAACATCTTGGAGTTGACGTACGAGTTCAGACAGCGATTTCAATGCAGCAGGTTGCAGAGCCGTACATTCGCAATAAGGCAGTCCGTCATTTAGAAAAGGGACGAGTTGTAGTATTCGGCTGCGGAACGGGCAATCCCTTCTTCTCAACCGATACGGCAGCATCCTTACGCGCAGCCGAAATTGATGCCGACATTATCTTTAAGGCAACCAACGTCGACGGCGTATATGACAGCGACCCGAAAACAAATCCCGATTGCAAAAAGTATGACGAGCTTAAATATATTGACGTTCTCAGTCAGGGACTTCACGTTATGGACAGCACAGCAGCATCTCTCTGTATGGATAATAACATCCCCATCCTCGTATTCAATCTCAACGATCCAAAAAATATTGTTCGTGCAATTTGCGGCGAAACAATTGGTACAATAGTTAATTAAAGGAGAATAGCTATGAACGAACTTTTTAAAACAGCAGAAGAAAAAATGAATAAATCAGTAGCTGCACTCGAAAAAGAGTATGGCTCAATCCGCGCAGGTCGTGCAAATCCTGCAATTCTTGATAGAGTTACCGTTGATTATTATGGCACACCTACACCCATTATTCAGATGGCAGCAGTTTCTGTACCTGAGGCAAGAATGCTTCAAATCCAACCCTGGGACGTTTCTACTTTAAAGGATATCGAAAAGGCAATTTTGGCTTCTGATATTGGTATCACTCCTGCTAACGACGGAAAGATTATTAGAATTAATTTCCCGCCGCTTACAGAGGAACGCCGCAAGGATCTTTGCAAAGAAATCAGCAAAATGGCCGAGGAATCAAAGGTTGCCATTCGTTCAATTCGCCGCGACGTTAACGATAAGTTAAAGGCAATGAAGAAGAATAGCGAAATCACCGAAGATGACGTTAAAAAGGGTGAAACCGACGTTCAGAAGCTCACAGATAAATTTGTTAAGAAAATCGATGAGGTTGCCGAAGCAAAAGAAAAGGAAATTATGTCTCTGTAATTTCTGATAAGATTTAATTTAAAGGGACTGTGGTATTTCGCAGTCCCTTTTTATGAAATGGCGGTGTGTTTCATTGTTTTTTAAAAAGAAAAAAAGGTTACCCGATGTTCTTCCGACTCATATTGGTATAATTATGGACGGAAACGGCAGATGGGCGAAAAAAAGAGGTTTACCGCGTACTGCCGGTCATTCCTCGGGTGCTAAAACCTTTCAAAAAATTGCACGATACTGTAACAAGATTGGGATAAAATACCTTACTGTATATGCGTTCAGCACTGAAAATTGGAAACGACCGAAGGACGAGGTCGATGCAATTATGAAATTATTGCACGATTATTTGGTCGATTCGGTCAATTTTCAGGACGAGAATATAAAGGTAAAGTTTCTGGGCGATATGGCAATGCTTGATGATGAGCTCAACCGCTTGATTAAAAAAGCAGAGGACGATTCAAAGGATGCCACGGGATTAAATCTTAACATAGCGCTCAATTACGGAGGTCGCGACGAAATCGTCAGAACGGTCAGAAAAATGGCTGAGCGCGGAGATAATCTTGCCGAGCTGACAGATTCGATGCTTTCGGATAATTTATATACAGCTGGAATGCCCGATACCGACCTGATTATTAGACCGAGTGGAGAATATAGGTTGTCAAATTTTCTTATTTGGCAATCTGCCTATGCTGAATATTGGTTTACCGACCGCTTGTGGCCCGATTTCAGCGAAAAGGATATAGACGAAGCAATTTCCGCCTTTGCACAGAGAGATAGACGATACGGCGGAACAAAATAAAGGGAGTTGAAGGATATGAAAACACGCATAATTTCAGGAGCAGTCGGCGCAATTTTACTTATAATTACTCTTATTTTCAGGGCAACGATAATGCTTGACATTGTAATTGGTTTAATTGCTCTAATCGCTACTTACGAAATTCTCAATACGACAAAAATGGGCAGTCAAATTCCTTTTATGGTTGTTTCAATGGTATTTACTGTTTTGTCGGTTTTTTCGGTAAGAAGTGAATTTGGTATAACATATAATGTATTGGCTATTATTTATTCAATTCTGTTCTGTTGCTATGTGCTTTATACGTTTGAAAAGGTAAGAATGACAGTCCTGTTTACTGCATATACTTTAATTATGTTTATTTCGTTTGCTTTCAGCAGTTTGATTGCGATTATCGACCATCCTCACGGAATGTTCTATTTCATTTTGATTGCCTTCTCTGCATGGGGCTCGGATACAGGCGCATACTTTGTCGGTTGCGCTATCGGAAAGCATAAGCTAGCACCTGTTTTAAGCCCGAAAAAGACTGTCGAAGGGTTAGTCGGCGGTATTGTATCAAATCTCGTATTATCAATACTTTTCGCCCTTATTTACAGTCTTTCTGTCGAAAGTGTAGAGAGTGTTTCATATCTGCTTGTAATCCTTGTAGCCGTACTTGGCTCTCTTGTGAGCGTGGTTGGAGATTTATTTGCTTCCGCGATAAAGAGATATTATAAGATAAAGGATTATGGAAATATTATGCCTGGTCATGGCGGAGTGCTTGACCGCTTTGACAGTATGCTGATGGTAACCGCGTATATGGTTATGATTATGCAGGTATTTACCTTGGTAAAATAAAATTATGATAAAATCAATTACTTTACTTGGCTCAACCGGTTCGATTGGTACGCAAACCCTTGATATTGCAAGAAAATTTAATTTCAAGGTAAATGTGCTTACAGCAAATAAAAATATCGATTTACTCGAAAAGCAGACACGCGAATTCAAGCCCGAACTTGTTTGCGTTTTTGACGAAAAATACGCGAACGAATTCAAGCTCCGAGTGGCAGATATACCTGTAAAAGTTGTTTCGGGTATAGATGGTTTGTGCGAAGCAGCTGCTTTTGAAAAGTCGGATATAGTTGTAAATGCAGTCGTCGGAATGGTTGGCTTAAAGCCGACATTAGAGGCGATAAAAGCAGGTAAGGACATAGCTCTCGCTAACAAGGAAACGCTTGTAACAGGTGGCGAACTCGTTATGCCTGCCGTTAAGGAAAAGGGTGTAAATCTCTTTCCCGTCGATAGCGAGCATTCGGCTATTTTTCAGTGTCTTGCCGCTGCACCCCCGTCAAGAAAAATTCATAAGATTATTTTAACTGCTTCGGGTGGTCCGTTTTTTGGATATAATAAGGATATGCTGACAAAGGTCACTGTTGCCGATGCGCTCAAACATCCTAATTGGAGTATGGGAAAGAAAATTACGATTGATAGCGCAACAATGATGAACAAGGGGCTGGAAGTAATCGAAGCCGCTCATTTATTTAATGTCTCCGCTGATAAAATCGACGTAATTGTTCAGAGAGAAAGTCTTTTGCATTCGGCGGTTGAGTTTGACGACGGTGCGATTATCGCTCAAATAGGTACGGCTGATATGCACGTGCCAATTCAGTACGCTCTCACATATCCTGAAAGATATGAAACGCAAGGTGAACGACTCAGTCTCGCAAAAGCTGCTAGAATGACCTTTTACGACCCCGATTACGAGACTTTTCAGTGCTTATCCACCTGCATTGATGCTATTAAGCAGGGTGGATTAAAGCCGGTTGCCGCTAACGGCGCAAACGAGGCCGCTGTCGCACTGTTTTTAGAGGGTAAAATCAGCTTTTTGCAAATTGGTGAACTTGTCAAGGCGGCTACCGACGCTCAGAATGTCGGTAAAATTACATCTGTATACGATATTGATTGCGCTGATAAAGCGGCACGCGAATTTGTATATTCAAATATTTAGAGAAGGAATAGTTTATGGCTGAAATTTGGAATTATATATGGCCCATTCTTATTGCGATACTTATGTTCGTAATTGTTATAATTATTCACGAATTCGGCCATTTCATTTCTGCAAAACTGCTCGGCGTCAAGGTAAATGAATTTTCATTAGGGTTTGGACCGAAGCTGTTTTCGAAGCAGGGTAAGGAAACTCTGTATTCGGTCCGGTTAATTCCTTTCGGCGGCTATTGCGCTATGGAAGGTGAGGACAGCGAAAGTACAGATCCGAAAGCGTTCAGCAGTAAAAAGCCGTGGAGACGCCTAATCATCGTTGCCGCCGGTGCTATTTTTAATATTATTCTCGGCTTTATTTTGGCTATTATAATGACCTTTCCGCAACCGGCATTTGCTACGACAAAGATTGCGATTTTTGACGAAAACGCCGTTAGTAATCAGCATAATCTTTCGGTTGATGATGAGATTATTATGGCAAATGGTCGCCGTATTTTCTGTTACAGTGATTTGAGCTATATGTTTGCATCGGACAGGGACGGAAAGCTCGACTTTACAGTAATACGTAACGGAGAAACTGTTGAACTTAAAGACGTAGAATTTAAAATGGAAACGCTTGATGATGGAAATAAATATATTTTTCCAGATTTCAAGGTTTATCCCGAAGAAAAGACTTTTTTAAGCACATTGTCCTATTCGGCAAAGACAACGGTTTCCTATGCAAGAATAGTTTATATGTCGCTTTACGATATGATAACGGGTAAATATCAGCTTAATCAGCTATCGGGACCTGTTGGCATTACCGCTACAGTTAGCGAAGCCGCAAAGCAATCGCTGTGGAATGTTGTTTATCTAGCGTGTGTAATTACAATAAACCTCGGTATAATGAATCTGTTGCCGTTACCTGCATTAGATGGGGGAAGGATACTGTTCCTTTTTATCGAAATGATTAGAAGAAAGCCGATACCACCCAAATATGAAGGGTTAATTCACGGAATAGGATTTGTGTTACTGTTTGCGCTTATAATTTTTATAACGTTTAATGATATTATAAATTTAATTTGGTAGTGAGAATATGATTTCACGTAGAAAAACTAAAAATTTCGCAATAGGAGATATAAAAATCGGCTCGGATAATCCTATAACAGTCCAGTCGATGATATCGGTACAGTCAACTGATGTCACGGCATCAGTTAATCAGGCAATGGCGTTAAAGGATGCCGGTTGTGACATTGTACGAATTGCCGTACCCGATATGAAAGCCGTTTCGCTCGTGAATGCAATAAAGTCGGCTGTGGATATTCCGCTTGTTGCCGATATTCATTTCGATTATAAGCTTGCGCTTGAATGTGTTGCGGCAGGTATTGATAAAATTCGCATTAACCCGGGCAATATCGGCGACGATGAAAAGGTGAAGCTTGTTGCAAACGCATGTGCTGCTAAAAATATACCCATTAGAATTGGGGTAAATTCCGGCTCACTTGAAAAGAGTATTTTAAATAAATACGGCACACCTTGCGCTGAGGCAATTGTGGAAAGCGCACTTTATCACGCATCTTTGCTTGAAAAATTTGATTTTGATAATATTGTTTTATCATTAAAATCATCCGACCCGGTTATTGCCTATGATACATATTCGCTTATTGCATCGCGATGCGACTATCCGCTTCATTTAGGTGTGACCGAGGCAGGAACCAGATATAACGGAATAATAAAATCATCCTCTGTGCTTGGCGGCTTGCTTTTAAACGGAATTGGCGATACCATTCGTATTTCGCTGACCGATGACCCTATCGAAGAGGTTAAAGCAGGAATTGCGCTGTTAAAATCGCTTGGACTCAAAAAATCGGGACCGACCATTGTTTCGTGTCCAACCTGCGGCAGAACGAGGATTGATTTAATAAAAATTGCAAATGAAGTGGAAAACCGCCTTCAAAATTGTGAAAAAGACATTCGCGTTGCGGTAATGGGCTGTGTTGTAAACGGACCCGGTGAAGCCAGGGAAGCCGATATTGGCATCGCAGGCGGAGAGGGCTGCGGCGTACTTATTAAAAAAGGCGAAGTTATAAAAAAAGTCGACGAGGATAAGCTTGTCGATGCTCTTATTGATGAAATTGAAAGGATGTAAATAAGGTGAACATGGTACCGTTTTATGAGCTATTTGCTCGTCAGTTAAACGGATATTCGGATAAATTAAAGGACAAGCTTTATATAACGTCATTGGACGTTGATAAGGCCAAACGAGCTATGTCCATAGGTTTATTTGTTAAAGATAATCAAGTTTTAGACGAGCTGGCGTACATAAAAAATGCTATTAAGCGGTCATTTAACCTGTCATCGCTAGTTTTTAAATATAAGTTTGATGAGTCTTGCTACGATTCAAAGGCGGTTGGATATTTATTCAATCAATCTGCTGATTCTTATATTGGCGGATTTATTTATGATGCCGATATCTCAGCAAATGAAGACAATGTTGACATCGGTTTAAAGCACGGCGGTTATCAGTTTTTGATTGATATGAATTATGATAACAAGTTTGCCGATGCTATTTTAAACTCTTTTGATAGAGAGGTTAATATCACCTTTTCGGGCGTTAAGGAAACTGAGTTTGTTGATATTCCCGAATCTGAACCTGTATTTGTTTATGAGCCGAAAATTACTAATGAACCTGTTGAAAAGAAGGAAATTGTTACACTTGATGAAGGAAATTTACCAATCAAGTTGACCTCTGCTGAACATATTTGGGGATATAAAGTAAATGGTTTGCCGATAAATATGTCAGATTTAGAAGCCGATGGCAGCAAACACGTTATTTGGGGCGAAATATTTTATTTTGATAAGGCGCTTACTAAAAAAGGTGACAAATATCGCGTCAGCGTTTTCTTTACCGACGGCACTAATTCGCATCAGTTAAAGATGGCGATAAAGCTTGAGGATGAAGAAAAAATTGCAAAGCTCAAAAATGGCGTTTCGATACTTGTAAAAGGTGAGCTAAAATACGACGATTGGGAAAAGGATAATATTATCCGTCCCGACGGTATTGATATTGTTGAAAGAGTTATGGTGACCGATACCGCTGACGAAAAACGTGTCGAGCTGCATTTACATACCAATATGTCGCAGATGGACGCGCTTACACCTGCTTCTGACCTTATAAAAAGAGCTGCCGATTGGGGACACAAGGCAATTGCAATTACCGATCACGGCGTTGTTCAGGCATTTCCCGAAGTTATGAAAACCATTGACGGACTGAAAAAATCGGGAAAGAATATCAAGCCGATATATGGTTGTGAGGCATATTTTGTTAACGATACTGTTCCTGCTGTTTACGGCGAAAGCAACGAGAAGTTTGATGGCGAATTTATCGTGTTTGACATTGAAACAACAGGGCTTAGCAGCGCAAACGATCGAATTACCGAAATAGGCGCTTTGCTTATTAGCGGCGGTGAAGTAAAGGATACATTTAGCTCCTTTGTCAATCCGCATATGGAAATAAGCGAAAAAATCATTAAACTCACCGGAATAACTAACGAAATGGTTGTCGATGCGCCCGATGATGTTGATGTTGTTAAAAAATTTCTTGAATTCGCCGACGGTCGTATGCTCGTTGCTCATAATGCGAATTTTGATGTTTCGTTTATTCGTGCGGTTGCCGAAAGAAACGGCTTACAGTTTAATAATCCGTATTGTGATACTGTGCCGATTTCGCGTTCAACCCTTCGTGAACTGAAAAAGCATACACTTGATTCAATTGCTGACGCATTAAAGCTTGGTGGGTTCAATCACCATCGTGCCGTTGACGATGCCGAAGTGTTGGCAAAAATTTTTGTACGTTTGCTTGATATGGTCCACGCCAACACCGGCTGTTATAATATCGGTGAACTTAATTCAATGCTTGCCGGTGGTGACCCGCGCAGAATTAAGTATCACCACATGATTATTTTGGCAAGAAACAGCGTCGGACTCAAAAATTTATATAAGCTTGTTTCAAAGGCGCACCTTGAATATTTCAGCAGGCGTCCCAGAATTCCGAAAAGTGAACTTATGAAGCATCGCGACGGGCTTATTATCGGTAGTGCGTGTGAGCAGGGTGAACTTTATCAGGCGATTTTGCAGGGTAGAGAATGGGGCGATTTGCTCGATATAGCATCTTTCTACGACTATCTTGAAATTCAGCCGAATGGCAACAACGAATTTATGATTCGTGAACGAATTGTTCAGAACGAAAATAAGCTAATTGATATTAACAAGACGATTATCAAAATTGCCGACCGACTCGGTAAGCCGGTTGTCGCGACGGGTGACGTTCATTTTCTTAACAAAACTGACGCGGCTTATCGTTCGATTTTACAGGCAGGTGCAGGGTATAAGGACGTTGATAATCAAGCACCCTTATATTTCAAAACAACCGACGAGATGCTCAGTGACTTTGACTATTTAGGTAAGCAAAAAGCGTATGAGGTTGTTGTAAAAAACACCAATCTTATTGCCGATTTAGTTGAGGAAATTCGACCTGTTCCGGAAGGTAACTTTCCGCCTAGCATTCCCGGCTCCGACGAAATTATCGAAGAAGTAACGTATAAAAAAGCACGTGAAATATACGGCGATCCGCTTCCGCCGCTGATTCAAAAGCGACTTGATAAAGAGCTCGGCTCTATAATCAAGAATGGATTTTCGATTATGTACGTTACAGCACAGAAGCTTGTTGCAGACTCGGTTGAGCATGGTTATTTGGTTGGTTCTCGTGGCTCGGTCGGCTCGTCATTTGTAGCAACGATGGCAGGTATTTCGGAGGTAAATCCGCTTGAACCGCATTATGTTTGCCCTAATTGCAAGTATTTTGAGCCCATTACGGATGGTAGCTACGGCTCAGGGTTCGATTTACCGCCAAAGAATTGTCCCGAATGTAATACTCCGCTTAATCGTGACGGACACGATATTCCGTTCGAGACCTTCCTTGGCTTTGACGGAGACAAAACGCCTGATATTGACCTTAACTTCTCTGGCGAATATCAGTCGAATGCTCACAAGTTCACCGAGTTTCTTTTCGGTAGTGAAAACGTCTTTAAGGCAGGTACTATCGCCACTGTTGCAGAAAAAACTGCTTATGGCTATGTAAGAAAATACTGCGACGAACGCGGTCAGATGAAAAACAAGGCGGAAATTGAGCATCTCAAAAATGGTTGCACAGGTATCAAACGAACTACCGGTCAGCATCCGGGAGGAATGGTAGTTGTTCCTCGTGAATTTGATATTTATGATTTTTGCCCCATTCAGCATCCTGCTGACGATGCCAACTCGGATACAAAGACGACACATTTCGACTTCCATTCAATCCACGATACTATTTTAAAGCTCGATATACTTGGACACGATGTGCCCACAATTTATAAGTATCTTGAGGACTATACGGGAATACCCGTTATGGATGTTTCTATGAGTGATCCCGATGTTATGAGCTTGTTCACCTCCACGGAAGCACTTGGTATCACAAAGGCGGATTTAGCTCTCACCGATGACGAGGAGGAAATAAAGTCACAAACCGGCTCGTTATCGCTACCCGAGGTAGGAACAAACTTTGTTCGCGGAATGCTGCTCGAAACACAGCCAAAGACATTTTCTGACCTGTTACAAATTTCGGGACTTTCGCATGGTACTGATGTTTGGCTTGGAAATGCGCAGGATTTGATAAAGGATGGAACCTGCACAATTTCTGAGGTTATAGGAACACGTGACTCCATTATGACCTATTTAATGCACAAAGGGTTGCCGCCGAAAATGGCCTTTAAAATAATGGAAATTACGCGAAAGGGTAATGCAAAAAAGTTGCTTACCGATGAGCATATTACTGCTATGAAAGAACATGGCGTACCCGATTGGTATATTGATTCCTGTTTTAAAATCAAGTATATGTTCCCGAAGGCACACGCCGCGGCTTATATGATTTCGACCCTTCGACTTGGTTGGTATAAGGTGCATCAGCCGGTTGCATACTACGCTGCTTATTTTAGCGCTCGCGGAGAGGAAATGAACGCTCGATTGCTCACTTCGCGAAAGACTGTAAAGGACGCGATGCTCGCGATTAAAGCAAAGGGCAAGGAAGCATCTGCAAAAGAAAACGCCCAATTCTCGACACTTATGATTGTAAACGAGCTTATGGCAAGGGGAATTGAATTCCTGCCGATTGATTTCTATAAATCCGATGCAACAAAATATCTTGTCGAGGATGGAAAGATTCGATTGCCATTCGCTTCAATCGACGGAATTGGTGAAAATGCTGCCGTTTTAATTGCAAATGCTGCTAAAAAAGGCGGCTATCTGTCGAAGGAAGATTTACAAATCGACGGCGGAATACCAAAGGGAATTCTCGAAACTCTCACTGAGCTTCACGTTCTCGACTTTTTACCCGATTCATTACAAATGTCATTATTCTAATAAAAAAACAGCCCGTATGGGCTGTTTTTTTTATACTATTTTTACCTTATATTTCTCAAACCAATAATCAAATTGAATAAGCCACGCCAAAAGCTGAGGCGTTGACATCAGTTGACCGAACCAGGTGACATTTTCGCCGCTTAAAAGCGACTCCAATGCAGTTTTATTCATAATCTCGCTAAGGATACCTTTATTCGATTTAATGCGATTTTGGAGAATATTTGAAACCGATTCGAGATATTTTGGGTTGTGCGTTTTTGGATAAGGGCTCTTTTTACGCCATAGAATTTTTTCGGGTAAATAATCCTTCATTGCATTACGTAGTAATGCTTTTTCGGTGCTGTTTTCAAATTTGATTCGCCACGGAACGTTAAAAACGTATTCAAGAATTCTATGGTCGCCAAAAGGAACACGAACTTCGAGACCGCTTGCCATACTCATTCTGTCCTTTCTTTCGAGCAGGGAGGTCATAAAGTAATTTACCGATAAATATGTTGCTATTCGTGAGCAACGCATATCGTCGGTTTCGTCGTCAACTACCGGACATTCGTTTATGCTGCTTTTATATATAGACGAAGTGTATTCGTAGCCGTCCTTTGAGCGCACAACCGAGTCGTCAAACAGCCGAATTCTAGCATAAGGGTCGTGTATCCAAGGGAAAAAGTCCTTGTAAAGCATTTCGGGTCGATAAAACCACGGATAACCGCCAAAAATTTCGTCCGAGCATTCACCCGAAATGGC
Organism: Clostridia bacterium; assembly: GCA_017399535.1. Taxonomy (GTDB): domain Bacteria; phylum Bacillota; class Clostridia; order Oscillospirales; family Acutalibacteraceae; genus UMGS1976. The sequence goes on along the minus strand of JAFQBX010000018.1, from coordinate 111,303 downwards.
AACAGTATGATTTTTCTTTACCTGATTGCAAAAGTATAGTAGTGACGAATCAATATCGGCTTGACCGGGAAAATCGCGATGATCTGTAGCGTCAAATAATGCTTTTACTACCGACTTTGTAGGTGCAGTTAAAATGGTGTGATTGGTGCCTAAATAATCAGCTAAATATACTGCATACTCGTCATCGCCTTGCGGCTGAAAAAGGGTTGACTTAAAACTCGTTTTGTTTCCCTCATATTCAAATGAGTAGGATGAAAGTGTTCTGTTTTCTTTTTTATATTCCTCTGCGGCTACTGCCGAAATTACCGATGAGTCAAGTCCACCCGAAAGAAATACACATAGTGGAACGTCACTGACAAGCTGTCTCTTTATTGCATCGGTGAGTAAATATTTTGTATGCTCGGCAGCATCAAGGGAGTTTACGTTCAGTTCTTCAGCTTTTAATTCCCAATATTTTTTTAATTTTAATCCTGATTTATTATACACTCCGCAATAACCGGGCTTGATCTCGCTAATATCCTTAAAAATGCCGCTTCCGTTGATTTTTACCGGCGACAAGAATAACAATTGCCATAATCCCTTTTTATCAATTACGGGCTCAATTTCGGGGTATTCGAGCATTGCTTTGATTTCGGATGCGAAAATTAGCGTACCGTTTTTTACTGAATAGAATAGTGGCTTTATTCCGAATCTGTCACGTGCTATAAATAATTTGTTAGCGTAAGTATCATACACCGCAAAGGCAAAAATTCCGTTGAGCATTTCGGGGCATTTTTCTTTATACAGAATGTATGTCCATAGCACAACCTCGGTGTCGCAGTTGGTTTTCATTTCTATTTTGAAATCATTATAAATCTGCTGTTTTAATTCAGAGGTATTGTAAATTTCTCCGTTGTAAACTATTACATATTTTTTGCCCAAATATTCGGCTGACATAGGTTGTTTTCCGTTATCGATATCCATTACAGAAAGGCGATTATGATGAAGCGAAACGTTTTTATCTACGAATTTTTCGGTCGAGTCAGGGCCTCGGTGCTTCATTTTTTTGCCCATTTTATATATTATATTACAATCAATATCAGTCTCTTTTTCGAAATTTGCAAATCCGCATATTGAACACATAAAATTAACCTCCCGACATAATTTCATAGTTTATTATATGTCGAGAGGTTTATTATTGTGTTTTATTATACGAGTTTCTTGAGGTTTTCGTTAATTTCGATTAAGAATTCCTTTGTGTTAACCTTTTTCTTTTTCTCTAGGGTTGACATCGAATAAAGGTCACCGGTCATTACACCGCTTTCGATTGTGTCGATGGTTGCTTTTTCAAGCATATCGGCAAAGCGAGAAAGCTCGGGTGTGCCGTCGAGTTCACCGCGTTTTCTCAATGCGCCTGTCCAAGCGAAAATTGTTGCGACCGAGTTGGTGGAAGTTTCTTCGCCTTTGAGATGCTTATAATAATGACGCTGAACTGTGCCATGAGCGGCTTCGTATTCGTAAACTCCGTCGGGCGAAACAAGTACGCTTGTCATCATAGCGAGTGAACCGTAAGCGGTTGCTACCATATCCGACATAACGTCGCCGTCATAGTTCTTACAAGCCCAGATGTAGCCACCGTTTGAACGAATCACGCGAGCAACGGCATCGTCGATAAGGGTGTAGAAGTATTCGATATTTGCGGCATCAAATTTCTCTTTATATTCAGCTTCAAAAATTTCGTTAAATATATCCTTGAATCTGTGGTCGTATTTCTTTGAGATGGTGTCCTTTGTAGCAAACCAAAGGTCTTGCTTTGTGTCGAGTGCGTAATTGAAGCAGCATCTTGCAAAGCTCGAAATTGACTTGTCAATATTATGAAGTCCCTGAATAATACCGTCCGAACCCTTGAATTCGTGGATGAGTTGTCTGGTTTCGTTGCCATCCTTGTCGGTGCAAACGAGCTCGCACTTTGTGCCGTCAGAAACCTGAATTTCAGAATTCTTATAAACGTCGCCATAAGCGTGACGAGCGATAGTAATCGGGCTTGTCCATGTCGGTATATAGGGAACAATGCCTTTTACGAGAATGGGAGCTCGGAAAACGGTGCCATCGAGAATGGCACGGATTGTGCCGTTAGGAGATTTCCACATTTCCTTTAAGTTGTATTCGGGCATTCTAGCGGCGTTGGGAGTAATTGTTGCACATTTTACTGCAACGCCGTATTTCTTGGTTGCCTCGGCTGAATCGAATGTAACCTTGTCATCAGTTTCGTTTCTGTGAACGAGTCCAAGGTCGTAATATTCGGTTTTGAGGTCAACGTAGGGTAGAATGAGAATATCCTTTATCCATTGCCAGATGATTCTGGTCATTTCGTCGCCGTCCATTTCGACGAGCGGTGTTTTCATCTGAATTTTATCTGCCATTTAATTCACCTTCTTAGTTTAATTTCTCTTTTGTGTAGTTAAGGAGTCCGCCCGAAAGAATAATATCCTTTGCGCGACCGCTGAGTTCGCAATCAACCTCGATGTTAGCTCCGTTTGACTTATTCTTAATTACCATCTGAGCATCGTTCTTAACACAGTCAATTACGTTTTCGATGATTAAATCGTCGCCTTCGTTAACGAGGTCGTAATCGGTTTCGTTTTTAAACGTAAGGGGTAAAATACCTGCGTTGATAAGATTTGAGTGATGGATACGAGCAAACGATTTTACAACAACGGCCTTAACTCCGAGATGCAAGGGCGCAAGCGCTGCGTGTTCACGTGACGAACCCTGCCCGTAGTTTGAGCCGCCGATTATAATGCTCTTTCCGAGTGATTCAGCTCTTTCGGGAAAGTTTTCGTCACAAACGGTGAAGCAATATTTCGAAATAGCGGGAATGTTAGAGCGAAGGGGAAGAATTTTTGCTCCTGCGGGCATAATGTGGTCGGTTGTGATATTGTCGCCAACCTTGAGCGAGCATTTGCAATCAATTACGCTGTCGAGAGGAGTGGTTACAGGGAAGGGCTTAATATTTGGTCCTCTTAACACTTCGACGTCGTTCATATTTGCTTCGTCTGAGGGCAAAGCAACCATATTATCATTGATATCAAACTGCTCGGGAAGTGTAAATTCGGGCATATCGCCAATCTTTCTCGGGTCTGTGAGGTAGCCATTGATTGCCGAAATGGCGGCTACTTCGGGAGATACGAGATAGATTTGACCGTCCTTTGTACCAGAACGTCCTTCAAAGTTACGGTTGAAGGTACGGAGCGAAACACCCTTTGAATTAGGCGACTGTCCCATACCGATACAGGGACCGCAAGCACTTTCGAGAATACGTGCACCTGCATCAATTATGTTAGAAAGACATCCGTTATCAGCAATCATATTAAGTACCTGCTTTGAGCCGGGGGCTATTGCAAGTGAAACATCGGGATGAACAGTTTTGCCCTTTAAAATATGAGCAACCTTCATCATATCGAGAAGTGAAGAGTTTGTGCATGAGCCGATACATACCTGGTCAATCTTCATGCCTTCGATTTCGCTGACCGGCTTAACATTGTCAGGGGAATGAGGACAAGCAATCATCGGTTCAAGCTCAGAAAGATTGATTTCAATAATTTCGTCATATTCAGCGTCGGCGTCGGCTTTTTGCTCCGACCAAACGTCCTCGCGACCCTGTGCTTTGAGGAAGGAACGAGTAATTTCGTCAGAAGGGAAAATTGATGTTGTAGCGCCAAGCTCGGCTCCCATATTTGTAATGGTGGCTCTTTCGGGAACGGAAAGAGTAGCAACGCCGTCACCGGTGTATTCGATAATCTTTCCAACGCCGCCTTTAACGGTCATGATTTGAAGCACCTTGAGGATAACGTCCTTTGCCGCTACCCAGGGCTGTAATTTACCGCTGAGCTTTACGTTAACAATTTTTGGATATGTAATGTAATAAGCGCCGCCGCCCATTGCAACTGCAACGTCAAGTCCACCTGCGCCAATGGCAATCATACCGAGTCCGCCACCGGTCGGTGTGTGACTGTCAGAGCCGATGAGCGTCTTTCCCGGAATGCCGAAACGTTCCAAATGAACCTGGTGGCAAATTCCGTTACCGGGACGGCTGAAATAAACGCCGTGCTTTTTTGCTACCGAGCCGATAAAACGATGGTCGTCAGCGTTTTCGAATCCTGATTGGAGTGTGTTGTGATCGATGTAGGCAACCGATCTGTCGGTTTTTACGCGTGGAATACCCATTGCCTCGAATTCGAGGTAAGCCATTGTTCCTGTGGCGTCCTGGGTCAGAGTTTGGTCAATTCTTAACCCAATCTCGGCACCTTTTTTAAATTCACCGTCAACTACATGTGCTTTTAAAATTTTTTCTGCTAATGTAAGTCCCATAAAATCACCCTTTAACACAAGAAAAAAGAGGTTACACAGAACCTCTTATTTTTTGATATATATTCTAACAAATATATGTATATTTGTCAATTATGATTGTTAATATTTTGCTCAATACCAAGCAATTTTGCCACTGATATTCCAAAAATATCGGCAAGTGCAACTATTTCAAAATCATTTACCTGCCTAACCTGACCTTCGAGCTTTGAAAGTGATGAAGCAGTCATGATAATTCCTTTTGAATTTAGGTGGTACAGCAGGTCCTTTTGCTTCATGTTATTTATGTTTCTGAGTTGTTCAACGCGTTCACCGATCATATTAGCGTTACCGAGAGGCATTTTTCTTATTCTCATTACACGTCTCCAATCCTGTTTATGCGCTTATTATATCACATTAAAAATAATTTGTCATTTAAATTTTATATAAAAAATTGATTTATAATATATTTGTGATATAATAAATATGATAATTTAATTGGAGGAGTAAGATGAGCGCTCATTTTTCTCGAAATCTGTCAATGTTGACCGATTTTTATGAATTGACAATGTCAAACGGCTATCTATCCGAAGGTAAAAAGGATACTGTCGGCATATTTGATTTGTTTTTTAGACGGGTCCCTGATGACGGCGGATTTGCAATTATGTGCGGACTTAAACAAATTATTGAGTATATTACCGAGCTTTCCTTTGATAGCGACGACATCGCTTTTTTGAAGGAGAAAGGGTTTAATGACGAGTTTTTAAATTATTTGAGTAACTTCTCTTTTTCTTGCGATGTTTGGGCTATTCCCGAGGGTACTCCGATTTTTCCTAACGAGCCGGTTTTAACTGTAAAAGGACCTATTATTGAGGCACAGCTTATCGAAACGCTTGTACTTATCAGCTTTAATCACCAATCACTTATCGCAACAAAGGCAAATAGAATTGTCAGAGCTGCTCAGGGACGTCCTGTTGTGGAATTTGGCGCCAGACGAGCGCAAGGTTATGATGCAGCTATTTATGGAGCAAGGGCTGCTATTATAGGTGGCTGTGCATCAACCTCGTGCGTACTTGCGACACAGAAGTTTGGACTTAATCCTGCCGGTACGATGGCTCATAGCTGGATTCAAATGTTTGACAACGAATACGATGCTTTTGCCGCGTATGCCAGAATTTATCCCGATAATTGCACCCTTCTCGTTGACACCTATAATGTGCTTAAATCGGGAATAAAAAATGCTATTAGAGTGTTTGACGATGTGCTTAAACCGCTTGGTAAACGTCCCGTCGGCATTCGTATTGATAGCGGTGACATTACTTATTTATCAAAGCGTGCCAGAAAGATGCTAGACGAAGCAGGTTATCCCGATTGCCATATCGTCGCGTCAAATTCGCTTGATGAACACATTATTTCCGATATGCTTCTTCAAGGGGCAAAGGTTGATACATTCGGCGTTGGCGAAAGATTGATTACTTCGGCTTCATCACCTGTAATGGGCGGAGTTTATAAGCTGAGTGCCATTGTCGGTGATGATGGAGAGATTATCCCTAAAATTAAGCTAAGCGAAAATGTATCAAAGATAACTACACCGGGATTTAAGTCAGTTTGGCGTCTTTTTGACCGTTCAAGCGGAAAGGCAATCGCGGATGTAGTAACACTTTTTAATGAAGAAATTGACGATACACAGCCGTATGAGATTTTCGACCCCGAATATACTTGGAAAAGGAAGATAGTAACTAATTTTATTGCTCGTCGACTCACTAAACCCATTTTCAAGGCAGGAAAATTAGTTTATACCGATTATTCGGTGGACGAAATTCAGCGTTATTGTCAGAAGCAGGTTGAGCATCTGTGGGACGAGGTTCTGCGCTTCGAAAATCCGCACGATTATTACGTCGACCTGTCAAATGATTTATGGAGTTTAAAGCACGATCTTATCAAAAAATGCAGCGAATAATGGGGGAGTTTAGTATGAAAAAAACATTATCAATACTTTTAGTTTCGTTAATTATATTCAGCTTCGCATCATGCGGAGAAAAGCCGCAAAATGATCTATCATCTGAAACTGTCTCGATTGTCGAATATAATAAACTTGTTCCCGAATACGCTTCAAAGGGAATGATTGATACTGTGATTTTTCCTGTCGGCGCTTCGGTCGATGAGGTAGTCGAGCATTATAACGGAAACGGACCTGCTGTTGATGAGCACGGAGCGCATCTTTCATCAGATGAGGAAGTTTCTGATGCTGATACATCATCAGAAACCATATCTATTCCTGAATTAGACGATGAAATTACTTATGATTTGACCATTCGAGGACTCGATACAGGCGACAGAATTATTAAAATGTATTCATACGATACACGTTATTTTTACTATAACGCGTCGCCCATGAGCGGAATTGCTTATATTGCGCAGTCAATTGATTCATTCGGATATATGATTGGTCACAGTACCTATACCGATGTTAAGGGTACCATTGAAGCGCAACCCGTTTCTGATAAAATTGCTGAAATCGATGATATGTTCTTTATGGTTGAGCCGCTTGTCAATTCAAAGATGCTTTCATATCAGTATGGCGATTATATGCTCAATTTCTTCTTTGATTCGAATGATAAGCTTTTCTATACAACAATATATAACGTACACGTTTGGACAGAATAATTTAACATAAAATAGAAAAGAGACACCGTTTTTCGGTGTCTCTTTTCATATATAAATTGACCGAGTCGATAAGCCGAGTTCTGTCGTGGACAACTATCTATCTAGGCATATAATTGCTTATATGCTCCTGCCACCTTTCAAAAGCACATCGGGCAAATGTATAGCTTTTTATCGGTGTTGCTCCGGATAGGGTTTACATGGCCGCATAGTCTCCTATGCGCCGGTGAGCTCTTACCTCGCCTTTCCATCCTTACCTGAAAGAATCAGGCGGTTTATTTCTGTTGCACTTTCCCTGAGGTCGCCCTCGGCGGCTGTTAGCCGTTATCCTGCCCTGTGGAGCTCGGACTTTCCTCATAACATAATTTATGCTACGCAGTTGTCTGACTCGCTCAATTTTTGATTGTATCAGATATTATTTTTACCGTCAAGTGTTATTCTTTAACATTTGAATTTGCCGAATATCCTTGCCGGTGAATTGCTTTATAACGTAGTTGCCTAAAATTCTCGACATAATCCTTTCTCCGTATTGGCTATTTATTTCGCCGAGAGAAAGGTTGGTGCTTATAATTGTCGGTATTGAACGCAGAATTCGGGAATTTATAATATTATAAATAGCCGAAGAAATATAGGTCGACATGAATTCGGTGCCGAAATCGTCAAGAATCAGCAGGTCGCATTCGAGTAAGGCATTAAGTGTGTCGCCTTGCTTTCTGCCAAATGCTTCATCCTGAATTTGATTAAAAAAGTTTTGAGATGAGCCGTAAATTACACCAAATCCTTTATCAATCGCAATATTAGCAATTGAAAGTGACAGGTGAGTTTTGCCCAGCCCTGTACGACCGAGGAATAATAAGTTTTTTGACGTGGTGTTGAAAGTATCGGCGTATTCCTTGCTGAAATTAAATATTTCCTGCATATTGACTCGTGCGTCGTCAGGATATAGCGAAATATCAAACGTCTCGAAGTTTGACTTTTCCAGAGGCATTTTTTCGCACAAATCGTTGTAATAGTATTCCTTAGCAATTCTCTTGACACAGTCGCACAATTCGCCGTTAATATATCCTGTATCACTGCAATTTTTACAGCAATAATTGGGTTTGAGCGTGGAAGCGGATATATTATATTTTGTCAAAAGCTCCTGCTTGTTTTCGTCGATTTTCTCATATTCACTTTTGAGATTGATTATCTCATCAGCTCCGCTTAATTTTACCGCACTTTTAACTGCCAATAGTCCGAGAGCATTCATTTTTTCATCAAGCTCTTTTATATCCGGATGCGCTAAATATACAGAAAGTAAATTATTTTTGGCTGTTTCGTCGGCGGTCAGACGATGCTTTGCAACATCAGCGAGGGCTTTTATGTAGTATTCCTTTTTATAACCCATAATTTCCTCCTTTTATTTGCCGAAAAGTATTTTTTCAATTTCGTCAATGCTGTATGATTCTTTTTCTTTTTCAACCTGCTTGGTTTCGGATTTTTTATTTATTTCATCGGGCGTTTTAATTCCGTTTTTATGCCACGCCATTAGAATTGAGTTAATATACTGCCAGCTGTATTTTTGTGTGTGGTCGATACATTCGTCATAGGCGGCTTTAAGCATTTCGCGGCTGAATTTCCATTCAGCAATCCACTTCATCACAGCATCCATTTCTTTTTTGCTTGGTTTTCTTTTTTCTATTCCCATAACGGAGCAAACTGTTTTCCACGCTTGCGATTCGTTACGCATCTTTACAATCTGTTTATCTGCTGATTGAACGTCAGTTACACCATCGTTAATCCATTTTACAGCCGTTTGTTCGATAAATCCTGCTGTCAAGCGGTCTTCGCTCAGCGCATATTCAATTATCATTAAAATAACCGATACGTTGAGCCCTTCGTTATCGTACAGCCAAACGAGAGTTGACGCCTCGTTTTGTTTAAGCATTCTGCCGAATTTTATCTGCGCCTGTTGTAATAAAAAGGCGATGTTTTCGTCCTCGATGCCACGCTTTGTAATTTCTTCGCGCGATGGCTTTTGAATGTTTAGCACAGCTGTCTTTTTCTCGGTGTGTGCCGGCTCAGCTTTTGATCCCAATGATACAAATACACCATTGTTTATCCAATATGTAATCGAGTCGGTTATATCTCTTTCATCGAGACCGGTTGCTCGTTTGATACTGCTTATATCGTAGTTTTGAATTCCGTTTTTTAGCACGTAAAGCAATACTTTTAGCTGGGCTTCGTTTGATAATTTGAGATGCTTATCAGCTACAACGGTCGGCACCGCAAACATATTCAGAAAATGCTCCTGATTCAGTGCAAAATCCATATTACACCTCTTTATTTTTATGCTTAAAATAGGGGATTGCTAGTATTCCGACCAATGTTCCGACTCCGTAAAATAAATGCATCAGGAAGAATATCGGAAAAAGCGGATAGGGAAAATGTCGGTTGCTTTTATATGTCAGCGACTTTAAGCCGTATAATATCGCCGCAGTAAAATAAAGCGACAAAAGTAAAACAAGCGGCCACACCGAAATGATTGAAAATATTGAACAGCCGATGAGCGCAAGAACAAACAGAAAGGGAACAAAATTGTATAATGAAAAGCATTTTGGCTGAACTGATAAGGTCAGTCCAATCCAGTATCCGTTTCCATATTTTTGTTTTAGCATGGTTTTAAGATTGCTTCGTACGTGGTGGTACGAAACAATGTCGTCGCAAAGACAGAATTTATATCCTGCCTTTCTCATACGGTAATGCATATCGTTATCTTCTGTTCGGCGGAGTGTCTCGTTATAACGTCCAACTCTGTCAAAAACGGATTTTTTATAAGCCGCGTGAGCAAGAGTGACGGTGTATTGCTTTTCAAATTTGCGGCGATAAACGGCAATTCCACTTCCAAAAGCAGAGCTTTCTGCTGCGGCGAGTGCGGCTTTCCATTTTGAATAATTATCAAACACGGTGATACGTTGACCGCCTACAATATCCTCACCGTTATCGATGTTCTTGACATTATTTTCGATAAAGTCACTGGGAATCCTTGAATGAGCATCTACGCGAAGTATAATTTCGCCATCAGCATTATCAAGTGCAATATTCCAGCCGGCAGGAAGAACCTTTTTAGGATTGTTGAGTGTTTTACAGCACAAAAAATCATTGTTTATCTTAAAATTATCAAAAATTTTGGCTGTATTATCGGTTGATTTGCTGTCGACTAATATGATTTCGATTAAACTATGGTCGAATGTCTGCTTTTTCAGATCATCTAAAATGTTATCAAGGTGCGATGCGGCGTTATATGCAATAATAATAAATGAAACCTTCGGTTTCACAAAGCACACCTCCTAAACATAGATAACTACATTATATAATACATTATCGTTAATTACAACTGTTCAAATATAACAAAAATTACAGGGTTAGTTTAAATCAACTAACCCTGTAATTACTTATGTGGAAATTATTTTATTGTGTTTGTCTGGGCTTTATAAGATGTGTGGAGAATCTTATGTGCCTTGTGGCTGCCGGGCTTTTCGAAGTACTCATCATAGATGGTCTTGATCATCGGATTCTTATGAGACTTTCTGATAGCCATTGACTTATCCTGGTCGTAAAGTGCCTTTGCACGAAGTGCCTTGATGTCGATGGTAGCCCATTCGCTCTGAGTATGAATCGGCTGACCGCCACCATTGATACATCCGCCGGGACAACCCATGATTTCGATGAAGTGATAGTTCTTTTCGCCGTTCTTAACTGCGTCGAGAACCTTCTTTGCATTGTCAGCGCCGCTGGCAACTGCAACGTTAACTTCGAGTCCGTTTACGTTGTAGGTAGCTTCCTTAACGCCTTCGAGACCGCGAACTTCGGTGAATTCATAGTTTTCATTGTCCTTGCCTGTGAGGGTATCAACAGCTGTACGGAGAGCAGCTTCCATAACGCCGCCTGTAACACCGAAGATGACAGCTGCACCGGTATCAGCACCGAGCGGATTATCATATTCTTCGTCAGGAAGCTTTGTAAACTGGATGCGCGCCTTTTTAATCATACGAGCAAGCTCACGAGTGGTGATTGTAGCATCGAGGTCAGGAACGCCTGCTGCTGACTGATCATCTCTTGCGATTTCGTACTTTTTAGCGGTACAGGGCATAACCGATACCGAGAAGATATCCTTCGGGTCAATGCCGTTCTTTTCTGCGTAGTATGTTTTGATAACTGCGCCGAACATCTGCTGAGGTGACTTGCATGATGAAAGGTTGTCAATCATGTCGGGATAGAACTGTTCACAGTATCTGATCCAGCCGGGTGAGCAGGATGTGATAAGCGGTAATGTGCCACCATTCTGAACTCTGTCGAGGAATTCGGTAGCTTCTTCCATAATTGTAAGGTCGGCAGCAAAGTCGGTATCGAATACCTTATCAAAGCCGAGTCTACGGAGGGCGGCAACCATTTTACCTTCAACGTTTGTACCGATTTCCATGCCGAATTCTTCGCCGAGAGCGGCACGAACAGCAGGAGCGGTCTGGATTACAACGTGCTTTGTCGGGTCGTTGATAGCGTCAAATACCTTTTGAGTGTCGTCTCTTTCTCTGAGAGCGCCTGTCGGGCAGACATTGATACACTGACCGCATGAGATACATGCAACGTCGTTGAGGTCCATATTGAAGCAAGAACCGATTGCAGAGTCAAATCCGCGGTTGTTAGCTCCGATAACTGCAGTCTGTGTCTTACATGCGGCAACACATCTGCGGCAAAGAATACACTTTGAATTGTCACGAATGAGGTGAGCAGCCGATTTATCTTCAACAGATTCAGTTTTTACTCCGTCGAAGCAACCGGCATCTTCTACACCGAATTCATAAGCGAGTGTCTGAAGTTCGCAGTTTCCGCTACGTACACACTGTAAGCAGCTTCTGTTGTGGTTTGAAAGGAGAAGCTCAACGGTCATTTTTCTCGACTGCATAACCTTCGGAGAATTGGTTTTGATAACCATTCCTTCCGATACGGGCATTACGCAAGCAGCAACGAGTGAACGAGCTCTTTCAACTTCAACAACACAAATACGGCAAGCGCCGATTTCGTTTTTACCCTTCATGTGACAGAGGGTAGGAATCTCGATTCCTGCGAGTCTGGCAGCTTCGAGAATTGTGTAATTTGCAGGCACGCTAAGGGGCATGCCGTTTATTGTAATATTAACATTTTCCATTATTGGCACACTCCTTTCTTATTCCTTAATAATGGCCTTAAATTTACACGAAGCAACACAAGCGCCACACTTGATACACTTTTCTGTATCAATTTCGTAAGCGGCGAGCTTCTTACCGGGTGCGATATAGTCGGTAACCATGATTGCATCAGCAGGACACTGCTTAGCGCACATTCCGCAACCGAAGCACTTATCCTTGACGATGCTGTAATTCAGAAGGTTCTTACAAGCACCGGCAGGACACTTCTTGTCAACGATGTGAGCGATATATTCGTCGCGGAAGTACTTTAATGTGGAAATTACCGGGTTAGGAGCAGTCTGTCCGAGACCGCAAAGTGAATTTTCCTTGATATAATCGCAGAGAGCTTCAAGTTTATCAAGGTCTTCCATTGTTGCCTTACCTTCGGTAATCTTGTCGAGAATTTCAAGCATTCTTCTGGTACCGATACGGCAGGGAGTACACTTACCGCATGATTCGTCAACGGTAAATTCAAGGAAGAACTTAGCGATGTCAACCATACAGGTATCTTCGTCCATAACGATAAGTCCGCCTGAACCCATCATCGAGCCGATAGCAAGGAGGTTATCGTAGTCGATTTCAACGTCCATGAGACTTGCCGGGATACATCCGCCGGAAGGTCCACCTGTCTGAGCTGCCTTGAACTTTTTGCCGTTAGGAATACCGCCGCCGATATCCTCGACAATCTGACGGAGAGTGGTTCCCATCGGAACTTCAACGAGTCCTGTGTGCTCAATCTTACCACCGAGAGCAAATACCTTAGTACCCTTTGACTTTTCGGTACCGATTGAATTGAACCAATCAGAACCTTTGAGGATAATCTGAGGAATATTTGCGTATGTTTCAACGTTGTTAAGTACGGTCGGCTTGCCGAAAAGTCCCTTTACAGCAGGGAACGGAGGACGGGGACGCGGTTCACCGCGCTTACCTTCGATAGATGTCATGAGTGCAGTTTCTTCACCGCAAACGAATGCACCTGCGCCGAGACGGATGCCGAGGTCGAAACTGAAATCAGTATCAAAGATATTGTTACCGAGGAGACCGTATTCACGTGCCTGGTCGATGGCAATTTGGAGACGATTTACAGCAATCGGGTATTCAGCACGTACGTAAACGTAGCCCTGAGTAGCACCGATAGCATAACCTGCGATTGCCATAGCTTCGATAAGAGCGTGGGGGTCACCTTCGAGTATTGAACGGTCCATGAATGCACCGGGGTCACCTTCGTCGGCGTTACAGCAAACGTATTTCTGGTCTGCGTCATTTCCGGCAGCAAATTTCCATTTGAGACCGGTGGGGAAGCCGGCGCCGCCACGACCGCGGAGACCTGAATCGAGGATGATCTGAATAACCTCTTCGGGCTTCATTTCGGTTACAACCTTACCGAGAGCTGCGTAACCGTCGTTTGCAATATATTCTTCAATATTTTCGGGATTGATAACACCGCAGTTACGCAAAGCGATACGCTGCTGTGTCTTATAGAATGCGGTCTCGTTAAGTGACTTAATTGTGTCATTTTCGACGTCGAGTGTTTCATTGTAAATTAAGCGCTTAACAATACGACCTTTGAGAAGATGCTCATTAACGATTTCGTCAACATCATCAACTTCAACACGGCTGTAAAAACAACCTTCGGGATATACAATTACGATCGGACCTAATGCACAAAGACCGAAACAACCGGTTTTAACAACCTTTACTTCTTCGCTAAGACCGGCTTTATCGAGAGCAACTTCCATCGCATCGATAATTTTCTGGCTGTTTGATGATGTACATCCGGTACCGCCGCAAATGAGAACCTGTGAACGATACATTATTTCCACCATTTCTCCATGCAGTTATCATATTTTTTTAATCTCAATCGGTTTTGCATGGTAAATCGATTGATGTTTATTTAACTGAATTATAACTTGCAGTTACCGATTGTGTATTCGTCAACAACCTTGCCGTTAACGATATGTTCGGTGATGATTCTGTCAACCTTATCTTCGGTCATTTTAACGTATGTAACCTTTTCCTGTCCGGGCAAAATAACCTCAACAACCGGCTCGTACTGGCAGATGCCGATACAACCTGTCTGGGTTACCTTTACGTTGGCGATACCTCTTCTGGTGATTTCGTCAACGAACTTTGTGAGAATGGGACGAGCGCCGGCGGCGATACCGCAGGTAGCCATACCAACGAGAACGCGTGTTCCGTCAACACTATTCTCACGAGCTGCCAATTCAGCTTGTGCCTTTTCCTTTATAGCTTTAAGTTCAGCAAGAGATTTCATTTTTTATCCTCCGTTTCTGAATTATTATTAAGTGAATCAGACTGTAATCATTGAATCGTTTTCCGTTAAATATTCGTTTATCCAGTCAATTACTTCGGGAGTGTCGAGCGGTACGTCCTCGAGCTGTTCGCGTAATTCACGAGTGTCGAGGGAATAGCTTTTTTCATTAAAGGTATGTGTGTAAACAAAATCAATATCAGGATTCATTCGAATCAGCATCGAAACCGTTTCGTTAATGTTACCGACAGGCATTCTGTCAATGCTAGAATGAATATAGCTGGTATAAATTTTTGTTCCGACGCCGACGGTTGACACGATTTTAAAGGAGCCGCCCGACATTTCTGCCGCCATTTTGAAGAGGGGAATGCCGAGTCCGATTTTGCGAGTTGTACGTGTTGTATAAAAAGGGTCGGTGACACTTTTTATTTGTTCGTCGGTCATACCTTTTCCGTTATCGAAAATATTGATTTTGAGAATATCGTTGTTTATTTCTTCAATCAATTCTATTTCGATAAGGTTTGCATTTGCTGTAATTGAATTTTGGACAATATCGAGAACATTAAGGGATAATTCGCGCATTGATAATCAGTCCTTTAAATTGCCAAATTGATTATTGATACTTTTTGATAATATCGTCAACGTCCTTTTCGACAAGACGGCCGTAAACATCGTCGTTAACGGTGAGTACGGGAGCCAGACCGCAAGCACCGATGCAACGGCAAGCTTCGAGTGAGAACATTCCGTCAGCAGTGCATTCGTCAGGGCCGATACCAAGGATTTGAGTGATTCTGTCAACAAGCGCCTGCGCACCTTTTACGTAGCAAGCGGTACCGAGACAAACAGAAATATTGTATTTGCCTTTCGGTGAGAGAGCGAACTGAGCATAGAAGGTAGAAATGCCGTAAACTTCTTCAACGGAGATTTCGAGCTCTCTGGCAATGATTTGCTGAACCTCGAGGGGAAGGTAGCCATAGATTGACTGTGCTTCCTGCATGATAGGCATCAAGCAACCCTGCTGAGTGCGAATACCGTCAATGAATTTGACAAGCTGTGCCTCTTGCTCAGGCGTGCCGTTAAACGGCAGCGAACTGATTTTCTTTAACATATAATTCCTTGCCTTTCCAGTCGAAAATCGACTTAAATTATACAAAATTTAATGCCGCATTTGATATCCAAACGCTAAAATACAGGCATGGATTTGCCCGAAAACATATCCATACCGATATAATTGTTAATATTATAACATACTCGTTTCAAAAAATCTACTATAATATATAAAAAAGTAGTAAAAAGTTTATTTATGATATTCCGAGCCGGAATTTATCATAAAAGCTCGATAAATTTGTTCCAAGAGCATCATTCGAGCCATCATGTGAGGAAAGGTCAACGGAGACATTGAAAGCTTGAATTTGGAAATATTTTTAACCCTGTCAGAAAGCCCGTATGACCCACCAATTACAAATACAATGTGACTGTCACCGTATGCCGAAACATTCTCGATCATGTCAGCCAATTTATTGGAGCTGATTTCATTTCCTTCGATGCACATAGCAATAACATATGTACCCTTTTGAATCTTTGAAAGAATTTTATCTCCTTCACCTTCAATAACCTTGTTGATTTCGGCTTGTGAAGGGTTGGAAGGGCACTTTGTTTCGTCTATTTCAATTATATTAAGCTTGCAAAAGCTTGATAATCTCTTTTCATATTCGGCGCAGCCGTCGCGAAAATATTTTTCTTTCAGCTTGCCGACCGCAATTACTGTTACCTTAATCATTATACAATTATAATTCCGTTTCCGCTTGGCTTTGCTACCGATAGAATGTAGTCCAAATCGCGTTCAAAACCGTGCATTTTTAATGTTGTTACTGCCGTTGTTTCGGCTAAAAGGGGAGTATTGTTATCCTTGCTGACGTGACCCAAAACAATGCGTGTTGTACCGTTTTTGACAAGCTTTGGTAACTCCTCGGCACAGCATCGATTGGAAAGGTGACCGATATCCGATGCTATTCTCAGTTTTAGCGGATATGGATAGGTGCCATTCATCAGCATATTAGTTTCGTGATTGGATTCAAAAAGTATGATATCAGCACCGTTTAGCGCATTTCGAATATCATCGGTGACACAACCAATATCGGTGCAAACTGTAATCACACGCTCGTCATTTGTTTCAATACGATAGCCGCAGCTTGAAACGCTGTCGTGCGGCGTGGAAAAAGCTTTTATCGTATTTCCGTTGATGCAAACGGGTGAATCAATTACACGATATTCAACGTTACTAGCAAATTTCTCATCCTTCAAAAGTTCATTCATTGTCGCAATGTTAGCATAAACGGGAATATCGAATTTAGAGGCAAATACGCGAACTCCTTTAATATGATCGGTATGTTCATGAGTAATAAAAATCGCGTCAATTTCATCTGGTTTTACGCCGATTTCAAGCAGTGCATCAGTAATTGCCTTTGCGCTTACTCCAATATCAATTAGAATTGAAAATGAGCCGTTTGATATATATGTACTGTTTCCGCTGCTTCCGCTAAAAAGTGGACAGAATCTTACCATTTTTATACCTCATCAAATACAAAACAAGCGGCTCTTCTATTTTTTAGATAAAAATTAGAACAGCCGTTTGAAATATTTATTCGTTAATGATTTTAATATCCGCGCCGACGTTTGAAAGCTTTTCTACAATCTTTTCGTATCCGCGCTGAATGTGATGAATATCCTCAATTACAGTTTCACCCTTTGCGATGAGACCGGCTATAACCATAGCGGCACCTGCACGCAAATCTGTTGCTTTTACGGTGTTTCCGGTGAGACCTTCAACACCATAAACTTCGGCAACCTTGCCTTCTGCTTTAATGAATGCACCGAGCTTATTAAGCTGCTCGGCGTATTTGAAGCGGTTGTCCCAAATACTTTCGGTGATTACACTCTTACCGTCAGCGATGGTCAAAACGGTAGCAATCTGCGGTTGCATATCGGTCGGAAAACCGGGATGCGGCATGGTCTTTATATTGCAACGGCGAATTTTGCCATTACTTCTGACTCTTAATGCATCGTCAAGGTCATCAATGGTTGCGCCCATCTCAACGAGCTTTGCGGTAATCGATTCGAGATGCTTTGGAATGACGTTCTTTATAATAACGTCACCCGATGCGGCAACAACGGCAGCCATATATGTTCCTGCTTCAATTTGGTCAGGAATGATGCTGTATGTTGTGCCGTGAAGCTGTGAAACACCACGAATTTTAATTGTATTGGTACCTGCACCGCGAATATCAGCACCCATTGATACAAGGAAGTTTGCTAAATCAACAATGTGCGGTTCTTTTGCTGCATTTTCGATTACAGTGAGTCCCTGCGCTTTTACTGCGGCGAGCATAATGTTGACTGTCGCGCCAACCGAAACAACGTCGAGGTAGATTTGATTGCCGACCAATTTTTTAGCGTCAATATTAACCAAATCGTCGGCAATAGTAACAGTCGAGCCGAGAAGCTCAAATCCTTTTATATGCTGGTCAATAGGTCTAACGCCAAAGTCGCAGCCGCCCGGAGGGGCAACCTTTGCCTTTGAAAAGCGGCCGAGCATCGCACCCATCAAATAACTGCTTGCTCTGAGTTTTTTACTCATTTCAGCAGGGACGATATAGGATGTAATTGTCGATGAATCAACCTCGATGGTTGAACTGTTTATCTGTTTAACGCCGGCACCAAGCTCACCTAAAATAGCAATGAGCTCGTTGACGTCACTTATATCAGGTAAATTCTCGATTCGGCAGATGCCGTCAGAGAGAATTGCAGCAGGAATTATTGCGACAGCAGCGTTCTTTGCGCCGCTAATGCTGATTTCGCCTTGAAGGCGATTTTTGCCGTTAATAACCAGCTTTTCCAAAGATTTGCACCCCTAAATTTTGTATTTATAAGAATTTGCAATCTAAATTATTTTATCACATATTGACGTAAAATCAAATGTTTTTTTATTTTTTCTTTGCCCACGAATCCTTAAGCGCAACAGTTCTGTTGAAAACAGGGTTGTCATTTGTTGATGTAATATCAGCACAGAAATAGCCCTGACGCATAAACTGATACTTCTTTTCGGGGTCGGAGGAAGCTAAATCCTTTTCAATCTTACAGCCGGTGAGAACGGTAAGTGATTCGGGATTGAGATTGCTTGAAAATTCGCCGTTTTCATCTTCGTCCGACGGATTTTCGACGAGGAAGAGTCGGTCATAGAGATTAACCGTTGCATCCACTGAATTTTCCTTGCTGACCCAATGGATTGTTCCTTTTACCTTGCGTCCGTCGGGAGCGTTTCCACCCTTTGTTTCGGGGTCGTAGGTACAATGAATTTTTGTAATATTGCCGTTTTCGTCCTTTTCGCATGAAGCGTATTTTACGAAATATGCACCCTTTAAGCGAACCTCACGCTCGGGGCAAAGTCGGAAATATCCCTTAGGCGGTTCTTCGCAGAAATCGTCGGCTTCGATAAAGATATTTTTTGAAAAATATGTCTTTCTGGTGCCGAGTTCAGGTTTATTCGGATTGATTTCGACCTCGATTTCTTCAATAAGGTCATCGGGATAATTATCAATGACAACCTCAACAGGACGGAGAACAGCCATAGCTCTCTCAGCATTTATATTAAGGTTGTCGCGAACACAGGATTCAAGAAGGGCAATATCAATTACGCTGAATGCCTTTGAAACGCCAATCTTTTCGCAAAAGTCGCGAATTGCTTCGGCAGGATAGCCGCGACGTCTCATACCGCAAATGGTAGCCATTCGAGGATCATCCCAGCCGCCTACGAGTCCGTCGTTAACAAGCTTTAAGCACTTTCTCTTGCTTGTCAATGTGTAGTTTACGTTCATGCGTGCAAACTCAATCTGTCGCGGCGGAGTTTCGATATCGCACTTTTCGAGGAACCAATTATAAAGCGGTCTATGATTTTCGAATTCGAGCGAACAGAGAGAGTGGCTTACACCTTCATAAGCGTCAGAAAGGGGGTGAGCCATATCATACATAGGATATACAACCCACTTGTCACCTGCACGGTGATGCGGTACCTTCATAATGCGGTAAATGACAGGGTCACGCATATTAAGGTTGGGTGATGCCATATCAATCTTTGCACGAAGAACTTTTTCGCCGTTCTCAAATTCGCCCTTTGTCATTCTTTCAAAAAGGTCGAGATTTTCTTCAACCGAGCGGTCACGATAAGGGCTGTTTTTACCTGCTTCGGTGAGGGTTCCGCGGTATTCACGGATTTCATCAGCAGAAAGGTCGCAAACGTAAGCAAGTCCTTTTTTGATAAGCTTTATTGCGCATTCGTATATAAAGTCAAAGTAGTCGGATGCATAATAAACGTTGTCCCAGTTGAAGCCGAGCCACTTGATATCTTCCATAATTGAGTCAACGTATTCGACGTCCTCTTTCGACGGATTGGTGTCGTCGAGACGGAGATTGCAGGTGCCACCGAACTTATCAGCAATACCAAAGTCGATGCAAATCGCCTTTGCGTGACCGATATGAAGGTATCCGTTCGGTTCGGGTGGAAAACGTGTCTGAACGCAGTTATATACACCTTCCGAAAGGTCGGCTTTAACAAATTCTTCTATAAAATTACCTTGTTCCTTGATTATCTCTTCCATTATTACACCTCTTTAAAATGTGCGATGGCTTGGTTGATTCGTGCAATTACCTTTTCGCGTCCGATTAAAGCCATAATCGAGCAAAGGTCAGGGCTGTTTGTTCTGCCGGTGATTGCAACTCTGATAATGGTTGCGGCATCGCCGACGTGACCTTTGAAGGTATCCGGATTTTTCTTATATTCCTTTACATCGGGACAGAAGTTGCATTTGGGGCAAATTTCCTTAATCTTGTTAAACCATTCTTCCTTGCTATCCTTTTCGTCATAAACCGAAAGATATTCGGTCAGAATGTTTACTGCATCAGATGCATTTAACTTTTCGGGTAATTCGTAATTATTATGATACAATTCGTCAAAGAAATAAGCCAAATATTCCTTTG
This sequence comes from Clostridia bacterium, assembly GCA_017399535.1. Lineage (GTDB taxonomy): Bacteria > Bacillota > Clostridia > Oscillospirales > Acutalibacteraceae > UMGS1976. The sequence goes on along the minus strand of JAFQBX010000018.1, from coordinate 90,801 downwards.
CTTCATTCCATTTTGCAATATCCTTTCGCGGCTTTGGTGTGTCACGGTCGATATTGAAAATATTTCTGGTAAATTCGACATCTCTCGAAAGCAGAGCGTAGTAATCGGTATCATATTCCTTCGCCCAATCGAGAAGTTCGGAAACTACTCTCTCGGCAGTGAATTTCGAAATAACATTTTTGCTCACATCATTCAACTTAACAATGTCAAAAAGGGCGCCCGAAACGCTCATTTTCTTTAAATTGAGCTTAAATTCCTTGTTTGAAAGGGTGGGGTTGGCTCGACGCCAATCCTCGAAATCGGAGTTAGCTATCGTAAGCAAATATTCCGTAACCGAATCAGCGGGATAACCTTGCTCTGCATAGAAATGAACGGCTGCTTCGGGGTCTTTTCTCTTGGATAGCTTTCTCTTTGAGCCGTTTTCCTCTTTCATTATCGGCGAAACGTGGCAATATTTCGGCGCCTTGAAGCCGAGTAGCTTGAACAACTGAATATGCTTCGGTACCGAAGAAATCCACTCGTCACCACGGATTACGTGGGTGGTTCTCATTAGATGGTCGTCAACTGCGTGAGCAAAGTGATATGTCGGGATTCCGTCAGATTTGAGTAATACGAAATCCTCGTCATTTTCGGGCATTTCGATTTTTCCCTTTATTCCGTCATCAAAGGTGATTCTTCTGCTTTCGTCGCCGGGTGAACGAAGGCGAACAACGTAAGGTGTACCTTCATCAATCTTTGCCTTTATCTCGTCGAAGCTTAAATTGCGGCAAAAAGCATATTTTCCATAGTAACCGGTTCTTTCCTTGTTCGATTCCTGGATTGTACGGTTATCGGTGAGTTTTTGCTCGGTACAGAAGCAGGGATAGGCGTATCCTTCCTCCATCAGTTTCTTGACAAACACGTGATAAATGTCGCCGCGTTCACTTTGCTTATACGGACCGTAATTACCCTTTGTTTCGGTGGGGGAAACGTAACCCTCGTCGATATTAACACCAAAGTGAACGAGTCCATTAATTATGTCGGCCATACCGCCGTCAACCTCTCGTTTTGCATCGGTATCTTCTACACGAAGATAAAACATACCGTCGGTTGCGTCGGCTGTTCTGCGGTTGATTAAAGCTGTGAATAAAACTCCTAAATGGAGATAACCTGTCGGGCTGGGAGCAATTCGTGTGACACGCTGACCCTCTTTTAATTCAACAGGGGGATATTCAATTTCGTAATCCTCAACATTTTTGTTAAGGTTGCCGAATATAAGCTCGGCTATTCTTTGATTTTCGGTCATCAAACGAAACATCTCCTTTTCTAACTGATTATTATAACCTATCATTCTCGATTTGGCAATAATAAATGTTACGATTTATGCTTGTGCAGTTTGTAAAAAATAATACCTTGAATATGGTGGAATTTGGTGATATAATATGATAAATTAGGTTTGGAGGTTTTATCATGCTTGTTTCTGACGTTCAAAAAATATTAGATGCTGAATGCATCTGCTGCGAAAATCTTATTGATACCGAAATCAATTCGGCTTGTGGCTCTGACATGATGAGCGACGTTCTCGCTTATGTAAAGGATCAGTCGGTGCTTTTGACAGGACTTGTTAATCCTCAGGTTGTCAGAACTGCCGAAATGATGGATATGCCTTGCGTTGTTTTTGTTCGCGGAAAACAGCCGGACGAAACTATCGTTGCTCTAGCTAAGGATAGAGGTATTGTTTTAATGACCACACCGCATAGAATGTTTACCGCCTGCGGACTTTTATACCAGAACGGTCTAAAAGGAGGATGCGGTTGATGAGCGAAGCGGTAAAACTTACATACGACGTATCGTCTGACGATTTTACTCATGCAGGAGAGGCCTCCGGCGCTATAAAGAGAACGCTTAAAAAGCTTGGTATTGATATGGAAATTGTTCGCCGAGTTTCGATTGCTGTTTATGAGGGCGAAATTAACATGGTTATTCACGCAAACGGTGGGGTAATCGAAGCCGAAATTTCTCCAACCTGTATCGAAATCTGGCTTAAAGATAAAGGCCCCGGGATAAAGGATATTGATCTTGCTATGCAGGAAGGTTATTCTACTGCGAGGGACCATATCAGAGCGCTCGGTTTCGGCGCAGGAATGGGTTTGCCTAACATAAAAAAATACACCGACGATATGAAAATTGATACAGAGATCGGTGTCGGCACAACGGTATATATGAAGGTGAATTTTACTTAATTTAAGGAGCTGTTGTTATGGAAAAGATGTTCCATGCGGTTCGACTTGATTCTGATAAATGTACAGGATGCATTAACTGTATAAAACGCTGTCCTACGGGGGCTATTCGTATTCGTGCAGGAAAGGCAAAGGTGTTAAAGGAGCTTTGTATTGATTGTGGCGAATGTATCAGAGTATGCCCATCCCACGCGATGAGGGCGGTTTATGACCACCTCAATGTTACTGAGGGCTACGAGTACAAGATTGCTTTATTATCTCCAACCATATTCGGACAAATTCGTAATTTAGAGGATCTTGATTACGTAATGACTGCTTTTAAAAAAATAGGTTTCGACGACGTTTTTGAAACGTCACGTGCAGCTGAGCTTATTTCGGAAGCAACCCGTAAATATATGAATTCCAGCGCTTATGAATATCCCGTAATTTCCTCTGCTTGTCCCACGGTGGTGAAGCTTATTCAGCTTAAATTTCCCGATTTGTGCAGCCACGTTTTGCCCATAAAATCTCCCATGCATATTGCGGCAAAAATGGCTAGGGAGGAAGCCGTAAACAAAACAGGGCTTGATGCTGAAAAAATCGGTGTGTTTTACATATCTCCTTGTACTTCCGAGGTCACAGAAGCGAAAAATCCTATTATAGACTGCGAAACAGGTATTGATGGTGTAATCGGTATTTGTGAGGTGTACCATCAGCTAGTTGCAACAATGGAAAAGCTTGATAAGGTGGATGCCATTGCTAATTCGGGGCTGATTGGCGTTAGCTGGGCTATTGACGGCGGCGAATCTGCCGCACTTATGTCATCGCATTATTTGTCAGCCGGTGGAATCGAAAACGTTATGAACGTCCTCGAAGAAATTGAGGAAAAGAAATTTAAACGTTTGCATTTTGTTGAACTTAGGGCTTGTGATGCCGGTTGTGTCGGCGGAATTCTTACTGTAAAGAATCCTTTTATGGCAAAGGCACGAACCCAAATTTTACGAAAATATTTACCGGTATCAATGAATCATCTGGAAACTGATGATGTTCCAAAGGATATGCTGTTTGGCGCAACCTTGAATGCGGTTGAGGGTATGAAGCTGTCGGACAATCTCTTTGAAGCATTGGCTATAATGCAAAAAATTGACGGCATTGAAAAGAAATTACCCGGACTCGATTGCGGTGCTTGCGGTTCTCCGAGCTGCAAAACCTTTGCCGAAGACGTTGCGCTCGGTTATTCTAATGAAAATGATTGCGTTTTCATCATGCGTGACCAGGTTCAGCATTTTGCAAAGCAGATGTCTCTTTTGGGCATGAATTTGGGCGACAATCGAGCAGATAATAATGATTTAAAGGAATGTGAATAGTTTGACAGTCAGAGAATTAAAAGAAGCGCTCGGAGCCAAATTACTCGCAGGCGAAGGCGGACTTGATAACATAGTTGAATGCGGTTATTGCGGCGACCTTTTGAGCTGGGTAATGGGACGAGCTGGTGAAAATTCGGCTTGGGTTACTGTAATGGGTAACGTAAATGCTGTTGCGGTAGCTGTACTGGCCGATATTTCCTGCATAGTTTTGGCTGAAAATTCGTTACTTGACGATGACGCTAAAATAAAGGCAAATGAGCATGATATACCCGTTATTCAAACCGATATTCCACAATTTGAATTATGCGTGGATATTGACAAATTGATAAAATGAGGTTATATTACGATTTACACATTCATTCTTCGCTAAGTCCGTGCGGCGATAATGATATGACGCCTAATAACATTGTGAATATGGCGAAGCTCAATGAGCTTGATATTATTGCAATCACCGATCACAATAGTTGTAAAAACTGCTCGGCTGCCATTAAGGTTGGCAACGAGGTAGGTGTTACTGTTGTTCCGGGAATGGAGCTTACGACGTCGGAGGATATTCACGTTGTTTGTCTGTTTCCTGATTTGGAATCGGCTGAGGCGTTTGACGGTTATGTATATGAGCGGCTTATGAAGATTCCAAACGAGGCCGATATTTTCGGTCATCAATACGTAATGGACGAAAATGACGAAATTATCGACGAGGTGGACATGCTTCTTATCAGTTCGTGCGATATTAGCGTAATGGATGTAAAGAAAATTGTTAATTCATTCGGTGGGGTTGCTTTGCCTGCGCACGTGAATCGGGATTCGTACAGCATTATTGCCGTGCTTGGTGAAATTGTTGAGGAATGCAACTTTGACTTTATTGAGGTTAGCAGGTCTGGTAATCCTGATAATTACGATTATCCTTCGATTACGAATTCGGACGCACATTATTTAGAGAATATTTTAGAAAAAGAGCGGTTTATTGAATTAGAAGAAAATACCGCAAGTTGTCTTATTGAGTATTTGAGTAACGGGAGATGTTAACTTGGTAGTATCAGATAAGTGTAAAAGTATATTTATCGAAACCGTAAAGTTTGTTATTGTCGGTTTAGTCTCTTTCGCAATCGACTATATTACTTTTTTGATTTTTAATAGAATAATTTTTGCCCAGGATGGTGGCGACCATACGGTTTTAACTACGGTTGCTAATATAATTGGCTATACTGTTGGTGTTATTGTAAATTATTTTTTGCTGCTTATTTTTGTTTTCAATGCGGATTATCAGCGAGAGAATGGAAAAGGTGCAAAGGCGCTTATTTTATTTGCCCTTTCAAGTGTAATAGGATTGATTTTAACCGTTATATTTACCGGAGTGTTCATGTATCTTTTCGAGATGCTTGATTTGTCGCGCTTTAATTCACTTTTCCTTGAATCCGACTCGCTCGGAAAAATTAGTGCGACCTTACTTGTAGTCGTATGGAATTATCTGAGCAAAAAATTGCTTATATTCAAATAAAAAAGGTTGCTTTTCGCAACCTTTTTTATTTATTGCGTAACATAAACTCAATAACCGCACTATATACGCATGCTGAAATTATCATATCCTTTGCACCGATTAAAAGCTCACTTCCGACTCGCAGGAAAAATATTGGATTTGAAAATGTATGAGCTGTCGATGTATAATATATCGAAAGTGACATAACCAGAATGGCAGTTAATATTGATGTCATAAAGAATATGTATGTTAAATCATTTATGCCGTTTATAAATTTTATTATTTTGTTCATTTTATCACCAATATAATTTTCACAGTTTTGGTGATGTGTTTCAATGCAAACTATTTGGAATGGGAGTATTAAAATGGCAATTGGAGTTTCTACCGCGTGTTTTTACCCGAATTTAACCGAAAAATCTGTCGCTTATCTCGCCGAAAGCGGAGTTAAAGAAATTGAAATATTTTTTAACAGTCAGTCGGAAACAAACGTGCGTTTTTTGAGCAAGATTAAGAAAATAGCCGACTCTAACGACATGCGAATAGTTTCGGTTCATTCGTATTTTTGTTCATACGAGCCGTATTTGATTTTTTCCGATTATGAACGCAGATTTGATGATTGTCTTCCGTTTGTTGACAGTTTATTTGATGCAGGTGCCGTTCTCGGTGCCAAATACGCAATTATTCACGGCGGCAGAACTACCGGCAAAATAAGTGATGAGGTTTATTTTGAGCGGTTTTTAACCTTATACAATAGGGGAATAGAGGTAGGTGTAAAACTTGCTCAAGAAAATGTTAATCAGTTTAGAAGCAGTTCACCGTCCTTTGTTTCCGATATGAAAAAATATCTCGGCGATAAGGCGAATTTCGTGCTGGATATAAAACAGTGTGTACGTTCGGGCGTTGATATTTATGAAATGGCTGATGCAATGGGTGATGCTTTAAGGCATATTCATTTGAGCGATCATAATGGTAAATTTGATTGCATGCTTCCTTTGCAGGGCAATTTTGATTTTATATCATTTTTGAATTATTCAGATATAATTAAAAGAGCAACAAAAATGGTTGAGGTCTATAATTCAGCGTATAAAAACTTTGACGAAGTAATAAATTCTGCTCGTCAGCTGGAAGCGCTTATTTATTAAAATCAGAGGTGTCCAAACCACAATATCTTGTATATTTTGATTTTGTTATACAATATTTGTCATAATAACCAAAGTTATGACCCATATAAGTATTATTTTTTACACATCAGCTATATTGAAAAAAGTCGAAATATAGTTTAAAATAGTAATAGTTTTATTTTATCTTGTTTGCTGGGGTATAGGTATGAAACTTCTTGAAGACAGAATTATAAAAGACGGAAAGATTGGCGAAGGCAACGTTTTAAAGGTTGACAGCTTTGTCAATCATCAAATTGACGTTAATTTTATGAATGAAGTTGGAAAGGAGTTTTTTCGTCTTTTTAAGGATGAAAAAATTGATAAAATACTGACTATTGAAGCATCAGGAATCGGTGTTGCTTGTATTACTGCTCAGTATTTTAACGTACCTGTTGTATTTGCAAAAAAGACTAAGACGAATAATATTTATTCCGATGTTTACAAGGGTAAGGTTGAATCCTACACTCATGGCGTTACATACGATATCGTTGTTTCAAAACAGTTTTTAAAACAAGATGAACGAATTTTGATTATCGACGATTTTCTTGCAAAGGGAAGTGCCTTGTTAGGACTGATCAGCTTGATTGAAAACGCCGGAGCAAAGACTGTTGGTGCTGGAATTTTGATTGAAAAGGCATACCAAAATGGCGGTAATATTGTTCGCGATATGGGAATTCGCGTTGAATCCCTTGCAAAAATTAAATCAATGACACTTGAAGACGGTGTAGAGTTTTGTTAGTTTAAATTGGCGTTAAGCCGTTTAATAATTTTAAAAATATAAATTTTAGGAGGCAAAAAAACAATGAAAAAGATTTTAGCACTTGTTCTCTCAGTACTTCTTGTTCTTGGAGCGCTTGTTGGATGTAGCGGCGATCCGAACAAAACAGATGCTCCTACCGAACTCGGAATGAGCAAATCACCGATTGATGAAGTTGAATTAACCGTTGATTACGAAATTCCCAGTAACTTCAAGATTGGTTTCATCTGCTTGCACGATGAAAACTCAACCTACGACCTTAACTTTATCAACGCAGTTAAGACCATTCAGAAGACTTTAAAGCTTTCTAACGATCAGGTTGTTATTAAGACAAACGTTCCCGAAGGTGACGAATGCTACGTTGCTGCTAAGGACCTCGTTGACACAGGTTGTAACATTATCTTTGCTAACTATTTCGGTCATGAAGACTTTATGATCAAGGCAGCAAAGGAATTCCCTGATGTTGAATTCTGCCACGCCACAGGTACAAAGGCACACACCGAAAAACTTGACAACTACCACAATGCATTTGCTTCTATCTACGAAGGTCGTTACCTCGCAGGTGTTGCAGCAGGTATGAAGCTCAACGAAATGATCGAAAACGGCGAATTCACCGCTGCCGAAGCTAAGATTGGTTATGTTGGCGCATTTACCTATGCCGAAGTTATGTCAGGTTACACCTCATTCTACCTCGGCGCAAAGTCAGTTTGCCCGACCGTAACAATGGACGTTCAGTTTACAGGTTCATGGTATGACGCTCCGAAGGAAAAGAACGCAGCAGAAGCTCTCATTGCAAGAGACTGCAAGCTCATCAGCCAGCACGCTGACTCAATGGGTGCTCCCGGCGCTTGTGAAAAGGCCGGCGTTCCTAACGTTTCTTACAACGGAAGCACATACGATTCATGTTACGAAACATTCATCATTTCTTCTGCTATCAACTGGGCTCCTTACTACAACTACATTATCGGTAGCTATGTTAAGGGCGAAAAGATTGCTGCTGACTGGTGCGGCGGTATCGCAGAAGGTTCTGTAGTTCTCACCGGTATCAACCAGGATGTTGCTGCAAAGGGCACCTTCGACGCTATCAAGAAGGCAGTTGAAGATATCAAGAACGGCACCATCAAGGTATTTGATACAAAGAACTTCACCGTTGAAGGTAAGGAAGTAACTACCTACCTCGCAGACGTTGACACCGACGCTGCCTTCACTGGTGATACAGAAGTTATCGCTGATGGCTATTTCCACGAATCTGAATATCGTTCAGCTCCTTGCTTCGATCTTAGAATTGACGGAATCACACTTCTCAACCAGGAATTTTAAGTAACTTTAATGGCGGGACAGGATAATACTGTCCCGCCTAAACTTATTTAAGCAATTAAAAAATTATCTTTTGAGCATCATAGAAGGTGATTTTTTAAGGGTTTAAGGGGGAATACGAATTGAATAATAACGTCGCAATTGAACTTAAAAATATTTCAAAATCCTTTGGTGGCAATATGGCTAACAAGAATGTTAACCTTACTGTCAACCGCGGAGAGATTCTTTCCATTTTAGGCGAAAACGGAAGCGGAAAGACTACTCTGATGAATATGATTTCGGGAATTTATTTTCCCGATGAAGGTCAAATTTTCATAAATGGCGAAGAGGTTGCTATCCGTTCACCTAAGGATGCTTTTAAATACGGAATCGGTATGATTCATCAGCATTTTAAGCTCATTGATGTATTTTCGGCTACTGAAAACATTATTCTCGGCTTAAATGAAAAGGGCAGATATAATCTCAAAGCCGCAGCGATGCGTGTAAAGGAAATCAGCGATAAATACGGATTTGACATCGACCCGATGAAGAAAATCCATGAAATGTCCGTTTCTGAAAAGCAGACGGTTGAAATTATCAAGGTATTATATCGCGGAGCAGATATTCTCATTCTCGACGAACCTACTGCCGTATTAACTCCTCAGGAAACCCAGAAATTATTTGCCATCATCAGAAGAATGAAGGAAGATGGCAAATCGATTATCATAATCACACATAAGCTACATGAGGTACTTTCATTGTCGGACAAGGTTGCAGTTCTCCGCAAGGGTGAATATGTTGGCACTGTTGAAACGGCAAAAACTAATGAATCAGAGCTTACCGAGATGATGGTTGGTAAAAAAATCTCATTAAATATTGAAAGAAGCGAACCTGAAAATTGCGAGCACAGATTGGTTGTAAACGGACTCAATTGCGTTAATCGCGAAGGTAAAAAAATTCTCAACGATATTTCGTTCGTTGCTCGTTCGGGTGAAATCCTTGGTATCGCAGGTATTGCAGGTTCCGGTCAGCGCGAGCTTCTTGAAGCGATTGCCGGACTTCAGCATATTAACGATGGAGAGATTCTTTATAACAATCCAAAGACTCATTCATGCGACAATTTAAGGGATAAAACACCGCTTCAAATTCGTGATTTAGGTGTTCGTCTTTCGTTTGTGCCGGAGGACCGACTTGGAATGGGTCTCGTCGGTAATATGGATATTGTTGATAATATGATGCTCCGTAGCTACCATAAAGGAAAGTCGCTTTTCCTCGAGAGAAAGCAACCAAAGGATTTGGCGCTGCATATTATTGAGGATTTAGAGGTTGTCACACCTAACGAAAATACACCCGTAAGACGTCTTTCAGGCGGCAATATTCAAAAGATTCTCGTCGGGCGCGAAATTGCATCGGCACCGACGGTACTTATGGCTGCATATCCTGTTAGAGGACTCGATATCGGCGCATCGTACACCATTTATAATTTGCTCAATTCTCAAAAGAAAAAGGGAGTTGCCGTTATATTTGTCGGCGAGGACCTTGACGTTTTGATTGAGCTTTGCGATAGAATTCTCGTTATCGGCTCGGGTTCTATTACCGGTGTTGTCGATGCCAGAAACACAACAAAGGAAGAAATCGGATTGCTTATGACAAAGACGGTTTCTAATGAAGGAAAGGAGAGCGAATAATAAAAATGTTTGGTTTACATATTGTAAAAAGGGAACCAATGCCGTGGCTTAAAAGTATGCTCGTTAGGGCGGTTGCTATTATCGCATCTCTTCTCTTATCCGCGGTTGTTATAACACTATTAACCAGCACAAATCCGTTGAAGATTTATGCCTCAATGATTAACGGAGCTTTTGGTTCAGAGCTTCGTATGTGGAGCTTGGCTCAGAATGTAGCCATCTTGCTATGTATTTCGTTAGCCGTGACCCCTGCTTTTAAAATGCGATTTTGGAACTGTGGAGCAGAAGGACAGGTTCTCGTTGGCGGATTGGCTAACGTTTCGGTTATGATGTTTTTGGGAGATAAACTGCCTTATCCTGTTCTCGTTGTTGTAATGATAATTGCATCGGTTGCGGCTGGAATTATTTGGGCGGTTATACCCGCTATTTTTAAAGCAATCTGGAATACTAACGAAACGCTCTTTACACTAATGATGAACTATGTTGCCATTCAGCTGGTTGCATTTTTCCTTAAATATTTTGTAAAAAACGGTTCGGGCGTTTTAACACCGATGGAGGAGTACGGATTGCCTGTTATTGGACACTCGTACATTCTGAATATTATTACCGTAGCCGTTTTAACAGTGCTTGTTTATATTTATTTAAAGAGAACTAAGCAGGGCTACGAAATTTCTGTCGTCGGCGAAAGTGAAAACACTGCAAAATACATTGGTATCAACGTAAAAAAGGTCATTATCAGAACACTTGTTGTATCCGGCGCTATTTGTGGTATTGCAGGACTTTTACTTGTCGGCGGTACAAACCACACCATCAGCACAACTACCGTTGACGGACGTGGATTTACTGCAATCATGGTATCATGGCTTGCAAAGTTCAATCCCGTGTTTATGATTTTTACTTCATTCTTAATCGTATTTTTGCAGAATGGAGCTAATCAGGTTTCTACCGATTTCAGACTTCCAAATGCTATTTCTGATATTATAACCGGAATCATTTTATTCTTTATTATTGGTTGTGAGTTTTTCCTTCAGTACAAAATTGTTGCTTCAAAAAGCAGAAAGGAGAATAACTAATGTTGGCCTTTCTTATAAGCGCAATTCGACTTGGAATGACCTTTTTGTTTGGTTCAACAGGCGAAACAATTACTGAAAAATCAGGTCATCTTAACCTCGGCATTCCCGGTGTAATGTGTGTTGGAGCTTCTTGTGGCTGTTATGCTGAATATCTGTATTTAAGTCAAATGCGAGAAATGCGCATTACCGCTTCGCCCTTTTTAGCGATTTTAATTCCTATTGTTGCTACACTTGCAGGTGGAGCGCTTATGGGACTTATATTCAGCTTTTTAACCGTTTCACTCCGCGCTAATCAGAATGTTACAGGTCTCGCTTTGACAACATTTGGTATAGGCGTTTCTGATTATATGATTTCGGAAACCGGTCCGATTTACAGTAAAGGTAGCCGTTATTTTACTGAGCCGTTGCCTTTTGCTGATGAATTAGGTATTGTTGGTGAAATATTATTTTCCCACGGCGTATTAATTTATTTGTCGATTATAATCGCTCTTTTGACGTCGTTTGTGCTTAATCACACACGTATCGGTCTCAACCTGCGCTCTGTCGGCGAGGATCCTGCCGCTGCCGATGCCGCAGGGATTAACGTTTCGCTGTATAGATATTCGGCAACCTGTATCGGCTCAGCGATTGCCGGTTTAAGCGGTTTGTCCTTTATTATGGACTATCTTAACGGTAACTGGGAATATTGTATCGACGCAATCGGTTGGTTGTGTATTGCACTTGTTATCTTTACAGTATGGAAGCCGAATTTGGCTATTATTGGTTCAATTCTCTTTGGCGCTCTATATATTGTCAGCAGTTATATTACAGGCATCAGCTTCGCCGCAAAGGAGCTTTTCGAAATGCTACCTTATGTCGTAACAATTATCGTACTTGTATTTACAAGCGCTCGTGATAGTAAAAACAGTCAGCCGCCAAAAAGTCTCGGTCTGCCGTATTTTAGAGAAGAAAGATAATTTTTTTTAATCAAAGCACTGAAAGGCAAAATGCTTTTCGGTGCTTTTTTAATGAAATTTTTAGCGATTATTTTGGTAACCGCTTTAATTATGATAAAAAAAACTCAATTTTCCTTATAAAGATATTTAAACTAAATTTTAATTTTCATTTTAGGTCAATAATACTTTTGGCGGTGATAAAATGAAAAGATTGATAAGGGTAATATCGGTCATATTACTTATTGTTTGTAGCTATGTTTTTACTAATATTTATTATCTGACAGAGAACACTCCGAACATTGTTTTTACTGACAAAAAAACCATTACACTTACCGATGAAGATATAAAATGTTCAGTTTCGAATATTAACGGCAGTAGCGAAAATTACGAGCTGAAATTCTTTAGCATTTTTCCTGTAAAAAATATTAAAATTAAAAATAATGACATTAAAAAAGTAGTATTATGCGGGAATCAATTTGGAATTAAAATATATTCATCAGGTTCGATTGTAACATCAATATCGGGCGTTTTAACCGAAAACGGTTGCAAAAATCCAGCTTATGACTCGGGTATCAGAAAAGGTGACGTTATTTTGTCTATAAATGATGAGCCAATCTCCTGTAATTCGGATATAGAGCGAATTGTAAAAAATTCTGATGAAAAGCTAAAAATAGTTTATGAAAGAAATGATAAAAAATACACGACAACTGCATATTCGGTGATATGCGCAGCAGATAATTCAAAAAAACTCGGAATGTGGATAAAGGATAGCATTGCTGGAATTGGTACGGCAACATTTTATATCAAAGAAACGGGAATAGCTGCCGGACTTGGTCACGGCGTATATGATAATGAAACAAACCTTTTGATGCCGCTAAGTGATGGTGCGGTTTGTGGAGTTGATAATTATGTTGTTTCGCGTTCATCTGATGGTATAATCGGCGATATTAGCGGAAATTTATCAAGCGAAAATTGCGGTAAAATAATTAAAAATTCCGATAACGGCGTTTATTTTAGCGGTGTAGAATATGATGGAAAAATGGTTGACATTGGTCATTCAAGCGAAATAAAAATAGGAAATGCACAAATTTATTTGTCACTCAACGGCGAAGAATGCAGATATTATGACTGTGTAATTGAAAAAATCAAATATAATGATAAATCAAAAAATCTAATAGTAAGGATAACCGATAAAGAATTATTAGATAAAACCGGTGGAATAATTCAAGGAATGAGCGGCAGTCCTTTAATTCAAAACGATAAACTAATTGGAGCCGTTACGCATGTACTAGTAAATGATTCAACGAGTGGTTATGGTATATTTATCGAGAATATGCTCGAAACAGCATTAGATTGCTCATAATTTAATAAAATACGCAACTGAATTGGTAGTTCGGGTGCGTATTTTTATTATTATTTATTGACAATATATTTTTATTTTGCGATAATGTAATAAATATTTGAAACTTGGTGAACGCTATGATTAAACTTATTCCGCAGGTTAAATTCATTGAAATTAAAGACGGACTTTTAGCGAATAAATCGCTGAATATCAGCAATTTAAACTGCGACAGTCGACTTATCGATGCGCTTTCATTGTTTGATAAATCGACTGATGGTACGACAGTTTCAATTGAAATCATAGATTTGAATAAAGAGGAATATGAGCTTACGATAACAGCTGATTCGATAATTATTAAGGCAGGGGATAGTGCAGGAGCTTTTTACGCTATTCAGACATTAAAGCAAATTTTTAAAGAAGAACATGTGCCTTGTTTACATATCGCTGATAAGCCCGATTTTGAATATCGCGGATTTTATCACGACGTTTCGAGAGGAAAAATTCCCACAGTTGAAACCATAAAAAATTTAATTGACAATTTGGCATATTATAAAAATAATTCGTTGCAGCTTTATGTTGAGCACACCTTTGAATTAGAGGAATATAAGGATATTATTGAGCACACCGGATATTTGACAAAGCAAGAAATCCGCGAAATAGATGCATATTGTAAATCTAATTTCATTGATTTCATCCCATCGCTTGCTACTTTTGGTCATCTCTACGAGCTTTTACAGCAGGATAAATACAAGCATTTGCGTATTTTTAAGGACTTTGTTCCGTATAGTAACTTTTGGTACGGCAGAATGATTCATCACACTGTAAGCCCATTGGTTAATGAAGGTTTTGAACTTGTCAAAAGTATGATTGATCAATACTCTTCCAATTTTGAAAGTGATATCTTCAATATTTGCTGTGACGAAACATTCGATCTTAAAAAACTTGATAATGGAAAAAATGATATTGCAACGATGCATATCGACTTTGTGAGTAAACTCATCAAGCATGTGAATTCACTTGGCAAAACGGCTATGCTATGGGCAGACCCGTTGCTTCTTAAACACCCCGAAGTAATTAAAAAAATACCGAAAGATACGTATTTTCTTAGCTGGGGATATGACGAAACGCCCGATGCTGAGCCAATAAGAGAATTCGGTAAAATGGGCGTTAAACAAATTGTTTGTCCGGGTACATCGAGCTGGGCACGACTTTGTGAAAACGTAAACGTTGAAGAAAAAAATATCACTAATATGATAAGTCTCGGTCGTGAAAACAATGCAATCGGCGTACTTAATACAAATTGGGGAGATTGGGGAAATCCTTGTTCGATTGAACTTGCGATGTACGGTATGGTTCTCGGCGCGGCAAAATCGTGGGACGCTTCAACCGAAATTAACGATGAATTCATTGATGCAGTTAACTTTATTCTTTACGAAAATGAAAATGGCTATCAGCTTTTAAAGGAAGTTAGTGCTCTTCACGAAAAAGTGAATTGGTTCCATTTCTGCAACAATTATTTTGAATATCGATATGATTCACACACCTATTATAATCGCTCCGCTTTCGAAAATCTGAATGCAATCCAAAGGGAATATTTTTCTATTAGAGAAATGCTCGAAAAAGCACAATGGAAAAACGACGAATTTCGTCAGGAGCTGCTTATTTCTGCCGAAGGGGTTTGTGTTATGGCTGAACTCACGGCAAAAATTTTAGGTGAGCAAATTGTCCGAATTACCGACACGAATGAATAGCTCGACAAATATCGTCGCAAATGGAAAGAAAAGAACAAAAAGGACGAATTCCAAAAAATAGAGGAAATGTTCAATTATTTGGAAGAAAACTAAAATCATGTCTGTTATAATATGACGAAAAAAATACCTGCCTGTAAAATGGGTGGGTATTTTTTGTTTTAAATTAGTTAAATTATTTAACCTTTTCATATAACGATTATAAAATTTGACAGTTTTTATCTAAAATTAAAATTTCTCAAAATTCCACTTGTAATTACTGGAAATTTATGTTATAAAAACATTACCAAAAATTACCAACCAAGGAGAATTAACATGGAAAACAAAATTAAAGTACTAATTGCAGACGATGCTACGGAATTCAGTCGTAATTGCGCAAATGTACTCAAAAGCTACGGATTTGAGGTCGTTTTATGCGCAAAGGACGGGGTTAAGGCCATACAGGAGATTGAAAGAGTACGGCCGAATGTAGTTCTTATGGATATGTTTATGCCGAATATTGATTCATTTGGCGTAATAGATAATTTAAAGTCAAAAAGAAAAGAACTTCCGATTATTATGATTATGTCAGGATACGACAACCCGCTACTTGAAAAGCAGGTTATCGAAAACGGAGCATCGTACTATCTGATAAAACCGTTTGACTTTGAAATCCTTGCCGAGCGAATTCTTAAAATGAATAATAAAGAAGCTGATCTTACTGTTATACATAGCTTTAATAACAGCAAGGACAGCGACCTCGAACTGATGATTACCGAAATTATTCATCAAATCGGTGTTCCTGCTCATATTAAGGGATATCATTATATCCGCGAGGCGATTACAATAGCCGTCAATAATGCTGATATAATCAATTCTGTAACAAAGCAGCTCTATCCTATGGTGGCAAAGAAATACCAAACTACCTCATCACGTGTAGAAAGAGCCATCCGACACGCTATCGAGGTTGCGTGGGACAGAGGGGATATTGACGTGCTCAATTCATATTTCGGTTATACCATTCACAACGAAAGAGGTAAGCCGACAAATAGCGAATTTATTGCTATGATTGCTGATAAATTGAGATTGCGACTGAAAGTATCATAATTTAGTTGAATTATTTTCGCCTTGTCGATATAATGTCAATGAGGTGTTTAATTTTGAAGGAATACTATCTTAATACATCGGATATCTCCTCGTGGGTAAAAACCGTCAAAGCAAGGGACAGAGTGTTTTTAAGCGGGATTGTTTATACCGCACGTGATGCCGCTCATAAACGAATTGCAGATGCGTTGAAAAATAATGCTGAATTACCATTTGATTTAAATAATTCCGTGATTTATTACGCGGGACCGACTCCGACGCCCGATGGATTATCAATCGGAAGCTGTGGACCTACTACTTCATCGCGAATGGACCCTTATGCACCTTTGCTTATGGAAAACGGGCTCAAATGCATGATTGGCAAAGGTGAACGAAACAGGTCGGTTTGCGATGCTATAATAAAAAATGGCGCTGTATATCTTTGTGCTATTGGCGGTGCAGGGGCTCTGGCGGCGAAAAGTATTGTTTCCTGCGAGGTAATTGCCTACGAGGATTTAGGTTGCGAATCGGTAAAAAAGTTGGAATTCAAAAATTTTCCGCTCATTGTAGCTATTGATTCCGTTGGTGGAAATTTGTTTAAAAAATAATAAAGAAGCAGGTTGAGCAATCAACCTGCTTCTTTATTATTTATATTTATTATGCGTCTGATTTCTTTTTGGAAAGCATTACATTAACGATAATGCCGAGAATCAATGCACAAGCAATAGAGGTAAGTGTAACCTTGCCAAATGTAACGCTCAGGCCACCGATACCTGCAATAAGAATAACCGATGCGGTAAAGAGATTTTTTTCTTCATTAAGGTCAACCTCTTTGAGCATTTTAAGTCCACTAACTGCGATAAATCCGTAAAGCGCCATGCAAACGCCGCCCATTACGCATGAAGGGATTGAATTAACAAACGCTACAAAAGGCGAGAGGAAAGAGATTATCATAGCCAAAACAGCCGCGGTACTAATTGTGCAGACCGAAGCATTACGTGTAATAGCTACGCAACCAACAGATTCGCCGTAGGTAGTATTCGGGCAGCCGCCGAAAAACGCGCCTGCCATTGAGCCAACACCGTCACCGAGAAGTGTACGTGAAAGACCCGGTTCTTCGAGGAGGTCTTTTTCGATAATGGTCGAAATATTTTTGTGGTCGGCAATATGCTCGGCGAAAACAACGAAGGCAACCGGAACGTAAGCTACGGCGATTGAGCCAATGTAAGCTGCGTCAATATCCTTAAATCCGCCGATTGCGGTCCAGAATGTAAAATCAGGAACTGCTAATACTGATTCAAGCTTGAATCCATTTGCAAACAGATTGGTAATCGGTGAATAGTCGATAATCATGAGTGATGGTATATCAGCCAATGAACCGATTACGTAGAAGATTGATGCGGTTAGATAGCCCGAGCAAATACCGATGATAAAGGGAATGAGCTTTGCAGTTTTCTTTCCGTATGTTGAGCAGATGGTAGTTACAAAGAGTGTAACAAGTCCGCAGATTATAGCAACATAGGGAGAGCCAAGAGTGCTTGACAAAGCGTAACCATTATCTTGATTAGTAACTGTCAATTCGGTACGAACATTTTTAACATCAATTTTTGAAGCTAAATCAATGTCCTTATCAATTACTACTACGCCATCAGCAGCAATGTCTTCATAAAGATTATATTTTCCTTCTTCATCAATGATTTCTAAATTCTTAGCATCTGCTGTTTCTACAATTTGATAATTGTTAACATCATAACTTGTAACATAATTGGCCTTATTAAGATCACCAATAGCGTTTCCTGCAAGTGACAATCCGATTATAGCTACTGTCGGACCGATAACTACCGCAGGCATAAGCTTGTTAATCCAGTTTACACCCGAAATCTTTACAATGAGTGCTATAACAACGTATACAAGTCCGGCAAAAATTGCGCCGATAATGAGTCCGAGATAGCCAACTGCAACCGTTATTGCTCCGGCAAATGCTGCTGCCATTGAACCTAAAAATGCGAATGAGGAACCAAGGAAAACGGGACTCTTTTTCTTTGTGAAAAGAATGTAAACGAGGGTACCAACACCTGCGCCGAAGAGTGCGGCTGCGGTACTCATCATGTCGTCACCTTGTAAATTTGCGCCGTTATTGATAATTACCGGTACTACCAGGGTAGCCGCCATGATTGCGAGCAACTGCTGAAAGGCAAAAATAATTCGTTGCCCAAATTTTGGTTTGTCGTTTACGTCGTAAATTAACTTCATTTTTTTCCACACCTCTAATAATTTTTTTATATTAAAACAGCTATTTATATATTGCTGATTTAATCAATTACCAAGCAACTCAATGGATGTTTTTCCGTCATAATCGTTCATATTAACGATAATTTTTTCGTTTCGTGAGGTTGGGATATTCTTTCCCACGTAATCGCCGTGAACAGGGAACTCACGATGACCTCGGTCAACCAGAACGGCAAGCTGAATGCACGAGGGACGTCCCATCTCGACTATTGCGTCAAGTGCAGCTCGTACAGTTCGTCCCGTGTAAAGCACGTCGTCAACGAGAATAACCGTTTTTCCTGCGACGGAAAAATCAATCTTTGTTTTTGATTCGATAACATCATTCTTATCAATATCGTCGCGGTGGAGTGAAATATCAAGCTCGCCGAGATAAACCGAGATGTCCGAAAATTTCTTTATATTTTCGGCAAGCAGCTTTGCAATAGAAACTCCTCGTGAACGAATACCAATAATATATAATTCATTTTCGTCATCATTTTTTTCAATTATTTCGTGTGAAAGTCGCGCAAGTGTCCTGAATACCGACTTTTCGTCGAACATTACCTTAATAGTCATTCGTAAACCTCACAAAAAAACACCTTGTCACATAACGAACAAGGTGTTTTACATTTTATATCTATAACGCAAAAACCTTTTCAGCATCTCGGTACCGATTTAAAAGTTATGTTACATATTTATATAATAACATATATTGCGTATTTGTAAAGAGTTTTTTGATTAAATATACATTATCTTGTCATTGACCGATTCATTTTGTGAGTTTGTGTCGATGGCATTTTTTGTATTTTCGAGGTTATCGTTAATGTTATCGACCTGTTTAATAAAGCTGTCAAGTGCGGTTTTCATATTATCGCGCATAATTTCGAGCTGCTGATATGTTTCGTTGATTTCGTAAATATATCTCTTATCCTTTTCGTCAGAAGCTTTTTTGATAGCAATTGCCTCATTTTCGGCAGCTTCGAGTCTGTCTTTAACAGTAGTCAGTTCCTTTTCAAATGCTTCATTTTCCGATTTAAGTGCTTCTGCTTGCTCCTTTATCGCCGAAATTTCATCTTCTAATGCCGATATTTTACGTTGACTTTCTCTCTGATAATTTTCGATATAATTAAGGGTTTCTTTTTTATCAAATCCGAATAAAACTGTCTTTAACTTTCCTTTCATGATTTTTCCCTCCAATATTTTTTATCATATTATAGCACATCGTTTCATATTTTACAACAGGGAGGAGGACAAGTATGCAAAGATTTAACGAGGTAGCCGAATATTTCGATTTTTCGCTCAAATCAAAGCTCAATTCTATTCCGAATAAAATCAAATCAATCGTAACAGAAATTCGTATCAAGGTCAATCAACCAATTACGATTATTACGCTCAATGACCGCTATTATTTAAGTGATTTAGGGCTGTCAAATATTCCTCACAACTGCACATCGGTTGATCGAAACGAGTTTAACGAATGTCTTAAAAAAATGTGCAATTATTCCTTTTTCACCTTTGAAAATCAAATTAACGAGGGCTATTTGACCCTCAAAAACGGACATAGAGTAGGCGTTTGTGGCTTGTTTTCCAACAATGGTGAAATTATTTCCTGCAACGATATTTATTCAATGAACGTCCGAATTGCCCGACATATAAAAACATACGGCAAATATATTGCAGAAAACTTTATAAACTCACGAAATCACTTGCTCATAACCGGCAAACCTGCATCAGGCAAAACAACGCTGCTCAGAGATATTGCGTCGGAGCTGTCATCAAATAAAATAAAGGTTCTTGTTTCCGATGAACGAAACGAAATTGCCGCAGGATTTAACGGAAGATATGAATTTGGTTTAGGCCCTTTTTGCGATGTGATTAGTAATTGTAAAAAGCATGTTTCGGCTGAAATTGCAATAAGGACAATGTCACCTGACGTAATCATTTTTGATGAAATTGGGTTTAATGATGTCGATATCTTAAAAAAATTATCAAACTCGGGCGTTTTTGTTATCGCTACATTACATAGCTTTGGAGACAGTTCAAACTCATTTATTCTTAATCAGCTCTCGAACGTAGGTTTTACTCCGACGATAGTTCATCTGGATAACATTGGCGACCTTCCACGTTATGATTATACCTATGCAAATGATTAGATTAACCGGGATTTTGTTTATCAGTTTGTGTCCGATTGCAATGTCGTTGTATATCTATTTTTCTGCGCATAAGCGAATTATGGCTATAAAAAACGTGAGGATGAATTTAGAAAAAATATTGTCATTGTTATCGATTAAATCGGGTAATTTTATTAACTTTAATTATCAATATTTAAGCGACATTGAGTCATCACAGTTAAAATCGTTTTATGACAGCTTGACAACGTCAAATTCGTCCTTAATTACCGATGATTGTAATCGACTCATAAAGGAATTTACCGAAAGGGAAAAGAAGGAAAAAGACGATTTTTCACAAAAGGGGAAGATAGTGGTTTCAACGGGAGCATCAATTGGAGTTACTATATTCATTTTGCTTATCTAAAATAACGGAGGTTGGTCATGGACGTTGATTTTATATTCAAAATAGCCGCTATCGGCATTATCGTAGCCGTATTTAATCAGTTGCTCATTCGTTCGGGTAGAGAGGACCAAGCGATGATGACAACGATTGCAGGTCTGATTGTGGTAATGATGATGATAATAGGTGAAATCAGTAACCTTTTCGATACTGTAAAAAAGATGTTTGATTTATGAATATATTTTCTATAATCATAATTTCGGTAATTGTATCTGTACTCGCGATCTTGATTAAGCAAAATAATCCAACATATTCTGTGCTTTTAATAATAATTTTTGCTGTAATTATAATCACCGTTGCAATAAATTATCTATTTGGCTTGATCGAAAATATAATGGATTCGCTCGGAACGATTGATTATGCACCTGAATTTGTAAAAATACTGCTTAAAGCTATCGTGATATGCGTGTTATCCGACCTTACGTCAAATATTTGTAAAGATAGTGGAAATGGCTCGATTGCGGTATGTATTGACGTTGTGACAAAGGTAATCCTACTTTCGCTTACTCTGCCGATTGTCGAAAAACTCGTTGAAATAATACAAGGACTATTTAATATATGAAGAAAATATTATCAATCGTTTTTTCTGTTATTATACTAATCTTGTTTCCGATAAATTGCTATGCTGAAGAGGATGATTTCAGTTCGGTTTATGACATAATTCCCAATGAAGTAAAGGACACGTTAATTGACACGGAATACGAAATTGACAGCTTTCAGGATGTAATTGATATTATCAGCAATGACGGCGTTTTTGCTCTAATAAAGGTTGCATTTTCTGATTATAGCTTACCGTTCAAATCGGTTTTAACATTGCTTTTAATATTAACAATAAGCAGTTCTTTACAATTACTTATAGAAAAGCCGGAAACTAAAAAAATTGCACAGATTATTTGTTCGCTAATTATCTGCGTTACAATTGCTGAACCGCTTAAAAATATAATATTTTCGGTCACGGAATGCCTTAATTCAAGTGGCGTGTTCATGTTTTCGTTTTTACCGATTTTTGCATCATTTTTGGTTACGTCAAATCCGGGCACATCGGCGGTTGCATATACCTCAACTACATATTTTTTTACCGAGATTACGGTGTTTGTCTCAAAGTCGGTTTTGACCCCGCTTTCTGCCTCTATTTTCACAATGAAAGTTGTATCCTCGGTAAGTGACGGAATATTTAATAATCTGCTCAATTCGGTTAAAAAACTGATTATATGGATACTTGGGCTGATTACGTCGATTTTTACTGCAATTACGTCTGTGCAATCAATAATAACTTCTGCCGCTGATACGGTTGCTATTAAAACAGGTAAGTTTATAGTTGGTTCATCTGTGCCCGTTGTCGGCGGATATGTCGGCGAGGTTATGAACACCGTAATCGGCTCATTAACAGTTATGAAGTCAGGGATTGGACTGTTTGCGATAATAGTAATAGTAATTATGTTTTTGCCGGTGATAGCTGAGCTTCTGGTTTGGAAAATAGGGATAAAATTATGCCAGGTAATATCATTTGGTACAGAAAACGATATTGGTCAAGGTATAATAGTCGCTTTTGACGATGTTATTACGGTACTGCTTTCGGCGACTATATGTGTATTTATCGGTATGGTTTTATCAATTTCGGCTATCCTTGTTTTTGGTGGTGTAAAATAATGGACTTTAATTCGGTATTAGTGTCAATTTCGGTTGTATCTGTGTTTATTTCTGTCCTGTCATTGTGCTTTCCTGATAATAAATACAGGCCGCATTTAATCATGATGTCAAAGATTATTATCGTCTCTATTATTGTCGCTTCGATAATGACTATTGAATTTGATTTTGAATTTAACAGCGACGAAATTGTTACTGAAAGCAGCGTTTTCAATCAAATGCTGGGCGATAGAATAAGCGACGATATCGATTCATATATTGAAAGCGTATATGACACCCATTGTCGCACTCAAATCAGCGATTCAGAGGTAATTTTATCGGTCACGAATGGTGACGTAAATATAATTCGGGACGCTGTTTATGAAAAATTCGGAATAAAATGCAAGGTGATTAAAATTGAATAGTTCGCTAAAATTACTGCTTAATAACAAAAAGGTTTCTATGACAATATTTGTTATTGGAATTATTGGCATTTTGCTAATATTTATTTCTGATATGTTCACAAAAAATGATGCAAATGAAGCTTCCATCAGCCCCGAAGCGAACCTTTCGGAAAGCGAATATTGCTCACTGATAGAATCCAAAATTACTGAAATTATAAAGTCGCTGACAGGAAATGATAATTCAAAGGTAATAGTTACTCTCGATTCATCGTATGAATATGTATATCTGAATGAGAAGGATATATCAAATGATTACACTAACGAAAACAATTCTGAAACAAAAAAGAAGGATAATTCAAGTGAAAAATACATAATTGTCGAGGATTCATCAGGTAATGAGAGACCCTTAATAGTAACGACACTATCGCCGAAAATAAGAGGCGTGGTAATTATTTATGATTATAACGGTGTCCAAATTGATGATGAAATTAAATCGGCAGTAATGGCCGCTCTGGACATCAGCAGCAGTAAAATATTTGTATCTAAAAAATTAAATTAAAGGGGAAATATATTATGAGAAAATCAGTTATCATCAATAAAAAATCAATTGTAATGTGTGGGCTTGTATTGGCGCTTTCTGCTGCTATTTATCTTAACTGGCAATATCAAGGAAACGGCATTACTCAAAATTCGAATAAGAACGATGCCGACCTTGGAAAATCTATTTATGTTAATAACACCGTTTCGACAACCGATGAACAGGATTACTTTTCTATTGCGGTAGGTGATAGGGAAAAATCACGAAAGAATACAATTGCAGAGCTTAACGAAATAATCAGCGATAAGAACTCGTCAAGCGAATCAAGGCAAAAGGCAGAGAAAAACAAGAGTGCAATTGCACTTAACATAGAAAAAGAGGCGAACATAGAAACCTTAATTAAAGCAAAGGGCTTCGAAAAATGCATCGCTGTACTGAATGAAAAAAGCGCAAATATTATTATTAAAGCAAAGGAAGTCACATCTCAACAGACTATGCAGATAAACGAAATTGTCAGTGAGCAGACCGAATTTACTTCAGAAAATATTAAAATTATCGCTGTTGAGTAAAAAACAGTTGTTTTACTGATTTTTTGTGTTATAATAGTCAAAAAGGAGGTTATTTCTTATGGGATATAAAAACGATACAGGAATCGCAATTTCCGAAGATGTTATAACAAAAATGGTTGCAACTGCAGCACTTGAAGTAGATGGAATTGCCGAATTGGCATTTAAACCTACAAATATAAAGGGCTTGATAAAAGGTAAATCGGCAAAATCGGTTATCGCTAAATTCAGCAATAATGCAATGTTTATCGACGTTTTCGTTAAGTTAAAAGAAGGTGCAGAAATTGTCACCGTATGCGAAAACGCTCAAAAAACTATTAAAGAAACTTTACAGAATATGACGGGTAAGGCAGTTACAAAAATCAATATTCACGTTGTCGATATCGAAATTAACGAAGACGATAAATAATCACATATTAGAGCAAAAGAACGATGCAAATTAGCATCGTTCTTTTTATATATCTGTATTGCATTTTTTTTGCATATAATGTATAATATTCAGGATAAACAATGAAAGGTAGTTAAAATTTTTATGATTCGTACTGAGGCAAGAGAAAAAGCATTTGCAATTATATTCGAAAAATCGATAAACGACGAGCCGGCGGCAGCTCTTATCGCTCTTTCTGAGGAATGTGAAGGAGTAAAGATTAACGCGTTTGCAACAGGGCTTATTAACGGCGTTATTGATAATATGGAAGCTATTGATGATAAAATTTCACAGAATTTAAAGGGTTGGAGCGTAGGCAGAATATCAAAAACTGCTCTTGCTATCCTGCGCCTTGCGGTATATGAAATTAACTTTTGCGACGAAACTCCCGACGGAGTTGTTGCTAACGAAGCAGTCGAATTGGCTAAGAAATATTGCGGAGACGACGAGCCCGGCTTCATCAACGGAATATTAGGCGCAATAATTAAGTCAAAATCATGATTTTAGGTATTGATACCAGCAATTATACGACCTCTGTCGCTTTATACGACGAGGAAAATAAAATAGCTTATAATTTTAAAAAGCTTTTGCCGGTGAAAAGTGGCGAAAAAGGGCTTAGACAAAGCGACGCTGTGTTCCATCATACCATGCAAATCAGGGAGCTTTTGAAGGAAGCTTTTAAGATTACGACCGATATTTCATCGGTTGGTGTTTCGATTTCGCCGTGCGATAACGATGGTAGCTATATGCCTTGCTTTATGGTTGGTCAAACGATTGCCGAGGCGATTTCCGGCGCACTAAATGCGAAGCTTTTTACATTTTCGCATCAAAGAGGTCACGTTGCGGCCGCACTTTATTCCTGCAATAAGCTTAATTTAATCGACCAAAGATTTATTGCGTTTCATTTTTCGGGCGGTACTAGTGATGCCATAATCGTTGAGCCCGATGAGGAAAAGATAATTAAATGCAACGTTATAGCAAGTTCAAGCGATTTAAAAGCGGGTCAGTCGATTGACAGAGCAGGAGTTATGCTTGGACTTCCGTTTCCATGCGGAAAATATATTGATGAGCTCGCGTGCAAGAGTAACGCTGAATTTAAGATTAAGCCGTCATTTTCCGGACTGAATCCGAGTTTTTCGGGTGTTGAAAATAAGTGTATAAAAATGCACAACGAAGGCGCTGGTAAAGAGGATATTGCAAAGTATGCCGTTAGTTATACGCTTTCTGTCGTTGATAATATGACCGCGATGATTTTGAATGAATATGGTCGGTTGCCGCTTGTTTATGCAGGTGGAGTTATGAGCAATTCCATAATCAGAAAATGCATGATTGAAAAGTACGAATGCAGCTTTGCAAAACCCGAATTTTCATCAGATAATGCGGTTGGTATAGCTGTTTTAGCTGCCTTGAAGGAGAAACAAATATGAGTAGTGATAAGCTCACTTATACAGTTTCACAATTAAATAATTATGTTAAAAATATTATCGACAATGACCCGTATCTCAACTATATTTATGTTGTGGGCGAGATTTCGAATTTTACTAATCATTACAAAACAGGGCATTTTTATCTCACTTTAAAGGATGAAAAGGCGGCTATTAAAGCCGTTATGTTCCGTTCAAGCGCAGCCAGGATTAAATTTGAGCCGCAAAACGGAATGAAGGTAATATGCAGGGGTAGGGCATCGCTTTTCGAAAGAGATGGCAGTTTTCAGTTTTATATCGAGGATATGCAGCCCGATGGTGTCGGCGCTTTGCAGATTGCCTTTGAGCAGCTTGTTGAAAAGTTGAAGGCAGAAGGACTTTTTGACGAGAAATATAAAAAGAAAATACCAAGCTATCCCGAAAAAATTGCTGTAATCACTTCACCTACAGGTGCGGCAATTCAGGATATTACGAATGTTTTAACCCGTCGTTTCCCATGCGCCGAAATGATTATGTGCCCCGTGCTCGTTCAGGGCGACGGTGCCGCCGAGCAGTTGATTGACGCGGTAAAAAGGGTAAACGATACAAATGCGGCTGACGTTATCATTATCGGTCGCGGTGGCGGCTCTATTGAAGATTTGTGGGCATTTAATGACGAGGAGCTTGCACGTGAAATATTTCGGTCAAGAATTCCTGTTATTTCGGCTGTCGGACACGAAATTGACTACACTATTTCCGATTTTGTTGCCGATTTACGAGCACCAACACCTTCCGCAGCCGCCGAACTTGCCGTTCCTGATATCACCGATGTAAAGTATCTACTCGCAAAAACGGAAGATAATCTCGAAACGGCATATTTGAATATTATCAATCAGCATAAAGCACGGCTGAAATTCTATGCCGAAAATTACGTGCTTAAAAATCCGATCAACTATCTTTCCAATTTGAGCGAAAAACTGAATTTTACTTTTAACAAACTATCAAGCGCTTACTCGACTCTATTACATCAGAATAGTGAATGCTTTGCCGAAAAATGCGCCAAACTGAACGCACTAAGTCCACTTGCGACCATTTCTCGCGGATACTCGGTAGCGTATAAGGATAGTAAGCCGATAAAATCGGTTAAATCAATAAATATTGGAGATAGTTTACTTCTCATTCTCGCCGACGGAAAGGCAGAATGTACCGTTAAATCCACTAATGAGGAGAATATCAATGAGTGAAAAGAAATTTAGCGAAATGCTTTCACGCCTCGAAGAAATAGTTACAACTCTCGAAAAGGGTGATTGTGAGCTTGAAGCATCAATGGAATTGTTTGATGAAGGAACAACCCTCGCAAAGATTTGCAACGAAAAACTGAATAACGCTCAACTGAAAATCACGAATATTGTTGAAATTTCTTCGGGAGAAAATGAATAATGAGCGCTGAAAGTTTGTTGTTAAAATATTCGCGTGTTTTTGATGAACATATCGGCGAGTTCATTCCAGAAAACACTGTTGAATATTCGTCGGTAATTAACGCCGCGAATCACAGCTTATCCGCAGGAGGAAAGAGAATCAGACCTGCGCTTTTAATGGAATTTTGCCGCATTTTCAGCGACGATTTCGGCGTTTCTGTTCCTGCCGCTTGTGCAATCGAGATGATACATACATACTCACTCATTCACGATGACCTGCCTTGCATGGACAATGATGATTTCAGGCGTGGAAAACCATCGTGCCATATTGCTTTTGGTGAGGATATCGCTTTGCTTGCAGGTGATGGGTTGCAATCCCTTGCATTCGAAATAATGGCGAAAATGAACGCGGATAGCGATAAAATTGTCAAATCAATCGCTTGTCTAGCCGAACGCTGTGGAATAAACGGTATGGTTGGCGGTCAGGTCATTGATTTAGAAAGTGAAAACAAGCAAATTCCGCTTGATACGCTAATACTTTTACAACGATTAAAAACGGGCAAACTTATTGAAGCGGCTGTAAAAATTGGCTGTATTCTCGGCGGAGCAAGTGATGACGAGATTGATTTGTGCTTAAAATATGCCGAAAATATCGGTCTGGCATTCCAAATTCGCGATGACATTCTCGACGTCATCGGTGATCGTGAATTACTCGGTAAGCCGATTGGCAGTGACAAAGAGGAAAACAAATCAACATTCTTATCATTTTTATCTATCGAAGATGCGGAAAATAAGATTTGCGAATTGACAAAAGCGGCAAAGGAATCTCTTGCTTTTTTAGGCGATAAAGCAAATGATTTGTGTGATTTAGCCGATTATCTGGCATATAGAAATAATTAAAATAAAGTGGTTATATAATGTTTTTAAAAGATATTAAGAGTCCTGACGATTTAAAGAAAATTTCCGAAAACGAGCTACCTAAACTTTGTGATGAAATCAGAAGTGAGCTTGTTTCAACGGTATCAAATACAGGCGGCCATCTCGCATCTAATTTAGGTGTTGTTGAGTTGACCGTTGCTTTGCATTTCGTTTTTAACTGCCCTGAGGACTCTGTTATATTTGACGTTGGACATCAGAGTTATGTTCATAAGATGCTTACGGGACGTTATGATAAATTTTCTACATTAAGAAAAGCCGACGGACTTTCGGGCTTCATGAATCCAAATGAAAGTATTTATGATCCGTTTATTTCAGGTCACAGCAGTACGTCTTTATCGAGCGGATTTGGTATTGCAAAAGCAAACTCTATGCTTGGTAAAGAGGGTAGGGTTATTTGCGTAATAGGTGACGGCGCTCTTACGGGCGGTTTGGCGTATGAAGCTTTGAATAACATTGGACGTTCCAAAGAAAACCTGATAATAATCCTCAATGACAACAAGATGTCTATTTCTAAGAATGTCGGCGCAATGGCAAAATATCTTTCCGATGTAAGAACACGCTCATCTTATATCAACACTAAACGCAGTGTAAAGATTAAATTGAATAAGGTACCCTTAATCGGCCGTCCGCTATCCCGACTTATTGAAAAAACAAAACAAGCACTGAAAAACGTTGTTTTAAAGCAGAATATGTTTGAAGCGCTGGGATTTTATTACCTCGGTCCCGTCGATGGTCACGATATATACAAGATGATTGACGTGCTTAAATCAGCTAAGGAAATCAATAATATGCCAATTGTCGTTCATGCGGTAACGACAAAGGGAAAGGGCTACGATTTTGCCGAATCGAGCCCTGAGAGCTATCATGGTGTGTCGAAATTCAATTACGAAGAGGGTGTTCAAACACTTTCATACGGCTATTCCGAGGCATTTGGCGATGCAATTTGCGAAATTGCCGAAAAAAATGATAAAATTTGCGCAATTACTGCGGCAATGACCGATGGAACGGGACTGACAAAATTTGCAGAAAAATATCCAGATCGTTTCTTCGACGTTGGAATTGCAGAACAGCATGCAGTAACCTTTGCCGCTGGATTGGCTAGTAAGGGAATGGTGCCTGTTTTTGCAGTTTATTCGTCGTTTTTGCAGAGGGCATTTGACCAAATTATTCACGATTGTTCAATTATCAAGCAGCACGTTGTATTCTGTATCGATAGAGCTGGAATCGTAGGACGTGACGGTGCCACTCATAATGGACTTTTTGACGCCGCGTTTTTATCTGAAATTCCTGATATATCTATCTTCGCTCCGTCAAACTACAGTGAACTTAAAGAAATGCTTAACGTTGCTGTAAATGAACGCGACGGCGTTTGTGCAATTAGGTATCCGCGTTCGGTTGAACCGCAAAATACCGGAAATAAGTATAACGGCAATCCCTATTATATTAAAAAATCAGAGTCGTCAAAAATTATCGTTACTTACGGAAATTTATTTAATTATGCGGATAAAACTGATTATTCGGTGTGCAAATTAAACGAGCTTAAAATTGATGACACACTCATTTGCGAATTGAATAAATATGACGAAATTTACTTCTTTGAGGAAGGAATCGAAACCGGAGGAATCGGTCAAATTCTTGCTTCAAAGCTACTCGAAGCCGGATATAAAGGTAAATATTGCTTAACTGCAATAAATGAATTTGTTTCTCATAATGATATTGACGCACTTTTAAACAAATATATGCTTGATACCGATTCAATGAATAGAATCATTTCGGAGGAATAGGATTGAAGGAAAAGTTACGACTTGATACAGCCGTTTTTGAGCAGGGTTTTTGCGAAAGTAGAGAGAAGGCAAAAGCGCTCATCATGGCCGGCTGTGTATATGTAAATAATCAAAAAGCAGATAAGCCGGGTACTGTCTTAAAGCCCGACGATACAATAGAAGTGCGAGATAATTCGTTAAAATACGTCAGCCGCGGCGGGTTGAAACTCGAAAAGGCAATGAAAAACTTTAACATCTGTTTGGACGGATTCATCTGCGCCGATATCGGTGCTTCAACCGGCGGATTTACCGACTGTATGCTTCAAAATGGGGCAACAAAAGTCTATGCTATTGACGTCGGCTATGGCCAGCTTGCGTGGAAATTACGCTGTGATGAACGGGTTATCAACCTCGAAAGAACTAATTTTCGATACGTTACCGACGAAATTGTGCCCGATAAGCTTAATTTTGCAAGCGTTGACGTTTCATTTATATCGCTAAAACTGATTATCCCTGTGCTTAAAACATTTTTAGCCGATAATGCAGAGGCGGTTTGTTTGATTAAACCACAGTTTGAGGCGGGTAGGGAACAGGTTGGTAAAAAAGGCGTAGTTAAGGACAAGTCCGTACACGTTAAGGTTGTTGACGAAATACTCAACTTTATTATAAATGATTGCGAAATGACGGTACTAAACCTCGATTACTCTCCAATAAAAGGACCGCAAGGAAATATTGAGTATTTGGTACATATTCTTAATAATGGCATTGGCGAAAACAAGGCGGAATTCGGCGCAAATGAAATTGTTGCAATGTCGCACAACGAGCTTGATAAAAAGGAGTGATAGGATTGACATTCGGCATTTATTATATCGAATCAGCTAACGAAACCATAAACAAGGTTCAGCAATTCTTAAATGATAATGGCTGTGGGTCAATTATCTTGGATAAAAATAATCCAATAGGAGCCGAAAAATGCGATTTTATCATTTCAATCGGCGGTGACGGAACAATGCTCCGAGCTGCAAAAATTGCTTCGAGTTATAATATATCCGTTATCGGTATAAACAGCGGTCATTTTGGCTATTTAGCCGAGCTTGAAGTGAACGAAATTCCGTTGTTAAAAAAGATAATTGATAACGATTATTCGGTTGAGCATCGTAAAATGATGAGGGTTACTCTCGAAAAATTGGGTACAGAATTTACAGCACTCAATGACACTGTAATTCAACGCTCGAATAATTCAAGTATTGCAGAAATAACCGTTTCAAGCAAGGATAAACCCTTCTTAAAGGTGAAGGCGGATGGAATTATTATTGCAACTCCTACCGGCTCGACAGCATATTCAATGTCGGCAGGCGGACCGATTGTTGACCCGAGCGTTGACGGAATAATTGTAAATTCAATTTGTGCACATTCACTGTTTGACCGACCGATTATACTGAACGGCAACAGCGAAATTAAAATTCAGGCGAAAACGCGTAATCTCGATGATACTGTATATTTGACTGTTGACGGAGATAAAACATTGAAGCTTGACAGTGATGATACTGTAATAATCAGCATTGACAGAGAAAAAACTGCTGATTTTATTAAGATTAAGGATGATTCCTTTTACAGTATTTTAAGAAGTAAAATGATATAGGTGGATAAATGAAATGAAAAAGCATCGTCATAATAAAATAATTGAACTTATAAATTCGCTTCCGATTGAAACTCAGGAGGAGATGCAGGCAGCGTTATTAAACGTTGGATTTAACGTTACGCAAGCGACCGTTTCGCGTGATATTAAGCAGCTGGGGCTGATAAAAGCCCAAGATAAGAACGGCAGATACAGATATGTCACATCGCGCACAGATGGTTCAAGCGAGACAAATTATCTGATTCTCATAAGCTCGATTATCAACATCGAGTATGCACTTAATAACGTAGTTATAAAGTGCCATACAGGAATGGCTCAGGCGGTATGTGCAAAGCTTGATGCCATGAACATTAAGGGTATTTTGGGCACTATTGCAGGCGAGGATACAATCCTTATCATTACCCGTAGCGAAGCTGATTCTTCGTCACTTTGCGATGAGTTACATAATATTATTAAAAGATAATCGGAGATAAATATGCTTGAAACGCTGTATATCGAAAACGTTGCGGTTATTGAATCGGCTGAAATCAGTTTCACCAGCAAATTTAACGTTTTGACAGGTGAAACAGGTGCAGGTAAATCGATTATAATTGATTCAATTAACGCTATTTTGGGTGAAAGAACGCCAAAGGATATTATTAGAAATGGTTGTGATTATGCTTTAATCACGGCCGAATTCAGCGTTTCAAAATCAGTAGAAGCAAAGCTTATCGATTTAGGATATTCATGCGATGAAGGAACTCTTATTATTTCGCGAAAACTTTCATTAGACGGTAGAAACAACGTCAGAATCAACGGCAAACCCGCCACTGTCAGTATTTTGCGCGAGATTGGCGTTGATTTAATAAATATTCACGGTCAGCACGATTCGCAGCATTTATTAAACCCCGAAAGTCACCTTGGTTTTATCGACACTTTGGCTGATAATCAAGCAATATATGATGAATACATTACAAGTTATAAAAAGCTTGTAGAGATCAAGCACAAGATAAAAGATTTAACCGAAAATAACAACAATAATGCTGATTTAAAGGAAATGCTTGAATTTCAGATAAAGGAGCTTGAAGAAGCGAATATTAAATCCGGCGAAAAGGAAAAGCTCGAAGTACGAAGGAATATTATCAAAAACGCTGAAAAGATAAAAAGCATAATAGATTTTGCTAAAAATTCGCTTAACGATTCTGATAATAATAACTCGGTATGCGATATGCTACGCATATCTGCGTCAAATTTCGAAGGATTAACCAATATTGACGAGCGATTTAAAGCTGTTTCAGAGCGTTTCAAGGTGCTTGAAATTGAGAGTAGGGAACTGCTCAATGATATCGTCAGCGAATTTAACGAATACGATTTTGACGAATATGAGCTTGACGAAATAGAAAAACGCCTTGATATCATTTACGGACTTTCGTTAAAATACGGCAGCGAGGAAAATATGCTTGCTCATTTGGCTGAATCAAAGGAAAAACTTGATTCGATAGTCAATTTTGACAACGTAATATCCGAGCTTGAAAACGAATTTACCGATTTACTTGATAAGACCAGGAAAATATCACAAAAACTGACCGACAGTCGAGTGAAAACGGCAAAGAAATTCGATAGGGAAGTAGCAGAACAGTTGCAATTTCTCAATATGCCGTTTATCAAATTTGCTACTGAAATTACTGGCACAAAGCTTACGTCAAAAGGTGCAGAAACTCTCGAATTTTTGATTTCAACTAATCCCGGTGAACCGCCTAAACCGTTAATAAAAATTGCTTCCGGTGGTGAGCTTTCGCGCATTATGTTGGCAATAAAGACTGTGCTTTCAGTGGCGGATTCAGTTGAAACGCTGATTTTTGACGAAATTGACTCCGGAATAAGCGGAAATGCAGCTCAAAAGGTTGCAGTAAAGCTACAACAAATTGCAAACGATAAGCAGGTTATATGCGTAACCCATTTGGCGCAAATTGCCGCTTTGGCAGAGTCACATCACTTGATATTGAAGTCAAGCGATAGTGATAAATCGGTTACAAATATTTCGCTGCTTGATTATGAAGGTAGAGTAAACGAACTTTCGCGTATCATTTCGGGCGGCGAAATTACCGAGAATATACGAAATACTGCTATCGAAATGCTTAATAAATCATTGACTTGACGATTTTTATGTGATATAAATATAATATCGGCTTTGATGGAGAGAAGCGGTAAATATTAGATGCTCAAAGAGAGCTTTTGTTTTGGTGCGAGAAAGCAGCATTTATTACTGATATACACTCCGGAGCTAAAATGCTGAACATAATTTATTAGTAGGTGTTTTCGGTTTATGCCCGTTATAGCGTTTGTGATACGTTATTTTACGTACCCGATGAGGTTGTGTTGGCGACAATGCGACAAATTGAGGTGGTAACACGAATTTTTTCGTCCTCTGCTTATTATAGCAGAGGATTTTTTATTTATCAGAAGGAGAGTAAAAATCAATGACAATTTATGACGAACTTGTTGCTCGTGGACTTATCGCACAGGTAACCGACGAGGACGAAATCAAGGAACTTATCAATAACGGAAAGGCCGTTTTCTATATCGGCTTTGACCCGACGGCAGATAGTTTGCACGTGGGTCATTTTATGGCGCTTTGCCTTATGAAGCGTCTGCAAATGGCTGGAAACCGTCCGATTGCACTTCTCGGCGGCGGTACAGGTATGATTGGTGACCCATCAGGTCGTAGCGATATGCGCAAAATGCTTACAAAAGAGGATATTGACCACAACATTAGCTGTTTCAAAGAGCAGATGAGCAAATTCATTGAATTCGGTGAAGGTAAAGCCATGATGGTTAATAATGCTGATTGGTTGCTTGACCTTAATTACGTTGACCTTTTGCGCGAGGTAGGTGCCTGCTTTTCGGTAAACAATATGCTCCGTGCAGAGTGCTATAAGCAGCGTATGGCAAAGGGACTCAGCTTCCTTGAATTCAACTATATGATAATGCAGAGCTACGATTTCTATCACTTGTTCAAGGAATACGGCTGTAATATGCAGTTTGGCGGCGATGACCAGTGGTCGAATATGCTTGGCGGTACCGAGCTTATTCGTAGAAAGCTTGGTAAAGACGCTTACGCTATGACAATTACATTGCTTATGAATTCCGAAGGAAAGAAAATGGGAAAAACTGCTAACGGCGCGGTTTGGCTCGACCCGAAAAAGACGTCTCCGTACGAATTCTATCAGTATTGGCGTAATGTCGGCGATGATGACGTGCTTAAATGTATAAGAATGCTTACATTTCTTCCGCTTGAACAGATTGATGAAATGGATAGCTGGGAGGGAAGTCAGCTTAATAAAGCAAAAGAAATCCTTGCATTTGAATTGACCAAACTCGTACATGGCGAAGAAGAGGCAACAAAAGCACAAACTGCCGCAAGTGCATTGTTTGGCTCGGGCGTAAATACCGACGATATGCCTTCGACAGAAATTGAATCATACGAAATGTCAATTCTCGACGTAATGCTTACTGCAGGACTCGTTCCGTCCAAAAAAGAAGCACGTCGCTTGATCGAGCAAGGTGGCGTTGCCGTTAATAACGAAAAGGTTGCTGACGCTAATATGATTCTGTCAAATGAATTCTTTGCTGACGGCTATGCTATTATTAAAAAGGGTAAAAAAGTATTCCACAAAATTATTGTAAAATAAAAAATATAAAAGACCGGTAAAATCCGGTCTTTTATTATTACGCAAAGTATGCTATTATAAAAGAGAAAGAAAAAGGTGATACTCCTAAAAAATATATCCAATTATACAAAATGAATATTTTGTATAATTGAGGGGAGCTGAAAAGGCATTTTTATGGCTAAATAGCCCTTTTGGCATGATTTCCCGTCTAATCAGTTTATTTCAGATGATACTTGCATCGTTTTGATAATTTCTATACGATTTATGGAGGTGTTATAATTTTGGATTATAATGAGTTCTCTCAGTTGCCACCTGTACTACGTGATTACGTTACATATTTACAAACAATTAAATCACGCTCATCTGCTACTGTTAATGAATATTTTACTGACCTTCGTACATTCTTTCGTTTTTTAAAGGTTAAGCGTCGTCTGGTCGATTCAGACATTGATTTTGAAAAAATCGTCCTTAATGACATTGATATTGATTTTATTCGCACTATTTCCTTAACCGATGGCTACGAATTTCTGGTATTTTGTAAAAATGAGCGCGATAATTCAGAAAAAACTCGTGCTCGTAAATGCTCCTCCTTACGCTCGTTTTTTGGATATATGACAAATAAATGTCATTTATTGGAAAATAACCCCATGGCTCAGCTCGAATTGCCAAAATCGAAAAAATCTTTGCCAAAATACCTAACATTAGAGCAAAGTTTAGAGCTTTTAAACGGTGTTTCCGGCGAATATAAAGAGCGTGATTACTGCATTTTAACGCTGTTTTTAAACTGTGGATTCCGTTTATCCGAGCTTTGTGGTCTTAATTTGAACGATATTCGTACCGATAATACAGTTCGTGTGGTCGGTAAAGGTAACAAGGAGCGTATCGTTTATCTGAATGACGCCTGTTTAAATGCGATAAATGAATATTTAAAGGTGCGACCGGTTGATGGTGTGCCAAATGTCCATAAAAAAGCGTTGTTTTTAAGCCGTTTAAAGAAGCGAATTAGTAACAAAACCGTTCAGCATATTGTGTATTCGAATTTAGAACGAATCGGTCTTGGCGGTCAAGGATATTCAACTCATAAATTAAGACATACTGCCGCAACGCTTATGTATCAAT
Organism: Clostridia bacterium; assembly: GCA_017399535.1. Lineage (GTDB taxonomy): Bacteria > Bacillota > Clostridia > Oscillospirales > Acutalibacteraceae > UMGS1976. The sequence continues at coordinate 54,370 of JAFQBX010000018.1, read as the reverse complement.
ACGGTAACGTTGATATTCGTGTTTTAAAGGACATTTTGGGACACGAAAATCTTGGTACGACGCAGATTTATACTCATTTATCAAATGAGCAAATCAAAAATGCCGTTGAAGCAAACCCTCTCGCAAACGCAAAGCCGAAAAAGGAAAAGGACTAATCCCCTCTTCATATCAATATAAAAAAAGACATTCTCGCATTTGAGAATGTCTTTTTTTTGGCCCGCCCGAAGGGATGATACCGCTACGGCTTAGCCTAGCGTTATCCGTCCTTGCGGCATAGCCGCTACGGACTTCGCAACTAAAAACAGTCCACTGGACTGTTTTCTTCACGCCGCTCACCCTCTCAGGGTTCGAATCCCTTTGTTACAAAATGAGAGCCCCGACCAAAAGGTCGCGACTCTCATTTTTGGCCCGCCCGAAGGGATTCGAACCCCTGATCTTTAGAATCGGAATCTACTGCGTTATCCAACTGCGCCACGGGCGGAAATACGTATTTAATTTAACTTAAAGTCAGTCCCGAGCGATTTCGGGACTGACTTTTTAGCTCATTTAGATTATTTAAGATTATTTTTGAGGGTTTCGAGCTGATTACGAAGTTCAGCAGGAAGCTTGTTGCCGAATTTTTCGTAATGCTTTTCGATTTCCTCAACTTCCTTTTCCCAAACATCCTTATCAACTGTGAGAATATCTTTAAGTGTTTCGATATCCATATCGAGATTGGTAAGGTCGATATCTTCGGGCTTCGGAACGTAACCGATAGCGGTTTCGGTGGCGTCGGCCTTTCCTTCGCAACGGTCGATAATCCAGTTAAGAACGCGCATATTATCGCCAAATCCGGGCCAAATGAAGTTGCCTTCATCATCGGTACGGAACCAGTTTACGTTAAAGATTTTGGGTGCCTTGTCGCCAAGCTTTTTACCCATATCGAGCCAATGCTGGAAGTAATCAGCCATGTGATAGCCGCAGAACGGGAGCATAGCCATCGGGTCACGACGAACTACACCAACTGCACCTGCAGCAGCAGCTGTGGTTTCGGAAGCCATTGCGGAACCGATGAATACACCGTTTTCCCAGCTCTTTGACTGATATACGAGGGGCGCGCACTTAGCTCTACGACCACCAAAGATGATTGCAGAAATCGGAACACCTGCGCCCTTATCGAATTCTGAAGAAATGCAGGGGCAATTAGCAGCCGGAGCAGTAAATCTTGAATTCGGGTGAGCTGCATAGGTTGACTTGTCTGCCTTGTCGAACTTTGAAGCGTCCCACTTATTACCCTTCCAATCAATAGCGTTTTCCGGAAGATTCTTGTTAAGTCCTTCCCACCAAACAGTATTATCATTCAAATCAAGAGCAACGTTGGTAAAGATTGTGCCCTTCTTTGTTGATTCGAGAGCATTGAAATTGGACTTTTCGTTGGTACCGGGAGCAACGCCAAAGAAGCCGTTTTCGGGGTTAATAGCGTAAAGACGGCCGTCCTCACCTATTCTCATCCACGAAATGTCGTCGCCGACAGTCCAAATCTTATATCCCTTTTCGCGTAAATATTCGGGCGGAATAAGCATTGCGAGATTGGTCTTTCCACATGCAGACGGGAAAGCAGCTGCAACGTATTTAACCTCGCCCTGCGGATTTTCGAGACCGAGAATGAGCATATGCTCAGCCATCCAGCCCTCTTTCCATCCCTGGTAGGATGCGATACGGAGAGCGAAGCACTTTTTACCAAGGAGAACGTTACCGCCGTAGCCCGAGTTAACCGAAATGATTGTATTATCCTCGGGAAACTGGCAAATATAACGCTTTTCGGGGTCGATATCGCATCTTGAATGGAAGCAACGAACCCAATCATTGCTATCACCAAGCACATCGAGAACCTTTTTGTCCACTCTGGTCATGATAACCATGTTGAGTACAACGTAGATTGAATCGGTGATTTCGATACCAATTTTAGCGAGAGGTGAACCAATCGGTCCCATTGAGAAAGGAACGATATACATAGTCTTACCTACATAGCTGTTTCTGGCGATGTCGTAAAGCTTTGTATACATTTCCTTCGGGTCGTACCAGTTATTTGTAGGACCTGCATCCTCTTTATCAGTTGTGCAGATAAATGTACGGTCCTCTACACGAGCAACGTCATTTTCTTTTGTTCTGTGGAGATAGCAATCGGGTAAAATGTCCTGATTGAGCTTGTGAAGTTCGCCGGTAGCGAGAGCTTGCTTGCGAAGATCCTCAATCTGTTCCTTGCTGCCATCTATCCAAACAACCTCGTCAGGATTAACTAAATTCTTAATTTCGTCAATCCATTTCAAAACAGTCTTATTGTTGGTCATATTCAGCATCCTTCCATGTATTATAAACTTAAATTATTGATAAATTTAATATACCAATTTTCGCCTTATATAGTATATCAATTATAAGGTCAATTAGCAACATATTTTTCTCATAAATTTGTTAAATTTTTATTAAACAAATTAGTAATTTAGTACATCAATGGGCATTGTCGCAAAGGCATTCAGATCAGCACCTGCAATATTTTCCGAAATATACTCGTAATATGCCTGAACACCGACCATAGCCGCATTATCTCCACAGTATTTAAGCTCGGGATAAAATAGCTTTATACCGCGTTTTTTACATTCGTCAGCCATACGTCGTCTCAGCTCGGAATTTGCCGAAACGCCTCCGGACATAACTACCGTTTTATATCCTAAATCCTCAGCCGCTTTCAAAGTTGATGAAATAAGCATATCGCACACCCTTTGTCTTAGTGCGGCGGCAACGTCGGCTGAATTAACCTTCTCCCCTTTTTGCTCGGCGTTGTGAATAGCGTTAATCACCGCGGTCTTGAGTCCCGAAAAGCTAAAATCATAGGGGCAACCGACAATTTTAGGATAAGGTAATTTAAACAAATCAGCGTTTCCGTTATCAGCGATTTTATCGAGATGGACACCGCCGGGATAAGGGATACCGAGCGCTCTTGCCGCCTTGTCAAAGCATTCCCCTGCCGCATCATCGTGAGTATGACCGATAATTGCGTATTCGGTATAGCTCGTTACCTCAACGATGTGGCTATGACCGCCCGAAACTACGAGGCACAAAAAAGGCGGCTTTAAATCAGGGTTTTCAATATAATTTGCCGCAATATGTGAACGTAAATGATGAACGGGAATGAGCGGTTTTCCTGTCGATAAGGCAAGTCCTTTTGCGAAATTCACTCCAACAAGCAACGAGCCGATTAAACCAGGCGCATATGTAACCGCAACCGCATCGATATCTGTTAGTTCACAGTTAGCCGCGCATAGCGCTTCATTGACTACCGAAACTATCGATTCAGCGTGTCTGCGAGAAGCAATTTCCGGTACTACGCCGCCGTAAAGCTTATGTTCCTCAATTTGAGTAGCAACTACGCTAGAAATTATATTACGCTCATCAGTAACCGCGGCGGCAGTTTCGTCGCATGAGCTTTCAATAGCTAAAATCTTCATTTTTTCATCTCCAACATCATAGAATAGGCATCTTCGGTAGGGTTAGTATAAAATCCTTTTCTGACACAAATGGTTTCAAATCCACATTTTTTGTATAGATTCACGGCGTTTGTATTAGACATTCTAACTTCAAGAAATATTTTTTCTACACAATTTGAATGCAGAAAATCGCAGCATTTATCAATAAGTTTCCGTGCTATCCCCTGCCTTCTGAAATTATCAGCAACTGCGATATTGTGTAAATAACCGTCGCCAAACTGATTTTCTATACAAACGACGCCAACCATTTCATTATTATAAAACGCGCAAAAAACGGCTGAATTTGACTTTTTTATTTCATTCAAAAAAGATACTTCCGACCACTTTTCATCAAAGAATCGGGAAGAAAATGACACTAATTCGCTAATTAAACCGTCGTCAGCTTTTTTAATCTCAATCATCAGCCCTTTGCCTCCAACCAAGTTGTGCCGACGTTTACGTCTGCGGTAAGCGGAACAGATAGCTTGAATGCGCCTTCCATTTCCTCTTTCAAAATAATCGATGCTTTATCAGCATCGGCAATATCCGCTTCGACAATAAGTTCGTCGTGGACCTGTAAAATAAGTCGTGCTGTGGGCAATTCAGCTTGTAGCCGGTTATAAACGCGTATCATAGCAATCTTTATAATATCGGCGGCCGTTCCTTGAATTGGCGCATTACGAGCAATTCTTTCGCCAAATCCGCGCTGAATTGCATTGGATGCTTTCAGCTCCGAAACGTATCGTCTGCGATTAAATAGCGTTTTTACATAACCCAATTCGGTTGCTTCCTCTACGACCTTCTTCATATATTCAGCAACGCCTGTGTAGGTGGACATATAATTATCAATATACTGCTTGGCCTCGCTAAATGAAACCTTTATATCCTTTGCAAGTGAGAAAGCGCCGATACCGTAAACAATACCGAAATTCACCGCCTTTGCCGCAGAACGCATAGCAGGAGTCACCTCGTCAACCGGCACCGAAAACGCCGAAGATGCAGTCAAGCGATGAATGTCAATGTTATGATTAAATGCATCTTTCATAGCTTTATCATCAGCAATGTGTGCGAGAACACGAAGCTCGATTTGAGAATAGTCAGCATCGCACAGAACCTTACCCTCAGGCGCTACAAAATACTGTCTGAAAAGACGGCCATACTGTGTTTTTATGGGAATATTCTGTAAATTCGGTTCGGTCGAGCTGATTCTACCTGTACGTGTTTCGGTTTGGTTAAACGTGCTGTATATTCGGTTGTCACCGCATACGACCTTTAACAATCCATCACAGTAGGTTGATTTTAATTTTGACAGCTGACGGTATTCTAATAAATAGTCAACGGCAGGATGCTTGTCGCGTAAATTTTCGAGTACCTCTGCGCTGGTTGAATAACCCTTTTTGGTCTTTTTACCTGCCGGAAGTCCCAGCTTTTCAAACAAAGCAACGCCAAGCTGAATGGGAGAATTGAGGTTAAATTCATATCCAACGAGCGAGAAAATCAAGCCCTTCAGCTCCTCGATTTTCTGTTCGAGTTGCTTATCATATTCACAAATCCCCTCAACGTCAATCATAAATCCTGCACTTTCCATATCAGCCAGTACCTTTGCAAGTGGAATCTCGATGTCGTTAAGTAGATGCATTTGCTCATTTTCCCCGACTTCACGGTACAAGGTATCGCATAAAATCGCGAACTTAATACCTATGTTCTCCGCCTCAACGTCGGAAATAGAAACATCGGGAATTTTGTATTCGTCAAAAAGTCGTGATAAATTATAGCTGCCTGCCGACGGGTTGAGAAGATATGCCGCAAGAGTGCAATCAAACACAATATTCAAATCAGGGTTTATGTGATAAAACTCCTTAGAGTCATAAACTCTGATTTTTTTATAAGCCAAATTAAACAAAAAGTCGTCGTCATATTCGCATATAGCATACTCATTTTCATTTGAAACGATAATATAATTCTGATAATAAATCAGGTTAATTGTATCGGCTTTTAAAATGTCACCGGGTTCAACCTTTATGAATTTAATTTCATGCTTTTCTGCGCCATCGGTGCTAGTTGAACGAACATTTTGCAAGCCCATGCGTTCTATAATTTTAAACAGCTCTAAATCGGCCAAAAAGGCGGCAAGAGCCGACTCGTCATGCGGCTGAATTAAATAATTTTCGATAACTGTATCAATTGGAACCTCGCGACAAATTGTGCCAAGTTCACGTGATAAAAACGCCTTATCCCTATCGTTAATAAGCTTGTTTCTGGCGGCATTTTTAATTTCAGGAGATTCAATATTTTCATATAAGTTTTCGAGATTTTTGAAGGTGGATATTAGCGAAACAGCCGTTTTTTCACCAACGCCTGCAACACCGGGAATATTATCCGAGCTGTCGCCCATGAGCGCTTTTACATCAATGAGATTTTTAGGGGACAAGCCATTATACTTTTCAGCGATTTTTTCATTATCATATACGACGATTTCGGGGCGTCCCATTACAGTAGCAGTGAGCAAAACATTAACATTATCGCTTACAAGCTGAAAAGAGTCCCTATCCCCTGTCGCAATATAGCAGAAATGACCGCTCTTTTCACAAGCAGAGGCCAGAGTGCCGATAATATCATCAGCTTCGTAGCCCTCTTTTTCGATAATTTTGATGCCCATAAGGGTAAGTAATTCCTTTAAAACAGGCATCTGCTCGGCAAGTTCGGGCGGCATTCCCTTTCGTCCTGCTTTATATTCCGAATAAATTTTGTGTCTGAATGTCGGGGCTTTGAGGTCAAATGCTACCGCAACCGAATCGGAATGGAATTCGGAAGTTAATTTCATCATCATATTTAAAAAGCCGTAAATGCCATTTGTGAAGCGTCCATCCTTTGTTGTTAAAGGACGTACGCCGTAGAATGCGCGGTTAATTAAACTGTTTCCGTCAATTACAAGCAATTTCATTTCCAAAATCCCCCATTCTAATACTCATATTTTACTACATTTCAACCAATTCTTCAAGTAAAATTAAAAACAGCGGCATTAAATCCGCTGTTTTTAATTTAAGTCATTGAATTGATTCCGCTTTCAACCTTGCTGATAACGCTTTCGGTACCGCTAATGATACCTCCGTTCGATGAAGCAGGGTTACTCGAAATGTTTGATGATACTGCTGAGCTTGTCATATTATTGCTCGAATCCATTGCTGAAATATCGCCATTCGGCTCGTCAACATTTCCGCCGCTCGAACACGAAGCAAGCATCGCAAGTAATGTAATCATCAAAACTATTGTTGATATAATTTTTGACATAATTTAACCTCCATTTATTTGGTTGATATTAGTTTGAACCGTTTTAAAAAAATTATTCATCAAAATACGAAGAATATGATGAATCGGCGCTAAATGTTATTGTAACCTGCCTATCGGTACCGTTCATTTTGCGTATTGTAAGTTCAGCGCTATCCCCTGCTCTATGATTTGTCAGCCAATCCAAAAAAACACTTTCTGACGTAATTTCCTCACCGTCTAGCGCTACAATAACGTCGCCTTCGCTGAAATTTTTTCCGTACAAATCACTGTCAGCATTTATTATTTCAATTCTTATTCCGCTAATAGAGTTGTTTTGAGCCGCGTAAACCGGCGATATATATTTATACGAAATACCAAGCTGGGCTCTGTCGGTGATTTTTTTATCGGCAATGAGTTGCTCAACTGCACGTTCTACTGTATCAGATGGTAACAGATAACTCATACCTTCAACCTCAACCGATACAGTTTTGCTGCAATTCAGAGCGACTAATTTTCCGTTTGATATAACAGGTCCACCACTGTCACCCGGATTTACTGCGCAATCGGTTCTGATCATTTTTACCGATTTAGATTTACCGTTTGATTCGTATAAAAAGTCACAAGCAATACCCTTAGTCACGCTTTGGTCACGGCCGATTGAGTATAATTCATCGCCTTTATTTATGGTCAAATCATTTTCGAGTGATAAAAAATTTAGGTTGGCTGCTTCAATTTTTATTACCGATACGTCAAATTTACTATCACCCGCGATAAATTCGGCATCATATTTCTTTCCGTTTGAGTCAAAAACGTATATTTTTGGATTACTTATATCCTGATAAATATGGTCATTCGTTACGATATAACCGTCGTTTGAAATTATTACTCCTGTTGCTTCTGAATGATATTTATCGTTAAATACGCTAATATTTACGGTACATTTTGTCGCAAACGACAAATCAACCGAATCGGATGTCAAAGCGTTTGCAGTGATATCAATATTTTCTTCTATCTTGGTATCAATCAAAGTTTGACTGTACTCGGATATTTCATACCCGAAAATTAAAAATAAAAGCGCTACCACAGTAGTTACTGAAAAATAAAGAAACAATCTCACTCTACTCCCGTTATTTTTTCCGAGAGAATTGAATGAGATTGTTTTGTTAATAGAAAATGAATTTATATCTTTGAAATTTTTACCTGTCAAAATCAACATCTCCACGCAGTGCAGCACTGCATTTATTTCGGCAATGTTACGGTGAAAGTTGTTGATTTTTGATATTCACTTTCGACCGAAACGCTGCCGTTATGTATGTTGATAATCGACTTTACTATAAATAGTCCTAAACCAAAACCGCTTTTATCCTTTGAACGTGATTTGTCACCTTTATAAAAGCGTTCAAATATGAATTCTATATCCTCTTTTTTAATGCCTTGACCTGAATTAGATATGCTGACAGACCTATTAGACTCATCAATGTTCAAGGCGATTTCACCATTTTCGGGTGTAAATTTAATCGCGTTATCGAATAGATTGTATACCGCCTGATATAATAAATCATAATCGCCATCGACAATAAATGTCGTTGCTTCATCCATTCCCTTTATTTCGATATTCTTACTTTCGAGCTTTAGCGAAAAGGAAATGATAACTCTGCAAATTATTTCGGTAATATCAACGGCGGAATATTTAAGCTCGGTTTGACCCGATTCAAGCTTTGATAAGCTGAGCATCGCATTTACCATAACGGATAAACGCTTAACCTCATCGGATACAATGCCTAAATAATGATTATGCTTTTCTTCGGGAATTGTTCCGTCGAGAATACCGTCAATAAATCCGCCAATTGTCGTCATGGGTGTTTTTAACTCGTGAGAAACATTAGCAATAAAGCTTGAACGCATTGTTTCCAATGATTTTTGCGCTTCAACCATATTATTGAATGAAGTAACCAGCGTTCCAATTTCGTCGGTACGCTTTACTTCAATTCTATGCGAGTAATCTCCTTCAATCATTGCGTTTGCGGCATTCGAAACGTCAACAATCGGTTTTACCAGCTTCTTTGTAATAATGTAGATCAATATGAAGCCGAGAACCAGACAAAATACACCGGCATAAATGAGAACCCGAATTATTCTCTGAATAAACGCCTCATAATTGCTGACCTCACACGAAACAAATACCGCACCATAACATTCGTAATATCCCGTTATAGGCGCTCCTACTGTATAATGGTCGGTATTGTACATACCGCCGAGAGTCGTTGTATCGGTATAAATGCCGTCAATATAAACTCTGTCCATGATATCCTTGTTAACGGTACAACCAATGTGAACACAGTCAATACCCTGCTTAATTTCACTGCAAGTAAAGGTGTTTCTATTAACGTCGACAAAAAATACTGTAATATCACTTGCCTCGGAAACAGCATCACCTGTTCTGCCTACTTCGAGGTTGTAATTCGGAGATTCTACCATTTCCTTTGCGTAAGCTGCTAATGCTTTAGCGTTACTTTTTAGCAGGTCGAGCTTATCATTCATCCAATATTCACTTGAAAAATAGCCGGCAAAAGATACAAGTAAGGTTATTACTATAAGTATTATTGACCCAAACATTAAAAAATATTTAGTTACTAACTTATTTTTCAATACCTTTGTTCGCTTGTTTCGAATTTGTAACCAACTCCCCAAACGGTTTTAAGTGCCCATTTTTCACTAACGCCTTCGAGCTTTTCACGCAGACGCTTGATATGAACGTCAACCGTACGTGAATCGCCGTAATAATCAAATCCCCATACCTCATCAAGCAACTGATTGCGTGTATACACGCGATTCGGGTGTCCTGCGAGGTGATAAATCAGTTCAAGCTCTTTCGGCGGAGTATCAATTTGCTCGCCGTTAACCATCATAACGTAATTGTTGATATTAATACTAAGGTTTTCAAATACGAGTTCTTTCTTAATATCAACAGTTGTTTGAGTTCGTCTTAACACCGCTTTTACTCGCGCAACGACTTCTTTTGCGTCGAAAGGTTTTACGATATAATCGTCGCAACCAATATCAAATCCGAGAACCTTGTCAAAGGTTTCTCCCTTTGCTGTAAGCATAATGATAGGTACAAGCGAATTCTCGCGGAGTCGACGGCAAACCTGCCATCCGTCAAGCTTTGGTAACATTACGTCAAGCAATACAATATCGGGTTGTTCCTTTTCAAAAAGTGTGATTGCTTCCATGCCGTCATGGGCTAAAACTGTTTCATATTTTTCTTTTTCAAGATAAATTTTCAGCAGTTCGGCAATATTATAATCATCATCAACAATCAGAATTTTTTCCAATTAAATTCAACCCCTATCATACAACTTCTCTAATAGTGCTTAATATAATTTTTATATCATTTTTCAATGATAAATCCCTAATATACTCCAAATTCATTTTGGCCTTATCGGGCAGGATCTCGGCAATGTATGTATCGTCGGGACTGCTGGATTTTTCGAGAATTTCTCCCTCGTTTGCAAAAGCAACGCTCGACGAGCAACTAATTCCCGGACGAACGAGAAGGGTCGCCATTTGCTCATCGGTATATACGTCGACAAACTTTTTTACCTCGGGGCGAGGTCCGATAATGCTCATTTGCCCAACAAGAACATTGATAAGCTGCGGAAGCTCATCAATTCTGAATTTGCGTAAGAATTTTCCTGCTTTTGTAATGCGGATATCGTTATCTCCGCTTGTCAAGGTACCGCCAATCTCACTTGCGTTACTTACCATTGTCCTAAACTTTATTATACCAAACTCTTTGTTATTTTTACCGGCGCGTTTTTGAATAAAAAACACCGGTCCTTTGGAATCAAAAACAATCCAAAATGAAATAAAAGCAAAAGGTATAATCAAAACAAAAATTGCTAAAAAAGAAACGGTAATATCAAAAAATCTCTTCAAAAAAAGTGTAAAATTCTTTTTTGAAAGTAGCTCGCAGTATTCATATACCGCTTTATTTTGCATGCTTTTCGGCAATTTCTCGTAATACTTCTGTGACATAAATTACGTCCTCTCGGGTCATTGAAGGAAAGAGCGGCAGCGATATAATCCCATCAAATAATTTCTCGGATACAGGGAAATCGCCTTTTTTATATCCGAGCAAATCCTTGTAAAACGGATGCAGGAATATCGGAATAAAATGAACGCTTGTGCCGATATTGCAATCGCGTAAAATGTTTATAAAATCATCACGAGTAATATCAAACTTTGAGTTATCAATATTGATAATATATAAATGATTCGAGCTTTTGCAGAAATCGTTGTCCTTTAAATAATCAATGCCGTTAATTTTATCAAGAGCATTATTATATATTTCAACATATTCGTCCCTGATTTTTTGCATATCGTCAAGCTTTTTCATTTGCTCTATGCCGAGCGCCGACGCGATATCAGTAATATTATACTTAAATCCGGGTTCTTCGATTTCGTAATGCCAGTCGCATTTGTCACCATAACGTGCCCAGGCGTCCTTGCTCATTCCGTGGAGCGAAAGAATACTTGCTTTTTCGTAAACTTCAGGGTCATCTGTGGTGAGCATACCGCCCTCAGCAGTAGAAATATTCTTAGTTACATAGAAGCTGAATGCGGCGGTATTTCCCTGTCCGCCAATTCGCTTGCCCTTATACTCGGTAGAAAGTCCGTGTGCCGCATCCTCTAAAACGAAGAGATTGTGTTTCTTCGCAATGGCGTTAATTTTATCCATATCACAACAGCGACCTGCATAGTGAACAGGTATAATTGCCTTAGTTTTATCAGTAATAGCGGCCTCGATTTTATCAACATCAATCAGCCCGGTCTTAGCATCAACATCGACTAAAACGGGCTTTGCTCCAACGTGAACAATATTATTTATAGTCGAGCAAAAGGTCATGGGTGTAGAAATTACCTCGTCACCCTCACCTATCCCCTTCGCCAACAATGCAAGGTGCATCGCTGCTGTACAGGAATTAACTGCAACGGCATACTTTGCGCCAACATAGTCAGCAAAAACACGCTCAAATTCTTTTGTAACGTTGCCCTTTGTCCACCATCCCGATTTAATTACGTCGGTTACTGCATTGATTTCTTCTTCATCATAGCAGGGTTTGCAAAAGGGTAAAAACTCGTTACGTTTAATCATTTCTGATCACTACTCTTTTCGTTATGATTAAAGGTTGGGACAATCTTTTTTACCATGCTGAACATATTAAGGGGCGAAATATCGCTCAATGTTTCGTGGAGGTCAGAAATATTATCCCTCAGTACATTATAATCATGAGAAATCGGTTTCATAAACACAATTTTATCATTACTCGTTCGGTCAACATCCTCATCAGCTAAACTGATTTCTTCAAACAGCTTTTCGCCGGGACGTAGGCCGGTAAATTCGATTTTTATATCAACATTCGGTTCAAATCCCGACAATCTAATCATATCGCAGGCGAGGTCATATATTTTGACCGGGTCGCCCATATCGAGAACGAATATTTCTCCGCCCTTTGCCATCGCACCTGCTTCAAGTACGAGCTGAACAGCTTCGGGAATGGTCATAAAATATCTTCTCATATCGGGATGAGTAACGGTTACAGGACCGCCCTCGTTGATTTGCTTCTGGAAAAACGGAACTACACTTCCGTTTGAGCCAAGTACGTTGCCGAAACGAACTGCGGCAAAGTCGGTTTGTGAATCCTTGTCAAGCATTTGAATTGATAGTTCGGCAATTCGCTTTGATGCTCCCATAATGTTAGTCGGATTAACCGCCTTATCAGTAGAGATGAGAATAAACTTCTCGACATTATGATTTATTGCCGCTTTTGCAACGTTGATTGTGCCGAAAACATTGTTCTTTATCGATTCCTTTGGGTTAATTTCCATCATCGGAACGTGCTTGTGAGCTGCGGCATGGAAGATAACCTGTGGCTTGTACTCTTCGAGAACTTCGTCGAGACGCGCTTCGTCACGAATAGAACCGAGTATTGTCAAATGACGGCCAGTTCCATAAACATCCTTCAATTCATTATCAATGAAGAATAGTCCGTTTTCGTTAATGTCGAATATAATTAACTTTTCACAACCGAAGGACATAACCTGACGGCATAATTCCGAGCCGATAGAACCGGCGCCGCCCGTTATCATAACAGTTTTTCCGCTAATGAATTCGATTATGCTTTCCATTTTAAGATTTACGCTGTTTCTACGCAATAAATCCTCAAAATTTATATTTGACGTCTTTACATTTTCGAGGTCGACGTCATCAATTTTACCAAATCGTCGAATTCTGCATCGACATTCACTACAAACGTTAACTACATACTTTAACAGCTCTCTCGATGCGGTAGGAATTGCAACTATAACCTCGTGGGCATTATAGCGCTTAATAGCTTCCTTTAACCGTTCTCTGTTACCGAAAACCTTTACACCTCTGATATGCTTACCAATCAAGCTCTGGTCGTCGTCAATAAATGCAACGGGCTTAACGAGTTCGGGTGAATTTTCGAGCTTTGAAACAAGGAATTCCCCTGCTTCACCGGCACCAAAAATAACAACACGCTTTTGAACAGAGTAGCCGGAGATATGCGAAAATCTAGCTCTAATGGCATAAACCAACTTTATACATGAACGACCGAGAATCATAAACAAAAACATGAACGAGGTCATTATCAGTAATATGCCGATTTCGAGCATTTTTGATTCAGGGAAAACGCCAATCGTTGTAAAAAGCAGGTCAACCAAGTAAAACAGAGCAAACCCAATCCACGATGAACAAAGCTGTCTAAATGCTTCGTTGAAATTTACGCGTTTTAAAACAGAGTTATAGCATCTGAAAAGGAAGTTCAATCCGAACATTAACAGCGTAAATACCAAAACATAGTACGGAAAGTTATAATAATACGCAGGCGGTATATTCATAGGATTATTAAAGGAATTTGATGTGTAGCGTAAGGTGAACCCAATATATAACGATATAAATACACAAAATGAGTCCCATAGCATAAGCGCTGCTATTGAAGACAACCTTTTGAACTTAATCATTTAAACACCCTCATATTTTGTATATATAATTATAATAATTATATCTTTGTATCAGCTAAAAGTCAATATATTCAGTACCAGCAATAAATCAAATGAATATAATACTCGATAAAAGTGTAAAAACGGTTATCAACAAAAACAATATAACGTATATCACCACATAAAATTTGCTTGTTCTTGCTCTGATATGAACATATTTTAATAAAAATCCGAACAGAATTATTCCGCATAAAATTAAAACGGGAACAATCCTTAAATCCATTGAACATCCATACGGCTCAATAAAATTATAAAACAGATAGAATACAATTTGACCCAAAAAGATAAAAAGAATTGGGATATAGCAGTGTTTTTGTTCGTACTTTCCCCTCTTTTTCATAAAAAAAGCGATTGAAATAACAGTAAAAATTACGAAAAATAAATTAAGACAAATTAGCAAAAATCCGACAATTATCGAGTTAAAAGTATACTCACCAAACAACGAATTTTTAAGTGAATAGAGCGCAATATTATTATCGTTATAAGGATTGCAGAAAGGCGTTGAAAGCTCATGTTCGGTAAGGTTAAATATTCTGGTTAAAAAAGAATATGGAATATATAGCAAACTATACTGATTCAGCTTATTATAGTGAACTATATTCTGACCAAATAATAATGCGTTTCTCACAGGAAACCAAAAGCCGAAAATTATGATTGGTGCAAGTGTTAGATTGATTCCTTTCAACGATATCATGTTTATTTTTATTGAAAATGCAGCAAGATAAATAAGCATCGCAAACACAGCGAAAAAGGCAGAATATTTTGTCATTATTGACATACCTGAAAACAGCGAAAACAGCATTAAATCCGCTTTTTTCAGTTGATACTGATATTTTATGAGATAGTATAGCGAAATGGTTACAAGAAAGAATGCAAAGACATCATTATTGATGCTTCCGCCAAGTATCGTGAACATAGGATGAAAGGCAATTACAGAATAGGTTAAAATTAGTGGCAGCCCTTTAAAATTGAGCAACCTTAATATCTTTAAGCTGATAATACTTACACCTGACGACCAAAACATTGTTAACATTTGCAAATTTTCGAACGATGCATCAATACTGCACCCTAATAATCGATTGATATTAAAAAAAATTGAGCAAATAAAATAATGTAATGGCGGATTATACAACTGCCATTCATTTGTATCAGGTAAACCGTTAAATTCAGCTAATCGGTAAATATAACCCAAATGACCGTTTCCGTCTAAACCTTCCAAATCATGTTGATTAACGCTGTATGGGTATTTTATAACATATCCAATTTTAACAAATAATGAACAAATAAATATCAGCCATAATATATTTTTTACATTTAATTTTTTATTACGATGCATTAAAAATACGCCTAATACCAACGAAAACAACGTAACATAAATTATTGCATTTGAAAATGTATCGTAATAGTCTGAATTTAACAGATTAAAAATTATTGACATTATCACAATTATAACTCCGGCGACAAATAACCCTCCGAAGCTGTTTATATCTATAAATTTTTTGCACCTTGTCATGAGTTCCACCTCACTTGTAATCATAATTTTAACATATCCAATTTAATATTGCCACAAAAAACAACGACCGCTAAACAGATTATTCTGTGTAGCGGTCATTATTTTGAAATAAATTAAAGTGCTTTGTTGATTTCTTCGAGACAGCTTTTGCAAATCTTGTGTTCTTTGTACGAAATTAAATCATTTTCTTCGTGACAGAACATGCAGGACGGCTCGTACTTTTTAATAATAATCATGTCGCCATCATTAAAAATTTCAACCAAATCGACATTATCCTGAATGTTGAATTTTTTTCTGAGTCCAACTGGGATTACTATTCGACCGAGTTCGTCAACTTTTCTAACAATTCCTGTAGATTTCATCTCATGACTCTCCTTTTCTTCAAAATTCATACAACATTCATAATTTATCACATAAAATCCCTTGTGTCAACCGAATTTCTTAAAATTTTATGGGGTAGGACAAATAAAGATAAAATACGACAAATTATACATATTTCGAGTTGAAAATATATATAATCGCCAAGCTGATTATATTATATAGAACAAGCGAGATATAGCTAAATAAGCCAAATGTACCAGTAACTGCGGATATTCCGAAAATCATAAATGCAAGTGCAGTAAAAATAAACTGGGCAATTACCGAATATCGCGAAAATTTGATAAGGTTTATAGATGAAATAATACCACTCAAATATCCCTTAATATTGTCACAAATTATAGTAGCATTATTTGATGTATTTGCCTTGTCCATTATTATTTCGGACTCGTGTGAGGCAATCCTTACACTGTCACGGTCAATACCGTAATAGTCCGCTACCATATCCTCTGTAATATTAGGATCACAGGTTTTTACAAGCAGAGTCAAGCCGGAATTATAAACCTTCTTAACATAATACGAAAGTGATGGGTCGGCATTGTAACCGACAACAAACAGTGCCGATAATTTACCCTCCGATGACATATAAACAGGAAAATATCCATTCATAATAATTTTTCTGTCAACTTCGATTGACGGAACCTCAATATTGTGAGTTTCCATAATTGTTCGACTGCCGATTAAGGTTTTTCTACCGCCAACCCAGCCGGAAAGGCCCATTCTGTCCTCGTAATTTACCGAATCGACCTCGGGAATCGTCTCCCCCTCAGCAATATCGTTGAAAATATTCATCATGGGGCTGTTTGCGGCGGAAAGTAATGCCGAAGCGTCAATAATCGCTCTATCGAGAGAAAGTCCGCCAAATGTTTTAATATTATATAGTTTTACATTATTTTTACTAAACAAATCAGAGGCATTGACGGTAACAACGTTAGTATTATCAATATTTTCGGCAGAAGAATAACCAAACAATGTAACTCGGTATTTTTTGAGTGCACCATTTGTCCTTCTAATTGAAACAAGCGTCATAATAAGTGCGCTTAAAGGCGATGCAATCGATAATCCGAAACAAAGGCCGTATATTGCTAATCCTGCGTTATTTCCTGAAACAGCGAATACAACAGCCAAAATAAATGCGGCTGCAATCGTGCTGAGATAGAATCTCTTTACATATCCTTCAAAAGCCCCGACAGACACAGAATTTTTAACAAAATCGCTTATATTAACCGTCTTTTTCTGATATGCAATTCGGTAATCAATATCATCCTTTGAATCGATAATTTTATTAGAATCATTCTTTTCAATAAATGAAACAATATTCTTATCTTCTTCGTTGCATATCAAGTCAAAATTAGATGATATATCTAAAACCCTAATAAGTTTGCCCAAATTAAATAAGCCGAATATAACCGAGCTTACGAGCGTGAAACTAATGTTGCCGACATTAACAGACAGTATGCCAAGCAAACTCTGAATAACAGAAGCAATAGTCAAAGTGGCAGGCATTAAATCAGTTTTAAAATCGTTATCCTTGATGGATATGAGTGAAATTGAACTTTTGAAGTTAACAATAAGTAAAACGAGTGCTAAAACTGCCGAACAAGACCAATATCCAACCGTGCCGAAAAAGTCACTAGAAACTAAAAATCCGGCGCTAATACATAATGAAACAAGAGATACCGCAAATGATAACAACATTCTGACAATATTAGCTTGTTTTTCTTTATTCAAAGCCAAATTGACATCATAATCATCATCAATATCATTATATTCTACCGAGCCCAAATAGTCGCGCTCAAAATGATTTACGATATTCGACTTTGGAGAAATATCGGTGAGGATTTCGTCATCCAACCCTGTAAAATCATCAAATACAGGATTCGGCATATCGTCAAATTCATTATCTTCGTAATTATCAATTTCGGGTAGGTCGAAGCCAATATCTTCAATATCATTATCGCCTTGATAATCGAATTCAACATCAACGCTACCGAAATCTTCACCAAAATCGTCAATAACCTCATTAACCTCTAAATCGAATTCAATCTCATCGAGATATCCGTCTTCGTCAACAAAGCCATCTATATCGGGCATTTCATTAGTAAAATTCGATTCGAAGGAATATTGACTTGGGTCGATGTTCTTATCATTTACATCAATCGGCTCGTCTGCAAAATCATTATATTCGACAAAAATCGGCTGTACCGGAATTTCCGATTCAACAGAATCATCAGCAACCTCATCATTGTCAACTGTAATATTTTCCTCAACAAACGCTAATGATTGAACAGGTATATCGGCATCCTCAATATCATTGATATTTGAATCAATCACGATATCATTTTCAAATTCGATTACAGGAATTTCTGCATCGGTGAAATCATCAACCTCGTCAATTGATAAAATTTCACCGATATTCAAATTATCGGGTGTATCGTCTGAACCGAAAATATCCTCTAAAACAAGTAAATCATCGCTATTCTCGTTCTGCTCAATTACATCATCAGCAACATCGACTATATCAAAAACATCCTCTTCATTAGAAATTTCAACATCTTCGTCTAATTCAACCGACGCGCAATCAACCGACCCGATAAGCTCATCAGGTTTGATTTCATTACCTTTTCTGTTCCTTAGTTTTTCAAAAAGCATTTGAGCAGCGTTGGAATAACTCTTTTCACTATCAGTATCAGCGTCTTTAACCGCATCCGGCTCAAAATCAAGGTTAATTTCTTCTGCAACGTCAGCATCATGCTTAGGTCTAAATGATTTTTTGCCCTTCATAAGTTCTTCGGCTGTAATTGCATGAGGAGCCGTTCTGACAGCAGCGTTTTGTGCGGCATGCCTTTCTCTGTTTAAATCAAAGATTTCCTGTTCACGCTCGATGGATTTATCCTTAATTATGTCTTCATTTATTCTGTTTTTTCTGATTGATGAATTTCTTTTTTCGTTAGATGATGCAAGGGTTGCAAGGTCGAAAGCATCAACTTCATCAGTAGAAATATTAACTACTTCAATTTCCTCTAACGGAGTGTCAAAATCAAAATTCAGACCGTTTTTTTCATCAAAAATCATATCAATTTCTCCTGAAAATCAATTTTTGTATTTTGCAATTTCGTACATGAATATACCTGCCGCAACAGATGCGTTAAGCGAGGTTATATGCCCCTTCATCGGCAGTGATAAAATTACGTCGCAGTTTTCGTTAACAATTCTGCTGATACCCTTTCCCTCGCTACCGATTACAAGCGCAACAGGACCACTAAAATCAACCTTATCGTACGGTTCGCCGTCCATATCAGCACCATAAACCCATACTCCAGCTTCTTTTAATTCCTTTATTGCGGCAGTGATATTGGCAACTCGGGCGACCTTCATATATTCGAGTGCGCCACAAGCTGATTTTCCAACAGCGTAATTAAGCCCGACGCTTCTTCTTTTCGGAATGATAATTCCGTGAACACCACAACACTCGGCGGTTCGAATAATAGCGCCTAAATTATAAGGGTCCTCGATACCGTCACAGATGATTATAAACGGATCCTCACCTTTTTCATCAGCGTACGCTAAAAGGTCAGCGACATCGCAGTATTCATGCATCGCCGCATAAGCTACAACGCCCTGATGATTTGCCCCCGAGCAAATACTGTTAATCTTTTCGGATGCAACATACTTGATGGGCACTTTTTTATCAGATGCCTTTGCGATAATGGCATTGATACTACCGCTTTTGTTCCCTTTCTCTATTAAAATTCGGTCAATTTCTCTATTCGAATTTAGTAATTCCAGCACCGAATTTCGACCGATTAGGATATTATCTTCCTCTGATTTACAAATTCTGGACATAATTCACCAACTTATATATTTTTACGAATTGATTATATCACACATTTTGTGAAAACAAAAGCAAAAAATGATAAAATTTTAATATATATTGTGTTTTTTCTATTTTTGTAAAATAAAATGGCGTAAAATTACAAATAAAGCGTGACAAATAGTTACATTTGTGATATAATGTCACAAACCCAACTTGAAATGAAGCGATTTGATGAAAAAAATTTATAAGTGTAAAAATGGTATTATAATTATTATCCCCGACGGAGCAGAAATCGATTTTGAGCTAATCGCCACTGCATCGGCTGTTATAAATCCACTGGACGATTTAACAAAGCGTCAGCGTCAAATTATCGAAATGGTACTTAACGGCGACTCAAATAAGGTTATTGCTAACGAGCTTTATATATCAATAGGCACAGTAAAGAGAATTATTTATAACGCATACAAAATTCTTGGAGTTAACAGCAGAGTGGAACTTATTCGACTTGTTAATGCTTACAATTATTAAAAAAATGTAGAAATCCCTTTTTAAATGTGTTATTGTTATAGATAATAACGATTAAAGAAGGGCTAATATGTTAGGCGTTATAGTAAATGTAATCACAGTAATTATTGGTAGCACAATCGGTCTTTTGTTTAAAAAAGGAATACCCGAAAGAATTTCAAATGCTGTTATGACCGGTATTGGCTTATGCACAATTTACATTGGTATATCAGGTGTTATTGAATGTAAGGACCCGCTTACGATGATTATTTCTATCGTTCTTGGCGTTGCTGTCGGCACACTGCTCAGAATTGACGACGGCATAAATAAAATAGGCGCTTTCATTTCGAGCAAATTTAAGAAATCGGGTAAAAATTCAGCAGTAGCGGAAGGGTTTGTTACCGCATGTCTCGTTTTCTGCATCGGCGCCATGACTATTACCGGCTCGATTGAAGCGGGTTTAAATAACAATAACGATATTCTTTTTACCAAATCGTTACTCGACCTTGTTTCGTCGGCGATGCTCTCGGTAAGCTTAGGAGTAGGAGTTATTTTTGCTGCTCTATTTGTTCTTGTTTTTCAAGGTGGATTGGTACTATTATCACAGCTGCTTTCGGGTATACTTACCGACCCTGCAATTATCACCTCAATTACGAGTACGGGCGGATTGCTGATTTTAGCACTCGGACTTAATATAATCGGCGTTACAAAGATTAAGGTAGCCGACTTTTTACCTGCGATTGTCATTTCCCCGTTTGTATATTCATTATTACAGATGATTATGGGTTGACATACCGCTTTTAGAGTATTATAATGTTTTACAAATTCAACAGAGTAGGTTTGCAAGCGTTAAGTGTCGTGTGAACGGGGAGTTGTCACGCGAACGAAAAGTTTTCTTGCGATGAGCAAACCGCATCCCGCTGTGTTAATCATAAGGAAATAAACTTCTTATAATTGCAGCTATCAGGATGTTATTATAAGGAGGTTTATTTATTTTGAAAACATTTTTTAAATCAAGATTTTCTGTTGTAGACTATAAGCTGTTCGATTTTATTGTATTCGCTTTGTTTATCGGACTTGGTATTGTATTCGATCGTTTTTTACTAATCAGTATGCCATTTAGTAAAATTGGAATCGGGTTCTTACCTATCGCTTTTATTGCATATCGATATGGTGCCACAGGTGCAATTATTGTAGCATTTTTGATCGATTTTATTGGCGCTACTCTACTCCCGACCGGTGTTTTTAACCCTGCTTTAACAGCAACAGCAGCATTCGAAGGGTTAATTTTAGGACTTTTTCTTTATAAAAACAAAAGTATTGTTAATATTATCATTTCAGCGTTGCTATTTAATATAGTTTGTACATTATTATTACGAACCTATTTCTTATACATGTATTTCGGCATCAGCAAAGGATATTCATTTATGGCTGTTTTACTTTTAAGAATGCCGCAATTCATTTTTTCGCTCATTGCTCAAATAATACTGTTTAGATATTTATACGTCATTGATTTAATATTGAACAAAACTATTCATAAAAAAAGGTGATAATTTTGTTAAATGAATTATATAGTCAGGCAAACATCGCCGCTAAAGAAATCATCGAAACCGCTAAGTTAAAAAGCGGCAATATTCTCGTCGTTGGTTGTTCGTCAAGTGAAATTGCAGGGCAAAAAATCGGGACTTTTTCAAATATTGAAGTTGCAAATGCCGTCTTTAACGGAATTTATGACGCATTGAACGAAAAAGGAATTTATCTCGCCGCACAGTGCTGTGAGCATTTGAATCGTGCGATTATTATTGAGCGTGAAGCTGTATTAAATCAGGACATCGTTAACGTAGTACCGATGATAAAGGCAGGAGGTTCATTCGCGACTACGGCATATAATTCCTTTAATGACCCCGTAGCCGTCGAAATGATAAAGGCCGATGCAGGACTCGATATAGGCGGTACGCTTATCGGAATGCACCTCAAACACGTTGCAGTGCCGGTTAGATTATCGGTAAAATCGATTGGTCAAGCTCCCCTACTTGCCGCCAGAACCCGACCGAAATTTATCGGCGGTGTAAGAGCAAATTACGACGAAGCCCTCGGTTAAATAAAGATTAAAAAAAAGAACTCGTACATTTCGTACGAGTTCTTTTTTTATGCTAAATTAGTCATGCTTTTTAAAGGGACGTTTTCCGCCGGGCTTTCTCTGGGGACGGTCCTCTGAAATATCGTTTTCGGGAACCATTCCGTCGAGCTCGATGAGAGCATCGCGACGTGAAAGGTTTACTCTGTCGCGGTCGTCAATTTCGGTAACCTTTACCTTAATCTGATCGCCGACAGTAACAACGTCCTCAACCTTTTCGGTGCGCTTAACGTCGAGCTTCGAGATGTGAACGAGTCCTTCGATTCCGGGAGCAATTTCAACGAATGCGCCAAAGTCCATGATACGTGTTACGATACCACGATAAAAGGCGCCAACCTCGGGACCGTTTGCAATCATGCCGATAACTTCTTTTGCTGCCTCGGCCTTTGCGAGGTCGAGTGTAGAAATATAAACTCTGCCGTCCTCTTCGATATTGATGGTGCAGTCAAACTGTTCCTGAAGCTTCTGAATAACCTTACCCTGCTTACCGATAACATCGCCAATCTTATCAGGGCTAATCTGAGTTGTAATCATCTTAGGTGCATAGGGCGAAAGCTCAGCACGGGGCTCAGGAATACACTTGAGCATAATTTCGTCAAGGATGTAAAGACGTGCCTTGTGTGTCTTTTCGAGAGCTTCCTTAATGATTTCGGGAGTAAGACCGTGCACCTTGAGGTCCATCTGGATTGATGTGATACCCTGATGTGTACCTGCAACCTTAAAGTCCATATCGCCATAGAAATCTTCGAGTCCCTGAATGTCAACCATTGTCATAAAGTCGCCGTTGTCGCCTGTAATAAGACCGCAGGAAATACCTGCAACGGGTGCCTTAATCGGAACACCTGCTGCCATAAGAGCAAGTGTAGAACCACAAACAGAGCCCTGTGATGTAGAGCCGTTTGAGGAAAGAACTTCGGATACGACGCGAATTGCATACGGGAATTCTTCAACAGAAGGAATTACCGGTAAAAGTGACTTTTCAGCCAATGCGCCGTGACCAATTTCGCGACGGCCGGGGCCTCTCGACGGCTTTGTTTCGCCAACCGAGTATGACGGGAAATTGTAATGGTGAATATATCTCTTTTCTACCTGCTCGTCAATGCCGTCAAGCTTCTGTGCATCGGCCATCGGTGCAAGTGTAGCGATTGAAAGAACCTGTGTTTGACCACGGGTAAAGAGACCTGAACCGTGAACACGGGGTAAAAGGTCAACCTGAGCGTTAAGAGGACGAATTTCATCAATTCCACGTCCGTCAACGCGCTTTTTCTCGTCCTTTAACCATGCACGAACAACGTGCTTCTGAACGAGATACATGATTTCATCAAGCTTTGCTTCCTTACCTTCAAAGCGCTCGTCAAACTTTTCGTGAACGGCGGCATAGATAGGTAAGAGAGCAGCATCTCTGACAAGCTTATCATCAGTATCGAGTGCCTTCTTAACATCTTCGATGCAGAATTCCTCGATTTCGGCCATGATTTCGAGATCGGGATCGTTTGATTCGAACTCGAACTTCGGCTTACCAATTTCGGCTACGATGCCGTTAATAAAGGCAACAACCTCTTTATTAACATCGTGCGCCTTCATAATAGCGTCAAACATAACCTCGTCGGATACCTGGTCGGCACCTGCTTCAATCATAGCAACAAGGTCGGCCGTAGAAGCAACGGTAACGTCCATTCTGCTCTTTGCGCGCTGTTCAAGTGTCGGGTTGATAACGATTTCATCATCAACGAGACCAACCTTTACACCGCTGATAGGACCAGCCCACGGAATATCAGAAATTGCGATAGCAGCCGAAACACCAATCATAGCGGCAACTTCGGGGCTGCAATCGGGGTCAACCGACATAACGGTAGCTACAACCGAGCAGTCGTTTCTCATATCCTTTGGGAAGAGAGGACGAATAGGACGGTCGATGCAACGTGATGTGAGGATTGCCTTTTCGCTCGGTCTGCTTTCTCTTCTCTGGAAAGAGCCGGGAATACGACCTACCGAATACATTTTTTCCTCATAGTCAACAGAAAGCGGGAAAAAGTCAACTCCCTCTCTCGGCTTTGCGGATGCGGTAACGTTACAGAGAACGGATGTTTCTCCATAAGTTGCGAGTACAGATGCGTTGGCCAGCTGTGCCATTTTGCCTGTTTCGAGTTTAAGCTTTCTGCCGGCAAGTGTGGTTTCATAAACCTTGTAATTTTCGAACATTTTTTAACCTCCGTAAAATTTATATTTACGGGGTATTCGGGGTTTAGCAATAAATTCTTTGTCGAATATATCGGCAAACAATTCACTGCTAAAAACCGTATTTATACCCCGTATTTTACACTAAAACAGTGCCTTTACAAAGCAAAAGCAGACCGATTCGGTAAATCAAATCGGTCTGCGACTGTGATATTACTTACGAATACCAAGCTTTGCAATAATTGCACGATATCTCTCGATATCCTTCTTCTGAAGGTAAGAGAGAAGGTTGCGACGATGACCAACCATCTTGTGAAGGCCACGACGTGAATGATGGTCATTCTTGTGAACCTTGAGATGCTCGGTAAGGTCAGCGATACGCTTTGTGAGTACAGCAATCTGTACCTCAGGAGAACCGGTGTCACCTTCGTGAGTAGCATTCTCCTGCATTATAGCGGTCTTTTCCTCTTTAAGCATTATTTTCACCTCTTTGATGTTATTATTTCGATAAAACCGAGTAAAAGGTATCAGGTGATTCCGCATAAAAGCGGCATAAACCTTAAACACAGAATTACGAACAGTAGTGATTATAACACACTAATTCCGATTTGTAAAGTATTTTTTTATGTAAACTTTATTTTATTCACAATAGTTAAAATTATTAAATTACTTGACTTTGTTAAATATATAACTTATTATATTAACTGTATAATTTTTACTACTGTTGAGGTGTAGATTTTAAATGAAGAACAACGAAAAAACAATGGAAAAAATCGTTGCGTTATGTAAGGGTCGCGGATTTATCTTTGCCGGCTCCGAAATATACGGCGGTTTAGCAAACACTTGGGACTATGGTCCTCTCGGTGCCGAGCTTAAAAACAACGTAAAAAAAGCTTGGTGGAAAAAATTTGTTCAGGAAAATAAATATAACGTAGGACTTGATTCCGCTATACTTATGAATCCTCAGACATGGGTTGCATCAGGACATCTCGGCGGTTTCTCGGATCCTCTTATGGATTGCCGCGAATGTAAAGAACGCTTCAGAGCAGACAAGCTTATCGAGGATTGGACAGCCGAAAACGGTGTTACACTCGAAAAGCCGATTGATGCATTCTCGCAGCAGGAAATGAAGGACTTTATCGAAAAAAACAATATCCCCTGTCCCACCTGTGGAAAGCACAACTTTACCGACATTCGTCAGTTTAATCTTATGTTTAAGACATTCCAGGGCGTTACCGAGGATGCTAAAAATACAGTTTACCTCCGTCCCGAAACTGCACAGGGTATTTTCGTAAATTTCCCGAACGTTCAGAGAGCAAGCAGAAAGAAGCTTCCCTTCGGTATCGGTCAGATTGGTAAATCATTCCGAAACGAAATTACACCTGGTAACTTTATTTTCCGCGTACGCGAGTTTGAACAGATGGAACTCGAATTTTTCTGTCAGCCGGGCACCGACCTCGAATGGTTCGCTTACTGGCGCAATTTCTGCCACCAGTGGCTTCTTTCACTTGGTATCAAGGATGAAAATCTCCGTCTCCGTGACCACGACCCCGAGGAGCTTTGCTTCTATTCAAAGGCAACAACCGACTTTGAATTCCTTTTCCCGTTTGGTTGGGGCGAACTTTGGGGCGTTGCAGACAGAACTGATTATGACCTTACACAGCACGCTGAGCATTCAGGCAAGGATATGACCTATTTCGACCAGGAAAAGAACGAGCATTACATTCCTTACGTAATTGAGCCGTCGCTTGGTGTAGAAAGATCGGTACTTGCCTTCCTTTGCGACGCATATGATGAAGAGGTTGTTGACGCCGAAAAGAACGATACACGCGTTGTTTTACGCTTCCACCCTGCGCTTGCACCTTTCAAGGCAGCTGTACTTCCCCTTTCAAAGAAGCTCAGCGACAAGGCAATCGAGATTCAGCAGGAATTGGCTAAATACTTTATGGTTGACTTTGACGACGCCGGTTCAATCGGTAAGAGATATCGTCGCGAGGACGAAATCGGTACTCCCTTCTGCATCACATACGATTTCGATAGTGAAAACGACGGCTGTGTTACAGTTCGTGACCGCGATACAATGCAGCAGGAAAGAATTAAAATCGAAGACCTCAAACCATATATCGAAAGCAAAATCGAATTCTGATAATAAATACAAAAAAGACGCCTTTCAAAGGGCGTCTTTTTTATTGAATTTAATTAACCTTCTCCGCCGTCAGTAGATGTAGTCGTTTCTTCGGCAGAAGTAGAGGGCGTTTCGGATTCGGAACTTGATGAATTACTTGGTGCATCACTGGAATTTGAGCTACTTCCGCTAGGAGTATTGCTACTCGAACCGCCTCCGTTGTTGCCTCCACCATTATTTCCACCGCCGCCGTTACCACCGCCCTGGTTAGAGCCGTTAGGATTATTGCACTGATAAATAATGATTTTACTATCGGCAGAAACTGTCATACCGCTATCAATATCGGTACCTACAACCTTTCCATCCTCGATGGTGGTGTCATCCTTTTGCATAACGATAATATTATCAAGCTGGAATCCGGCAAAAATAAGGGTCAGCTTAGCATCCTCGAGTGTCATACTGCGAACAACGGGCACCTTTATAAATTCGGGTCCCAAGCTGATTTTAATCTCAATAGTTGTTCCCTCTTCGACGGTTGTCCCTGCTTCAATACTCTGATAGTAAATGGTATTGCGCTCATATTCGTTACTGTAATTCTTTTCAATAACAGTAAATTTGAGAGTAAGCGCGGTATTAACGTCGCTTAAAATATCATTCAGCGTTTGACCGACACATTGAGGAACGACAACGGTCGCGCCGTCAGTCGTTTCGTCAGAAACTATCTGTGACGAGGTAATGTCGGACGATGTGTTAATTTTTGATGAGCTATCCTTATCACCGAACAAATTCGGAGAAATCAACAATTTCCATATAAAATAAAAAATAATCAAAAGAATAATCAAGGTAAGTGCAAGTGCAATAAATACGTATTTTTTATTACTTTCTTCACCCAAGTCGTCCTCGATTAAATCGGTTGAATCGGGATCAACATTCTTTTTACCAATACCTTGAATGGCTATCGTCGGTGAGCCGACAACTCCGCCCGACTGTGTCAAAAGACCTGTTTTAAGCTTGTCCATGGACTTGATACGGTCATCAGCCATAATAGCAAGTCCCTTTGCCATCGTATTGAGCAGATTTTGCGGCATGGTCTCGACAACCTTTGCCGGAATAATCATGTGGTCACTTGAAACGCGCTCGGTAGCTTCGGGTGGTGGATTGCCAACGAGGACACGGAAAATCGTCGCAGTTATGCTGTAAACATCCGTCCAAGCGCCAAACTTACCATCAAACCCATATTGCTCAATAGCGGCATATCCCGGATAAAGCTGTGACGAAAGGTCGGAATTCTCCATTCTAATACTCTGTATAGAAAATCCTGTAATGCGGACAATGCCGTCGCGACCCACATGAAGTGTTTCCGGTGAAATTCCGCCATGGATAATCCCCTTAGAATGCAGAGCCGATAAGGTTGAAATTACCGGATTGACAAGCGGCTTAAACTGATCCCAGGTGAGCAAACCACCATTCCTCAATAAAAATTCACGTAACGTGATAGTCTTTGCGTTTTCGGTCACATAATATGCTGTACCGTTTTCCTCAAAAACGTCGATTACCTTAAACATATTATTGAGATCGGAGCATTCCTCAAGTTTCTTTGCAAGTCCGATAAATTCGCCGAGATACTGAGTGAATAAAAGATCGTTATCGGTAGAAACGGTTAATTTTACACCATCTTCGTCACGAGCCACAATCTTTTCGGGGTAAAATTCGCGCACTCTAACCGAGCAATCGTTTTCCTTATCCCATCCAATATATGTAACACCTTCGCCATTTGAATCGAGCACAGTACCAATTACATATCGTTCTTTAATCTCAGTTCTAAGCGGAAGATGTCCTGTTTGATTTTCTGTTGCGTTGCTAAAACCGCAGACCGAACAGGTTTCTTCTTCGCCAATTTCCGTCATGCAGTTCATACACAACTTGCTTACATCCTGCAACAAATTTCACTCCAATACAAACATAAAAAAGATACACTTAACAAGCCGTGAATAATCACGGCTTGTTATTCATCAAAAAATTTTATTCAGCGCGATTAGCAGGAGGCACGCTGGGCTTGAGCGCCTGACGTGTCTTTCTTACTTCGTTGAGGTTTGCGGAAAGACTTTCGTCGGTTCTGCGCATAATTTCATCAACAAAGTCCTGAGCTGCTTTACGCATTTCGCGTGATTTTGCCTGGGCCTGAGCAACAGTTTCATTTGCCTTCTGCTGAGCAAGCT
The DNA here is from genome assembly GCA_017399535.1 of Clostridia bacterium. Taxonomy (GTDB): domain Bacteria; phylum Bacillota; class Clostridia; order Oscillospirales; family Acutalibacteraceae; genus UMGS1976. The sequence continues at coordinate 25,637 of JAFQBX010000018.1, read as the reverse complement.
TTGTAATCTCTTCCTGAGCTACCATTGCGCGAGCTCTTTCTTCAGCGCTGTGAATGATTCCCTCGGCCTCTTTCTTTGCATTTGCAATGATTTCGGCTCTGTCGGCAACGATTCCGCGCGCCTGTTTAATTTCCTGCGGAACGTTGAGACGGATATCATCAATTACAATACGAAACTTTTCGATGCTGATGAGAGATTTTCCTCCCGGAATTTTCATCGATTTGTCAAGCATTTCGTCCAACTGGTCAAGCAATTCTTCCATATTCATGTTAATTATCTCCCTTTCTTGAAAGTCTTTCTTTAATATAATCGTGAATTACAGCGGGTACAAATCCGCTTATGTCCCCATTGCGTGCGGCAATCAGCTTAACTACACTGGAACTGAGGAACATATTCTCGCCCGTTGAAGTGAGAAAAACTGTTTCTGCCTCGGCATTGAGTCTTTTATTGGTAAGCGCCATCTGAAATTCATATTCGAAATCAGATACAGCGCGTAAACCCTTTACAATAACGGTTGCATTCTTTTCCCTCATATAATCGGCCAAAAGATTATCCGAACTATCGACCGAAACATTTGTGAGACCGCAATCCTTTATTACGTCGTTAATCATTTTTACGCGTTCATCGACCGAAAAACTGCATTTTTTCGAATCGTTAGACATAACAGCGACAATTACGCTGTCGAAAAGCCGCGAAGCTCGTAAAATTACGTCCAGATGGCCTACGGTTATCGGATCAAAACTACCCGGACATACCGCTATTTTTTTATCCATCTACATCACCTCTTTTATACACAGTGACGGCTAATTTTCCGTATTTATAGTTTCTGTAAAGATTTAAATTGCCAACACAATCGGGCATTTCTTCGCCAAAAGGATGCTCACAAATTACAACCGATGTGTCCTTTAAAACATTGTCAAGCTTTGATAACGCTTGTCCCAAAATCCCCGTTGAATACGGCGGATCAAGAAAAACAATATCAAACTTTTGACCACAACCGGATAAAAATGCCGCGTAATCCTTGTTATAAACCTTACATTTATCCTCAAAACCGACACTTTTAATGTTTTCGAGGGTGACAGCCGCAGATTGCTTACTTTTGTCAACAAAAACGGCTTCCCTAGCTCCTCGGCTAACAGCTTCAATACCGAGCTGACCGCATCCCGAAAATAAATCGAGAACACTTCTTCCCTCGATATCGAATTGAATTATACTAAACATCGATTCCTTCACCATATCGGTGGTCGGTCTGACGTCGTTTCCGTCAAGAGTACGAAGCTTACGTCCTCTTGCCAAGCCGGTAATTACACGCATAATACTACCTCTATAACATTATCACATTATTTATATAACTTTGTCAATAACAAATTATAAAAATTATTGATTTTGGCATAAATTAGCAGTGATAAATTTAATAACTATGAAAACAATACTATCAAGGCAACGGCATGATTAAATTAGCGTTTGCGCCGAAATTGCCTTATTGGGACAGTATCTTTACGATGCTGTCCCTTTCGCTGTTTTATTCAAACGTCAGCTGTTCGCCCTTTTCCTCGGTTGAAAGCAATTGTCCCGCAACAGGTAAACTGCGTGAGCGGTAACGGTGCGGCTTTTGAAGCATATTTTCTTCATAAATCACCATACTGACGAGTCGCTGTGAACGCTTTTGCGTCATAACTGCAACACCCTGAGTATCCTTTGTCGTCTTTGACGCGATAACTCCTGTGTGGAAAAGAAGCATTCGCCCATTAGACGATTTAAGCAGCAATTCTACATCTTCTTTTATATGAAGGGCGGCTGCAAGAGGGAATTTATTACAATATGCCTTTATCAGCTTTTTACGATTTGTCTTTGTTTCGTAAGCCGACATATCAACCTTTGCAATCTTTCCATTTTCAAAGGCGAAAATCATATAGCCATTATAATCATTATAAACCGCCATATATACGGGCAATTCCTCGGGGTCCATTTCGAGCTTTGCGGCTACAAAGTCGCCAAGTAAGCTTGCCTTTGAATCCTCAAATTCGGAAGCCCTCGATTTATAAACCTGATGCTGATTTGTAAAGAAAAGCAAATGTGCAGTATTCGAGGTTTCGACAGTTTGGGCGATTTCGTCCCCTTCTTTTAGCTTCTGCTCTCCGCTCATGCGAAGCGACTGCGGAGTAATTTTCTTGAAATATCCGCCCTTTGTAAAGAAAAGTGTAACGGGATAATCGGCAGGAGCGTCAAGTTCGTCGATAGAAATTTCACTTTCATCGGGGACGAAAATCTCAGTCTTTCGCGGTTGTCCATGCTTTTTAATGACCGCTTGAAGCTCGTCAATTATAATCTTTTTAATCTTTGACTTACTGCTTAAAATGCCCTCGTATTCCTCGACCTTCTTTTCGAGTTCCTCGATTTCTTCAAGACGTTTGAGGATATACTCCTTATTCAGATGGCGGAGCTTGATATCGGCAACGTATTCCGCTTGTTCCTTATCAATTCCAAAGCCAATCATAAGGTTTGGTACAACCTCGGCATCCTCTTCTGTCTCGCGAACAATTTTAATCGCCTTATCAATATCGAGCAGAATTTTGCCGAGTCCTTTTAACAAATGCAATTTACTCTTTGCTTTATCGAGGTCGAATAAAACTCGTCTTCTGACACATTCCATACGGAAGGCAGACCATTCCTCAAGCACCTCGCGAATACCGAGAACTCGCGGAGAGCCGCCGATAAGAATGTTCATATTAACCGAGAATGTATCTTCAAGTGTCGTCGATTTAAAGAGCTTTTGCATCAATTTATCGGGGTCGACGCCATTCTTTATATCAATTGTAATCTTTAATCCGCCGAGACCTGTTTCGTCACGAATATCGTTGATTTCGGTAATCTTTTTTGTTTTTGAAAGGTCAACTATCTTTTCGATAATCTGTTCACAGGTGGTAGTAGGCGGAATTTGAGTAATATCAATGCAACGCTGTGCTTTATCATAATTATAAACCGAGCGCACCTTGAATCCGCCGCGACCGGTGGCATAAATTTTTTCAAGCTCTTCCCTGTTATAAACGAGCCGTCCTCCACCGGGAAAATCGGGCGCAATTAATGTGTCGGAAATTACACAGTTTTCGTCGCGAAGATATGCAATTTCGGTTTCGCAAACCTCGGTCAAGTTAAAGGGACAAATATTACTTGCCATACCAACAGCGATACCTGTATTCGCATTTACGAGCACTGTCGGGAATGTTACAGGGAACAGTGTCGGTTCTTTCATTGTAGCGTCGTAGTTATCTACGAAATCAACCGTATCCTTGTCAATATCCTTAAAAAGTTCAGCCGCAATCGGTGCAAGTTTCGCTTCGGTATATCGTGAAGCGGCACACATCATATCGCGAGAATACGCTTTACCAAAGTTACCCTTTGAGTCGACAAACGGGTGCAGCAATGCCTCATTACCCATCGATAAGCGCACCATTGTATCGTAAATTGCGGCATCACCGTGAGGGTTAAGCTGCATCGTACGTCCAACGATATTGGCGCTCTTTATTCTCGCACCGTTAATAAGCCCCATACCGTGCATGGTATAAAGCAACTTTCTATGCGATGGCTTAAATCCGTCAATTTCGGGAATTGCACGCGAGATAATAACGCTCATCGCATAAGGCATATAGTTAGTTTCAAGAGTATCGATAATATTCTGATTTACTACCGTACCTGCGCCTGCAATATAAGCGTTTTCGGCGGCAGGATTACTTTTTTTCTTAATCTCTTTTTTTCTAGGAGCCATAATTTATTTTTTCTCCTTATCAGCTTAAATCAGCGTCATCAACGTAAAGATGACCGACCTCTGCAATATGGTCTTTTCTGCCCTGCAAGTTATCTCCGAGAAGCATATCAAACACCTGCGCGGTAGCTTCGGCATCGCTCGGCATAATTTTGATAAGTCGGCGTGTTTCGGGATTCATAGTAGTAAGGTTCATCATTTCGGGCTGGTTTTCGCCAAGTCCTTTTGAGCGCTGAATGGTGTATTTTTCACCATCAATTTTTTCCAAAATCTGTGCTTTTTCCTTGTCATCATAGGCGAAATAAACCTTATTCTTTGTATTTATTTCGTACAGCGGAGTTTCGGCGATGAACACCTTTCCCTCCATTATAAGTGTCGGTGCCAAACGATAAATCATCGTCAAAATGAGCGTTCTGATCTGGAATCCGTCAACGTCGGCATCGGTACAGATAATGATTTTATTCCAGCGCAGATTGTTAATATCAAAGTTCGAAAGATTCTTATTCGACTTTGTTTTAACCTCAACTCCACAGCCGAGAACCTTTATCAAATCGGTGATAATCTCACTCTTAAAAATCTTATCATACTCAGCTTTCAAGCAATTGAGAATCTTACCTCTGACGGGCATAATTGCCTGAAAATCGGGATCTCTCGCCTGCTTACAAGCGCCTAATGCCGAATCGCCCTCAACTATAAAGAGTTCGCGTTCATCAATAACCTTTGTTCTGCAATCGACGAATTTCTGCACACGGTTTGCCATATCCATCTTTGTTTGCAGAGTGTTTTTAATATTGAGACGTTCCTTTTCCGAGCGCTCACGGCTTCTCTTGTTAATAAGCACCTGCTCGGCAATCTTATCGGCATCCGCCTTGTTTTCGATAAAATAAATTTCGAGCTGATGACGTAAAAAGTCGGTCATCGCTTCCTGAATAAATTTATTGGTAATCGACTTCTTTGTCTGATTTTCGTAGGAAGTTTGGGTCGAGAAGGACGAAATTACGATAAGCAAACATTCCTCAATATCACTAAACGTAATCTTGCTCTCGTTCTTTGTATATTTGCCTACTTGCTTAATATACGAGTCGATTTGAGAAACAAATGCGCTTCTGACCGCCTTTTCTGGAGCGCCACCGTGCTCCAAAAAGCTCGAATTGTGATAGTATTCCTTTAAAGTATTGGTCTTTGAAAAGCAAAGTGAAACGCCTATTTTAACCTTATATTCGGGCTTGTCCTCTCTGTCGCGTCCCATGCGCTCGGTCGACCAGGTCTGAATCGAAGTAAATGCGGTATTATCAGCCGTTTCTTCAACATAATCAGAGATGCCGTTTTCATACTTAAACTCGGTGGTTTTAAATCCTGCCGCACTATACTGGTCGCGAAGAACAAAGAGGATATTCGGGTTAACTACCGACTGACGCTTTAATATTTCTTTATAATAATCAACCGAAACGTCGATATCGGTAAATACCTTTATATCCGGCTTCCATCTGATTTTTGAACCGGTCTGTCTGCCCTCGTATTTTTCTTTTTTAAGTCCGCCGATATTTTCGCCCTCTTCGAAATGAAGGGTGTAAATATATCCGTCGCGCTTAATTTCGACGTCCATGTATTCGGACGCGTATTGTGTCGAGCAAAGGCCAAGTCCGTTCAAGCCGAGCGAAAACTCGTAGCTACCGCCGTCATTGGTGTTATATTTACCACCCGCATACATTTCGCAAAAAACGAGTTCCCAGTTTTCCTTCCCCTCGTTTTTATTAAAGTCAACGGGAATACCACGACCGAAGTCCTCAACCTCAACCGAATGATCAAGATAACGTGTTACGATAATCTTTTTACCGTGACCTTCTCTTGCCTCGTCGATTGAGTTCGAAATAATTTCAAATATTGAGTGCTGACAACCGTCGATACCGTCCGAGCCGAAAATAACTCCCGGTCTCTTTCTTACTCGGTCAGCGCCTTTTAATGATTGGATACTTTCGTTACCATATTCTGTGGTCTTTTTGGCCATTATTATATCTCCGATTTTCAAATATTATGGGTATACATTATAAATAATACACTATATATAGTTTTCAGTCAAGTTTTTGTTGAAATTTTAGTTTAAATTTTCCACACCTACATATTATTAACTGTTATCTTGCATACAATTCTGAAAAAAATAATAGCGGAGATGATAATATGAAGAAAATTTTAATTATTTTTACCGCTATTTTGACAATGACCGCCTGTTCCTCTTCCCTTAACTCATCCGAAATGCAAAATGTCGGCGGTAATAATGTCAAACCCGCATCAAGCAATTCTGAAATCGAATATTCAGCACTCGATAACAGTAAAAAATGCTGGGGGCAAGGATATAACGTAAACGAAAAAAACCAGCCAATAAGCTCAATAGAATACAATAATATATATGAAAAGTACGATGCCTATTTTATTGGCAAGAAAGAAAAATGCATCTATCTGACCTTTGACGAAGGGTATGAAAACGGATATACCGCTCAAATTCTCGACGTTTTATTGGATAAAAAGGTATCTGCCGTTTTCTTTGTTACCTACGATTATGTTAAGAGAAATGACGAACTGATAAAAAGAATGATTAGCGAGGGACATATTGTAGGTAATCACTCGTGGTCGCATCCGTCAATGCCCGACTTATCAGCTGAAAATTGCGCACTCGAAATCACCAAGCTACACGATTATATGCTCGAAAACTATAATTACGAAATGAAATATATTCGTCCACCTCGCGGAGAATTTTCCGAAAGAACTCTCGCGATTACTAAAAACCTCGGTTACAAAACGATACTGTGGAGCTTCGCATATAAGGACTATGACGTAAACAATCAGCCCGATATAACAAAGGCGTTTGACAGAGTCACCACCTCGGTTCATGACGGCGCAATTTATCTTCTTCACGCGGTATCAAAAACAAACACCGAAATACTTTCAGACGTAATCGACGAATGGCGAAATAAAGGGTTTACTATATCAAAACTTGACATTTAAATTAACCCTACCTCATATACTTGTTTAAGGGAGGGTTAATTCATGATTATCAAAGCGAAACGATTATATTTATTGATAGTTTCAGTATTTATATTGGCATCGAGTTTTCTCATTTCCGCCGACAGCAAGAAAAATACAGTCGACAAAATAGAACTGCCTATTGTAATGTATCATCATATATCGAAAAAATCCTCTGCTCTCGGCGCTTACGTAATCACGCCCGAACAATTTGAAAGCGACTTGAAACTAATTGAGGAAAAGGGCTATGAAACCATAACATCACAAAACCTAGTTGATTATTTTGATGGCAAGTTTGAATTGCCCGAAAAGCCGATTATGATAACCTTTGACGACGGATATTTGAGTTTTTACGAATACGCATACCCCTTGCTGAAACAATACAATATGAAGGCAATTTTTTCGATAATCGGAATATACACTGATTTATACTCTGACTGTGACGATAGAAACGTCAACTACGCTCACGTTACTTGGGACGATATTAAGGAAATGAGCCAAAGCGGACTGGTCGAAATGGCAAACCACACATACGATTTGCACGCCTTAAACAATAGAAAAGGCAGCATAATAAAGCCGGGCGAAAGCGATGATTGTTACAAGATGATGCTTGCATCCGACCTCAAAACAGTTCAAAATAAATTAAATGAAGTTACGAGAATTACGCCTATCGCTTTCACCTACCCTTTCGGCAGAGCGTGCAAGCAATCGTATAGTATAATTGAGGAAATGGGCTTCAAGGTTAGCTTCGGTTGTGAGGAAAAGATAAACTATATTGATAAAGAAAATCCTAATTTATATAAGTTAAAAAGGTTCAATCGAGCACACGGAAAATCGTCGGAATCGTTTTTTAAAAATATCCTTTGGTGAAATATGTCGAACGATTTTTTTAATTATTTTCAAAAAAGGGGTTGCAAAAAGCAAACGACTGATGTATAATGCATATTGTCCTTTGAGACGTTTACATCGCGGAGTGGAGCAGATGGTAGCTCGTCGGGCTCATAACCCGAAGGTCGTAGGTTCAAGTCCTGCCTCCGCAACCAAAAAAGAAAGACACGCAATAGCGTGTCTTTTCTTTTTCAACGAAATTCGCCTTGCGGCGAGTGAAATAGCTTCGCTATGAAATACGCTAACGCGTATGAAATATTTGCTTCGCAAATGTTAAGAGGCGAATTTTATTTCACATTTTTGCATCGCAAAAATATTTATAATCCGTTAGGATTATTTCATATGGCAAAGCCATATTTCATTACATACAACGCTCCGCATTGATTTATCGTCGCTTTTATGCTATAATACACCAAAAGGTTGGTGAAAATATGAATTTTGAAATCACTAATAAATTGATTGATACAATAAAACCATATTTGGAAAACGCAAAGATAACAATTTCTACTGCCAATAAAGATTGGAAGGGTAGAAAATATAAATCGGATTTCGTAACGATTGACGAGAAAAATAATGTTGGGTTTGAAGTTTTTGAAAATGAGATAATCATGTTCTATTTTACTGATCATTATCATTTTGAAGATTACTCATCTGAGTTGGTAGATGGTGGTGATGACTATGTAAAAAGAGCAAAGGTCTTTATAATCGAGTTGTTTGAAAATAAAATAAAATATATACAAGTTTATAAAGGCAAAAAACTTGCAACTGAAAAATATTATATCGTTTATTCGGACAATACAGAAGAACGTATTGGTGGTACTTGGTGGGGATTAGCAAGAATTCTTAATCCTTTTGCTAAAAGGGCTGAAAAAACAACTATTTATAAATTCAACAAGGAAAAAGGTTTTTTTGAGTAAAAATCCGTTTTTAGACAATTACATTTTTAGTTATATTTTTAACCTATCACCCAGACTCGAACTAACGACTTGAATTTAAAAAATAATGTTCGTCTTTTATGGACGAAAAGACAAAAAAACTCTTCACACTATCTTGTGTGAGGAGTTTTTTCTTATCAATAAAATTCTATCGTTAATTTAATCACAATATTTTGCTAAGAATATTGACAAAATATGAAAGAATTTGTAAAATTGTCTGTAATAAAAATTTCATGAAAGAGGTATTATTCTATGGCAAACGTTAAAGATATTCTCGACCTTATAAAAGAAAAAGGTATAAAGATGGTTGATTTCAAGATGGTTGACATCAACGGTCAGTACCGTCACGTTACCATCCCTGCCGAAAACTTTTCGGAGGATACAATGAAAAGTGGTATCGGCTTTGACGCTTCGAACTATGGCTACGCCGTTGTTGAAAAAAGTGACATGGTATTCATTCCCGATCCCGATACAGCTGTTATTGATCCTTTCTGCGAGATTCCTACCCTCTCGATGACCGGTAACGCAATGATTATCGACACTCCCGAAAATCGTCCTCTCGCTCAGTATCCGCGCAATATTATCAAGGCAGCCGTTGAATATATGAAAAAGAGCGGCGTTGCCGACGAAATGAAAATATTGCCCGAATTTGAGTTTTATCTTTTTGACGACGTTACATGGAACGTTGACGGCAGATACATCGGCGCAACAGTTGACGCAAAGCAGTCGTACTGGAACTCTGACGTAGAAGGACACGGAGTTGTCGTTCCGAAGCAGAAAAACTATCATATTGCTAAGCCGTTTGATACCTCATACGAATGCCGTAGCGAAATGTGCCTCCTTATGAAAGAAGCAGGTATCGAAATCAACTATCACCACCCCGAAGTTGCCGCATCAGGTCAGTTTGAAATTGAGCCGCAGCTTGGTGAAGTTGTTCACATGGCTGACGCAACAATGATGATTAAATACATCATTCACAACACCGCTTTGAAATATGGCAAGAGTGCTACATTTATGCCCAAGCCCATTTACGGCGAAGCCGGTAACGGTATGCACGTTCATATGATTCTTTTCAAAGACGGACAGCCCGTATTCTCTGACGATAACGGATATTCGCACCTTAGCGAAACCGCTCACTACTTTATCGGCGGTCTCTTGAAGCACATTGGCTCTCTCTGCGCTATTACCAATCCTAGCACAAACTCGTTTAAGCGCCTTGTTCCCGGCTTTGAAGCTCCGGTAACAGTTGGCTACGCTACATCTAATCGTAGCGCAGTTATCCGTATCCCCGCATACGCAAAGAGTCCTGACAAGCGTCGTTTTGAGCTTCGCAATCCTGATGCAACCTGCAACCCCTATTTCTGCTACGCAGCTATTCTCATGGCAGGTCTCGACGGTATCAAGAATAAGATTGATCCTCACGCAAATGGCTGGGGTCCGTATGATATGAACCTCTACAACCTCCCCGAAGAAGAAAAGGCAAAATTACAGGGACTTCCCGTTTCTCTCGATCAAGCACTTGATTGCCTCGAAAAAGATTATGAATATCTCACCGAAGGCGGAGTATTCCCCGAGGAGCTTATTCGCAACTTTATCAAGTCAAAACGTGCTGAATGCAGTCAGCTTGCCGCTATCCCCCATCCTGCTGAATTTGATAAGTATTATAATCTTTAATTTGCAGCAAAAAAAGCTCGGGACTTTTGTCCGGAGCTTTTTTGATATTATAATAATCCCTTTTTTCGAAGCGGTCGGTCTCGCAAAAAACGAATGAAAAATATGTGAAATTATAAAAAAACATCCATTTCAGCTCCATCCCCACCCGATTTTTTTAAAATGGGTGGGGATTTTTATGAATTATGTGAGTATTATTATAGCATAAGCGGATACAAAATCGCTTAAATTCAATGAAAAGAGGAAATGTTATGAAGAAATTATTTGCATTGATGTTGGTTGTTGTTTTGACATTCTCATTAGTTGCATGCGGTGGCGAAAAAGAGGCAACCATTGTTGGTTCATGGGAATCGGTTGATATGGCAGGCGCTATCTATAATTTCGGTGAGGATGGTAAAGGTTCTTACGAATATATGGGCGCTTCTATGGACTTCACCTACACCGATGACGGTACTGCTGTAACAATCACATACACCAACTCCGAACCGAGCACATTCAAGTACACAATTGACGGAAACAAGCTTAACATCGAAGACAGCTTTGGTTCAACAGTTGTTTACGAAAAGAAATAAAATTTTAGGTCCTACATAAAAAAGCACTCGAAAGAGTGCTTTTTTTAATTCACACATATAACTAACTAAAAAAATGGAAGGTTTTTGTAAACTTTTTGTTAAATGAATTTACTTTTATAATAATTATTGGTACAATTTAACAAACAATATTAATTGTTTTAAATTTATTGCGAAGGTCGTGCTATAATGAAATTGTGCAAAAAATTATTATCAATTCTTATGATATTATGCATTATCTTTTCGCTCACTGGTTGCATTATTATCCCTCGCTATAAACGATATGACGACATTGATGCAGAAAAAGTGTCAACAATAGAGATTTATGGTATTCATAAAAGCGAACGGATAACTGGTAGCGATGTAAACGCTGACACACTAGCATACTCATTGGATGAAAATGAATTTTCGGATTTTTTAAATAAATTATCAAAAATACAATTCAAAGATTATATTTTAATTGTGCCCGGAGCGGTTGATCCTAGTTTTAGTTACGGAAATTACGTTGTAAAAATTAAGTATAATAACGGGAATTATATACTCATTTCCGATGGTGGCTTTGGTGAATCTTTTGACGCAGACGGAAACAGAATTGATAAAAATCACTTCGGGTGCGACACTGAAAAATGGGAGAATTTGATTTTCGATTACCTGCCCGATGAAATTATAAATTATTCAGATGAAACATCGAATGATGAAACCTCAATCGTGGACAACTCAAATACTGAAAGTGAAATAACAGATAGCTCAGATAATGACAACTCAAATAATTCAGAATCCGCAAACGAAGCAACTAAAAAGATAAAATTAACAATTAAAGAAGCAACTGGGAAACATAACAACGATATGAATAATTATATTCATTTATCTGACATTGATCCCGATTTAATAAATTATGACCTCGTAATAAATACCAATATTCAACTCGATAACTTTAAATTCATTGAACTGGACGAATCAGAATCATTAGTTGTTGTTAAAACCATCTCTGCGATTGATAGCATTTCCCCATCTAAACCGATTGTTCTTCACACCTACTTAAACGATATAACGTATAATAGAGGTATATCATTTTCGTATAATGATACGACAAAATATTACGCCATAGGTATTAGTATGGACAATGGGAACATTGAGTTAATTGAAGTGTTTCCTTATTAAACCAAATCCACGGTTCCGTTTTAGGTGGGTCAAGAGTAATGTCAATCGGCTTTTTTGTAATGGGATGGTCGAAAGCAAGTCGATTTGACCAAAGGGCGATGTTCTTTGTATGTATTCGACTGCCGTACTTTTCATCACCCAAAAGGGGCATTTTTCGCGATGCGCATTGAACTCGAATTTGATGCGTTCTGCCCGTCTGTAACGAAATTTGCAGCAACGAAACAACGCCGTCCTTAACCTCTATAGTGTCTAAAACTTTATAATTCAGAATTGCCTCTTTTGCACCAGTACGTAATTTCTTTACCACAAACGATTTGTTTTTTGACTTGTCACGAAAAAGAAAATCACGCCACTGCCCTTCCTTTTCTTCGGGACACCCTGCAACAACGGCAAGGTACTGTTTTTTCATTTTATGCGATGCAATTGCCCCCGAAAGCCCCGCCGATGCCTTCGAATTCTTGGAAAACACCATCAATCCGCCAACCGCTTTATCAAGTCGATGAACGACATCAATTCTGTACGTTTTTGTTAGCTTTTCAAGCATATTCGGCATACATTTTTCGCGTGTGTTATGACCTCGCTCGGATAGTACTCCAATTGGCTTTTCGCAAACAATTATTGCTTTATCCTGATATAATATATTTATCATTTGAGTTTACTCACTTTCAAGTCAATAATATGAATATATTATAATTTAAGCGCAATGTCAAATAATAGCAGAAAAAATATTGTAAAAAGTATTGATTTTTGATAAAACATACTATATAATGATGATGTAATTTTATAAGTATCATTCAGGAGGATAATTATGAAAAGATTTATTGCTCTGTTTTTAGTATTAACTCTCATATTCGCTTTGCCCGTTATGGCAAGCGCTAAAAAAAGCCCTAACGGCGTTGTTGAAATTAAGGTTACCATTATCCAAACAAACGGTGGTAACGCTGTCGGTGAAGAAAATGAGGACGAAACATACACAGTTGTTGCCACTCCTAACGAAGGATACGAATTCGAAGGATGGACCGTTGAAGGTAGCTACACAATTACTGATGGTAGCTTAACCAGCACCGAAATTACCTTCGATTACACAACCGACATTACCATTTCTCCGATATGGAAGCCGATTGGCACATCTACACCTTCGGGTCCTGTTGACAGCGGTTCGGGTTCACCTGTTACCTCAGATAACACTAACAGTGTTCTCCCCATCGCACTCGTTTCCTTGATTGCTGTTTTAGCCGTTGCAGGTTATGCAATCATCCGCAACAAGCATGTTGTTCAATAATTCAATAAACTTATAACTATTATAAATCCTGTCCTGATGCTTAAAGGTTTCGGGATGGGATTTATTTATTAAACCGAAAGTGGCTGACTTTTATGAAAAGTAATAAAAGAAGAAATATAATTATTATTTTAATCTCGCTTTTATTGATTATCGCTATTATTTTAGGTGTCACTATGTGTCAAAGCAGCAGCAACAATGATTTTGACACCGATAAATACAAGGTTTCCTCCGGCGACAAGAATATTACTGTTTCCAACCCTCATTATGATGATTCGGTTATCTTGGTCGAAAATCCAATCAACTTTAACGAACTCGAAAAGCAGAACAAAGACATTTATGCATGGATAACCGTACCTAATACAAAGATTGACTACCCTATTCTCCAAAGTTATGCCGAGGATGACCTTTTTTACGTTGACCATAACGTGAATAAAAAGAAGTCAGCGGCTGGTGCAATTTTTACACAAAAGCTTAATCAGAAGGATTTTTCCGACCCTAATACCGTAATTTATGGCCACAATATGAAAAACGGCAGCATGTTCCGCCATCTGCATAAATTCAAGAAAGAGGATTTCTTTAACGAGAATGAATACTTTTATATTTACACGCGAGGACACATTCTCACCTACCGCATCTTTGCCGCCTACGAATACGATGCAAGGCATATTTTAAATTCATTCAATTTCTTTGACAAAGAAGTGTTCGCAAGCTATCTTGAATACGTTCAAAACCCCAACTCAATTTACAAAAACACACGCGAGGTCAATCTCACCACCGACGATAAAATTGTTACACTCAGCACATGTTTGGCGAATAATAAACCAAATAACAGGTATCTTGTTCAAGGAGTCTTGATAAAAGATGAGTTCACCTATTAAAAAACTACTGATATTCGATAGAGTATGGAAGATTATTGTATTCTTATTCATCTCTGCTGTGATAGTCGGAAGCGCTCTATTCTCAATTATTTACGCTTTAATAAACTTCAGTAATATACTCAAAATACCTATTATTATAATTTCCGTAATCGCCCTTTTCCTATATACTCTAATTTATTTTAGACTGTATAAGAAAAAGGGTAAGATAATTACAGCAATATTGGCTATACTGTTATGTCTACTTTTAGCCATTCCTAACAGCATTTCGTTCTTGACCATGTATGGTAAAAATGCGATGCTTGAAAACAACAGTATTCACACAATACCTCCCGATGTTGATGCATTCATTGACGAAAACGGAATTGTAAGCTACAACGGCAAAAATTATATTTACAACGAAAATATAACCACCATTCTTTTTATGGGCATCGATAAAACAAATATTGACAAAACATATAAAAACGGCAAAAACGGTCAAGCTGACGCTATATACGCCGTAACAATTGACACATCAAACGGCGATACAACGGTTATCGGAATTTCTCGTGACACCATGACCGATATCAAAATTTATTCCGGCGAAGGAAACTATATCCGTACCGAAAAAAGACAGCTTTGTCTCGCTTACGCTTATGGCGACGGCAAGGATATGAGCTGTGAAAGCACCATTTGGTCGGTTTCAAACGTTTTATGCGGAGTACCCATCAATACCTATATGGCGGTTGATTTAAACGCTGTAAGAGTGCTAAATGACGCTGTGGGCGGTGTCGCAGTTCCAGCGTATAACAGTAGCATGACAAAGAAAACGGGTAAAATGATTACCCTGCGAGGAAACGACGTATATAAATATATTCGGTCCAGAAATATAAACAAAACCGAATCAAACGCCCACCGAATGACCCGTCAGATAGATTATTTAAAGGCATTTTCTTCAAAAGCAATTGAGCGAACAAAGAAAGATATTTCTACCCCGGTCAACCTTTATAACAAGGTTAATCAATATTCAGTTAGTACATTATCGGTTGACAAAATCACTTTTTTGACCTCGGTATTTTTCAATGGCAATATGAATATTGAATTCAAAAACATTGAGGGAGAAATCGGAGTTGAAGGTAATTATGCCGCATTCTATCCTGATAATCAAAAGCTGTATGAGCTAGTTCTCGACGTATTCTATAAAGAAATATAAAAAAACAAACCGTCAACTGTTGTTGACGGTTTGTTTTACTTAATCTCTAAATAATATATCATTTTCGAGTGCCGAGCGGTGAATCATTCTACCATTATGGTAAACATATTCACTTTCGGCTTTTTCATCATCAGACTCGGATGACGGCTGTGATTCGGCAATTTTATCAGCAGCTTTATCCTTATCAGTTACAGCGGCTGACGTTTCCTCTTTGTGTGCCTCGTAATACGGATCGATTACAATGCGCTTAATCGGCGGATAAACTGCAGAAATTAAAACATAAATCATAAGCTCAATCAGGAATCCGAGCACCGAAAGCATTGTAAAGCCGAGAACGAGTCCATACGCCTGACCCACGATAAATAATACTACATACAAAAGTATTACTGCAATAAATCCAACCAACAGTAAAATGTTTCTAAACAGGCAAATTATCGAGAAGAAAAAGGCGTTTTTAAATATCTTTTTAAGCGACAGTTTAAGCGTTACCTGCATAAGCATAACGTAAAAATTCATGGCAATAAAAATGAATGCCAAAAACAGCGATGCCGCAAACGCAAAGGTGTAAATAAATCCGTTGCCTAAATATGAATAATAAAGTAAAATCGCGTTTATTACAATAGCGCTGACAAAATACTGAATTACTGAAATGATTATTGACGGGAAAAAGTTTTTCTTAGCGCCGTCAATGAAATCGGAAAACAAGAATACCGGTTCTTCCCTAACGAAATCGCGTGTTACCTTTATAACACCTGCCATAATAGGCCCGATAAAAGCAAAGGGCAGAAATACCAGAACCCAATAAAAATAATCAGCATAGTCACCCGGCATTGAATCGGTTATTAAAATATCTCCATCATCAAAGGAAATCGATGTTAACACATAATCATTACTCTTTGTATCTATGACAGACCATTTGCCGTCGTCATTTTTTATTTTCAGTCTTTCGCCATCAAGAATATCGAGAATGTTTGTTGCAAGGGTTAAAATTTCTTTACCATCGTCTTCACTATATTTCGAAAAATCAAATTCAGAACTGCCTTCTGTTATAAAATCAGGATTTACCTTTTTAATCTTTTCGGTAAATGCGGTAAATGCTGCCTTTAACTCAACCAGCTTCTTTTCACTCGGCTGAAAGGCATCAATATATTTATCCGCGATATTGATAAAATCGGTTGTGTATCCTTCCGAATAAAGATATTCGACAGCTACATTGCTATCTGACAATGGAGTCATATTGTAAATACCGACAGATAATGCAATAAACGGTATTAAACAAGCAATTAAAATAAGGTTGAGCGAACATATCTTCCAAAATTTTGACTTTAATATTCGAAAAAAGCGCCCGATTTTAGATTCGTTATTTTCTTTACTGACGCCGGGACCAAATTTGTTATGGTCGATAAATTTATTTAAAATTCCCAATTTATATCACCTTTAATTATTTATGCGCTCTCGGATGAAACTTATTGTACGCGTTTGAAAATTTATTTCTCATAATATGTGCATACACCTGAGTCGATGAAATATCAGAATGTCCAAGCATTTCCTGAATATCCTTTAACTGTGCTCCGTTTTCGAGCAAATGCGTAGCGAAGGAATGGCGAAGTGTATGCGGTGTAATATCCTTTTTAATCCCCGCCTGCGATGCATACTGCTTGATTATTTTCCAGAATCCTTGACGAGTCAAGCGCTGTCCATTCATATTCACAAACAATGATGTTTCATTCTTATCATAAACGGTAATTGACCGAACGCGCTTTATGTATTCTCGAACTGCTGATAATGCCGTGGGATATACGGGTACAATACGGTCGTTTTTAGGATTCGAACAATGAAGGATACCTACGTCAAGAATAACGTCATTGAGATTAAGATTGATAAGCTCCGAAACTCGAATTCCCGTAGCATAAATAAGCTCAAGCATCGCCTTATCACGACAGCCCTTTAAATCATTTACATCGGGCTGTGACAGGAGTATATCAATCTCTCTATTTGATAAAATGTCGGGTAATTTCTTTTCGCCTTTTTCGAATTTGATACCTGCAGCAGGATTAGATGAAACAACTCCACTGATAATAAGGTACTGATAAAAACAGCGAATAGACGCCACAACACGAACAATTGTTGAGTGACTCTTTCCCTTTATTTCGAGATATTTGATGTAATCTTTAATATCCTCGTTTGTTGCCTTTTCAATTTCGTTAATATCATTGGCTTCAAAATAATCAAAATACTGGCTCAAATCGCGAATATACGATTCAAGCGTATTTGCTGATACCTTTTTTTCATCAATGAGATATTGACGGAATTGCTGTTTAAAGTCCTTCATTTTATATATACCCCGTTTAAGTTGCGAAATATATAATAATTCGTAGCGCTAATGACTGCACAGATGAAATTATTAACATTACAAGCAACGTTATTATTGTCTTTATAAAATTATCTTTATTGTTAAACTCGATGGAACTACTATTTTTGCGAAAGGTGTATTCAAATATCGAACTGCAAATGCTTAGCGAACGATTGAACCTGTAATACAAAAATGGCAAAACAGCCATACCAAATACTAAAAATGATAAAAGAAAAATAATCATTCCGCTAAATCCGAAATCGAAATACAAATATCCTGCAAACTGACCGTAAAAAACACCAATATACAACATAAGTGAATATAAAATCGGCTTACCAAAGCAAAAATAGCCAAGGAAATAGACAGTCAAAAAGATTACCGCCTTTACACCAAATAATACTGTAAAAGCAGCAAAATATCCATTTTCATTAAATACATCAATCAGCAACCGATAAGCCACGGATACTGAACAAAGCTTAAAATCAAATCGAAAAAAAACGCACCCTATTGTATAAGCGGCAAGAATTAAAGAATAATATAAAAGAATTCCGTTTTTTCTTACCTTGGGTGAGCAATTGTAAACTGCGACAAGCATATTATCATCTCCGTACAAGCTATTCATAAAAAAATATGCTCATTCAGAGAAAATAATAACCGCAAACGATAAAAACATTTAGTTCACATAATACTTTTTAATGTCTAAATATAATATAGTACAAAATCGCTATAATATCAATCATTTTCTCGCCTAAAATTCATTTTTGGAGAGTTGTACAAATATTATGTCAATCACTTTATGTAAATAATATAAAAATTATGTAAACTATTTTATGTAAACCCAATATCTCGTTGAAATTTGTTTTATGTTAACTACTAGTAGATTGGCGCAACTTTTATAAATTAACAATAGTTTTTCAGTTTCTACATTATGCACAAATTGAATACCCCCTATTTTATTATTAAAAAGTTTTTATTTTAAAACAATTATTTTTTCATAATAAATCTTGACAATACAGGAATCTGTTGCTATAATAATACGGTCGTTTGATTCATTAGCTCAGACGGTAGAGCACTTGACTTTTAATCAAGGTGTACGGGGTTCGAATCCCCGATGGATCACCAACAAAAAAAGAGAGACGTTAAGCATTAAGCTTGCGTCTCTTTTTTCATTTCACTTCCCTATCAAAAAACAAGCGCTGAAAAATTCAGCGCTTGTTTTTTTATGATATCAATATTTTTTCCCAAAGGGATTCGTAATACTTTCTAACCTCGGGGTCAAAATCGTGGAAATACTGTGCCTTTTTTGTCACCTCATCCGACGGATATAGAATCTCATTCTGATAATAGGTGTAATCAGGATTTTCTGCAACCGCAGTATTAGGCGATGTATAGCAAATATACTCGGCATTTGCGAGAGCAATCTCGGGCTCACACATGAAATTGATAAACATTAGCGCCGCCTCGTAATTTTTGACACAGGTCGGCACACAAAATGCGTCGACAAAAATATTGAACCCTTCCTTTGGATAAGCAAATTTGAGATTAGGATTGGATTCAAGCATAACGTAATAGTCACCGGCATAATAGGGCGCCATTGCAGCATTTCCGCCGCCCATTTTATTAAACACTTCGTCCATTACACGACCTTGAAGAATACCATTTTGTTCAATAAGAAGGTCGGCAGCAGCATCCCAGTCAGCTTTATCCTCAGTATTCAAACTTTGTCCAAGTATAAACTGTGCGATAGCAAAACAATCTCGTGGATTATTAAAAGTAAGGATATTATCCTTATACTTTTCATCCCACATTATTGTCCAGCTATCTACCTCTTCATCCACCAATGTCGAGTCATAGATAAGTCCGACAGTTCCTGCGTTATAAGCAACCGTGTATTCGTTTTTTTCGTCATAAAAGAGATTCTTATACTTGTCATCAATATACTTAAAGTTGCTGATTTTGCTTAAATCCAACTTTTCAAGCATATCTTCGTTTTTCATTCGCTCGATCATATAATCGGACGGAATTATAACGTCATACGAAACCGCGCCGCTTTTCAGCTTTGAATACATTGATTCGTTACTGTCAAAATTGTCGTAATTTACATCAATTCCGGTAAGGTGTTCAAACGCATCAATAACGTCAAGCGTTCCTTCGTCGCCATCAGAAATATACTCGCCCCAGTTGAATACATTAAGTTCTGTACCTGCATAGTCGGTCGAGTAAACGCCAGACAAATTGTTGAACAGGTCGGTGTATTTATCATTTTGCTTATTTTGCAACGAGTTAATCCCGAACGCACTTAAAGCAATACAAACAACCAAAACTCCGCTAATAACAGACAGACGAGCTGCTCTTGTCTCGAATTTATTATCAAACCAGTCGCCGATTTTTCCTGCAATTTTTGAAATAAATCCTGCCTTTGCGTTATTCTTCATCTTCATCTCGGAACGCGCCTGAATGAGATTTACAATAATCAAAAGAATAAGTATTGCAAAGAAAATAACGCTTGAAAGAGCGTATATATCAGGTTTTACCGTCTTTTTCGTCGTCTGGTTATAAATAAGCAGTGGCAAGGTCTGGAATCCAGTACCATTAGTAAAATAGCTGATAACAAAGTCATCAAGCGAAAGCGTAAACGCCATAATAAATCCCGAAACAATGCCCGACGAAATATTCGGCAACACTACCTTATAAAACGCGGAATGAGGCGTACACCCCAAATCCTGTGCGGCCTCGACGAGATTCTTATCCGTTTGGCGCAATTTAGGCAATACATTTAATATTACATAAGGTAAATTAAATGTGATATGAGCGATAAGAATTGTATAAAAACTCAAATACTGCTGTGCGCCAATCAAACGTCCGATAAATACAAATAAAAGCATCATCGAAACGCCTGTAACTACATCGGGGTTCATCATCGGAATATTGGTAACCGTCATAATTGCGCTTTTTCCAACCTTTGAGCGCATATTAAAAATACCAACAGCCGCTAATGTACCGAGTATTGTCGCAATTAAAGCAGAAAGCACCGCCAAAATCAAAGTGTTTTTAAGCGCATTTAGGGTAGCACTTGAATTAAACAGCTCTCCGTACCATTTTACAGAAAAGCTTTCAAAAACGTATGTACTTCTCGATGAATTGAACGAAAAGAAAATCATAACCGCAATAGGCGCATATAGGAAAATAAACATCAGCACCGAGCAAATCTTTCCAAATAATTTCATAGGATTATACCT
Source organism: Clostridia bacterium (assembly GCA_017399535.1). Lineage (GTDB taxonomy): Bacteria > Bacillota > Clostridia > Oscillospirales > Acutalibacteraceae > UMGS1976. The sequence goes on along the minus strand of JAFQBX010000018.1, from coordinate 4,688 downwards.
CCGTCATCGTCGTCGGTAAATCTATTCATTATTGCTAAGCTGATTAAAATTACAACCATCATAATCAGCGAAAGAGCCGCACCGGTATTGTAACTAAGCGCGTCAAATCTCTTTTGAATAATATCGCCAATCATGAGGGTTTGGGCTCCACCAAGCTTTTGCGAAATATAAAATGTGCTGACGCTCGGTACGAATACCATCGTAATTCCCGAAATTACACCCGGCAAGCTTAGGGGTAAAATAACCCTTTTCAACTTTGACCAACCGTTTGAACCAAGGTCCTCTGCCGCTTCGAGCAAGGAATTATCAATCTTTGTCATAACGGTATAAATGGGCAAAATCATATAAGGAATATAATTATAAACCATACCGAGTATAACTGCTCCTGGAGTACCGATAAGTTTTAATGGTTCAACTCCAAAAAAGCCGAGAAATGAATTGATAAGTCCTGTCTTTTCGAGAATCGTTGTCCAGGAATATGTCCTGATAAGCAGATTCATCCACATTGGAAGCATAACAAGGAGCATCATAATCTTTTGTGTGCTGACCTTTGACCGCGACATATAATAAGCAACAGGATATGACATAACCAATGTAATCAAGGTTGCGATAACGGCATAAACAAGTGAACGAATGAACACTTCCTTATACTCGCCGATATTTAATATGTAGCTCAATGTATAATTTCCGCTCTCGTCAGTCAATGCGTAATATGCAACGATAACAAGCGGAACGATGATAAAAATCGCTGACCACAAAAGATATGGAGCGTTAATTAGCCTTCGTAAAAAGGATGATTTCATATCTCATCCTCCCCGTCAGTTTCAACTTCGTTCATAAGCTCCATTTCATCACTAAACGTACTATAATCACCGAACATACCTGAATATTCGGATTTTTTCATTATATGTATATCCTGAGGCGGAATAGAAATTCCTATTCTATCCCCTACTGCAGGTGAATCGGTGGACTGAATCATCCACTTAAAGTCATTGATATCAACAATAATTTCGTAATGAACACCCTTGAATGTAATTGAAGAAACTACGCCCGAAAGCTGTCCTTCGCTTACGCTGACTACATCGATATCCTCAGGACGAACAACGACGTCAACCGGCTCATTCTTATCAAATCCGGTGTCGACACATTCGAACTTATGTCCAAACATTTCGACAAGTTTGTCCTCGCGCATAATTCCGTCGAGAATATTACTTTCACCAATAAAGTCGGCAACAAAGGCGTTTTTCGGCTCATTGTAGATATCCTCGGGCGAACCAATCTGCTGTATTTTACCCTCATTCATTACTACGACGGTATCAGACATCGAAAGTGCTTCTTCCTGATCGTGAGTAACGAAAATAAAGGTAATGCCGAGTTGCTGCTGAATGTTTTTCAGTTCGATTTGCATATCCTTGCGGAGCTTTAAATCGAGAGCACCAAGCGGTTCGTCAAGCAACAATATTTTAGGATTATTAACGAGGGCTCGTGCGATGGCAACACGCTGCTGCTGACCGCCCGAAAGCGAGTGAATCTGGCGGCGTTCAAATCCCGAAAGGTTAACCGATTTAAGCATGGCGGTAACTCTTTCGTCGATTTCCTTTTTGTCAACCTTATTCACGCGGAGACCGAATGCGACATTTTCGTAAACGTTAAGGTGCGGAAAAAGCGCATAACGCTGAAAAATGGTGTTAACCTGCCTTTTATACGGAGGAACACCATTCATACGGTTGCCGTCGATAATAACTTCACCGGTATCAGGCTGTGTAAAACCTGCAATAATTCTGAGTGTTGTTGTCTTTCCGCATCCTGACGGGCCGAGAAAGGTAACAAACTCGCCATCCTTTATACTTAAACAGAGGTCATCTAAAATAACCTCATCATCAAAGGATATACCAATGTTTTCTAATTCGACTACAATATTTTCTTTTTTGGACATAATATGCATCCCCCTTTGCGGTAATAGGAACTGCTGTAATAAAATTCAGCAGTACCAGCGACCCCATTGCACACGCCCTCCGCAAAGGGTTTTTCGCAAAGGGTTTTTCGCAATCGGCGGATTTTTGTTAACCCGCTGGTTGATTGCGGCGTGGCTGGTAGTCAACATTTGCGAATTGAATTCCAATTCTTTAATGCATAGTAATAAATATAAAGCCAAATCCCCGAAAAATCAATAGTTTTTTTGATGTTTTATGTATTTTTTTATAATTTTTTCAACGATAATTTTGATTTACTTAATATTGCTCTATTTTTCTCTATTTTTCTCATATTTGCTCGTTTTATACAATTTTCACTAAATTAAAAAAGCATCACCAAATGCTAACACCTGATAAGGAAGTAATTTAGAAACTACATCTAATGCATTGAATTATCCGGTATTAGCAAAGACAAGTCCCAAAAGATGAATACCGAGAAGAACTGTAACAGGTTTTTCTCGGTATTTTTCTGTATATAGCGGTACATTCGACTATTAAACCGCCTTTGAGTACAATTATGGTAGAAAATCAAAGGAGGTAACAATATGGGCAAATTTATAGAAGAATTTTATTACGGCAACATTGATCCGCAGGCACGCAGCACCAAGCAAAACAAAGCCGTACAAAAGCAAATGGAAGTGCTGATGCTCAATGAGGAATTTTTGACGGAGCAGTTATCGGGTGAACACAAGAAGAAATTTCTCGATTTTGTAAATGCGTGGAGCGTGGTAAACGGCGAATCTAACCTTGATAGCTTTATGATGGGTTTTCGCTTGGGAGCAAATTTTACATACGATACCTTTGTTGCAACCGACACCCCGTTTCAAGACTTACTGAAGGAGTGAACATTATGCTAGATAAGAAGTATTACATAGCGTTAGATGATTTTGAGCGCAGGGTAGTTGTGAACTGTCTGAACGAAATGCGGAACAACCTTATTGCCAACGACAAGTACACCGATGCAGTGGACGAGGTTTTACTGAAAATCATTGATGCGAAGCAAAAGAAATTCAAAGTGATCTATAAGAGGACGTGATTATGGAAAAGGTTATTTATGACGAAAAGAACGGTCTTTGGTACGAGCTTCAAGGCGATTATTACATCCCTTGCTTGAAATTCCCCGAAGAAGAACAACAGTCTATCGGCGTTTGGGGACAGCGCCACTTACGGCACATCAAGCAAAACAGCAAGGTATTATACCTAAATCTGCTGACAAGCGGAAAGTTGAACAGATACCTTTCAGACCTCGACAAGCAGGCAGAAGAAATGTTTTCTCGGCTTGTAAAACAGATGGCAAAGTGTGAGGGGGTGACCGAACAACTCAAAGCGGATAATCAGATGGAGTGGGTAGGTCGTATGAATAATATCCGAAATAGAGCGATGGAAATTGTAAATGCAGACTTAATCTACGGATGATGAAAGGCGGTAGTGATTTGCTCACTACCGCCTTTACTAATGCGATTTATTTATCTTTTGCTTGCCATTCTTCTCTTTCTGTCAACAACAGTCAGCGTGATGAGTGCGCCGCCGCTGATAAGGAGCAGTGCAATCCACAGCATCATATGGCTGTTATCTCCGGTCTGCGGGGACTGAGGATCGCTCGGTGCAGATGCAGAGTTCTCTGTATAGACTGCGTTGATAACGATATCAGAGGTTATTCTTTTACCGTCGTGATCCCATTTGCCAGTATAACCGGCTTTAGCAGGAACAGCAGGAGGGGTTGCATCCTTGCCGTGTCCTACGGTCAAAGTATCAACGACAACGCCATCCGCCTTGTAGGTTACGGTATAGTTCTTCATAACCGTCACAGTGTAGGTGGTCTTGTTGCCTGCGTGATCTTCAACCACAACAATATGCTCGGCGTTATCGGCAGGGATAAGACCGTAAGTGCCTTCTGCAAAGCCCATTGGTTCTCCGTCAAGTGTTACAGTCTTGATGTCGTAGAACTGCTCGTCAGATTTGATGACGGTAAGGTCGCCGTAATAGGTTTTTCCATTCTCAATACCTTCAAGCGTAGGTGGAATGTTGTCTAAAACAATACCATCAGAATTTATATATAGGGTGTTGCCTGTATTGTCGGTAACCTTTGCGTAAACAACATAGCGGTTATTGGGATCGATCTTAAATGTGCCGTTATAGTCTACCCAATCTGAAATCGCCTTTACCTCGTCGAGCTCCAATTCTCCATCGGAAAGGTAATACTGAATGCTCTTTACGCCACTGCCTTTATCTGTTGTGGTAATGGTAACATCCTGCGTTTCCTTGAAGAACAGACCAAAGGTGAGGTCGTTCCAGAAGGAAGTCCAATTGTTTTCCTTAACCTTGATTTCTGCGGTAGGAGGAGTTATATCTGCTACGCCTTCCACAGTAATCTCAATATTTTCCTGTGCGTTCGTGATCACATACTGGTCATTGGCATCCAGTGCAATCGGCGTTTCGTTGACTTTCACCGCAAAGGCACCTGTCTTGGAATAGCCGTCTTTCAATGTAAAGGAAAGGGTTGTAGAACCGTTCCATACAAGCCCGGTATCTTCTGTTGCGATTGTATATCCCGTCTGGGTTTGAGGGATCGTCACACGCAGCAATCCACCCTCCTTAATAACAACCTCTTTAAAAGGAGAAGCGTTATAATAACCTGCTGCCTGATAACGTACATAGTAAGTACCGGGTGCAAAGGTCATATTCGCATCTGTTACTTTTGTATACTTATCATCG